>CAZKBT010000019.1:0-51228 GCA_964551305.1 uncultured Burkholderiaceae bacterium
CGCGCCGATATCCACCACGTTGCTGCCGGGCGCCAGACCGTTCAGGTGGAGCTGGCGCGCCGTGCTCGTGAGCAGCGCGCCCGTTATCTGCAGCGTGCCCGCGTCCAAGCTCACCGCGCCGCCGGCCGCGCCCAGGTTGCTGTTGTTGGCCACGCGCACCGTGCCGCCGCCAGAGACATGCGTGCCGCCCTGGTAAAAATTAATGCCGCTCAGCGTCAAAGCGCCCGCGCCCAGCTGCGCAACCTGGCCGGTGCCGCTGATCACCACGCCCACGCTCACATCATCGCTGCGGTTAAAACCCAGCCAGGTGTTGTTGACCACCGAGCCGGACGGCGACAGCGCCCCGCTCACGCCGCCTTCGCCCACCTGCAGCCCGCCCGCGTTGGCGATGATGGTCCCGCCCAGATGCGAAGCCGCCTCCGTCAGCACCACCCGGCCCACGCCGGTCGTCGTCAGACCGCCCGAGCCCGATATCGTCCCGGTCAGGCGCAAGGCTTTGTCCGCGTCGCCGCCCAGGTCCAGGTCCAACGCGCCGCCGCCTATCGTCATCAAGAATTGCCGATCCAGATCCTGACTGGCCGCCGCCCCCGCATTGCGATAGGCCAGGACGCCGCCGGACTCGAAGGTAATCAGCGGACTCACGCCGCTCAAGTTCGCATCGCTGCCGATTTGCAGGGCGCCGCCCACGATCGTCACCCCGCCTTCATAGGTATGGGTCGTGTCCGTCAACACCAGCGTGCCCGCGCCGCGCTTGCGCAACTGCCCCACCCCGCTGATCTGACCGTCCAGGCTGATCACCCGATCGGCCTGGACGACATCGAACCAACCATGGTTGAAACCCAATACGACGTCACGCGCGATCGCCTCGAATTCGGGATCCGGCCCGCCGGTGATTTCCAGCGCTCCGCCGTCCAGCGTGATCCGCGTCCCCGCCGCCCCCAGGTTCGCGTCCTTGGAAATCGACAAGGCTCCGCCGGTGACACTCGTGCCGCCCGCATAGGTGTTGGTGCCGGTCAGCGTCAAGCGACCCGATCCCGATTTACGCAACTCGCCCAGGCCATCGATCGTCTGCGTGGCCGTCACGGTATTGGCGACGCTATCGATGTGCAGCACGCCAAAGGCATTGCCCAAGGATACGGCCCGATCCAACACCGTAAAATCCGTCGCGTTCACGCGCAGCGTGGCCGAATCCAGCTCCAATCCGGCGCCCGCCTGGCCCAGGTTGGCGTGCTGCGTGACCACCACCGTGCCCCCGCCGACGCGCGTGCCGCCTTCGTAACTGTTGATGCCGGTCAGCGTCAGGGTGTTGGCGCCGAGTTTTTCCACCTTGCCGATGCCCGAGATCACCCCGCCATAGGTCTGCGCGCCCGTGCGCGAGAACGTCAGCCCGTCGGCATGGTTCAGCGCCACGTCCCCGGTCAGGCTGCCCACCGCCCCGCCATTGCCTATTTGCAGGCCGCCCGCGTTGCTCACGATGGTGCCGCCTAGATGCGAGGCATTGCCGGCCACGATCACCCGGCCCGCGCCCTGGATCGTCAAGCCGCCGTTCCCTGCCGTCACCTGATGACCCGCGCCCGCCGACACGTCCTGCAGCACCAGCGTCTTGTCCGCATCGCCGCCCAGGTCCACGTCCAGCGTGGCCGCCTGGTTCAGCACCAGGCGCCGGTCCAGCGTCTGCGTGGCCGCCGCCCCGGCATCGTGGTACGACAACTGCCCGCCCCCGAACGTCACCGTCTTGGCCGTCACCGTCGAGGCATCGCCCAGATTGCCATCCTTGCGAATCGACAAAACACCGCCATCAAGCGACGTGGTGCTGACGTACGTATTGTCCGCCGTCAGCACCAGCGTACCCGCGCCCTGTTTGATCAAGCCAGCGCCGCTCACCAGACCGTCCCACGTCAACTGCTGGCCACCGACCACCTCCACACCCGCCCAGGGGGAGTTCAGGATCAGCGCGCGCGTGCTCGAGAACGCCGTCGCCCCCGTGACCGCCAACGCACTACCACCGCTCAGGCTTAGCGCCGTGCCGGCCAGGCCCAGGTTCTCGTCGCGCGAAATGGATAGCCTGCCTGCTTGCACTATCGTGCCGCCCTGATATGTATTGACACCGCTGAGCACCAGCCTGCCGCCATCCGTCTTCCTTAATTCTCCTGTTCCGCCGACCTCCCCCTCGAACTCCACAATGCGCCCAGAGTCGATACGGAAGCTTCCCCCCCCCGCTTTCCAACACCATTTGACGTGACGTGACCATATCATCGGTGACATATAGCGTTCCATCATCCAACGTCAACGTGCCGGACACATCGCCCAGGCTCGCGTCCTCAGCGATCACAAGCGACCCGCCCCCGATCGTCCAAGGCGTCACTTCGCTCGTCGCGCCTGATAAAGTCCAAGCGCTGGACCCCGTTTTTTCGAAGGTTTCAAAACCTATGAATTGCTTGTTGACATCGTCAGACGCCGATATCTGGTCAACGGCGAACGTGCTGTTCGTAGACCCGCCCAGGCGCAGGACATCGCCGCCGCCCGAACCCGCCCAGACACGCCCCTGGATGTCGGAAGTCGAATGCAGTTCCAGTATGTTCTGGTTTGCGCCGACGTTGCTCTGGAAATAGATGGCGTCGGCCTGCTCGTCAAGCGCTGCGTTGAATCCGCCTGCGATAGTACCTACGTTGATGATATGCAAGCCGCCGCCCGCCGGCCCCACGATACCCGCGCCGCCCGTGCTCAACGTGGTACGCGTTCCTCCTTTTCCTGAACGGTCGCCGACAGCCCCTTCGCCTGCGCCGCCGCGCCCTCCTAACCCCTCAAAACCACCAACCCCGCCATTGCCTCCCCTGATCGTGCCCATGTTGTTCAAGGTCACAAGACCATTGCCGAGAATTATGCCTGCGCCACCGCCACCGCCACCGCCACCGCCCGCACTATTGCCCCCTTTTCCTCCCCGTACATCAGCCGAGTTGCTGATCAAATCATATGCGCCTGTGAACCTTATCCCCGCACCACCACCACCAGCACCAATACCCATCAAAGCGGCACCCGCGCCGCCATCGCCAAAGAATACCAATCCTGAGATGGAGTAAGTAGCGCCGGATCCAGCCACGACATCACCGGTCCCGCCACCGCCACCGCCACCGCCAGTAATACCGGCTACTCCTGCTTGACCTATCTGTCCCCCCGCGCCACCGTTTCCACTAGAACCATCCCCGCCACGACCACCCGGACCTGCCGGATCGCCTGCTTGCCAACCGGCTCCTGTATCTTCTTCGTTCGCATACCCTGCTCCGTACCCGCCATCCCCGCCCGCCACCGCCGTATCCACGGCCAGCGCCAGCAACGATGCGGCCACGATGCCTGACACCGCGCCGCCGCGCTTGCCTTGGCGGCGGGTAAGTTCGCTGGCCACTTGGTAGATCCCCAGAGCACGGTTGAAAACGACGCGATAGATATGGTTCATGGAAAACTCATCCAGCCAAGTTACGAAAAAATCACAGAAAGCAATGCCGTTCGCGGTTCAATGCCGCTTTCGACGATCACGCATGAAATACCCTTAACGGAAAAACCACCCCATCGGGGGAGGATAAAGCAAAGACTTTTCAAGTTAACAATTGATTCAAATAGATACATTAAGGGGAACGAGAGGGACGGGGATTTCCCTTCTTGACAAGGCGCATGCGGCTTGCAAAAGATAAATTTGCTTTTTCCCATGCGAAAAAAGCGCCGCGCGGCAGCGCATTCTGCATCTAAGAAACCATATATTCAGAAAGTCGGGCTTCGCTTCCACCGATGGGATCGCGCTTCGTTTTCGGTATTCGGCGTTTCATTTACGGCATTCCAGCAACATTTTCGACGCTCGATATCGACATCAAAATTGATAGAACAGCATTATTTATGCTTGTTTTCATCAATTTCGATTGTTGTAATTTCTTCGATCACGGGCGGAACCCGCCATCCGAATAAATCGCTCCAGGACTGGAAATAGCGCATGCCGACCGATTATGATTAGCCATAAGAACCCGAGCGCTTGCTTTTTCCATGGCCATCCGACGACGTCCCATCCTGCTGGCTTCCCTCTGCCTGGCGCTTGCCGCGCTGGCGGGCGGCTATGCCTGGCTGGATCGCTGGCAACGAGCCGTCATTTTTTCCATCGAGCTGGGCGAGGCTCCCTGGTGGCGCAACGCCCCCGCCGGCACGGAAGAGTTCGACATCATCCTGCCCAACGGCGACGCGGTTCGCGCCTGGTACCTGGCCCGACAGGGGGATCCCAAGGCGCCCGCCGTGCTCTACCTGCACGGCTCGCGCTGGAACCTGAACAGCAGCGTGTTCCGAATGGAGCGCTGGGCGCGCATGGGCTATTCGGTGCTTGCCGTGGACTACCGGGGATTCGGCGAATCCACGCAACGGCTGCCCTCCCAGAACAGCGCGATCGAGGACGCGAAGGCCGCGCTGGCGCAGCTGGCCCAGCGACAGCCCGACCCGTCGCTGCGGTTCATCTACGGCCACAGCCTGGGCGGCGCGATCGCCGTCGCGCTGGCCTCGCAGGCGGACCAGACGCAGTTTTCCGGTTTGATACTCGAATCGACGTTCACCAGCGTCAAGGACATGCTGGCAAGCAGCCGCTGGTCCCGCATCCCCGGCCTGTCCCTTTTGATCACGCAGCCTTTCGATTCACTGGCCGCCATCGGAAAGATAGAGAATCCGATCCTGCTGCTGCACGGGACGGGCGATCGCGTGGTGCCCCCCGAAATGAGCGACGCGCTGCAAGCCGCCGCCCGGCCGGGAACACGGCTGCTGAAGATCGAAGGGGGATCGCACTCGGGCTCGAGCAACGATCCACGATACCAGCAAGCCGTCCAGTCTTTCATACGCGACGCGAGCGCCGCCGCGCGCGGATAACCGCGCCACTGGAATCGGGCGAGAACTACCATCCCTGGCCGCGCAGCGACGCAGGCAGGCGATCATCGATGACATGAATGCGCTGGATTATGCGCGGAATGAAGGACTGGAAAAAGGGCTTGAACAAGGGCTGGAAAAAGGCAAGGCAGCCTTGCTCGGCGGGCTCTTGACGCACAAGTTCGGGCCGCTTCCCGCAGCCATGCAACAGCGGCTCGCATCCGCGTCCGCCCGGGATCTGGATGCCTGGGCGCTGAACCTTCTGAACGCCCAGCGCCCGGAAGACGTATTCCGCTGCTAGTCCGGCTCCCTGCCGTCACGTGAATACCGCCCATGCGCGGGCGCGCGCCTGACGAATCACCACCACTAAGTAAAAACCCTGATATCCCGATCGGGCGCTCGATGCCGCCGGCTCCGCCTATGGTTTATCCCTATTTGCCATGTTTTGAACGAAAACGGGATCGCCATAACCCTGCCTGCTGCTAAAGTAGCTTTGACGACTGCTCCCCCAATGAAGCGCCATCCCTTGGATAGCCGCCGCCCTTGTTTGCTTGGCCGGATGATTTCGGAAATACCCGCATTTTGACTGGCTTATCCAGTATTTGCTTCGCTTTACCGTGCAAATCTTCTGTGGCAACCTACCGCACCTCGATCAATATCGGAAATAAATTCGGCGGCACGCATGCGTAACTATCGATCCCTGATGTCCTGGAAACCTTCGTCGGTTATTACGTGCTATCCCTATTTCTATTTCTACGCCACGCCTGCATAATCCCTATAAGCTTGCGTTGTCTGTCTGGTCAGGCTTACGCGTAGCAGTCACCGTTACTGATCCAGGAGCCCTATTCGATGCACCTCGCTTTGTACCCGCGCATTCGCCTCGGCCATTTTCCAACGCCGCTGGAATTCCTGCCCAGGCTCAGCAGCCACCTGGGCGGACCGAGCATTTACATCAAGCGTGACGACTGTACGGGGCTGGCCACCGGCGGAAACAAAACCCGCAAGCTCGAATTCCTGGTCGCCGACGCGCTGGCCCAAGGGGCCGACACCTTGATTACGCAAGGCGCGGTGCAATCCAACCACGTGCGGCAAACCGTCGCGGCGGCCGGCAAGGTCGGGCTGCACTGCAAGGCCCTGCTCGAAGAACGCATCAGCGACGCCACCGAAGAATACGCCCAGTCGGGCAACGTCCTGCTCGACCGGATATTGGGCGGCGACATCGCGGGCCGCTTGCCGGCGGGCGCCAATATGCAGCAGGCCATGGAAGAACTGGCGCGTCAACTGCGCGCCGACGGCCGCAAGCCCTACGTCATTCCCGGCGGCGGCTCGAATCCGATCGGCGCGCTGGGCTACGTGGCGTGCGCGCAAGAATTGCTGAACCAGTCGTTCGAAGCGGGCTTGCGCATCGACCATATCGTGCATGCCACCGGCAGCACCGGCACGCAAGCGGGCCTGGTCGTCGGCCTGCGCGCCGCCAACAGCGGCATTCCGGTTTACGGGATCAGCGTTCGCGCCGCCAAGCAGCAACAGGAAGAAAACGTCTGGAAGCTGGTGCAATTCACCCTGGACTACATGGGCTTGCCCTCGTCCAGCGTCGACCGCGCCGACGTCGTCGCCGATTCCGACTTCGTCGGCCCGGGCTATGGCCGGCCTACGGATTCCATGCTCGAGGCCGTCGAATTGCTGGCCCGCCAGGAAGGCATACTGCTGGACCCGGTGTATTCCGGCAAAGGCATGGCGGGGCTGATCGCTTTGATACGCCAAGGTTATTTCAAGAAGGACGACAACGTCGTCTTTATCCATACAGGTGGTGCGGTAGGCCTATTCGGCTACCGGCATCTGTTTTAAAGAGGGGGCCGACCCAGCCGCCTCATTTAAAAATCGACGGTTTACCAAACCGTCATTCGCAGAAGCCACCGGCCCTCCGGGACCGGGAAACACAACTGGGCGATGTCCGTTTCGCCCGACAAGGAGATACAACAATGAAGAAATCAGCTGTAAGTTTGATGGCAGCCATGATGATGATGGCAATCGCGGCACCCAGCCATGCTCAGCAAAGCCGTCTGGAAAAGATCAAATCCACGGGCGAAATCGCCATCGGACACCGCGACGCCTCCATCCCGTTTTCTTATCTGGATGACAATCAAAAGCCGATCGGTTATTCGATGGATATCTGCTACAAGGTTGTTGACTCCTTGAAGGAAAAGCTGAACCTGCCCGACCTGAAGATCAAGCTGGTGCCGGTCACGTCCTCGACTCGTATCCCCTTGGTGGCGAACGGCACCGTGGACCTCACTTGCGGCTCGGCCACGAACAACGTCGAACGCCAAGCCCAAGTCACGTTCGCGCCTACCACCTTCATTACCGCCACGCGCTTCACCGCCAAGAAAAGCTCGAACATCAACAAGCTCGAAGACTTGAAAGGCAAGACGGTGATCTCGACCGCTGGCACCAGCAACATCCGTTGGCTGACCGGCGTCAACGAGTCGGAAAAACTGGGCATGAACATCATTCCCGCCAAGGACCATGCCGAAGCCTTCCTGACCGTGAACAACGGCCGCGCCGCCGCCTTCTTCATGGACGACATCCTGCTGGCAGGCCTGGTCGCCACGTCGCATAAACCCGATGAGTGGATGATCAGCAAGGACGCCTATACCGTGGAGCCCTACGCCATCATCGAGCCCAAGAACGACCCCGACTTCAAGAAAGCCGTGGATGACGCCATCATCACCGCCATGAAGGACGGCTCGCTCGATCAGCTCTACAAGAAATGGTTCGAGTCCCCGATTCCTCCCAAGAACGTCAACTTGAACTGGCCCATGACCGATCAGCTCAAGAAAATCTTCGAGAATCCGACCGACTCGCCCAATCCTGACGACTATAAATAAATCGTCTGTGGCTGACCTGACGTAAAAAGACGGCATATCGCCGGAAGCGAAACCCTGTCAACACCGTTTGCGATGCAAACAGGGTTTCGCTGCTCGTCCGGCGGCATCTTCTGGAGAAGCTTATGAATTACAACTGGAACTGGTCCATTTTTCTGGATCAGGCACCAGGCGGCGGCACGTACCTGACCACGCTGCTGAACGGTCTGGCGTGGACGGTAAGCACCGCCGTGCTGTCCTGGATATTGGCATTGACGGTGGGCATCGTCATCGGCGTCGCGCGCACGGTGGAGAATGTCTGGGTCCGCCGGATCGGCACGGTCTATGTGGAGCTATTCAGAAATATTCCGCTGCTGGTGCAGATGTTCCTGTGGTACTTCGTGATGCCCGAACTCGTGCCGGCCAGTCTAGGAAATGCCATCAAGCAAATCGCGCCGCCCTGGGGCATCTTCGTTCCCGCCGTGCTTTGCCTGGGGTTCTTCACCGCGTCGCGTATCGCCGAGCAAGTGCGCGCCGGCATACAATCCCTGCCGCGCGGCCAGAACATGGCCGGCACCGCGCTGGGAATGCGCCCGGCCCAAGTCTACCGCTACGTTCTGTTGCCCACGACGTTCCGGATCATCCTTCCTCCGCTGACCTCGGAACTGCTCAACCTGATCAAGAATACCTCCATCGCCTTCACGATAGGACTGCTGGAGCTGGTCGGCGCGGCGCGCTCGATGCAAGAGTTCAGCTTCCAGGTCTTCGAGGCCTTCGCGGCCGCCACGTTGTTGTATTTGCTGCTGAATCTGGTAGTGGTGCGGATGATGCTGATGATAGAACGCAAATTTGCCGTACCCGGGCTTGCCGGCGCATCGACAACCACCACGGAGGTGCTGAAATGAACGGCTTTGATTTCGACGTTATCGAGCGTTCGATAAGCTACCTGTTTCGCGACGGCATGGCTTTTACGCTGAAGCTCACCTTTCTCGCCGCCGTGGGCGGCCTGATTTTCGGCACGCTGCTGGCGCTTTGCCGCCTGTCCAGCATCAAGATCCTGTCCACCGCGGCCGCCACGTACGTGAACTTGCTGCGCGCGCTGCCGCTGCTGCTCGTGATTTTCTGGTTCTATTTCCTGGTTCCCTACGTGGGCGCATGGTTGACCGGAGCCAGCCGCCCCATCGCGGTCGGGGGGTTCACTTCGGCGCTGATCACCTTCGCCCTGTTCGAAGCCGCCTATTTCTGCGAAATCATGCGCGCCGGCATACAGTCCATCCCACGGGGGCAACTGGCCGCGGGCTATGCGCTGGGCTTCAGCTATTGGCAGGTCATGTGGAACATCGTGCTTCCCCAGGCATTCCGCAATATGACGCCGGTTTTGCTGACGCAGACGATCGTGCTGTTCCAGGACACGTCCCTGGTCTACGTGCTCTCCTTGACCGACTTCCTCGGCGCCGCCACGAAAGTCGCTCAACGCGACGGCCGCCTGGTCGAAATGTATTTGTTCGTGGCGGTCGTCTATTTGATCATCTGCTACGTGGCCTCGACGGCTGTGCGCTATTTGCAGCACCGAACCCGCATCGTTCGCTGAATCGAACCCTCGGAAACCGGACTTCAGGAATTAAACATGATAGAGATTAAGAACGTCAGCAAGTGGTATGGCCCCACCCAGGTGCTGGATGATTGCAGCACCACGGTCGCGCAAGGCGAAGTCGTCGTCGTTTGCGGACCATCGGGATCGGGAAAATCGACCTTGATCAAGACCGTCAACGGGCTCGAGCCCTTCCAGAAAGGCGAGATCTTCGTCGACGGCATATCGGTGGGCTCGCCCAAGACCGACCTGCCCAAGCTGCGCGCGCGCATCGGCATGGTTTTCCAAAGCTTCGAGCTGTTTCCGCACCTGTCGGTCATGCGCAATCTGGTCATCGCGCAGATCAAGGTGCTCAACCGCGGCGCTCAAGAAGCCGAGAAACGGGCGCTCAGCCTGCTGGAGCGCGTGGGCCTGCTGGCCCACAAAGACAAGTATCCCGGCCAGCTTTCGGGCGGCCAGCAGCAGCGCGTCGCGATCGCGCGCGCCCTGGCCATGGACCCCATCGCCATGCTGTTCGACGAGCCGACCTCGGCATTGGATCCGGAAATGGTCAACGAAGTGCTCGACGTCATGGTCGACCTGGCCAAGGAAGGCATGACCATGATGGTGGTCACCCACGAAATGGGGTTCGCGCGCAAGGTGGCGGACCGCGTGATATTCATGGATACGGGCGCCATCATCGAAGACTGCAGCAAGGACGAGTTCTTCGGAAATCTGGAAGCCCGCTCGGAACGCGCCCAGCACTTCTTGTCCAAGATTCTGCAGTACTGATCGCCGCGCCGCATCCTGCCTCGGCAAGCAACGGCCGGCAAATCGCAAGCGCGGTTTGCCGGCCGTTGCCGTCTCGGCGTCGCCTTGCCGAAACGGCCTTGAAACGGGTAAGCTAGGTGGATTCGCTTTCCTCTTCGACTGACTCCGACATGGCAATGACCGACGTTATCAAAGACGGCTTCCTGGGCGTGCTGGGCGGCATGGGACCCATGGCGGGCGCAAGCTTCATGACGCGCCTGACCGCATTGACCCCGGCCGAGCGCGACCAGCAACATGTCCCGGCCATACTCTGGAGCGATCCCCGAGTGCCGGACCGCACGGCAAGCACCTTGAACCAAGGTCCGGATCCCCTGCCCCGGATGCTGCAAGGCATCGCAGGGCTGACGCAAGCGGGCGCGGAGCTGATCGCCATTCCGTGCAATACCGCGCATCTTTGGTACAAGCGGATGGCGGCGTCCACGACCGTGCCCATCCTGCACATCGTGCAGGCCGTCCTTGACGATCTGCGGCGCCAGGGCGTGGACAAGGGCCGCATCGGCATTCTGGGCACCGCCGCCACGCTCAAGCTGGGCCTGTACCAGGACGAGCTCACGCGCCAAGGCTATGAATGGCTGATACCGGACGAGCAAGACATCGCCGCGTATTGCACGACCTCGATCGCCCTGGTCAAGTCCAACGAACTGGAACGCTCCTACGAACCCGCGGCGGCCGCGGTCCGCCAATTGCGCGACCGCGGCGCGGACGCGGTCATATTGGGCTGCACCGAACTGCCGCTGGCCATTCCCCACGCCCGACGCGCTGAGCTGGGCGTGGCCATGACGGATTCCATCGACGCGCTGGTCCTGGCCGCGCTGCAGCGCCGTCAGGCCGGATAGCGTCATGGACGAGCATGTCTTGGCAGCCATGGCCCGCTGGCCGGACGTGCCGGACATGTACGGCTGGCTATCGCTGACGCGGCAGGGACAGTGGCGCCTGCACCCCGACGGACGCGGCGACCGGCCTTTGGCCGCGGATCCCGCCCGGTATCCCCCGGGAGACCCGATCTCCAACGAGCAGATCCTGGGATTCATGCACCGCAACTACATCCACGACGAACAGGGCAGGTGGTTTTTCCAGAACGGCCCGCAGCGCGTGTTCGTCCGCCTGGATGCCGCGCCGTTGATCCTGCGCACCGCGGGCGCGGGCGACGCGCTCGAGCTGGTCAGCCACAATGCGCTGCCGGTCAGCCGGATCGCCTCCTGGACCCTGGACGACGAGGGCCGCCTGTTCGCCGCGACCGAGCACGGCCCGGGCCTGATAGACGGCCGCGACCTGCAAGCCGTGATGGACCTGCTGTCGTTCGACGGGCAACCCTTGAGCGACGCATTGAGCGCCGCGCCGACGCCCGGGGCCGATGCCCCGCCCGCATTGCCCCCGAAGCTGGCGTTCGGCGCCCTGCCCGGCCATCCCCCCGCCGCGTTCGGCTATTGCGCGGCGGCGGACATACCCGCGAAACTGGGCTTCGTCGCCAATCCGGCCGCCGACGATGATCGCCGAGCGCAAGCCCGCCGCCGCGGCTGACGATTCGGCTTGGGCGATGCTTGCGCATGATCTCGCATCCACGCCGCTCGAGTTTTGGTTAGAATCACCCTCATGATCCCGGATGCCGCCCCCTTCTATTTTCCCGCCCCGCGCGCTCAGAAATTCTGCAGCCAGTGCGCGCATCCCTTGACCCGGCGCATACCGCCCGACGACAACCGCTTGCGCGACGTATGCGACAACTGCGGCGCCATCCATTACCAGAATCCGCGCAACGTCGTGGGCGTCCTGCCGATCTGGCAGGACAAGGTCCTGTTGTGCCGGCGGGCCATCGAGCCGCGCTACGATACCTGGACGCTGCCGGCCGGGTTCATGGAGCTGGGCGAAACCACCACGCAGGGCGCCATGCGCGAAACGCAGGAAGAGGCGGGCGCGCAGATCGAGCTGGGATCGCTGTACACCGTCATCGACGTGCCCCACGCGGAGCAGGTTCATTTTTTCTATCTGGCCAAAGTCGTCAGCCCCGAGCTCTACCCCGGCCCGGAAAGCCTGGAAGCCGCTTTTTTCAGCGTGCAAGACATACCCTGGGAACACTTGTCGTTTCGCACGGTCATCACCACGCTGCGGCATTATGTGGCGGACCAGAAATCCGGCACGTTCCCGATCCGGCACTATGATATTCCGCACCCGTCGAAAGTTCCGGGCGAAAACTTGCCCGCCTAGGCGCGCCGCGGCGGCATTGCAACCATGAAGCCCGCCCCATGCTGACCTGGCTGTATTCCGATACCCCTTTACCCACTCCCGAGAACGCGCGGCCCGACGGCTTGCTGGCCGCCGGCAGCGACTTGGGCGTGGCGCGTCTGGAGCAAGCCTACGCCCAGGGAACCTTTCCCTGGTTCAACCGGGGCGATCCGGTTTTATGGTGGAATCCCGATCCGCGCATGGTGCTGGCATGCGACCAGCTCGTCATCTCGCGCTCGCTGGCCAAGAAGCTCAGGCAGATCGCCAGGCTGGAAGGAACGGAAGGGGCGCGCATCCGGATTACGACCGATACCGCGTTCGAGGCGGTCATTCATGCCTGCGGCGCGGTGCGAACACCGGGCTCGCCCCTGGCCACCGCCGACAGGCCCGCGCCGGGCACCTGGATTTCCCCCGCCATCGAACAGGCCTACACCGACTGGCACGAGGCGGGGCGCGCGCACAGCGTCGAAACCTGGATGGATGGGCGGCTGGCGGGCGGGCTGTACGGCGTGAGCCTGGGGCGCTTTTTCTTCGGCGAATCCATGTTCAGCCTGGCGCCCGATGCCAGCAAGCTGGCATTGGCGTATCTGGTCGCCTTCCTGAAACGCCACGGCGTCATGCATATCGACTGTCAGCAGGAAACCCGGCATCTTGCCAGCCTGGGCGCCAAGCCCATCCGCCGCCATGCCTTCCTGGCCTTGCTCGACGAAACCCTGCACCGGGCCGCTCCCCCATGGGCGCCCGGCGAACTCCTGCAATCCGGCCGCCTGCTTGCCCGCGCGGCGGAAACGACGCCATAATAGGTCGAAGCGGAAAAGACGGGCCGGGCATGAGTCATCCTAACGAACAAGACACCTTCAAGACCTTGCAGTTCTATGTAACGTCTTCCTATGAATGCAGCTACCTGCCCGAAAAGCAAGCGCGCTCGCAGGTTGCCGCCCCCACCCACCTGATCGACGCGCGCACCTACTCCCGCCTGGTAGAGCAAGGATTTCGGCGCAGCGGGCTCTTTACCTATCGCCCGCACTGCGACGGCTGCCGGGCCTGCACGCCCATACGCGTGGACGTCTTGCGCTTCCAGCCCACGCGGTCCCAGCGCAAGGCCTGGAAGCGCCATTCGGATCTGACCGCCACGATCATGGCGCCGCAGTGGCATGCCGACCACTTCGCCCTGTACCAGCAATACCAGCAGCACCGCCATCCCGGCGCGGGCATGGATGAAGACAGCGCAACGCAATATACGCAATTCCTCTTGACCAGCCGGGTGGACTCCCGGCTGGCGGAGTTTCGCGATGCGCAAGGCCGCCTGTACATGGTGTCGCTGATCGATATTCTGGATAACGGCCTGTCCGCCGTTTATACGTTCTTTGATCCGGCGGCGGCGGGAAGCCTGGGGACGTACGGCATCCTGTGGCAGATCGAGAAATGCCGCAGCCTGAGCTTGCCCTGGCTCTATCTGGGCTACTGGATCAAAGATAGCCGTAAAATGACGTACAAATCCCGCTATACGCCATACCAGATCCTGATCCACGACACCTGGATACCGGGTGTGGATCGCTGACCCCCTTACCCTCAGAATCATCATGTCCTTGCTTTTCAATGCATATCCGCTGGCGCGCAGCGTGCTGTTTTCACTGGACGCGGAGACCGCGCACGAGCGGACGCTGTCGGCGCTGCAAAAAGCGTATGACTGCAAGCTGACGCGCCAGCTGCTGGGCGCCGTTCCCCGGAAACCCTGCGCGATGATGGGATTGCCGCTGCGCAATCCCGTGGGATTGGCCGCAGGCCTGGACAAGAACGGCGCGCATATCGATGCCTTGGGCAATCTGGGCTTCGGGTTCGTCGAAGTCGGCACGGTGACGCCAAAGGCCCAGCCGGGCAATCCCAAGCCGCGCATGTTCCGCCTGCCGCGCGCTCAGGCCCTGATCAACCGCCTGGGCTTCAATAATCTGGGCCTGGACGTTTTCCTGGACAACGTGCGACGCAGCCATTGGCGATCCCAGGGCGGCGTGCTTGGCCTGAACATCGGAAAGAATGCGGCGACGCCCATCGAACTGGCCGTGAACGACTACCTGGCCGGCCTGGAGGGCGTATATGCCCACGCGGATTACGTAACGGTCAATATCTCGTCGCCCAATACGCAGAATCTGCGCGCCCTGCAAGGCCAGGAAGAGCTGGACCGCCTGCTGACGGCATTGCGGGACAAGCGCGAACAGCTTGCCGACCGGCATGGCAAGCGCGTGCCCCTGGTCGTAAAAATCGCGCCGGACCTGGATACCGCACAGGTCGACGCGATCACGGCGCTGCTGGGCCGTTACGGCGTGGACGGCGTCATCGCCACGAATACGACGCTGTCCAGGGACATGATCCAGGGCCTGCCCCATGCCAACGAAGCCGGCGGCCTGTCGGGGCCCCCGGTCCACGAACTATCGCTGCGCGTCATCGAGCGCTTGCGCAGGCAACTCGGGCCGTCGTTTACGATTATCGGCGTGGGCGGCATCATGTCGGGGCGCCAGGCCAAGGAAAAAATGGCGGCCGGCGCCGATGCGATCCAACTCTACACCGGCCTGATCTATCGCGGGCCGGCCTTGATCGCGGAGTGCGTGGCGAGCATTTAGCTTTTGTATTTGGCCGCCCCAAAAAGAAACCGGGCGCCGTGTCAGACACGGCGCCCGGTTTCTTTTGTTCCCGACATGCCGTTTCGGCATGCCGGAAAATTGCATCACCGATTACGCGGCGGCGCGGCGGGCACGCGAGGATGCCGAGCGGGCGGTTGCTTCGGCGGCATCGGTAGCGGCCTTGAACGTGGCGTTCGTGGCAGCCGAGATGTTGGATTCGGCGGCTTCGGCAGCCTGGCGGGCGGCCTTGCTGACGGATTCGTAGGCGTTGTTCGCCGTGGCGAGCGACGACTTCAGCAGGGCGATGGCGCCTTCGGAGCCCGTAGGAGCGCTTTTCGACAGCTGATCGATGGCTTCGGTCACTTGTTGCTGGCCTTGGGCGATCTGGGTTTCCGTCAGCTTGGACAAGTCGCCTTGGACACCGGAGACGATGTCATAGACATGCTTGCTGTAAGCCAGGACTTTCTCCGCGGTGGGCTGCACCAGGCCGGACGTGAAAGCCACGGCTTCCTGCGCGTCCTTGACTTCGATGGCTTGCTGCGACTTTTGGCTGACTTCGTCCAGCGTCGCCTTGATGACTTTCAGGTTCAGATCGACCAGCTTTTCAAAGCCGCCGAAAACGGTGTTTTGCACGGCCAGAAGGTTTTCCAGCGAAGCTTTTTGAGTTGCGAGAACTTGTTGGGGGATGGCGCTCATGGCGATTCCTTTATAAAAAAACCGACCTGTGTTTCAGGTCCGTATACATTGAACGGGGTTCGAATGAAAATAAAGAAGGCCAAGCACATTCATCCTGCGTCATGGCAACCTTCTTTGCTGCATTGCACAAACTCAATTCTACCTGTCTTCCCGGGCATGTCAAGCATTTTTGTTGCGGCGCAACATCTATTTTCAATATCGCGACAATATTTCGTTTTTTAACCCTAGCTCGGGCCTTTCGAGCGGGCCCGACGGCACGGCATAGGGAAATACCATGAGGACAATACCTGGGCTTTACCCTAGAATTTGACACGTTACTACATACACTTGGGAGACATGATGAAATTGCACAACTTGAAGCGCCAGACGGCCGCCGTCATCGGAGCCTTATGCGCGATGGCGATGGCGCATACCGCCGCGCAAGCCGCCGAATACCCGACACGGCCCGTCAATATGGTCGTGCCATTCGCTGCCGGCGGCCCCACGGATGCCGTGGCCCGCTCGCTTGGCGAAGCCATGCGCGAGCCCCTGGGCCAAACCGTCGTGGTCGAAAACAAGGGAGGCGCGGGCGGATCGATCGGCACCAGCCTGGTCGCGCGCGCCAAGCCCGACGGCTACTCGATTCTCTTGATGCACATCGGCTTCTCGACGGCCCCTTCCCTATATAAAAACCCCGGCTATGATCCGCTGAAGAGCTTCCAGCCCATCGGCCTGGTCGTGGACGTCCCCATGACCATCATCGCCCGTTCGGACTTTCCGGCCAACACGATCCAGGAGCTGGTCGACTACCTGAAGGCCAACCCGGATAAAGTCAGCATGGCCAACGCGGGCATAGGCGCCGCCAGCCACTTGTGCGGCACGATGCTGCTGAATGCGCTGGATATCGATCTGCTGACGGTGCCTTACTCCGGCACGGCTCCCGCCATGAACGACCTGCTGGGCAAGCAAGTGGACATCATGTGCGACCAGACCACCAACACCACCCAGCACATCAAGGCGGGAACGGTCAAGGCCTACGCCGTCACGAGCAAGCAGCGCGTACCGACTCTGCCCGATCTTCCCACCATGCAGGAATCCGGCTTCAAGGATTTCGAAGTGGGCATCTGGCACGGCATGTGGGCGCCCAAGGACACGCCTAAAGAAATAACCGACAAGCTTGTCAACGCCTTACAGGTCGGGATGGCGGACGAAACGTTCAAGAAACGCATGGCGGGCCTGGGCGCGGCGGTGCTGAACGACGAAGCCAACCCCGAAGCCCTGACGAAAAAGGTCGAGCAGCAAGTTCCCCAATGGGCCGATCTCTTCAAGAAATCGGGCGTGATGCCTCAATAAGCCGGCAAGCGGGGGCCGCCTATTCGCAATGCGAAGGTCGGGCTATCGCCCCCCACCTCCGACCGATCAATTCATTCTTCGTAAATCAAGCCCGTATCGGGCTTGATTTGTTTCAAACCTGTCTCCGCCCAGCCCTATTTCCCGCCTTCGTACCCCAGCGCTTCCGATATCTGGGCCGCCGTTTGCAGCAACACGGGTATCCACTCATCCCGCATGCGTTCGGCGGGCGCCGAAATGGACAGGCCGGCCTGCAGCTTCCCGGTATCGTCGTAGATGCCGGCGGCGATGCAACGCACGCCGAGCTCCAGCTCTTCATTGTCGCGGGAATAGCCGTGGCGGCGCACCAGCGCCAGATCGCGCTCCAGCTGATCCAATTGCGTAATGCTGTTGCGGGTGGTGCCGGCCAAGCCTGTGCGCATGACGTAGGCGCGCACCTGGCGCGGATCGCTGACAGACAGGAACAGCTTGCCGGTGGACGTCAGGTGCAACGGCGCCCGGCCGCCGATGGCGCGCACCACCTGCATGCCGGAGCGCTCGCTCCAGGCACGCTCTATGTAGACGATCTCATCGCCCTGCTGCAAGGACAGGTTGATGGTCTGACCGGTGACCTTGTGCAGCTCGCGCATGGGCTCGATGGCCACGTCCCGGATGTTGAGCCTGCCCTTCACCAGGGAACCCAGCTCAAGCAGGCGCATGCCCAGCTGATACAAGCCGCTGTCGACCCGCTCCACATACCGGCCGGCCACCAGGTCGTTCAGGATCCTGTGCGTGGTCGACACATGCAAGCCGGTCGCGGCCGCGAGCTCTTTCAGCGCCACCGGCTCGCTATGGCCGGCCAGCACGTCCAGCAGCAACATGGCGCGTTCCAGCACCTGTATCGTGATCGCCCCGGCAAAATGTCCCTGCGCCGACGGGGCCATGGGTAAAGCAGTCATTCTCGACATATCCGGACTATGATGCGTTGCAACATTTCCATAATATGAAAACTCAGCCGATCTTGGCAAGCATTATTTTTCAGGCGGCGTCAGCAGGCCGCCGACCCGCCGCACTTCGGCGCGCAAGTAGGCCAGCGCCTGGGCGGCGGCCTGCGGCGCGCCCTTGACGCCCAGTTCGATATAGGGCGGGCCGCTGCCGTCACCCATGCGCGGCAAGCTGAAGGCCTTGATACCCGGCCATTCCCGCTCGAGCGTTTCCAGCGCCGGCGAAATCCGCGACTCGGGCAGCTTGAATGCCAGGAAGGAATGCTCGACGCGCTCGACCGCGTGCTGTAAACCGCTGTAGCGCGTATCGAGCGTCCATTCCATCATGAGCCACGCCATCTCGGGAAAGCCCGGCATGAAGGTGTGGTCGCGTATGAAAAATCCCGGGATTTTGTTGTAGGGGTTGGGAACGATGTCCGAACCCGCCGGAAACACGCCCATCTGCAAGCGGTGCTGGTTCTCGGGCGTGGACATGTCCGCGCTGCCCTGGCCGCGGGCCGCCGATTCCACGCAGCGCTCCGTGATCAGGCGCTCGGCCTGCGGATGCAGCGCCAACGCCACGCCCAGCGCCTGCGCCGCGGCTTGGCGGGTCTGGTCGTCCGGCGTGGCGCCGATGCCGCCGCAGCAAAAAACGATGTCCGGCGTGGCGAAACTGCGCCGCAACGTTTGAGCAATCGTTTCCCGGTCGTCGGAAATGATTTCCGCACCCGACAGCTGCATGCCGCGCTGGCCCAGCAATTCGACCAGCTTGGGAAAATGCTGGTCTTTGCGGCGTCCGGACAGAATTTCATCGCCGATGATCAATAAACGTATCCTGGGCACCGATATCGCGGTCATGCCTGTGTCTCCCTTTCCTTGTCGGATTATTGTTCAGCTATGGCCGTCGGTATCCACGATCGTATTCGATCTGAGCTGGCGCAAGGCCTCCAGGCTGAAATGCGCAAACACCAAGGCGGAAAAGACCGGCAGAACCAGCCATGCGGGAGGAAACAGATTGACGAGCGACAGTATTCCCCCGATGGTCCAGAGCTGGCGGCGGTGCCGCCGCCACAGCCAGCGCCGCTCGCGCGCGCTGGCATGCTCGACCAGAGCGTCGACCCGAAGCATGCGGGTAAAGGCGAAGGTCCACCAGAACCAGGCCAGCAACACAGGCATGGGGGGAATCAGCCACAACGGCATGGTGACCAGCCAGCCCACCGCGAACAAGGTTCCCACCCAGATGGCGTTCCAGGTGCCGACGGTCGTGGAGAACTCCCCTTTGCGCAGCACGCCGCGATAATCGCGTTTTTCCAGATAGCGCAGCACGATGGGCATGACGAAGACGGCGGCGATCACCAGGCCCAGCACGCCGGACATGGGCAGCAGGATGCCCAGCGCGATGAGCGGAACGAGGTACAGCTTGAGCGAAAACAGGCCGATGGACACGAGCCAGGCATCCACCTGATTCATCAGCTGCCAGCTGTTGGCCACGCCGTCCAGCCAGGCCGTCAGGGGCGACCACAGCGCCCAGACCAGGATGACGGCCGACAACAGGATGATGAGAAACGGCATGAGAAGCAACGCCAGCATGCGCGGGTGGCATTGCGATATGAGCGCTCGGCGAAACGCTTCTCCTACGGCAGCCAGGCCGGTTGCATCATGTCGGGGCACGGATCGCGCAAGACGTTTAGAATCACTCATTGTTGACGGCGTTTGCATAAACACCCAGTTATCATAGTCAAACTCGATCCTCTTTGCCCGAATGAGCGTATTCGATCCTCAATTTGATGCACCAGCGCTACAAAACAGGCTGGCGCATTCCCCTCAATCCATGACGGTTGCCTGTTATTGCGCCGCGTGGTGCGATACGTGCGCCCAGTACAAGGCCCGCTTCGAGGCGCTGGCCCGGCGCTGGCCCGCGCACACGTTCGTCTGGATAGACATCGAGGAAAACAGCGAGCTGCTGGACGATGAGGACGTCGAGAATTTTCCGACGATTCTGCTGCAGACGCGCGAGGGAAACGTATTTTTCGGTCCCATGCTGCCTTACATCGGCCATCTGGAACGGCTGCTGGCGCAATACAGGCAGCCATCGACGTTCACCGAGGCGGGCCCCGGCCAGCTGGCCGCCCTGCTAGCGGCTGCCGCCTAGCAACACGCCCACCGACTTGCGGCCCGGCGCCGGCGTCCTGGAAGCGGATGCGCCGTGCGGCGCGGGCGCCGCCGTGGACGGCACGTAGGGCTTGAAGAAAAAATCGTCGATGGGCTGCTTGGGAGCGCCATGGGAATAGCGGCTCTCGTGGCGTCCTGCGCGGGCCGGCGAATGGCCGCTTCTGGGCGAAGACCTCGGGAGCTTGAGCTCGCCGCGCGGAACCTTGGTCTTGATGAGTTTTTCGATATCCAGAAGATAGCGTTCCTCGTCGGGAGTATAGAAAGCGATGGCCTCGCCTTTCGCGCCCGCGCGGCCCGTGCGCCCGATGCGGTGCACGTAGTCTTCGGCGTTATAGGGAAGATCGAAATTGATCACGCAGGGCACGCCGGCCACGTCCAGGCCTCGCGCCGCCACGTCGGTCGCCACCAGGACTTCGAGCTCGCCCGCTTTGAAGGACTCCAGCGCCTTCATGCGATCCAGCTGGCTTTTATCGCCGTGGATGGACTCGGCGCGCAAGCCGTCGCGCTGCAGTTGCCGCGCCAGGCGGCTGGTGCCGAGCTTGGTATTGGAGAACACGATGACCTGATTCAAGCTCCGGGACTTGACCACATGTACGACCGCCGCCTGCTTGTCCTGGGCGGACATGGGGTAGGCGATCTGCGTCACGGTGTCGGCCGTCGCATTGCGCGCCGCGACTTCGATTTCGGCGGGATTCTTCAGGTAGGTGCGCCCCAGCTTGCGGATCTCATTGCTGAACGTCGCCGAAAAAAGCAGGCTTTGGCGATTGGCCGGCAACAACCGCATGATGCGGTCCAGATCGGGCAGGAAACCCATGTCCAGCATGCGGTCGGCCTCGTCGAGAACCAATATGCCGACCTGGCCGAGATTGATGTTCTTTTGCTCGACGTGGTCGAGCAGGCGCCCCGGCGTGGCGATCACGATTTCGCATCCGCGGCGCAGGGCTTCGCGCTGAGGGCCGATGTCGACGCCGCCGAACACGACCGTGGCGCGCAAGGGAGACTGCGCGCTGTACTTGATGACGTTTTCCGCCACCTGGTCCGCCAATTCGCGCGTCGGCGTCAAGATCAACGCACGGACGGGGTGGCGGGCGGGCGACGCGCTGGAGCTGGCATACGGCATCAGGCGATGCAGGATGGGCAGCGTGAACGCCGCCGTTTTTCCAGTGCCGGTTTGCGCGGCCCCCATGACGTCTCGACCATCCATGACCAATGGCATGGCCTGGGCCTGGATGGGAGTGGGCGTGGTGTAGCCGGTTGCGGCGATGGCTGCCAGGATTTGTGGATGAAGGCCGAAATCGGAGAAGCTGGCCGTGGGGGTATCAGGAGTAGTCGTGGAGTCTGTCATGTAGGGTGGTTGTCGCCACGCATCGGAAGTATTCCGGGCGGTGGCATTGGTAACACCGCGTATTTTAACGCAGCACGTCGCATAGGGTAGCCGATGGGCGCCGATCGAGGCGGAATTGTCGTGAAAACCAGACGAAATACCGAATTCGCGGGCTCATCCGAATAGATAGCGGAGCAGCCAGAGGCTTACCATGCCTGTGACGATGAGCGCGACGACGTTGCGCACGCGGTAGAACACGTAGATGGCCGCCAGGCAGGCAAACACCTTGGCGTCCAGCACGACGCCCTTGCCCGGTTCCCATGGCAATAGCTCGGGCACGATGATGCCGATCAAGGCGGCGACGGGGGCGTAGCGCAGGGCGCGGCGCACCGGGTTCGACAAGGGCAGGTAATCGCCCAGCATGAAGTAGCCCGCGCGGGTAATGAAGCTGACCACGGTCAGCAGGATGATCGCACCCAGTACGTACAAGTCGCGTTCCGTCATCACCGCTTCCCCTTGCCGCCCGCGCGCATGGTTTCCGCCATCACGCCGGCGATGATGCCGGCGATCACCGCCAGCAGCAGCCCCAGGCGCAAAGGCAAGGGCTGCCCGGCCCATGCCACGACGCCGGATACGGCCATGCAGACCACCATGGGCCGCGTTTTGATCAGCGGGATGACCACCCCGAGCAAGGCCAGTATGGCGGCGAATTCCAGGGACCAGCTATCCGGCATGAAACCGCTGGCAACGACGCCCAGCAGGGAGAAGATCATCCACGACAGCCAGGACGGTATGGCGACGCCCAGCATGTACCAGATGTGGTCCGAGGGATTCTTGGCGGGATGCTCGCCGTACCGGTTCATGAAAAGCACGAACACCATGTCGGCGGACAGATAACCCAGGCCCAATCGCCGCTGCCAGCTCAAATGCCTGACGTAGGGATACAACGCCGCGCCGAAGATGATGAAGCGAATGTTGACGACGAATCCGGCGGCGAAGATCAGCCATAGCGGCGCCGACGCCTCCAGCAAGGGCAAAGCGGTCAACTGCGCCGATCCGGCAAAAACCGTCAGCGTCATGATCGTGGCCATCAGTTCGCTCAGCCCCGATTTGACCATGGCGATGCCGGTCACGAACCCCCACGTCACCGTCGCGACCATGGGGCCGAGCACGTCGCGAAAGCCGGCAAGAAAAAGCTGCCATCTGGCGGGATTACGGGATCTGGAGAAATTCTGTGGGGGATTGCCGGGGGTCACTGCGCGAGTCCTGTACGAAGATCGTTGCGAGTCCTCGCCAACGTCGCCGCCAGTCTGCATGAAATCACCTCGATTTTCAATCTTTACGGCTGTTTGCGTGCATTTATCGCATTTATCGCGCTGCCCGCTTGGTACAATCCCAACAGGCAGCGCCGCCCTGCAGCGAGCGGCGGGCGCATTCAAATTTCAGGAACCAACATGACCAGCACGTCTACCCCCTCCTCCCGAACCGGCGACACGGTTTTCGTTCAGGCCGAGGATCTGCCCGTGTACTGCCCCGGCCCGAACGCGCCTTTATGGAGCATGCATCCGCGCGTTTTCATCGAGGTCGCCAAGACCGGCACCGCCCTGTGTCCGTATTGCGGCACCCGCTATCAATTGAAGGACGGCGAGCACGTCCATAGCCATTAACCGTCGACCGCGCCCATCCCGCCGCACCGATCACCCGACGTTACCGTGACCGCCCTGTGACCGCCCGTTTCGATTCTTCGCCGTGTCCTGTGCCTGTCTGGCTGCCGGACGGCCACTTGCAGACTCTGCATGGCGCACTGGTAGCCCGCTATCACCACGTATCGTTCGTGCGCGAGCGCGTGGACACGCCCGACGGCGACTTCCTGGACTTCGACTGGACGGCCCCCGGCTTGTTTCCCGACAAGCTGGCCGACGGCTCCGCCGCGAAACAGGCCGACAACCTGCTCGGCACCGCCGCGAAACGCTGGATGCAGGACCAGGATTGGCAAAGCCTGCCCGCCTTGGCCGGCACGCCCGCGCTGGTGCTGTTTCACGGGCTGGAAGGCAGCAGCCGAAGCCGTTACGCGCAATCCATCGCGCAGCATTTTCGAGCGCGCGGCTGGATCATAGTGATCGCCCATTTCCGTAGCTGCTCGGGCTTCGCCAACCGCATGGCGCGCGCCTATTTTTCAGGCGACTCGGTGGATGTCGATTTCATACTGCAAACCGTGCGGCGACGCGTTCCCCATGCGCGTTGGCATGCGGTCGGCGTGTCGCTGGGCGGGAACGCCAT
Organism: uncultured Burkholderiaceae bacterium; assembly: GCA_964551305.1. Taxonomy (GTDB): domain Bacteria; phylum Pseudomonadota; class Gammaproteobacteria; order Burkholderiales; family Burkholderiaceae_B; genus JBAZDC01. The sequence continues at coordinate 23,757 of CAZKBT010000019.1, forward strand.
GCTCAAGTACCTGGGCGAGCAGGAAGACGCCGTCGGCTGGCTCCACGCCGTCGCCGCCGTCTCGGTCCCCCTGGATCTGACGGCCTGCGGCGATCAATTGTCCAACAGCCTGATGGGCAAGCAGGTGTATTCGCGTTATTTTCTCAAGACCATGCGGCACAAGGTGATGGAAAAAGCCAAGCGCTTTCCCGGCATGATCGACGTGCTGAAACTGAGCCAAGTCCGCACACTGCGCGAATTCGACGATATTTATACAGCGCCCATGCACGGCTACAAGAACGCGCTCGATTACTGGACCCGCGCATCGAGCAAGCCTTGGCTGTCGTCGATACGCGTGCCGACCTTGGTACTGAACGCCCGGAACGATCCGTTCGTGCCCGGGCCGTCATTGCCCGGCACGCATGAGGCGTCGCCCCATGTCGTGTTGCATCAACCCGCCGAGGGCGGGCATGCCGCCTTCGCGGCGGGCCCGTTCCCCGGCCACATGGGCTGGCTGCCCGGGCGCATCGCAGGCTTCTTCGAAACCAGCGCCTGATTCGATTCCGGCAAGCGCGGCTTCAGGACGTCTTGAAGCGCTCCAGCAGCGCGCGCTGGGAATCCAGGCGCTCCCTTAGCGCGCGTATGCGCACGTCGAGCTCGGACTGCACGTAGAAATCCTGCGACAGGTTGCGCGCCTGTCGCAATTGCTCCACGGCGGACGGCAGCGCGCCCACCATTTCGTAATATCGCGCCATGGCCTGCCTGGCCTGCACCTGCCGGCCCAGCCGCTCGTGGCTTTGCGCCTGCAACTGATGCAGGCGGGCGATATCGGGCCAGCGCTTGATATACCCGCCCAGCGCCTCGACCGCCTGCTCGTCCTTGTTCGATTTCTGCAGCGTTTCCACCATGGCCAGCGCCAGCGCCTGGTCGTCGGGCCAGCGATCGGCCGCCGCCCGCGCCAAGGAAAGGGCCTGTCCATACTCCTCTCCGGCAAGCGCCAGCATCACGGACAAGCGGGCCACCTGCGGCGAGTTGCGGCCCGCGCCTTCGCGCGCCTTCTCGAGGGCCTCGTTGGCCTGCGCCAAGTCCTTGCGCTGCCATGCCGCGTATGCCAGGCCATACCAGCCCGCCGAGCGCTGGACGCCCTCGGTCCGTCCGGTTTCGTAATTCAGGGTATCGACCAACTGGCGTTGGGCCTGACCGTCACGGGCCTGCATGACCCGGAGCAAGGCCCGCACATACCAGAACGCATCGCTGTCGGACTGCCTCGCGGCAGGCAAATTCTGCAGCCGGTTCTCGATGTCGGAAATACGGTCGCCCGATTGCGGGTGGGTGCTGTGATACGCGCCGCCAACCGGGCTTTCGTTCAGACGCGACGCATTCATCATGCGGCTGAACATGCGCACCATGCCCCGCGGGTCATAGCCCGAATTGCGCATCATCTCGAACCCCAGCCGGTCGGCCTCCTGCTCGGCGCTGCGGGAAAAACCCAACTGCCTGTCCACCGCGGCCGCCTGGCCGAAGGCGGCGACGCCCATCGCCAAATCGCCGCTGCCCGCCAGCCCCGCAAGCAATGCGCCCACCATCGCGGCTATCATGACCGCGTTGCTTTGCGAGCTTTGCGTCATGCCCCGCGCGATGTGGCGCTGCAGGACGTGCGCGATTTCGTGCGCCAGCACGGACGCCAGTTCCGATTCGCTTTCCGACGATGCGATCAGGCCGCTGTGGACCCCCACGTAGCCCCCGGGCAACGCGAATGCATTGATCTGCGGGTCGCGTATCGCGAACACGGTAATGCGCTGGCCCTGGCCCGCAGGCACGTTCGCGGCGAGCTTGCGCCCCATTTCAGTCAGGTATTGATTGACCTCGGGCGCGTCGATGTACGTCGGATCGCGCCTGCCCTGCTCCATCAAGGCATCGCCCAGCAGGCTTTCCAAGGCGGGCGACAGCTCGGCGCCCGACGCGGCGCCGATCGACGGTATTCCCATGGGCTGGGACCGCACCGGCACGGGCAGCAACATGGCGATCGCCGCCATGCCGGCCGTCAGCTGCAATCTCAGTCGAGTCCTAGCGCGGATGGGCTGGCCATGCAATGTCGGTACCTCCTTTTCATCTGGCCGCGGGCCGGGCCATCGCCTCCTTGGCCCGCTTGCTCCGGCGTTCAGGCAAACGGCCCTTCCCGGACAGCCGCATCATGGTCGCCAGGGCGTACAGCACGCCGAACACCTCGACGAACCCCGCCAGCACCCACATCGTCAGGCCGCCCAAGGCTTGGTCGGTCAGCGCCGACATGCCGGGAATGGCCCGCCCGCAGAGATCGAAAATCGGATAGAGGTCATATTCCGCGAAGGTAATGATTGCGCCGACGATGATTTGCGGCACCATCGTGATGACCGGACAAAATATCCGCGAGCCCGGCGACATGGCGGCGGGCGGACTGGGGCGGCGATCCAGGATCAGGTTCCAATACAGGAAGCCGCTGATCACCACGGACCAATTCATGGCGCGATACAAGCGCCAATCGAGCATGGAATAAAACTGGACCGTCGGAATGAGGAAACCCACGACCAGAATCACGAACAGGAAGGGAATGAGGAAATTGTTGGTCAGGACGGCTTGCGTCGCGCGCCCCGCGCCGGTCTTGAGAAAATCCCGCAGGCGCAGGCGCCATGCCATGGGGAGGCCGGCGCGCAGCACCTGGCCCGGGTACGCCGCCATGATCAGCAGCGGCCCCAGGTGATGCAAGACCAAATGCTGCATGCGATGGATGAAAAACATCCTCTCGGCGTAATAGTCCAGCTTGGTGTGCATCGTGGCGTAAAGCACGGCCACGCCCACCCAGAACAGGAGCTGGCGCGCCTTGGAAACCCGATGTACGCGCGCCCCGCGCAAAAAAAGCCAGCAGCCCGCGATGAACGCAACGATCAAGGCGGGCGAGAACTCCCATGGGGTCAGCCAGTCCAGCAAGCTCATGGACACGATTCCGGTTTATTGACGCATAACCGGGTTAGTTTAAAGCAATCCGACGGTGATCGCCCCAACGCACGTCGCGGACATTCGGATAGGCGCTGACCTGCCTGGCCCTGTCCATCAGCAAGTGACGCTGGGCGGGCAGGCAACGCACCGTCACGCATGTGCGCGCCACGTCATGCTGCTTGCCATGACTGACTTCCAGCGAGGTCACTTGCAGGCCAGCCGAGGAAAAATCGGAAAAAATACGTTTGCGCACGTCCGCCAATGCGTGACGGGAGCATTCCACCGTGAAGCGGGAAACGCCGCTGGGCGCGCGAGGTCCCGTCGCGTTGACGCCCGCGCGCCGCATGAACAAATTGAATAGACGCATAATCGCTCCCTGCCTGCCCCGCCATGCATGGCGCTCGGGCAAGCGTTGCCGCCTGGATCACAGGCATCTACAAAAAGAGAGACGGGAAGTTTGCGTTGTATGTCCGCCAACTGCCGTACTCTGGCTATCACCAGGGCACGTGAGCGGACCGAAAGCCGTGTCGGGTCGCTTAGACGCGCCTGGTCGGATGATTGCCGACATGTCGTCGACTATTGCATTCGCCGGGGTCTGGATTCACCACACAGCTCCTTGAAAACTAGGGATTTCCATTGTAATCCGTCTCATGCCGATACACAAGGTTCCGGACTCGACACGAGGCGGATGCGCGACACCCGCCTCTATGCGTGTCGCGCAGCTTATCGAGATATATTTTTTCTAGACAAGATCACAAAATATGTCAGAATATTCCATTGGATTAATCCAAGTCACTGGATATTTCAGGGGTCCCGGCGGCGCATCGATAAAAGGAAACAATAAAATGCAGACCAAACCAGCAATAGATCACATCCTGGGCGGGGCATGGCGCCGCTGGCTGTGGGCGCCGCTAGTCGCGCTCGCCTTGTCGTTGTCCGGATGCGGATCGGGCGGAGGCGACGGCGGACACGTGGGTCCCACGCCTGAAAAAGCCCGCGCCACCGTGCTCGTCTACGTCGTCGGCTCCGACCTCGAAGGACGGCTCATGAATCCCGACGGCACGCTGTCGGACAAATACGGCAACATGGCCACCTACAACATCGAGGAAATGAAAGAAATCGGGTCCACCCCCGACGTCAACGTCATCCTGGAAACGGGCGGCGCCCAGAAAGACGGCTGGCGCACCGTGCGCCGCCAACGAGTGGTCAAGGGCGGCACGGAAGTGCTTGCCGACTTGGGCGTCCAGCGCATGAGCGACGGCGAAAACCTGCGCAAATTCATCGAATGGGGCGTGAAAACCTATCCCGCCCAGGCGTACCATCTCATATTCTGGAATCATGGCGGCGGCCCGCTGGGCGGTTTCGGCGTCGATCAGAACTACTATCCCGACATGAAAACCATGCCGATGCCCGAGATGGCCGCGGCCCTGGACGGCGCGCAACGCACCACCGGCGCGAAGATCGACCTGATCGGCTTCGATGCCTGCCTAATGGCCAGCGTCGAAATCGCGCACATGCTGAGCCCCTATGCGCACTATCTCGTCGCTTCCGAAGACATCGAGCCAGGCCTGGGCTGGGACTGGGAAGCCTACCTGAAGCACCTGACCACCAACCCCGACGCCACGGCCGTCACGACGGGCCAGGCCATCATCGACGGATACGTCAAGAAAATGGAAGCCGGCGGCAGCAACATGATCACGCTGTCCCTGATCGATCTGGCCAAAATGGAAACATTGATGGACAGCCTGGGCGACATGGCGGAAACGATCAACCGCAAGCTGGGCAGCCCCAACCTCGCGCAGCGTTTTCACACCTGGAGCGAATTGGCTTATGCGCGGCGCGCCACGCACGATTACCAGACATCCTGGTTCTACAACAACGCGTACGACCTGGTGGATCTGGGCGACTTCGTCACCATGCCGAAGCTGGGCTCGCTGGGCGTGTCCGAAGAACAGGTCGCAGCGGTGCAAGCCGCGCTGGAAGACGCGGTGATCTACAACAAGCATGGCCAGCGCCTGTGGCAAACCAGCGGCTTGACCATGTATTCGCCGTTGGTCAGCGTCAAGCAAGGCCAGCACACGAGCTACGCCACGCTGAACGTGCCCGACAGCTTGAAATCCCTGGTCTCAAACTACGGCGACATCGCCCTCAGCCCCGATCTGCCGGCGCCGTCCATAGGGCCGCTTCAAAGCGATGGCGACCTGCTCTACGCTTCGTTGGTCAACCCCCGGTTCTCGGCGGTGGAATACATCGGCCTTTGGCAAGACAATACGCGCCTTGCCATCAAGCCGCTGGATGGCGTCGCGCCCGCCGGGGCGCCCAACGAAGTCCGTGTCGCCGCCCACGCCGACGAAGGCTGGTTCACGATACCCAGTGCGGACGGCACCGACATTCTGGTCGATGTGCTGCCCGACGACACGCCGCGCTATGCCACGGGCTATGCGCAATACAGCATTCCGGTTTACCGCCAGGGAAACGAAAACGACAGCAGCACGCTGGGCGTATTGCTGGTGGACTATATGGAAGACGTAGACGGCGACAAGACATATCGCATCGTCAGCTTTCTAGGCCACCAAGACGCCAGCCCTTACGCCAGCCGATCCGATTCGCAAAGCCTGCAAGCGGGCACGATCTTCCACCCCATCAAATGGTCTCCGGAAAAGGGCTGGTCCGTGGATCAAACCCAGAAAATCGTCAGTTATGCCGTCGGCGGCGACGACACGCCACGCGATCAGTGGTGGCAATTGGGTACCGTGTCGGCTCAGTCTTTGTGCGGCGGAGACTGCCGATACCGTTTCGAGATCATCGATTTCCAGGGCAACACGGCGTACTGAAAACGGCAGGCGCGCCGACGCATCGCCGGCGGCGCACCTCAGAAAACGTAGCCGTCCAACCAGCCCATCGACATATACACATACATGACGGTCATGGCGATGCCGCCCACGACGACGATGCCGCCCAGCAGCGTGGACACGATCGCGACGATCACGGCATTCCAGCCCGTGCGGGTGACGCGCCCCGAACCGGGGTTGTAACGGGCGTCGAACGCCTCGTCGGGCTTGAGGGCGAACACGACGGACTCGATGAAGCCGGCCGCGAACAGGATGTTCAACGACAAGAAGGCCGGGTTGTCCCACCAGGAATCGAACACGGTGAACGACAAGACGAGCATCAGTACGGTATATACCGTCAACGCCCAGGCGCCCCGGCGCCCCAAATACCACCAATGCGCGCCGACCACGCCCAACAGGCCCGCCAGCCAGGCGACCAGGACTTTGCTTCGATGGGGCGGACGTGCTGCTTCGGTCATAAGGCGCAAGGAGTGGCAAGCCGGGCGCGAAGCGCGGCCATGGATACGGGTAAAATCCCCGGTATTGTAGTGGAGCCAGGAAGCAGCATGGACACCCCGCCCTATGACATCCTGATCCAGGGAGCCGGCCCGGTCGGCAGCGCCCTGGCGCTGATGTTCGCCCGTCACGCCGCCGAGCCGTCGCGCATCGCCCTGGCGGGCCGGCTGCGCCCGGCGGACGAAACCGGCGGCGCGGCCCTTCCCGCCGACCCGGATCCGCGCACCCTGGCGCTGAACCACGGCAGCCGCGCCCTGCTGGAAGGACTGGACGCCTGGCCGCGACGCGGCGCGGACATCCTCTCCGTTCACGTATCCCAGCGGGGGCGGCTGGGCCGCACCCTGATCACGCACACGGAGCTGAGCGTGCCGCGTCTGGGCAGCGTCGTCGCCTACGACGATCTGGTCGCCCGGCTGCACCTGGCCGTGCGGCACAGCGGAATCAGCCTGCTGGACGCGGCGCCCGATCGCGCGAGGCCGGGCGCCGCGCCCGTGTCCCGATTGACCGTGCTGTCCGACGGCGTCAAGCCCAAAGGCATCCAGCGCCACTACGAGCAGCACGCTCTGCTGGCCACGGTTCAAGCCGACGCGCCAGTGTCCGGCCGGGCCTACGAACGCTTTACCCGCGACGGCCCCCTCGCGGCGCTCCCCCATCCCCAGGGACCGCGCTACTACGGCATCGTCTGCTGCGGCGGCCCCGCCCGCACGGCTGAGCTGCGCCAGCTCAGCCATGACGACCTGTCCTCGACGCTGACCGATCTGCTGGGCGCCCGCCTGGGCCGCTTGCGCGTGATCGGCGAACGTCACGTCTTTCCCCTGTCCCTGCACGCCGGTCCCAGCCTGGTCGACGCGCGCACGATCGCCGTGGGCAACGCGGCGCAGACCCTGCACCCGGTTGCGGGGCAAGGGCTGAACCTGGGCTTGCGCGACGCGATGCAGCTCAGTCTTGCCCTGGCGCCCTGGCTGGCCGCGCCGCACCAAGACGGCCAAGCCGCGCTGGCGCGATTCGCGCGGCAACGACGTCCGGACAGATGGCTGACGGCGGGAATCACGGACTTCCTGCCCAGGGTGTTTTCCACAGGCAACCCCTTGGTGGAGCACGCATGCGGGCTTGGACTCATGGCCCTGGACGCCGCGCCTCCCCTGCGCCGCGCGCTGGCGCGCCATCTATTGCAAGGCATGCGCACCTGAACGGGACGGACGCCCGCGCGCGCTCAAGGTAAAATTCCGAAGATGCGCATCGGCCCCTGGACTCTTCCCAACCCCGTTTTCGTCGCCCCCATGGCGGGGGTGACGGATCGCCCGTACCGGAAACTCTGCAAGGTATTGGGCGCGGGCTATGCCGTGTCCGAGATGGCCGCCAGCAACCCCCGTCTTTGGGACAGCGTCAAGACGTCCCGCCGCCTGAACCACGACGGCGAAATGGATCCCATCGCCGTGCAGATCGCGGGCGCGGATCCGGACATGATGGCCGAGGCCGCCGTCCACAATATTAAAAAAGGCGCGCGCATCATCGACATCAACATGGGCTGCCCCGTCAAGAAAGTCTGCCAAGTGGCATCGGGCTCGGCCCTGCTGCGCGACGAAGACCGCGTGGCGCGGATCCTGGAAAGCGTCGTCAAGGCCTGCGCGCCTTTCGGCGTTCCCGTCACGCTGAAAACCCGCACGGGCTGGGACCGCGCGTCGCGCAACGCCGTGCGCATCGCCCGGCTGGCCGAGGATATCGGCATTGCGGCGCTGGCCCTGCACGGCCGCACGCGCTGCGACCTTTACCAGGGCGAAGCCGAGTACGACACGATACGCGAAGTGAAACGCCGGATAACCATACCGCTGATCGCCAATGGCGATATCGACAGTCCCGAAAAGGCCGAACAAGTGCTAAGCTATACGGGTGCCGATGCGGTGATGGTGGGACGAGCAGCCCAGGGGCGGCCGTGGATATTTCGCGAAATTGCGTACTATCTCGAACACAAGAAGCACCTGCCCCCGCCCACCTATGGCGAGCTTCGCGATTGCTTGTTGCAGCACCTGGAAGACCACTATGAATTCTATGGCGAATTCACGGGGGTAAGATCGGCTCGCAAGCATATCGGATGGTATCTGGCTGGCATGCCCGACGCCGCGGTTTGGCTATCGCGCATCAACGCCATTACCACCTCGAAAGACCAAAGCCTCGCCATCAAGCACTGGTTTGACCTTTACCCATGCAATGAACCAGCCACATCCCTGAGCGCCGTACCCGGCCGGGTACTGGCTGAGGCCTGATTAGAAAGAACGATTTTCACCATGAGCAAGATCACCCCGCTGGAAAAATGCGTACTCGAGCAATTGGAGCGCTATTTCAAAGACCTGGATGGCTCCCAACCGCGCGACATGCTGGCCATGGTCGTCAACTGCGTCGAGCGTCCCGTCCTGCAAGTCGCGCTGGACAAAACCAACGGCAATCAGTCCAAAGCCGCCGAGATCCTCGGCATCACACGCAGCACCTTGCGCAAGAAGCTGCTTGCCCACAACCTGCATCCTTGACCCCACCTCCGATTTCCTCGCCTTTTTCCTTGAAGTCATGACTATTCAAACTGCCCTCCTTTCGGTTTCTGATAAAACCGGCATTGTCGAATTCGCCCAAGCATTGGCCCAGCGCGGCGTGCGCCTGCTGTCCACGGGCGGCACGGCGAAATTGCTGTCCCAGGCCGGACTGGACGTAACCGAAGTGGCGGAACACACCGGCTCGCCGGAAATCCTGGACGGGCGGGTCAAGACCCTGCATCCGAAGATCCACGGCGGCCTGCTCGCCCGCCGCGACAGCCAGGAGCACCTGGATACGCTCCAAACGCAGGGCATCGCTCCCATCGACCTGCTGGTGGTCAACCTGTATCCGTTTCGTGAAACGATCGCCAAAGCCGGTTGCACGTTCGCCGATGCGATCGAGAATATCGACATCGGCGGCCCCGCGATGCTGCGCGCCGCGGCCAAGAACCACGGCACCGCGCAGGGCGGGGTCACGGTCGTGATCGACCCGATCGACTACCCCCGCGTGCTGGCCGATATCGACGGCCCGGCCAAGCAGGTCTCTTATGCGCTGCGCCTGGAATTGGCCGCCAAGGTCTATGCCCACACCGCCTCTTACGACGGCGCGATCGCCAACTACCTGAGCAGCCTGAGCCAGGCCGAGCCCGAGCAGGATGCCGCTCCCCGGCTGGCCGATTGGCCGCGGGTGCTGACCATCCAGACCAAGCAAGCCCAGACCCTGCGCTACGGCGAAAACCCGCATCAGACCGCTGCCTTCTACGTCGATACGCCCACCGGAGCCGGCTTGCTGGGCGGATATCGCCAGCTGCAAGGCAAGGAATTGTCCTACAACAACATCGCGGATGCCGACGCCGCCTGGGAATGCGCGCGCAGCTTCGAGCAGACGGCCTGCGTCATCGTCAAGCACGCCAACCCCTGCGGCGCGGCGGTCGGCGACAGTCCGCTGGCCGCCTATCAAAAGGCGTTCAAGACGGACCCCACGTCGGCCTTCGGCGGCATCATCGCCTTTAACCGTCCCGTGGACGCCGACACCGCCCACGCGGTCAGCGCCCAATTCGTCGAGGTCCTGCTGGCCCCGGCGTACACGGGCGAAGCGCTGGCCATCTTCGCCGCCAAGAAAAACGTCCGGGTGCTGGAAGTCCCGCTGGGCCAGGCCGGCAATGCCTTCGACGTCAAGCGCATCGGAGGCGGCTGGCTGGTCCAGACTCCCGACGATTTCCAGGTCGCCGACGACGCGCTCAAGGTCGTTACGGAAATCCAGCCCACCGCGCGGCAATGGGAAGACCTGCGCTTTGCCTGGAAGGTTGCGAAATACGTGAAATCCAATGCCATCGTGTTCGTCGGAAACGGCATGACGCTCGGCGTCGGCGCCGGCCAGATGAGCCGCATCGACTCGGCGCGGATCGCATCCATCAAGGCCGAGAACGCCGGGCTCACCCTGCAGGGCTCGGCCGTGGCCTCGGATGCGTTTTTCCCGTTCCGCGACGGACTGGACGTGGTGGCGGACGCGGGCGCGAGCTGCGTCATCCAGCCCGGCGGCAGCGTGCGCGACGACGAAGTGATCGCCGCCGCCAACGAGCGCGGCATCGCCATGGTGCTGACCGGCACCCGGCATTTCCGCCACTGACATCATGCGCGTGCTTGGCATCGACCCCGGCCTGCGCCGCACCGGCTTCGGGGTGATCGACGTCCAGGGCGCGCGCCTGACCTATGTGGCCAGCGGCACCATTGTCGTGCCGCCCGACCAGACCCTGTCCCGCCGCCTGAAAGTCATCCTCGACAATATCCGCGACATCATCGAACGAACCCAGCCGAGCGTTTCGGCCCTGGAAAAGGTGTTCGTCAACGCCAATCCGGCGTCGACGCTGCTGCTGGGGCAGGCGCGCGGCGCGGCCATGTGCGCGCTTGCCGACGGCGAACTGGACGTGTACGAGTACACGGCATTGCAAATCAAGAAGTCGGTCGTGGGCAGCGGCCATGCCGCCAAGGAACAGGTTCAGCGCATGGTGCAGCACTTGCTCAAGCTGGACGGCCTGCCCGCCGCCGACTCGGCCGACGCCTTGGCGTGCGCCATATGCCATGCCCACTTCCAGCCCTTGACGCAGCGGCTCCGCGAAACGGGCCAGCTGCCCGTCTCCCGCATGCGCCGTCTGCGCGGCGGACGAATGATAAGTTGAACGTCGTCACGCCAACACCTTTTGCAAGCCGGTCGGACGCTTTACCGGCTTCACCAGGCCTAAAATGAACCCTATCGAAAGCTACTTTTGCAGGATGGACGCATGATCGGACGCATTACCGGCATCGTTATCGAAAAAACCCCTCCCGTGGTCTGCATCGACGTGCAAGGCGTGGGCTACGAGATCGACGTGCCCATGAGCACTCTGTACGACTTGCCCGATAACGGCGGCAAAGTCACCCTGTACACGCACCTTGCCGTGCGCGAAGACGCCCATACTTTGTTCGGCTTCGCCTCGGCCGTCGAACGCTCGGCGTTCCGGGCCTTGATCAAAGTATCGGGCATCGGCGCACGCACCGCCCTGGCGGTATTGTCGGGCATGACGGTCGACGAACTGGCCGGCGCCATTACCCAGCAGGAAACGGCCCGCCTTATCCGCGTGCCGGGCATAGGCAAGAAAACGGCGGAGCGCCTGCTGCTGGAAATGCGCGGCAAGCTGGGCGCCGACCTGGGCGCGGCGCCGGGCCGCGGCGTCGGCTCGGGCCGCGACGACATTCTGAACGCCCTGGTCTCGCTGGGCTATTCGGCCAACGAGGCCCAGAAAGCGATGAAGAGCCTGCCCGAAGACACGGACGTCGCCCAGGGCATCCGCCTGGCCCTGAAAGCGCTGGCGCGCTAGGCGGCTTGAACCGGGCATCGTGCGCAAACCGTTGGCGTGGTGTACGATCACTGTAAATATACTCAGCATTGCGCGAACATGGCCATCCATTCCGATTCATTCACCAGCCTGCCGACGCCCGAGCGCATCGTTTCGCCCAAAAGCGCTTCTCCGAACGAAGACTCCATCGAACGCGCCTTGCGGCCGCGCGAACTCAAGGACTATATCGGCCAGCGGCGCGCGCGCGAACAGCTGGAAATTTTCATCGCGGCGGCGCGCAATCGCGGCGAAGCGCTGGACCACGTCCTGTTGTTCGGCCCGCCCGGCCTGGGCAAGACCACGCTGGCCCACATCATCGCGCATGAAATGGGCGCCCAGCTGCGCCAGACCTCGGGCCCCGTGCTCGAACGGCCGGGCGACCTGGCCGCGCTGCTGACCAACCTGGAAAAGAACGACGTCCTGTTCATCGACGAAATCCACAGGCTGTCGTCCGTGGTCGAGGAAATCCTGTACCCGGCCCTGGAAGACTTCCAGATCGACATCCTGATCGGCGAAGGACCCGGCGCGCGCAGCGTCAAGATCGATCTGCAGCCGTTCACGCTGGTCGGCGCGACGACGCGCGCCGGCATGCTGACCAACCCCTTGCGCGACCGCTTCGGCATCGTGTCGCGCCTGGAATTCTACGATGCGGACGACCTTACCCACATCGTCACGCGCAGCGGCCATCTCTTGAACGCCGAAATCAGCACGGACGGCGCGCGCGAAATCGCGCGCCGTTCGCGCGGCACGCCTCGCATCGCGAACCGCCTGCTGCGGCGCGTCAGGGACTATGCCGAGGTCAAGGGCGACGGGCGCATCGACGCCTCCATCGCCGCCGCGGCCCTGTCCATGCTGCAGGTCGATCCCGAAGGGTTGGATCTGATGGACCGCAAGCTGCTGGAGGCCATCGTGCACAAGTTCGACGGCGGTCCCGTCGGCGTCGACAGTCTGGCCGCCGCGGTCGGCGAAGAGCGCGACACCATCGAGGACGTCATCGAGCCTTACCTGATTCAACACGGTTATCTGCAGCGCACGGCCCGCGGACGCATCGCCACGCAAACCACCTGGAAGCATTTGGGGCTGACGCCGCCGACATCGGCGCTGGACACGCCGGATATGTTTTCCTAGGCGCGCCGCAACGCTATTCGCCGACGCAACGCAATAAATCCAGGCCGTAGGCATCCAGCTTGCGCGCGCCCACGCCGCTGATCCTTGCCAGGTCATCCAGGGACGCCGGACGGGCCAGCGCGACTTCGCGCAAGGTGGCGTCGTGAAAAATGACGTAGGCCGGCACACCGTGGCTGCGCGCGATCTCGGCTCGCCATGCGCGCAAGGCTTCGAACCGCTTCTGCGCATCGTCGGGCAAAACGATGTCGGCGCTCTTGGACCGGGATGCCGACGCGCGGGAAGAGCCCCGCGCCTTCTTTTCGGGCTCGCGCCGGAACATCAGCGTCGACTCCCCCTTGAGCACGGCCCTGCTGCCCTCGGTCAACGACAAGGTGCCGTAGCCTTCGTTGTCGACGCTCAATAGGCTCTGGGCCAAAAGCTGGCGCAGAACGCCTCGCCAGGCCTGCTCCGACATGTCGGCGCCGATGCCGAATACCGTCAGTTTTTCGTGCGCGTATTGCTGGACGCGATCGGTGGGCTTGCCGCGCAGGATATCGATGAGATGGCCCGCGCCGAAGCGCTGGCCGCGCTCGCGCCACAAGCGATAAACGGCGGACAGTATTTTCTGCGCCGCGACCGTTCCATCCCAGGCCTGCGGCGGATCCAGGCAGGTATCGCAATTGCCGCAAGGCTTCGCCGCCTGGTCGAAATACGCCAACAGCCTTTCCCGGCGACAGGTCACGGTTTCGCACAAACCCAGCATGGCATCGAGCTGGGCGGACGACCTGCGCTTGAACTGATCGTCTCCTTCGGATTCGTTGATCATGCGGCGTTGCTGCACCACGTCCTGCAAGCCGTAGGCCAGCCATGCCGTGGCGGGCAACCCGTCGCGGCCGGCGCGGCCCGTTTCCTGATAATAGCCCTCGACGGACTTGGGCAGGTCGATGTGCGCGACGAAACGCACGTCGGGCTTGTTCACGCCCATGCCGAACGCGATCGTCGCCACCATGACCATGCCTTCTTCCCGCAGGAAGCGGGCCTGGTTCCGCGCCCGCACCTGCGCGGGCAGGCCCGCGTGATAAGGCAACGCCGGTATGCCTTGATCGCACAGGAAGCCGGCGGTGTCTTCGACCTTGGCGCGCGACAGGCAATAGACGATGCCGCAATCGCCTTCATGCTCGGTCCGGATGAATTCGAGCAGCTGGCGGCGCACTTCCTGCTTGGCCACGATGCGGTACTGGATATTGGGCCTGTCGAAACTGGATACGAAATGCCTGGCGTCGTTCAGCTCCAGCCTGTGCGCGATCTCGCGCCGCGTTTCCGTCGTCGCGGTGGCGGTCAGGGCGATGCGCGGCGTATCGGGCCAACGCTCGTGCAGGATGGACAGGCCCAGGTATTCCGGCCGGAAATCGTGCCCCCATTGCGACACGCAATGCGCCTCGTCGATCGCGAACAGGGCGATGCGGCCCCGGCCCAGCAAATCCAGGCATCGTTCGGTCAGCAAGCGTTCGGGTGCGACATACAACAGGTCCAGGTCGCCGGCCAGGAATTGCCGCTCGACCTCGCGCGCGGTCTGCCAGTCTTGGGAAGAGTTCAAGTACGCCGCGCGCACGCCGAGCTCCAGCAGCGCATCCACCTGGTCCTGCATCAAGGCGATCAGCGGCGAAATGACGATGCCGGTGCCGTCGCGCACCAAGGCGGGGATCTGGTAGCACAACGATTTTCCGCCCCCCGTGGGCATCAGCACGAGCGCGTCGCCGCCCCCGACGATATGTTCGATGACGGCTTGCTGGTTGCCGCGAAACGAATCATAGCCAAAGACGTGCTGCAAGATATGTAGGGGTGTGGCGGTCATGCTCAATTGAAAGGTACGGAGAAACGAACCCCTATATCATAATCGTCCCGGAGCAGATCTCTATCGGCTTTGAGACCAATTTGCAGATGCGGGCTATACCAGAACTGCTGGCTGAAGCCGACGCGGCGCCGCGTCACACCTTGGACGTTGCGGGATCGCTCGAATACACCGCTGACGTCGCCCCAACGCCCCAAAGGCACCGTCGCCGCCCAGGTGTGCGCGGTGGTCGCCAGTCCCGCTCCCGACTTCTGGTAGTTTCCCAGGTCGACGTAGCCGTCGGTCAGGCGCTCCGTTTGCCAGGACAGCCGCAGGCTGTCCAGCAAGTCGACCTCATAAGCCGCCCGGTAGCGCCAACCGTTGCTCAGCGCATTGCTGGCCCTGGACACACCCGCGTTGACCAGCCCCAGCCCCTGCGTGTCGTATTGGCCGCCGAAACCGGCGGCGGTCATGCCCGGCGCGGCTTCGAACTGGCTTTCCAGCACTGTCTGTCCGCCCAATCCGTACTGAAGCACGGAGCGCCCGGCACTCGAGCCGTACTTCAGGTCGCCCGACGTGACCGTGGGCGTATTGTCCAACACGCCGAACGACACCATGTAGCGCCAAGGACCGTAATCGTCGGGGCCGCCCCAAGAGGATTGCGACAGGCTGACGCCGCTGAGCACCGCCGTATTGCCCAGCACCGGCGCGTCGAAACTGCTTTGCCCCAGGGCCAGGTCCAGTCCGTCGTCGCTGCGGTAACTCCAGCTTTTCGTATTCTTGTTCCAGGCTTGGAACGCCGTATGCCCGGCGTCCGGGACCGGGGTCCAGGTCCAGCGCTTGCGGGGCCTCATCCTCGCGGCGATCGGAGCTCGCCAGACAGAAACATCCCCGGCTTGCGGATAGAACGACAGCGGCAGGCCGTCGGGGGCGTCATCCGCGACGGAATCGTATTGCTGCACCGCCCCGTCCGAAGGCAAATCCGTGGGCGCAGCCGGTTCATCGATGGAGACGGGATAGACTTGAACGGGCGAAATATCCCGCAACGATCTTGCCTGCGCGCTCGCGCCAAGAATCAGAGCACCCGCGCCGAACAGGCATCCGTGCCATGAAATCGCCAGCCAGCCGCGCCGCGCCATCGTCACCTGCTTTCGTCCTCCCTGTCGCCTAGCGGCGGCCCCGCCGCCAGGAATAATCCAATGCCACGTCCGAGCTTGCCTCGTCGGGACGCTTCATTTCCCGATACCGTTTCAAAACCTCGGACTTATGCACGACGCCCAGCAATTTTCCCGACTCTTCGCGCGACACCACCGGCATGCGCTCTCCTCGGAACTGCACGAAGTATGCCACGGCTTGATCCACCGTGAAGTCGGGATACAGCACGGGCATGCAATCCAGCCTCAGCACGTCGGACGCCCGCAAGGACTGCACGTCGGCGCGTCCGAGCAACAGGCTGGTCAGGTCCCGTTGGGCGATCGCGCCCTTGTAGACATCCTGGTCGTCGACCACGTAGATGTATTTGACCGGGTGATCCAGAAAGAGTTGCAGCGCCTGCTCGATGCGCGCATCGGGGGACAGCACGGTCTGAGCGGGCTGGACCAGGTCGGCCACCGTCGCGCGCGCCCAGCTTCGCCGCAAGGCCGCATCGCGCTCGCGCAGCAGCACGATCTCGTACATTCCCGCTTCGGCCAGGGCGCGCGACGCGAAGTACGCGACCACGCAGGCCAGCATCAGCGGCAAAACGATCTGATAACTGAGCGTCATCTCGAAGATCATCAGGATGGCCATCAACGGCGCGCCGGCGGCCGTTCCCAGAAAACTTCCCATGCCCACCAGCACGTAGATATCCAGGCTGGTCGCCAGGGACGGCCAGAAGGCGATCATGACCTTGCCGAACAAGGCGCCCAAGGCCGCGCCGACGAACAGCGCCGGCGTGAACACCCCCCCTATCCCGCCCGACCCCACCGTGAGCGCCGTGGCGAGGACCTTGCAGGCCAGGACCAGCACGATCGCATACCAGGTCCATGGCTCGCCCAGCAGCGACTGGACCACTTCGTAGCCGTTGCCCGACACCTCGGGCATGAAGACCAGCAGCATGCCCAGCAACAGCCCGCCAAGGCTCAAGCGCACCGGCAGGGACAAGCCTGTGCGCAAAAACGCGCGGCGGCTCAATTCCATCGAGCGCAAGAACGGCGGCGCCGCGAGGCCCGCCACCACGCCCAGCAAAATGAAGGGCAGCGCCTGAGGACCCGTCACGTCGGACAAGGCCATCACGGGATACAGCGTTTCATAATGGCCCGACAGATGCATCGTGATCGACGCCGACGCCGCGGCCACCAGCATGGCGCCGAAACTGGACATGCTGGTGGTGCCGAGCACGATTTCCGCGACGAACACCGTGCCCGCCAGCGGCGCGCCATAGGCGGACGCCACGCCGGCGGCCGCGCCGCACGCCACCAGCAGCCGCAAGCGCGACCGGTTGAACGAGGTGAACCGGCCTATGACGGACGCGCTGAGCGAAGCCAAATGCACCATGGCGCCCTCGCGGCCGATGGAGCCGCCCGAGACCACCGTGAACAGCGACGACAAGGAGCGCACCAAGCCATGGACGATCGGCATTCTTCCGTCGCCGATGGCGACCGCCTCCATGTAGTCGGCCTGCTTCGGCGCCTTGGGGCCGGAAACCGTCCACAGCAGCAGGCCGGCCGCCAGTCCGCCCAGCGCCGGCATCAGCAGCCGTCCGTACCAGGGCAAGGACTGGATGATCTCCGTAATCGAGCCGCTGCGCCCCACCGTCAGGAACTGGATCGCGTAGATGGCCTCGTGAAACGCTATCGTGGCGCCGGCGCCCGCCGCGCCCGCCAGCGCGGCCCAGCACAGCATGGCCGGCAAGTTCGACAACCAGGCGGAGCTCGTCAGGCGATTCCACCTTGCTCGTATCCGACGCCAGATCATGTTCTATCCATAAAAGAAAACAGAGCCCAGGCAGCATCGGCATCACAACGACGCCGATATCGATTTCAGTTCATTTCCTGCTATTGTATTGTCAGCCCGCACTGGTCACACTTAATGCGATGAACAGTTCACTGATCAAGATCCTCGTGGTCGACGACGACCCCGCCCTGCGCCAGTTGCTGGCCGATTACCTCAATCGCCACAACTACGACACCCTGCTTGCCTCCGACGCCAGCGACCTCGAGGCCCGCATCGAGCGGTATTCGCCAGACCTCATTGTATTGGACCGCATGATGCCGGATGGAGACGGAGCGCTGGCGTGCAGCCGCCTGCGCGCAAACGGCGAAGACATTCCCATCATCCTGCTGACCGCCAAAGACGAAACCCTGGATCGCATCTACGGGCTGCAATCGGGCGCCGACGACTACCTGGGCAAGCCTTTCGACCCGCGCGAGCTCCTGGCCCGCATTGAAACCGTCCTGCGACGCAAGAAAGGCGCCTCCACGCTCAGCAAGGTCAAGCCGGTCTCGTTCGGTCCTTTCACCTTCGACCCGACCCTGCGCCAGCTGTTCAAGGATTCGGTGCCCATGAAACTGACGGGCGGAGAAATCAATCTGCTCGAAGCCCTCGTCAGCAATCCAGGCAAGCCGCTTTCGCGCGACCGTCTTCTAGCCCTGGCGCGCGACGACGACGGCGAGCGCAACGACCGCGCCATCGACATCGCCATTCTACGTCTGCGGCGCGCCCTGGAAGACGATCCCAAGCAGCCGCGCTGGATACAGACGGTGTGGGGAATCGGCTATCGCTTTTCGCCCTGATCGAACATGACGCGCTTTCCCTGGCCGCGCTCGCTACGGGCTCGGATGATACTCCTGATCCTCGGCACCGTCATCGTGGTGCAGGGCGCGACGTTCGCCACCGTCTCCTATTATCGGCAACAATTCATCGAAGATACCGCCGTGCAGTTCACGGCCACCACCATCCGGACCTTGCGCGCCTCCCTGGCCGAGGTCGAAGGCCCCAAGCGCGAGGAAATCGTGCGCCAGGCCTCTCGCAACGAATGGCGCCTATGGTCGCGCGACCTGCCGTCGAATACGCGCATGGAAGAGCGCCGTCCTTCACCGCAAGGCGAAACCGCCCCGCAACGCTCGGACATCCGCCACAACCTGCGCACCTTCGTGCAGGCGCTGAACAACGAGCTGGGCGAAGGTATACGCGTCGGCCTGTCGCGCGGACCCGAGCCGCGCCTGTACATTTCGCTGCTGCCCGATACCAGCGCGGGCGCCGACCCGCGACACAAGGAATGGCTGGTCATCCCCCTGGACCGCATCGCGCCGCCCATCGCCACCCCCATCATCATCGCGTGGATCACCGGCACCTTGATCCTGCTTTTGCTGTCGTCCGCGTTTTCGTGGCACATCACGCGCCCCCTGTCGCGCCTGGCCCAGGCCGCCGACAAGCTGGCGTCGGGCTACCCGCAACGGGTGACGCCGTCCGGGCCCAGCGAGACCCGCGTGCTGGGGCAGCGCTTCAACGCGATGCTGGACACCCTTGCCGAAAGCCAGGCGGTGCAGCGAACACTGCTTGCGGGCCTGCCTCATGATCTTAAAGGCCCGCTGTCGCGGATGTGGCTGCGCGTGGAAATGGCCACCGATCCGTCGCTGCAGGAAGGCATGCGCAAGGACATCCAGGACATGCAGCGCATGGTCAATCAATTCATCGGCTTCGTGCGCGGATCCGACCCCGCCACCTACCATTTCGCCACGCTTTCCCTGGACACGTGGCTGGAAGAACAGGTCCATGCGTGGAAAAGCGCGGGCAGCCCCGTCAACCTGATCCAGCGCAACGCGGGCGACATACGCGTCAAAGCCGACAGCGTGGCCATGAGCCGGCTGCTGGACAACTTGATTACCAATGCCATGAATCATGGCGAATCGGACGTGGAGATCAGCTTGTCCCGCCAGAAAGGCATGGCGCGCATCGACGTCGTCGACCACGGCCCCGGGATCAGTCCGGAGCGCCGCGAAGAAGCGCTCAGGCCGTTTTCGCGGCTGGACGAAGCGCGTACCCGTACCGGCTCGGTCGGACTGGGGCTGGCGCTGGCGCATGCCATCGCCAAGGCGCACGACGGCCGGCTTACGCTCGAAGAAACGCCGGGGGGCGGGCTGACGGTACGCGTGCTGCTGCCCCTGGAGCCCGCGCAAGCCGCACAGAACGCCGACTGATCAGACTGACGGCAAGGCCCGCGCCTCCCCGGCCCGCGGGCGGGGCCTCGCGCCGTCAATCCGGCTTGAATTCCGGCGGCGACGGCGCCACGGACAGCCCGAACATCCGCCAATAGACGCGGATATTGAACAGCAGCGCCACCGGCAGGGCGATTACGGTGGCCGACAGCACCAGGCGCAGGGCCTCGATCGACGCGGCCGCATCCCATAGCGTCAAGTCGTCCAGGACGAGGAAAGGAAAAAAGCTGTAGGCCAATCCGCCCAGCATCAACGCGAAAACCGTCAACGTCATCAAGAACGGCAAGGCGGTGGTGCGGTAACTGCTGTTGATCATGCGCTGCAGGCACATCTCTATCGTCACGAAGCACAACAGCAGAACCGCCCACAAACCCACGGATACCGGCAACCCGGTCTGGTCGGTCCATCGCAGGAAGATACCGGCGTTGCTGAACGCCAGCACGACGCAGACACCGACCGCGCCGGCCGCGGACCAGCGCACGGCGCGCCTTCCCCAGGCGACGGCGCGCGCGCGCAACTCGCCGCCTTCGCGCATGATCAGCCACGCCGCCCCCAGCAGGCAATAGGCGGCAAACGCGCAAAGCCCGACGAAGACGGTAAACCATACATAACCCTGCCCCGACTCGTAGTTCACCACGATCTGTCCGAGCAGCAAGCCGTGCGCCAGCGCCGTCATCCATGACCCGAAAGCGAAGCAGGCTTGCCAGCGCGCCTGCTGCTCGACAGGAGCGCGCAAGCGCAGCTCGAAAGAGGCCGAGCGCAGCAACACGCCCACGCTCATCAACGACATGGGCAGGTACAGCGCCCCCATCACCGGCCCCCATGCTTTGGGAAAAGCCGCCATGAACAAGCCCATGCCCAGCAGCAGCCAGAAGTCGTTGGCATCGCGCCACGGGCTGAGCAGCGACAGCATTCGCGCGCGCAGCACAGGCGAGGCGAACGGCAGCAGGCAACCCACCCCGATATCGAAGCCTCCCAGTATGGCGCCCGCCAGGATCACGATGAACAACAGCGCCATGAACGCCAGCGGCATCCAGAACGCGGGATCCTGGGCGCCCAGCCCCAGCGCCAGGGCCAGCGAATCGATCAAGCTCTTCCCCTGCGCCGGGCGACCGGCACGACGCCAAACCGAATGGTATGACGCAATAACTGAAAGAATCCGGCGATCAAGGCCAGATAGACCAGCACATGCAAAGCCAGGCCGACGGCCAGAATCCGGCCCGGCGTGCTCCCCGCTATGTCGCCGTACGTAATCGTCCCCTGTATGGCGTAGGGAAGCGTTCCCGCCGCCATATAGACGAAGCCCGCGCCGAACGACAGCCAGCCCGAAAACATGAACAGACGCGACAAGGCGAGCCAGGGCCGGGAAAATCCCGGCATTCCCTTGCCCGCCAGCTTGACGGCAAAGAGCACGGCGACCATCAACATGAGCAAGCCGACATACAGCGCGATGCGCAGCCCCCAGAACGTCGCCGCGACCGGCGGACTCATACCCGAGAACTGGTCGAGGCCACGCAATGCGCCCTGCTCGTCTCGGCCCAGCCACTTCGCGCCCACGCCCCGCCAGGACAACAGTTCGGCGCGATTCGCGCCGGCCCGCTCATCCGGCCTGGCGAGCAAGACGATGCGCGGCGGACTGCCGCTATTCCAATACCCGGCCGCGGCGGCCGCCTTGGCGGGCTGATGCTGCGCCGTCACTTTCCCCACGCCCGCCATCATCACGATCGCCACGCTCAGGCTGACCAGCGCCACACCCACGGCGACGTGAAACACCGCCGCCTCGCTTTGGTCCAAGGGACGGCGCAAGGCTTGCGAGGCCACCACCCCCATCATCAGATAGGCCGCCGCCGCGCCGCTCACGCTGAAGAACAGGCCGGCAAACCATGGCATGGCCGCGCTGAACACCACGGCGGGCCAGCGACGGACGACGTACTGCCCGTTCACCAGCTCCGCGCCTTGGGGCGTGTTCATCCAGGCATGCAGGGCGACCAGGCATAACGCGAGCAAGGTCACGCCCAGCGCCACCATGAGCACGATCAGCGCATGCACCCTGTCCGACACGTAGCGCTGGCCGAACAACATGGCCCCCACGAAACAAGATTGAAAAATGAATGCCGTCAATACGGTCACCGCCAGCAATGGGCTGGCGACATCGCCCATTCTGTCCATCAGGCCCGGCCAGAGCGTGCCGAACTGGATCAGCACCGATACCAGCGCGGCCGAGCGTATGACGAAGGCCAAGGCGAATATCCGCACCCAGAAACGATACGCGGCGATCCATACCGCCCCGCGCGCCCCCAGCGAACGGCCTCGGAAATAAACCAGCATCCATGCCAAGCCCAGTTCCAGGATCAGGAACAGGCAAAGAAATCCCAGTCCGATGAAAAACTGGAGCTCGGAAAGCGGCACGGTCGATTGCGTCATAATGACCGCTAGTTTAGAACCACTTTGCCATTTCTGCCCGCCGATAAAAGGCATACGAATGAGAACGTGGCAAAATGCTCACTTCCCCGGTATTTTTCTGTCACGTTTCAGGTATGACCACTGCATCCAGTCCCGCTCCTGTTTCCAATTTTCTGCGCACCATCATCGAAAACGACCTGGCGCAGGGCCGCTACGCGGGCAAACGCTGGGCGGGCAGGCCCGGCCCGGCCGAGGTGCAGGCGCAGGGCGAGACCGACAGCGCCCGGATACGCACACGCTTCCCGCCCGAACCCAACGGCTACCTGCACATCGGCCACGCCAAAAGCATATGCCTGAACTTCGGCCTGGCCGAAGACTACCAAGGCGCATGCCATCTGCGCTTCGACGATACCAATCCGGAAAAGGAAAATTCCGAATACGTGCATGCCATCATCGACATCATCCAATGGCTGGGCTTCGATTGGCATTACAAAGGCGAAAACAATTGCTATTACGCCAGCGATTATTTCCCTTATATGTACCGATTCGCCGAAAAGCTGGTGCAGGCCGGCCACGCGTATGTGGATGAGCAAAGCGCCGACGAAATGCGCGCCAGCCGCGGCACCCTGACGGAGAAAGGACGGAATTCGCCATGGCGGGAACGGCCCGCCGAGGAATCGCTCGCCCTGTTGCGGGAGATGCGCGACGGCAAGCATCCCGACGGCAGCATGGCCTTGCGGGCCAGGATCGACATGGGATCGCCCAACATCAATCTGCGCGACCCGGTCCTGTATCGGATCCGCCATACCCCGCACCACCGCAGCGGATCCGACTGGCGCATCTACCCGATGTATTCCTGGGCGCACCCCGTGGAAGACGCCCTGGAAGGCATCACCCACAGCATCTGCACCCTGGAATTCGAAGACCAGCGCCCGTTCTACGACTGGATTCTGGAACGCCTGGCCGAGCTCGGCGAACTTTCCGCGCCGCTGCCGCGCCAGTATGAGTTCGCCCGCCTGAATCTGACCTATGTGGTGACCAGCAAGCGCAAGCTGCTCGCGCTGGTCCAGGACGGCCTGGTGGACGGCTGGGACGATCCGCGCATGCCTACGTTGGCGGGCTTGCGCCGGCGCGGCTATACGCCGTCGTCCATCCGCTTGTTCTGCAGCCGGCTCGGCGTCTCCAAAGCGGATTCCCGCATCGACTACAGTCTGCTGGAACAGGCGCTGCGCGACGACCTGGACCCGGTCGCGCAACGCGCCGTCGCGATCCTGGATCCGATCAAGCTGGTGCTGACGAACTATCCCCGCGACCAGGCCGAAATGTGCCACGCGCCGCGCAACCCGCACGAGCCGCAAGACGGACGCCGCGAATTTCCCTTGACCCGCGAACTGTGGATAGAGCGCGACGATTTCCGCATCGATCCGCCCAAGAAATACTTCCGGCTGTTTCCCGGCAATACGGTGCGCCTGAAGTACGGATACATCATCCGCTGCACCGATTTCGTCCAGGACGCCGACGGCAATATTACCGAAGTCCATGCCGAATACCTTCCCGATACGAAAAGCGGAACGCCGGGCGCCGATTCGGTCAAAGTCAAGGGCAACATCACCTGGATCAGCGTGCGGCATGCGGTGCCCGCCACCATCCGGCTCTACGATCGCCTGTTTTCCGACCCGCACCCCGATGGCGGCGACAAAGACTACCTGGCTGCGCTGAACCCGGATTCCTGCCGCGTGGTCCAAGGCTGGCTGGAGCCCGGCACGCAAGCCGAGCCGGGGGCCATCTGGCAGTTCGAGCGGCTAGGCTATTTCGTCGCCGACCGCAACAGTTCCAGCGTCGAAACGCCCGTCCTGAACAGGGCCGTCACCTTGAGGGACACCTGGGCCTGAGCGCGCAAGCCGTCGTCGCCCGATCGACAAACCGAATCCTTCCCGACCACTTTACACACCGAGCTACTTGTGAACGATACCTCGAACGATCCCAAACAGCAGCCGGCGCTGGATTTCAAAAGCGCCTCGCTTTATGCCGTGCGCGTCGTGCTGCACAGTCATGAAACCCAGGCGCTGATCGCCGCGCTGGACCAGCGCATGCATGACGCGGGCAGCTTCTTCGAGAACGAGGCGGTTGTCGTCGACGCCACCCAAGTCGACCAGGACGTCGACTGGGAAACGCTATTGGCCGCGCTGCGCAAGCACAATCTGCATCCGGTCGGCGTCGTCGCCGGCGAGCACAACCAGCAATCGGCCGCCGCTGCCGGCCTGGCGGCCGTCGAGCTATCCCGGCCCGTCGCCCGGACTCAAGCCGCCCCCGCGCCCGACAAAGACGTTCCGGTCGTCTCCGCCAACGCGGCCCGGCCGGAGACCAAGCAGCAGGAAGCGGCGCAGGCCGCGCCGCGAAACGCGAGCGCCACGACGGCCGCGCCCGAGATCGCGCCCGCGGCCATGGTGATCAACAGGCCGTTGCGGTCCGGGCAACGGATCTATGCGCGCGACACCGATTTGATCGTCATCGGCGTCGTCAGCCAAGGCGCCGAAGTCATCGCGGACGGGAACATCCACGTATACGGCCCCTTGCGCGGCAAGGCCATGGCGGGCGCCCGCGGGGATGCGGGCGCCCGCATCTTCACGACGCAACTGGACCCGGAACTGCTTGCCATCGCCGGCGTCTACCGGGTCGTCGAAACGCAGCTGGACGCCCACCAGCGCAACCAGCCCTGCATCGTTTCGCTGGACGGCGATTCGCTGCAGATCACCGTGCTGAACAAATAATGCATAATGCGAACCAGATGAGCGCAAAGCCGCTACGGCAAGCAATACGAAATTTACGAAAAATACCGGCAAAAAGACCGCAACAGACAAGTTTTGTTGCTATCCGGATAGCAAAATAGGCGAACTCTCGTTATTTTCATCTGCTTTTTGCTTTACGATTACACGATTTACCAAGTACAAAGGGACTCTACCGTCATGGCGCGAATAGTTGTGGTGACCTCCGGCAAAGGTGGCGTTGGCAAAACCACCACCAGTGCAAGCTTTTCCTCAGGGCTGGCGATGCGCGGCCATAAAACGGCCGTCATCGACTTCGACGTCGGTTTGCGCAACCTGGACCTGATCATGGGCTGCGAACGACGCGTGGTATACGACTTCGTCAACGTCATCCAGGGCGAAGCCACGCTCAACCAGGCATTGATCCGCGACAAACAGCTTGAAAATCTATATATCCTTCCCGCCTCCCAGACGCGCGACAAAGACGCGCTGACCAAGGAAGGCGTGGAAAAGGTGCTGAAAGAGCTGGACGAAATGGGTTTCGAATACATCGTCTGCGATTCGCCGGCCGGCATCGAAACAGGGGCGCTCATGGCGGCGTATTTCGCCGATGACGCCCTGGTCGTCACCAACCCCGAAGTCTCTTCCGTGCGCGACTCGGACCGCATCCTGGGCATCCTGTCGGCGAAATCGCGACGCGCGGAACAAGGCCAGGAACCCGTCAAGGAATTCCTGCTGCTGACCCGCTACAACGCCAAGCGCGTCGCCGACGGGGAAATGCTATCGTTGAAGGACATCGAAGACATCCTGCGCATCAAGCTGATCGGCGTCATTCCCGAGTCCGAATCGGTGCTGCAAGCGTCCAACCAGGGCGTGCCCGCCATTCACCTGCGTGAAAGCGAAGTGGCGCAAGCCTATCAGGACGTGATATCGCGCTACCTGGGAGAAGACGTACCGATGCGCTTTGTCGAGTATTCGAAGCCAGGTTTGTTCAAACGCTTGTTCGGAGGGAAATAAGCATGTCCTTCCTCTCTTTTCTGCTCGGCGAGAAAAAAACCTCGGCCAGTGTGGCCAAGGACCGGCTGCAACTGATCCTGATCAACGAACGCGGCGACGGCATGACGCCGGATTACCTGCCCAGGCTCCAGAAGGAACTCGTCGAAGTCATTTCCCGCTACGTCAAAATCAATCCCGAAGACATCAAGGTCAACCTGGATCGCCAGGACTCCCTTGAAGTGCTGGAGGTGAAGATCGAAATGCCCCAGGCCGAAAGCCGGTAAGCAAAAGGTGGGGGGAAAGCCCCCACGATAAAAACCCCCGCACCCGGAACCTGCGTTCCGTTTGCGGGGGTTTGCCGTTTTGGTCGTGTCTGTTTCGTTTTCTCGGTCATGCCGGGCGCCAACAGCCGCCCGGCATGGCCTTACCTGTTCTTGCCGACCTGATCGCCCACGACGCCGCCGATGGCCGCGCCGCCGACCGTACCCAATATACCGCCGTTCGTGATGACGGCGCCGGCCACGCCGCCGATACCCGCCCCGGTCACTGTGCTTTTCTGGCGATGGCTCATGCTGTCCCAAGAGGAGCATGCGCCCAGAGAAGCGGCCAGCAGGCCGATGGCAGCGGTCTTGGCAAATAGAATGGTCGTCTTCATAATGTGCATCTCCGAAAAACCACGTTGAAGTCTACAGTACCCGATATCCATGCCATACGCCGAAATTTTATGAATTTGGGTGTAAAAACACGCAATAAGTGTAACGTAGCCGGAGCGCGCCCCGAAGCCCTCAGCTCTGCTTGATCAAGGACAATACCTCTCGGAAACGCGGGTGACGGGCGGATTCCAGCCACTCGAACATCGCCATTTCCGACGTGAGGCCAAGGCCGCGGCAACCGGCCCAGCGCGCTTGCGCCGCCAGCATGTCGGCCTCTCGCCGCGACCCGATTCCATCCTGAACCAGCATCGGCGACAAACCAGCGGCCGCCAAGCCCAAGGCCGTCTGCAGCACGCAAACATGCGCCTCCATCCCCGCCAGCAGCACGCGGGGGCGATGCCGGGGCAGGCCCGGTAGAAAATCCGGCTCGCGGGTGGCATCGAAATACGTCTTGTGAAAAGTCCGGCCGATCCAGGGAGTCAGGCTGTCGACCGTCGGGCCGATCTTGTCGGCGCAGTGCTCCGTGGCCACGACCGGTACGTCCAGCAGGTGCGCGGCGCGGGCGAGCCGCTCGATGCGGTCGACCAGCGCGCCGCCGTCGTGAATCGAAGGCGTCAGCGCACGCTGGACGTCGACGATCAGCAGCAACGACTCATGAGCATGCAATAGCGACATGGCGCCTCCGCTAGCCTTGGATTCCTATTTCAGCGCCTTATAGCGCAAGCGTCTGGGCTTGGCGCCTTCTTCTCCCAGGCGCTGCTTCTTATCAGCCTCGTATTCCTGATAGTTGCCATCGAAGAACACCACCTTGGAATC
>CAZKBT010000020.1:0-51069 GCA_964551305.1 uncultured Burkholderiaceae bacterium
GGCGTGAACGTGCCGTAGTCGTGATAGCTCTTGATGCGGGCCAGCGCATTGACCAATTCCCGGTTGCCCACCATGAATCCGATGCGCCATCCGGCCATATTGTAGCTTTTGCTCATGGTGAAGAATTCGACGGCGACGTCGCGCGCACCCTCGACCTGCATGATGGAAGGCGCGACGTAGCCGTCGAAGGTGATGTCGGCATAGGCCAGATCGTGCACGACGAGGATGTCGTGCTCCTTCGCCAGCGCGATGACGCGCTCGAAGAACGACAGCTCCACGCATTGGGCCGTCGGGTTGCTGGGGAAACCCAGGATCATCATCTTGGGCTTGGGAATGCTTTCGCGCACGGCGCGTTCGATCTCGTCGAAGAAATCCAGCCCAGGCGTCATGGGCACGGAACGGATGTTCGCGCCGGCGATCACCGCGCCGTAGATGTGAATGGGATAGCTGGGATTGGGCACCAGCACCGTGTCGCCGCGATCAAGCGTGGCCAGCATCAGGTGCGCCAGGCCTTCCTTGGAGCCGATGGTGACGATGGCCTCGGAATCCGGATCGAACCGCACGCCGTAGCGGCGGTCGTACCAGTCGGTGATGGCCTTGCGCAGGCGCGGTATGCCTTTGGATACCGAATAGCCATGCGTATCAGGCCGCAGGGCGACTTCGATCAGCTTGTCGACGATGTGCTTGGGCGTGGGACCGTCGGGATTTCCCATCGACATGTCGATGATGTCTTCGCCGCGCCGCCGCGCCGCCATTTTCAGTTCCCCAGTGATGTTGAACACGTATGGCGGAAGGCGCTCGATGCGCGAGAAGTTCATCATGATGGTCTCTAAAGGGAAGGAAAAGGACGCCGCTGACGGTGCGGCGCAACAAAACATAATAATCTAGCGCAATCGGGCGGCGGCGACAAGCGCTGCGGCGGCTGGCCGCGAATGTAATCGATCCGTCCCGGCCCCGGCGCATGCGCGGCCACGCTTTACGCTATCATCAACGTAAATGATGGAGGTATCTGTGCAACTGCAACACGAATCGAACCCGGCGTTGAACACGGTGACCGCCTACGGGCCGGACTACATCGAAATCAACGAGGTCGCCTACCGCCATGCCGTGTATTTCGCCCCGAAAGGCGACATCCAGACCTGGGACATCGGCTCCCCCGACGAGATCGGCGCGGACATGCTCAGGCAGATCGCCGGCATCGACACGGCGCCCGTGGATCCGATGGACTTCCTGAACGGCGTCGGCCCCGCCAAGCCCAAGGACGCGCCGGAAATCCTGCTGATCGGCATGGGCCTGAAGCATCGCATGCTGCCCGTCCAGGCCACGCAGCCGCTGCTGCGCCTGGGGATAGGGGTAGAATCCATGACGACCGAGGCGGCCTCGCGCACTTACAATATCCTGATGACCGAAGGACGCCGCGTGATCGCGGCCCTATTACCGAACAAGGAGATTGCATGACCACGCTGACCGTCGGCGACAAGCTGCCCGCCCTGGCCGTTTCCAGCACCCAGGGCGACATCGACTTGGGCAAGCTCGGCACGCGCCATACCGTGCTGTACTTCTACCCCAAGGACAGCACGCCCGGATGCACCACCGAATCGCAGGATTTCCGCGACCGGCATGCGCAATTCCTCGAGCTGGACTGCCAAATACTGGGCGTGTCGCGAGACGGCCTGAAGTCCCACGCCAATTTCACGGAAAAACAGAACCTGCCGTTCGCCCTGGTCTCGGACACGGATGAAACCCTGTGCCAGGCGCTGGGCGTCATCAAAATGAAGAATATGTACGGTAAACAAGTACGCGGCATCGAACGCAGCACATTCCTGGTGGACAGCCAGGGCGCCATCGTGCGGGAATGGCGCGGCGTACGCGTGCCGGGACACGCGCAAGCCGTGCTGCAAGCCGTTCAGGACGCGTCATAGCCGATACGCGGCGGACCCGATCGCCCCCCAACAAGGAGCCTACACTTTATGCCTTTGCCACCGTTGCCTAGCCGTATGGGCGCCCTGCTCGACGCAAAAGACATTCCCGCCGTTGCCAGAGCCCCGACGCCCGCGCCTGCCAAGACAGCCGCCAGGCAAAAACAAGCCGGCAAGACAACGCCCGCCGCGAAACCGGCGTTCAAGCCGGATACGCCGCCGACCTCCAAAGCCAGGCAGCCGGACACGGCCGCCGCCAAGCCGGCCGCGCCCGGCCCCGCTGCGTCCGCCGAGCGCGCGGGCAAGCGCAGCCGCCTGCCTTCGGCGCAGCGCAAGCTGTTCGTG
Source organism: uncultured Burkholderiaceae bacterium (assembly GCA_964551305.1). GTDB lineage: Bacteria > Pseudomonadota > Gammaproteobacteria > Burkholderiales > Burkholderiaceae_B > JBAZDC01. The sequence goes on from CAZKBT010000020.1 coordinate 2,265, forward strand.
CTGGACACCAACGTCCTGCTGCATGATTCGAACTGCCTGTTCAAGTTCCATGAGCACGATATTTTCCTGCCCATGATCGTGCTGGAAGAGCTCGATCACCAGAAGAAAGGCATGTCCGAAGTCGCCCGCAATGCCCGCCAGGTCAGCCGGTCGCTGGACGTGCTGGTCGGCGGCGACAAATCGCTGGCCGAAGGCGTGGCGCTGGACGGCGCGGGCAACACCGAAGCGCTGGGCAATCTGTTTTTTCAGACCACGGCGCTCAGCGCCGCCCTGCCCATCGAACTTCCCCTGAGCAAAGCCGACAATGTGATCCTCAGCATCGTCCATGCCCTGCAGGGCCTGTACCCGAAACGCAGCGTGGTCCTGGTGTCCAAGGACATCAACATGCGGCTCAAGGCGCAGGCGCTGGGGCTGACGGCCGAGGACTATTACAACGACCATGTCCTGGACGATTCCGACCTGCTGTACGAGGGCGTCATGCCGCTGCCGGAAAACTTCTGGCTCAAGCACGGCAAGGACGTCGAATCCTGGCAGCAAGGCGGCACGACCTACTATCGTCTTTCAGGTCCGCTGTGCGCCGAATTCATGGTCAACGAATTCGTGTATTTCGAAGGCGAAATGCCGCTCTACGCGCAGGTCAAAGAGGTCAGCGGCAAGACCGCCGTGCTGGCCACCTTGCGCGACTACAGCCACGGCAAGAACAGCGTCTGGGGCATCACCGCGCGCAATCGGGAACAGAATTTCGCGCTGAACCTGTTGATGAATCCCGACTGCGACTTCGTGTCCCTGCTCGGCCAGGCCGGCACGGGCAAGACCCTGCTGGCGCTGGCCAGCGGACTGGCGCAGACGCTGGAAACCAAGCGCTACAACGAGATCATCATTACCCGGGCGACGGTGCCCGTGGGCGACGACATCGGCTTTCTGCCCGGCACCGAGGAAGAGAAAATGCTGCCCTGGATGGGCGCGCTCGAGGACAACCTGGAAGTCCTGCACCTGGGCGCCGGCGGAGCGGACGGCAATGCCGCGCCCGACTGGTCCAAGAGCGCATCCATGGACCTGATACGGTCGCGCATCAAGGTCAAATCGCTGAACTTCATGCGCGGACGCACGTTCCTGAACAAATTCGTGATCATCGACGAAGCGCAGAATCTCACGCCCAAGCAGATGAAGACGCTGGTCACGCGGGCCGGCCCCGGCACGAAGATCGTCTGCCTGGGCAACATCGCGCAGATCGACACCCCGTATCTGACCGAAGGCAGCTCTGGGCTGACGTACGTGGTGGACCGCTTCAAGGGCTGGCCTCATGCGGGGCACATCACCTTGCAACGCGGCGAACGATCCCGCCTGGCCGATTACGCCAGCGACGCGCTCTAGAGCATGCCCGACATGAACGACGCGCAGCCACCGATAGGATTCACGATGGGCGACGCCACCGGCATCGGCCCGGAAATCGTGATCAAGCTCTTCGCCAAGCTGCGGCCGCAAGGCGCCTTGGTCTACGGCGACGCGGGCGTGCTGGAAGCCACCATCGACCAGCTCGGCCTGGGCGACACGATGCGCGTGGAATTGATCAGCCAAGCGCGGCGCGCGCTGGACGTTGCGCCCGGCCGCGTGCCCGTCCTGAACCGCTGGCACGACCTGCCCTTCGATCTGCAGCCCGGCCGGCTCAGCCCCCAAGCGGGGCGAGGCGCGTACGAATATCTTTGCCATGCGATCGACGACGCCATGGCGGGCGAGATACGCGCCATCGTGACGGCGCCTTTGAACAAGAAAGCTTTGCAAGCAGGCGGCATCGACGCGCCCGGACACACGGAAATACTGGCCGAGCGCACCGGCACCGGGAATTACGCCATGATGCTGGCCAATCCCGAGCTGCGGGTCATCCTGGTCACCATACACGTGCCGCTTTCCGACGTACCCCGCCTGATCACCGCGGAAGCCGAGCTGAACACGATACGGCTGGCGCAGCTGGCCTGCATCCAGGCGGGCATCGCGCGGCCCAGGATCGCCGTCGCGGGCCTGAATCCGCACGCGGGCGAATACGGCCGGTTCGGCCAGGAAGAAATCGACGTCATCGCGCCCGCCATCGCCCAGGCCCAGGCCGAAGGCATCACGGTCTCGGGGCCGTGGCCGGGCGACACCGTGTTCATGCGGGCGCGCGACGGCGAATTCGACATCGTGGTCGCCCAGTACCATGATCAAGGCCTGATCCCGGTGAAATACCTGGGGGTCGACCAAGGGGTCAACGTCACCGTGGGCCTGCCCTTCGTGCGCACCAGCCCGGATCACGGCACGGCCTACGACATCGCCGGCCAAGGCGTCGCCGACCCCAGTTCATTGGAAGCCGCGTACGAGCTGGCGCGATTCATGAGCGCCAAGACGGGCGCCTGAGCCTTCCACGCCGCGCGCCGATCGGCCCTTCTCTTGCGCATGCGCGCGCCACCGCTACATGCCTGACGTGAAATTCAGGAAGCGCGTGCTTGCACCCTGGAAGGTCAGCCTCACGGCGCCGATGGGGCCGTTACGTTGTTTGCCGATGATGATCTCGGCCGATCCCTTGTCGGGCGAATCGGGGTTGTAGACCTCGTCGCGATAAATGAAGAGGATCACGTCGGCGTCCTGTTCGATGGCGCCCGATTCGCGCAAATCGCTCATGACCGGACGCTTGTTGGGGCGCTGCTCCAGACTGCGGTTCAGCTGGGACAACGCAATCAAGGGGCAGTTCAGCTCTTTGGCCAAGCCTTTCAAAGAACGGCTGATCTCGGAAATTTCCGTAGCCCGGTTCTCGCCCGCGCTGTTGGCCGACATCAGCTGCATGTAGTCGATAATGATCAGGCCCAGCTGCCCGCACTGGCGCGCCAGGCGGCGCGCGCGCGCGCGCACCTCCATCGAGGTCAGCGCCGGTGTTTCGTCGATATATATCTGCGCTTCCTGGACCTGCTGCACGGCATGCGTCAGGCGCGGCCAATCGTCGGCCGTCAATTTGCCGGTGCGCATGCGGTGCTGGTCCAGCATGCCGACCGATCCGACCATGCGCATCGCCAGCTGGACCGCGCCCATTTCCATGGAAAACACGGCGACCGGCAGGCCCTGTTCAATCGCCACGTGCTCGCCGATGTTCATGGAAAACGACGTCTTCCCCATCGAGGGCCGGCCGGCGACGATGATGAGATCGCCGGGCTGCAGGCCCGAGGTCATCTTGTCCAGGTCCGCGAATCCGGTGGGCACGCCCGTAATGTCGGAGCCGCCTTCACGGTGATAGAGCTCGTCGATGCGTTCGACCACTTGCGCCAGCAAGGGCTGGATTTCCTGAAAGCCGGTGGTGCCGCGCGCGCCTTCCTGAGCGATCTGGAACACGCGGGACTCGGCCTCGTCCAGCAACTGGCGGGCTTCCTTTCCCTGGGGATTGAATGCGCCGGCGGCGATTTCGTCGGCCACGGAAACCAGCTTGCGCAACATGGAGCGTTCGCGAACGATTTCCGCGTAACGACGGATATTGGCGGCCGAGGGCGTATTGTGCGCCAGCGCGTTCAGATAAGCCAGCCCGCCGACTTCGTCGGATTTGCCGGCGCTGGCCAGCGATTCGTTCACGGTCACCACGTCGGCGGGACGCGACAAGCCTATCAGCCTGGCGATGTGCTGCCAGATGATGCGATGATCGAAGCGGTAGAAATCGTCTTCATTCAGGACATCGGTGATGCGGTCCCAGGCCGCATTGTCCAGCAACAATCCGCCCAACACCGATTGCTCGGCTTCTATCGAATGCGGCGGTACGCGCAAATAATCCAGCTGAGGATCGTTCTGTGCTTTCTTGCTGTCCAAACTCGTGCTCCAAATAGAGAAAAGCCGGCATGTAGCCGGCTCTTCGTGACCGCTGGCGGCAGTACGAACCCGACAAGGGAATGTACCACGCAGTATCGGCGCCTTATACCATTTCGCCTTGGATGCGAACTGTGACTTCGACGACGACGTCCGGGTGCAGCGCGATCTGGACCGGGAACTCGCCCACGGACTTGAGCGCGCCGTCGGGCAGGCGGACCTGAACCTTCTGGATCGAGTCGAAGCCCATCTTGGCCAGCTGGGCGGCAATGTCCATGGTGGTGACGGAGCCGAACAGACGACCGTCGACACCCGCTTTCTGAGAGATCTGGACAACCTGGCCGGCCAGCTTTTCGCCGGTGGCCTGGGCGGCCGTCAACTTTTCAGCCTGGGCTTTTTCCAGCTCGGCGCGACGCGCTTCGAATTCCTTCAAGGCGGCGTCGGTGGCGCGGCGGGCGATTTTCTGAGGAATCAGATAGTTGCGCGCGAAACCGTTGCGCACGCGAACGACGTCACCGAGATTACCCAGATTCACGACTTTTTCGAGCAGAATGACTTGCATGACAGTAGGCCTCTCGGGTTAGTTGTGGTTGTCGGTGTAGGGCAGCAGTGCCAGGAAGCGCGCGCGCTTGATCGCCGTGTCCAGCTGGCGCTGGTAGTGGGCCTTGGTGCCCGTCAGGCGGGCAGGAATGATCTTGCCGTTTTCCTGGATGAAATCACGCAGCGTGTCCAGATCCTTGTAGTCGATTTCATCGACGTTGGCGGCCGTGAAGCGGCAGAACTTGCGGCGCTTGAACAGCGGGTTCTGCTGCGTGAATTTACGTTTTTCCTTGCTCTTTTTGAAGAAAGCCATGATGTGCCTCTTTGATTTCCGGGTCGTCCCGGACTTTGTTTGTGCCATGTCCGGAGAAAATCTCCGGACAATCCGATATGTCTTTGACCGATGCTAAACCACCGCGGTTGCGCCGCCGGCATAGATCCGTTTTGCCTGCTGTATGTGCAGTATCAGTTTCGGCGAACCCTTGCGGGCGGGAGCCAGGAAACCCTTGACCGTCATGTCAGCACCCAACGGCGTGTCAGCCAGCAGCGTCGCCACGTCACCCAGCGCTACCGCGGAAATCGTCATGTCCACCTGCCTTTCACGGCCTGCTTCGACGACCTGCGAACGATGCGTCAGTATCATTTCGACGACGGGCAGCCCGACCGGGGTATACCTGAGCGGCATGACTTCCTGCACCGATACCGTCAAAACGACTTGATTCACGTCCGTAGCGCGGGGAGTGGTTTTACTCCGCCGCCTGCGCCGTTGCCGCGGGCTCGGCGCTGGCCTTGCGGGCCTCTTCGCGCTCGACCGACTTCATCATGATCGAAGGCGCCGTCAGGGCGGCCTTGGCCTTGATGACCAGGTGGCGCAGAATGGCATCGTTGTAACGGAAAGCGTGCTCGAGCTCGTCCAGGGCGGCCTGGTTGCATTCGATGTTCAGGCAGACGTAATGCGCCTTGACCAGCTTCTGGATCGGGTAGGCCAATTGACGGCGGCCCCAGTCTTCCAAGCGATGGATCTGGCCGCCATTGGCCGTAACCACGGACTGATAGCGCTCGATCATGGCGGGCACTTGCTCGCTTTGATCGGGATGCACGATAAACACTACTTCGTAGTGACGCATAAAGTGAACTCCTTGAGGATATCTTTCGGATTATGCAAAGCCCGCTAAAGGACCAGGCATCCGAAAGGGACAGCCCGCTCAAGCCCCATCCGGACCGCCACCCAAAATAGCGTAAAGGCCAAGACAAGGAAAAGTCGAGCAAGAAACCAGCCATATTAACACGTAAATTGTTGAATTGACAACTGTTTACGCCCCCCGTATTTCTTCGCCCGCGCCGTCTTCACGGCCGGACCGCCATCCGGCATGCCGATATCCCATTTCCCGCACGACGGGAAGGATCACCAACCGGATTCGCCCGTCACATTTCTTCACGGCGCCGAACACAGAGCGCGAATTTGCTGCTATGTTGCACCTATCGCCTACTTCGCCATCCTCATGTATGTCCACGCGGATTTCAGCCATGCCCAACGCCTGCCTTCCCCCTTCCCCGCCGGCGCGCCGCGCATCGCCCGCGCACCGGGGATTCGAATGGCTCCTGAGCCTGATCGCCGTGCTCGTTTTGACGCTGTGCGCCCATGCCGCGAGCGCGCAGCCGCCCTCCGGACCGGGCGAGGCCGCGCAAACCGTGCTGGACACCGCGCGCCAGCGGCTGACGCAATTGCAGCAGCGCGCCGACGGCCAGGAAAGCACGGCCACCCTGTTGCGCGACCGCGACGAGGCCCTGGCCGTGCTGGAATCGCTCAACCGCTACATCGAGACGCAGCAACCCGTGCTGGAAAACCATAAAGCCAAGCTCGGCGGCCTGGGCGAAGCCCCGGCCGATGCGCCGGAAGCCCCCGCCCTGGCCGAACAGCGCGCCGATCTGAGCGACGAGCTGTCCATCATCGAGACGCAGCTGCGCATGGCCCGCCTGCTGGCGCTGGAAGCCGATCAGGTGCTGGACCAGATCACCGCCAAGCGACGCGCGCGCTTTCACGCCGAACTGGGCATGCGCACCCGGTCCGTGCTGTCGGCCTCATTCTGGCAACAATTGCAGTTGAACCAGGCCATCGACGCCCGCCGGGCCGGCCAGACGCTGGGGCACATCGAACAGCGCGTCCAGGCGACGCCGGCGTGGATATGGCTGGCCGTCGCGGCCGCCGTCGCCGTGATCTTGATCGCCTACCGCGCGGCGCGCCAGCTGCTGCATGCCCTGACGGCCACCCGCGTGCCTGCCGGGCGCCTGCGGCGCAGCCTGCATGCCTGGTCGCGGATCTTCCTGGCCGTTCTCGCCCCCCTGCTCATCCTTACCGTGCTCAGCCTGGGCATGACGTGGCGCCATCCGCCGACGGCCGATGCGCATGGACTGCTGACCGGAGCTATCGTCCTGATCTGCTTCGGCAGCTACGTGAACAGCCTGGGTTCCAGCCTGCTGGCGGCGCACGCCCCCACCTGGCGGCTTGCGCCGCTGCTGGACGAAACGGCTTGGGACCTGCGGCACTTCCCTCTGGGCGCGGCCGCCTTGGTCATCCTGAACGGGCTCGCGGAACGCGCCGGCGAGATGTTCAGCTTGAGTCTGACCAGTTCCATATTGATCAACCTGGCGATAGCGGGCCTGACGGCGGCGCTGATCGCCCGTTTTCTATGGCGCGTGCGCCGCCTGCGCCGCGCGGACGGGGCGGCCCAGGCGCAGCCGTCCGACTCCTGGCTGGCCCGGCAACTGAGCCGCTGGATGGGCGTGCTGCAAGCCGCGGCCGGCATCGCGCTGGCCTTCAGCGTATTCTGCCTGCTCATCGGCTATGTCGCGCTGGGCGCGTTCGTGCTCAAGCAAATGATATGGAGCACCGTCGTCATCCTGACATCCTATCTGCTGTCGGTGACGATCAGCGACGCCGCGGCGGCCGCGCTGGGCCGCCCTCTGGACCAGCCGGACCGCAGCACACCATCCAGCGCATCGGAACAGCTCGTCATCCTGGGCTCGGGCATCGGCCAAGTGCTGGTCTTCCTTTTCGCCGCGCTGTTGCTGGTCGCCCCATACGGCCATAGTCCGACGGACATACAACAACACCTGGAACGCTTGCGCGGCGGCCTGTCCATCGGTGAAATCCAGCTCAAGCCCATGGTGCTGCTGCAAGCCGCGGTGACCTTCGGCTTGGGCGTGCTGGCGGTCAACGCCTTCAAACGCTGGCTGGCGCAGCGCCTGCTGCCGGCAACGACGCTGGACCGGGGCATCCAGGCGTCGACTACGACGCTGATCGGTTACGTGGGCTATGTGATCGCGATGGTCCTGGCGCTGGCGTCGACGGGCCTGGGCATGGAGCGCCTGACCTGGATCGCCAGCGCCCTTTCCATCGGCATCGGCTTCGGCCTGCAGGCCATCGTGCAGAACTTCGTCTCGGGGTTGATCCTGCTGGCCGAGCGGCCCGTGAAAGTGGGCGACTGGGTGTCGCTGGGCGCCGGCGTCGAAGGCGACATCCGCCGCATCAACGTGCGCGCCACCGAAATCCAGATGGGCGACCGCTCCACCATCATCGTGCCCAATTCGGAATTAATCACGAAAGCGGTGCGCAACGTCACTCACGGCGGGCCGCTGGGACGCATCCAGATCCAGCTGACCCTGCCTCTGGACGCCCCCGCGGAGACCGTACGGGAAGTCATGCTGCAGACCATGGAAGCGCATCCGGACGTGCTGGACGCGCCGGCGCCGGCCGTGACGCTGGACGATATCAGCGCGGCGGCGTTGGTCTTCAAAGGCACGGCCTACGTCAAATCGCCGCGGCTGGCTTCCGGCATACGCAGCGCGGTGATGTTCGAGCTACTGAAGCGCTTGCGCGAATCCGGCGTGGCGCTGAGCTCGCCGTCCAGCATGCGTATCGTGAACGAAGAGCAAGCGCTTCAAAAGAGCTGAAAGCGCGGAAACGCGCCCACACAAGCAGCCGGCGCTCAGCCTTCGACCACGGCGTAGGCTGAATGGTTATGAATGGATTCGAAATTTTCCGCCTGGACCGTAAAGCGTTGCACTCCCGCCACGCCGCGTATCGCGGCGGCCACGTCGCGCACCAGGTCTTCCACGAACTTCGGATTTTCGTAGGCGCGCTCGGTGACGTATTTTTCATCGGTGCGCTTGAGCAAGCCCCACAGCTCGCACGAGGCCTGCTGTTCGATCATGCTCACCAAGGCCGGCACGTCCACCGCGCCGGCATCGGCGTAGGTCGCGTCCACCGTGACGTGCGAGCGCTGATTATGCGCGCCGTACTGCGAGATCGCCTTGGAGCACGGGCACAGGCTGGTAACGGGCACCAGCACGGACAGCTCGAACGCCGCCTGAATCTGGCCGCCGTCCTGGGTCACGGCGCGCGCGGTCCAGGTGACTTCGTAATCCATCAGACTGGTAACTCCCGAAATCGGGGCGGTTTTGCTGATGAAATACGGAAAACGAACGGAAATGTCGCCTTTTTCCGCGTGCAGCAAAGGCAGCATGGCCTGCGCCATGCCGCAGAACAGCGCGGGCGTCAGCGCAACGGAGCGATACTGTTCGAGCAGCGCCACGAAACGCGACATATGCGTGCCCTTTTCATGAGCGGGCAAGGCTACGGTCAGCTCCCAGTTGCCCACCGTGGGCAGGGGCCCGTCCGCGGAGGCGATGGTCAGGGGATGGCGAACACCGCGAACACCGACGCGCTCGATCGGGATATGGCGCATGTCGACGCTGCTCTGCACATCCGGCATCGCCGCAACGGAATCAGTCAAAATATTCATGTCCAGCTCATAGCGCGTCCGGGCGCAGGGCCGGACGCCAAAGTGATATACAAACGACCATTATGCGACAAGGCCGATGAGGTGCGCTCTATAACCATACACCTAACGGGTACTTTATAACACGCCAAGCCTGCGGCAAGTGTATCGCGGCTACCCCAGCAAATCCGCGAACCGCGCCTGCACCGACTGTTCGATGCCCGCCGCATCCAGCCCGCATTGCGCCAACAAGGCCTTTTGATCGCCGTGATCGATGAATCGATCGGGCAAGCCCAAAGTCAGGACGGGGTGCGCGATCCTTTCGCGGCTGAAGTATTCCAGCACGGCGCTACCGGCGCCTCCCATCAGGCATCCCTCTTCGAGCGTCACGAACGCGCCGTGCGTGCGCGCCAGCGACGAAAGCAGCGCTTCGTCCAAAGGCTTCACAAAACGCATGTCCACCAGGGTGAGCCCGAGCTTTCTGGCCACGGCCAATCCGGCCGGCGCCAAGGTGCCGAAGGCCAGGATGGCGATGGTCCCGCCCTCTTGGCGGATGATTCCCCGCCCGATGGGCACGTCGTCCAGGCCCGGCGCGACCTCGGCGCCACAGCCCGCGCCGCGCGGATAGCGCACGCTGGCCGGCCCGTGATGGCGATAGCAGCTGCTCAGCAGCAAGCGGGCTTCGTTCTCGTCCGAGGGCGTGGCCACCACCATATTGGGAATGCAGCGCAGATACGCAATGTCGTAGTTGCCGGCATGGGTCGCGCCGTCCGCGCCGACGATGCCGGCGCGATCCAACGCAAACGTCACGTCCAGATTCTGCAGGGCGACGTCATGGATCAGCTGGTCGTAGCCGCGCTGCAGAAAGGTCGAGTAAATGGCGAGCACGGGCTTCTGCCCCTCGCAAGCCAAGCCGGCGGCGAAAGTCACGGAATGCTGCTCGGCGATTCCCACGTCGAAATAGCGATCGGGGTAAAGCTGCTCGAAGCGAACCAGGCCGCTGCCCTCGCGCATCGCGGGGGTGATGCCCACCAATCGCGCATCGGCGGCCGCCATGTCGCATATCCAGTCGCCGAACACCTGCGTGAACGTCTGCTTGGCGGGAGCCGAAGGCTGCTGGATGCCGATGGACGGATCGAACTTGCCCGGCCCATGATAGAGCACCGGGTCGGCCTCCGCCAGCTTGTAGCCCTGACCCTTTTTGGTCACCACGTGCAGGAATTGCAGCCCGCCCAGCGCGCGCAGGTTTTCAAGCGTGGGAACCAGCGCATCGAGATCGTGCCCGTCGATGGGACCGACATAGTTGAAACCCAGCTCTTCGAACAAGGTGGCCGGAGTCATGATGCCTTTGGCGTGCCCCTCGAAGCGGCGCGCCAGCTCGAGCACCGGCGGCACGTGCTGCAATACCGCCCTGCCCACGTTCCTGGCCGCCGCGTAGAAGCGGCCGGACATGAGCCGGGCCAGATAACGGTTGAGCGCACCCACGGGCGGCGAAATGGACATGTCGTTGTCGTTGAGGATGACCAGCATGTTCACGTCGGACGTGACGCCCGCGTTGTTCAGGGCTTCGAAAGCCATGCCCGCCGTCATCGCGCCGTCGCCGATCACGGCGATGTGCTGCCTGTCGGTCAGGCCGGCATTGCGCGAGGCCACGGCCATGCCCAATGCCGCGGAAATGGAAGTGGACGAATGCGCGGTGCCGAACGCGTCGTATTCGGATTCGCTGCGCTTGGGAAAACCCGATATGCCGCCCTGCTGCCTGAGCCCGCCCATCTGCTCGCGCCGCCCCGTCAGGATCTTGTGCGGATACGATTGATGGCCGACGTCCCAGATTATCTTGTCGGCGGGCGTATCGAATACGTAGTGCAATGCCGTGGCCAGCTCGACCGTGCCGAGGTTCGAGGATAAATGCCCACCTGTCTTGGACACCGACTCGAGGATGAACGCCCGCAACTGCTGCGCCACGTCTTCGAGCTGGCGCCGATCCAATTGACGCAGATCGGCTGGTGAACGGATGCTTTCTAGGGACACGGTAGTCATACAGGATAATCAATGAAGTTCATCCGCTATTTTAGCGGCTTAACGGACGCTATCTATCGCGGCCCACGATGTAGTCCGCCAAATGCGCCAGGCTGGCCGCGCACGCCCCCATGGGAAGCAGCGCGGTCTGCGCCTCGCCGCGCAGCGTGTTCAACAGCTGCCGCGAGCCGTCCAACCCCATGATCGACACATACGTCGGCTTGTTTTCGGCCGCATCCTTGCCGGCCGTCTTGCCCAAGGTCGCCGTATCGGAAGTGACGTCCAGGATATCGTCCACGACCTGGAAGGCCAGGCCGATCGCCTGCGCGTAGGATTCCAGGCAGGTTCGAGTCTGCGATCCCGCACCCGCGACCACGCCGCCCAGCAAAACGCTGGCCTGCAGCATGGCGCCCGTCTTCATTCCATGCATCTGCTGCAATTGCTCCTGCGTCAGAACACGCCCCACGCTTTCGCAATCGATGGCCTGGCCGCCGGCCATGCCCAGGCTCCCCGAGGCGCGCGCCAGCAGCGCGGTCGCCTGGACGACCAGCGCCGGCGCGATGGGCATATCGGCCAAGAGCTCGAACGCCAGGGGCTGCAGGGCGTCGCCCGCCAGCATGGCCGTCGCCTCGTCGAACCGCACGTGCACGGTGGGCCTGCCCCGCCGCAGGGCGTCGTCGTCCATGCAAGGCAGGTCGTCATGCACCAGCGAATAGGCATGGATCATCTCCACGGCCGCGGCCGCGTGATCCAGCGCGATGAGCTGGGCATCGGAATTGGCGCCGTTGCTCAGGCAGGCCTGCCCTGCGGCGTATACCAGCGCGGCACGCACGCGCTTGCCCCCGCCCAGCACCGCATAGCGCATGGCGCTGTGCAGCATCGAAGGCACGACGTCTTCCTGGGGTAGAAACTGGTCCAGCACGACTTCGACGTGCGCCACGCGATCGGCCAGCCAGCTCGGAAAATCCAGCGATCTTCCCGGCATATCGTCACTCCTCGCCGCGATCCACGTCAGCCAATGGTTTCAATAAATTGTCCTGCAGCACCTTGATCTGCTGTTCGGCGTGATCCAGGCGCTGCTGGCACAGCCTGGCCAATTCCACGCCGCGCGCATAGGCGGTCAGGGATTGCTCCAACGGCAAGGCGCCGTTTTCCATCCGGGCGACCAATTCCTCCAGCTGGGCGATGGCGGTTTCAAAATCCTGCGGCACCGGCTGCTGGGGATCGTTGCCGCCGGCGGAGTCCTGCTCGTTGCTCATGGTGGTCTTTCCTGAAAACAGGCGCGCCGTCGCGACGCGCCTTTTTTTGTTCATACCGAAATTGTACGAGAAGCCGGGCGCCCCGCTCTTTTCTTTATGCTACGCCTTGTTTTATAAGACAATTATTCAGGTACAATGCCCCTTCCTTAAAATTTCATCGGCCAATCCGTTTTTTTCTTCGCCCCAGCCGCGCCATGACGCGCTGGTGTCAATATAGCGGGGGGAACTATGACCGACATAGGTCGGGCGGCGCATTTCACGCCTGCACACTCTCAACTTCCAGTCAACAGTTACTTCGACGAGGATATTTTCGCCCGCGAGCAAGCGCTCATCTTCAGGCAGTCCTCGTTGTACGTGGGACATGAAAAACTGGTCCCGGAACCCGGCGACTGGTATGCCCTGCCCCAGGAAAACGCCGGGCGGGTGCTGGTGCGCGGCAATGCGGGCGTCGAGCTCCTGTCCAACGTCTGCCGCCACCGCCAGGCCATCATGCTGGGCGGCAAGGCAGGCAACGTCACGGATCCGAATCATGCGAAAGGAAACTTGCGCGATACCGGCGGCAATATCGTGTGTCCGCTGCATCGCTGGACCTACAGCGAGCAAGGCGAGCTCAAGGGCGCTCCGCTGTTCGCGCAAAAACCCTGCCTGGATCTGCAGCGTCATACGCTGCGCAATTGCCACGGACTGCTGTTCGAAGGCCCGCGCAACCCCGCCCAGGATATGGCCGCGCTGTTCGCGCGCAGCGAATTCGACTTTTCGGACTACGTCCTGGACCACGTCGAGGTACATCGCTGCCACTACAACTGGAAAACCTTCATCGAGGTCTACCTGGAAGACTATCATGTCGGCCCCTTTCATCCGGGGCTGGGCAAGTTCGTCACCTGCGACGACCTGAGATGGGAGTTCACGGACGCCTACAGCCTGCAACGCGTCGGCATACACAAGGGACTGAGCCAGCCGGGCACGGACGTCTATCGCATCTGGCACGAACGGCTGATGGAGTATCGCGAAGGCAGCGAGCCCGATTTCGGCGCGACCTGGGTGACGTACTTTCCCACGCACATGATCGAGCTGTATCCTCACGTGGCCGTGCTCTCCACGCTGTATCCGGTCGGCCCGCAGGAAACCGTCAACATGGTGGAGTTTTACTATCCTGAAGAGATCGCCGCCTTCGAGCGCGAATTCGTGCTGGCCCAGCGCGCGGCCTATATGGAAACGGCGATCGAGGACGACGAAATCGCCGAACGCATGGACGCGGGCCGCAAGGCCTTGATGCTGCGCGGCGTCAATGAAGCCGGGCCGTATCAGTCACCCATGGAAGACGGCATGCAGCACTTCCATGAGTGGTATCGGAAAATGATGCGCTAGGCGCCCAGCGCCACAGGCCTGGACGTGTCGCTGCACCATTCGCTCCACGATCCGGGATACAGGACCGAGCCGCTCAGGCCCGCCAGCTCCATGGCGAACAGATTGTGGCAAGCCGTGATGCCCGATCCGCACTGGTGCACGACTTGCTCGGGCGGCACGCCCCGCAGCAATTCCTCGAACTCGCGGCGCAGCGTCTCGCCGGATTTGAAGCGGCCGTCGGCCTGCACGTTCAACCCGTTGGGACGATTCAAGGCGCCCGGGATATGGCCGGCCACCGGATCCATGGGCTCGGTTTCGCCGCGATAGCGTTCCGGCGCACGCGCATCCAACACGGTGAATGCCGGCGCGGACAGGTTGGCCAGCACCGCATCGGCATCGACAGTGGGCATGGCCGGCTTGGCAGGCAAAGCGGCAGCCTGCAAGGCCTGCGCTTCGGTGACGCCGGGTCGACGGACATCGGCCTGCACCGGCGCATCCGCTTCGCGCCACGCCGCCCAGCCGCCGTCCAGCACCGCGGCCCGTTCGTGCCCGAGCCAGCGCAACATCCACCACAAGTGCGCGGCGAACATGCCATTGCCCGCGTCATAGATCACCACCTGCGTTTTGGGCGTCAGGCCATGCATGCGCATCAGCGCCGCCAGCTCATCGCGCGTCGGCAAGGGATGGCGTCCGTTCTTTCCCGTCCGTTCGGCGGCCAATTGCGTTTCGTGATCCAGGTAGCAGGCTCCCGGGATATGGCCCTGCTCGTAGGCAAGGCGGCCGGCCGCATGATCGGCCAGATCATGGCGCACGTCGAAAATCAGCAGGCCGGGGGATCCCAGCCTGTCGCGCAGCTGTCCCACGTCAATCAGCAAATCGCTCATATCAATCCTTTTCACGTACCGCATCCGCCGCAGCCGGCTGGTCCACCTGGCCGCGCATGAGCCGGGTTTCGCTGTATGTCCGCCACGTCGAGAGCAGGCCCGCGGCGATGACCAGCCCCATGCCCGCCCATGCGATCGAATCCGGGACGTCGCCCCAGAACGCCATGCCCAGCAACGCGGCAAAAATAATGGTGGTGTATTGCAGCGCCGCCGTCAACAGGGGCGAGCCCAGTCCGAACGCGCGCGTCATGGCCAATTGGCCGATCAGGCCGAACACGCCCACGCCCACCAGCGCAATCCAGCCCGCCATCGCCATGTCGAGCCAGCCTTCGATCGCGATGCCGCCCATGCTGGTCAGACAGACGCTGGCGGAAAACAGCAATACGGTGCGCCATTCGGCTTCGCCCGCGCGGCCCAGCTGCCGTATCTGCAGCATGGCCACCGCGCTCAGGGCCCCGGCCGTCAGGCCGCACAAGCCCGCCACCCATTGATCGTCGCCCAGGCTGGGGCGCAGTATCGCCACCACCCCCAGAAACCCCGCCGCGACGGCGAGGATACGCACGAGGTCGCGCTGGGTCCCGCCCCAGCCCAGCATCCACCCCGCGATGAAAAGAGGCGCCGTGTAGTTCAGGCTGACCGCCGTGGACAGCGGCAGATTGGAGATCGCATAAAAACCCAGCCACATCGACACCACGCCGGCGACGTTGCGCCAAAGGTGCATCTTCCAGCTGACCGGACTCAGCCTGCGGTGCGTGTACACGGCCCAGATCGAGAGCAGTACGACAGACGGCAAGCCCCGAAACATCGCGATGTAAGGTAATGAAGCGCCGTGTTCGGCGGCAGTCTTTACACACGCTCCCATTGCCGCGAACACCACGCTCGCCAGCAACATCCACAATGACTGCATGCAATTAACCGGATCTTATTGAATTAGCGTCAAAAGCCGATACTATACTCTTCCCTGTATAAAAATTACTTGACACCGCGCTTTAAACCGGCGGTTTCGTCCCCAGATACTGTCTGCTCAAGCCCGTTTTTTCTCAACCGGACTTTACACACATGAAACGAATCTTTCTCTTTCTGCTTACCAATATCGCCGTGATGGTCGTGCTCAGCGCGTCCATGACGATATTCGGCGTCGGCCGCTATCTGACCGAAAGCGGCATCGATCCGACCCAGCTATTGATATTCTCGGCCCTCATCGGCTTCACGGGTTCGTTCATCTCGCTGCTGCTCAGCAAGTGGATGGCCAAGACCTCGACCCGCGCGCGCGTCATCGATCCGAACGCGCCGGCCAATGCGCAGGAAGCCTGGCTGGTGGATACCGTCCATCAGTTGGCGGATCGCGCCGGCATCGGCCGGCCCGAGGTCGCCATTTACGACGGCGCCCCCAACGCCTTCGCCACCGGCGCCTTCAAGAACGACGCCCTGGTGGCGGTATCCACCGGCTTGCTGCAAAACATGACGGAAGAAGAGATCGCCGCCGTCCTGGGCCATGAAGTCGCGCACGTCGCCAACGGCGACATGGTGACGCTGACGCTGATCCAGGGCGTGGTGAATACCTTCGTCATTTTCTTCGCCCGCCTGGCGGGCTATTTCATCGACCGCGTCGTCCTGAAAAACGACCGGGGCGTCGGCGCCGGCTATTACATTACCGTGGTCATCTGTGAAATCATCTTCGGGGTGCTCGCGTCGCTGATCGTGGCGTGGTTTTCGCGCCAGCGCGAGTATCGCGCGGATGCCGGTTCCGCCCAACTGATGCGCTCGCGCGAGCCGATGATACGCGCCCTGGCGCGACTGGGCGGCATCGAGGCGGGCGAACTGCCCAAGGCATTCCAGGCGTCAGGCATTTCGAGCAAGCGCTCGGTCAGCGCCATGTTCGCTTCGCACCCCCCCATCGAGGCACGCATCCACGCCCTGCAAGCCGCCCAGCGGACCTGACGCCGGCCACGCACGGCCCGGGGGGGCTGGTTCCAGCCCCTGGCTCAGCCCATCACAATTTGGCGGCGAACCAGTCCAGCGCCTGGCTCCAGGCATGCCCGGCATCCCGCTCTAGGTAACTGGGCCGGTAGTCGGCATAGAAGCCGTGCCCGGCTTCCGGATAAACTTCGATGCGCGACGCCCGCGCCATGGCATTGCCCCGCTTCAGCGCATCCCGCATGCGGCTTACGTCCGCCAACGGTATGCTTTCGTCCTTGCCGCCGTACAAGCCCAGCACCGGCGCCTTCAGCTCGGCGGTGATATCGACGGGGTGGCGCGTTTGCAACGCGCTATGCCCCGCGGCCAGTTTGCCATACCATGCCACGCCCGCCTTGCAGGCGGGCGCATGCGCCGCATACATCCAGGTCAGGCGCCCGCCCCAGCAAAATCCCGTCACGCCCAAGCGGGTCGCATCCGTGCCTTGCGCCGCCGCCCATCGCGCAGCGGCGTCCAGATCGGCCAGCACCTGCTCATCGGACACCCGCGAAACGATGTCGCGCAGCACTGCCTGGATATCGGCGCACGCGGCCGGATCGCCCTGGCGGTGATAGAGATCGGGCGCCACGGCGAAGTAGCCCGCATGCGCGAAGCGCCGGCATATATCCTGAATATGCTCGTGAATCCCGAATATTTCCTGTACGACCAGGATGACCGGAGGGCGCGCGCGGTCGGCGGGAGCGGCGTAATACGCCGGCAACTGCCCATCGGCCACCGGCATCGAAACCAGCCCGTGGCGCAGGCCTTGCGCGTCGGTATGCATCGCGGTATCCGTGCTTCCTGTTATCGGCGAAAAACCCATATTGCCTCCTGTGACGGAAAGTGGTGATTGAACGCATCAATGCGCCTGCTCCCAATTGGCGCCGACTCCGACTTCGGCCACCAGCGGCACGGCCAGGCTGGCCACGTTGCACATCAGGCCCGGCAAGGCCTCGTTGACCGCGTCGACCTCGTCATCGGGCACGTCGAACACCAGCTCATCGTGCACCTGCATGACCATCAGCGTCGACATGTTCCGTTCGCGCAGCCATGCCTGCGCGGCCACCATCGCCATCTTGATGAGATCCGCGCTGGTGCCCTGCATGGGCGCATTGATGGCCGCCCGCTCGGCGGCGGCCTGGCGCGGCCCTTTCGCGCCGCGCAGATCGGGTAGCCATAGCCGCCGCCCGAAGACGGTCTCGACGTAGCCCAGTTCGCGAGCCAGGCGGCGCGTGGTCTCCATGTACATGGCCACGCCCGGATAGCGCGTGAAGTAGCGGTCGATGTAGGACTTGGCGGCGTCCCGCGTGATGCCCAGATTGGACGCCAGGCCGAACTCCCCCATGCCGTACATCAAGCCGAAGTTGATCGCTTTCGCCGCGCGACGCTGCTCGGCGCTCACTTGCGCCAGCGGCACGTTGAAGATTTCGGACGCCGTCGCCTTGTGAATGTCGTCGCCGCGCTCGAATGCGCCGCGCAGGCCCTCGTCTTCCGACACGTGCGCCATCACGCGCAATTCGATCTGCGAATAGTCGGCGGACATGATCTTGCCGCCCGCCCTGGGGACGAAGGCCGCGCGCACGCGCCGGCCTTCGGGCGTGCGCACCGGGATGTTCTGAAGATTCGGATCCGACGAAGCCAAGCGGCCGGTGACCACCGCCGCCTGCGAATAACGCGTATGCACCCTGCCGGTCCGCGGGTTGATCATCTTGGGCAGCTTGTCGGTATACGTCGACTTGAGCTTGGCCACGCCGCGATATTCCAGCAACAGCTGCGGCAAAGGATAATCGCCGGCCAGCTTGCTCAGCACGTCCTCATCGGTCGACGGCGCGCCGCCCGCGGTCTTGCGCACCACCGGCAGGCCCATGCGCTGGAACAGGATCTCGCCCAGCTGCTTGGGCGAATTCAAGTTGAACGGCTGCCCCGCCAGCTCATGGGCCTTGGTTTCGAAATCCAGCAGCTTGCGGCCCAGCTCGTGGCTGTGCGCGGCAAGCAGCTGCGCGTCGATGCCCACGCCGTTGCGCTCCATGATCGCCAGCACGTCCGACGCCTGCACCTCCAGGCGGTAGATGAACTCCAGCCCGGGATCCGCGGCCAGCTTGGGCCTGAGCACATGATGCAGCTGCAAGGTGAAATCGGCATCCTCGCAGGCATAGTGCGATGCCGTCTGCACGTCGACTTCGTCGAAGCCGATCTGCTTGGCGCCTTTTCCGCACAGGTCTTCGTACGTCGTTCCGATCCGGCCCAGCCAGCGCTCGGAAAGCTCCTGAAGATTGACCCGGCGATGCGATTCCCAGACATAGGCCTGCAGCATGGTGTCTTCGGTCACGCCGGCGAACGCGACGCCTTCGTTGGCGAAGACGTGCGCGTCGTACTTGGCGTTGTGCAACAACTTGGCGGCCTGCGCGTCCTCGAGCCAGGGGCGCAGCTTGTCCAGGACCTCGGACTTGGCCAATTGGGCCACGTGGTCCGGTCCCCTGTGCGCGACCGGGATATAGCACGCCTGGCCGGGCGACACCGCCAGGGATATTCCGACCAGCCTGGCCAGCATGGGATCCAGCGACGTGGTCTCGGTGTCGATCGCCACCAGCCGCGCCCGCCTGATCTTGTCCAGCCACCGATCCAGGTGCCCGTGATCCAGCACCGTCTCGTATTCCGTCCGCGCCGGCGCCTCGGGCGGCGCATCGGCCTTGCGGCTATCCTGCTCGGGCACGCGCGTGGCGTCACCCGTCAGCTCGCGCAGCCAGGTCCGGAAACCGTAGTCCTCGTACAGGCGCAACAAGGCGTCGCGATCCGGCTCGGTCGGCGCCAGCGCCCGAAGATCGTCGGTGACGCCGGGCACGTCGCAATCCGTCTTGATCGTCAGCAACCGGCGCGTCATGGGGAAACGGGGAATCGCGGCGCGCAGATTGTCGCCCGCGGCGCCTTTGACGGCATCGGCCTGCTTGACCAGTTCATCGATGCTGCCGTATTGCGTCAGCCATTTGACGGCGGTCTTCGGGCCGACCTTGTCGACGCCGGGCACATTATCGACCGCATCCCCCGTCAACATGAGATAATCGACGATACGCTCCGGCTC
This sequence comes from uncultured Burkholderiaceae bacterium, assembly GCA_964551305.1. Classification (GTDB taxonomy): domain Bacteria; phylum Pseudomonadota; class Gammaproteobacteria; order Burkholderiales; family Burkholderiaceae_B; genus JBAZDC01. Next base: position 21,949 of record CAZKBT010000020.1, read on the forward strand.
GACGCCGAATTTGCCGATGACGCCCTGCACGTCCTGGCGTTCCCCGCTCATCGTGTTCACCAGCTCGATGCCGGGGGCCACCAGTTGCGCCATGTCCTTGTCGCCCGTGGAAATCACAGTGCGCACGCCACACTCGGCGGCGCGACGCGCCAGGGTGCCGATGACGTCATCGGCCTCGACGCCGGGAACCGACAGGACGGGCCAGCCCATGGCCTTGACGGCGGCATGGATAGGCTCGATCTGGGCGGCCAGCTCTTCGGGCATCGAAGGCCTGTTGCCTTTGTACAAAGGATAGATGTCCTCCCGGAACGTTTTGCCCCGGGCATCGAAAACGCAAGCCGCGAAATCCGCCTTGTAATCCTGGACCAGCCTTCGTAACATGGAGATAACGCCATACAGGGCGCCCGTGGGCTCCCCTCTTGCGTTTCTCAAATCGGGCATCGCATGATAGGCTCGATAGAGATAGCTGGACCCATCAACAAGCAACAAGGTTTTTTTCATGTCAGACAAAAAAGTAGTTCGAGTGCCGGCTACCCAGCAAATACCCGAAATTATGGCAGAGATGCAGGCTGCCGCTGAAACCCTGCAGGAAATCGATTGGGGAGTCAGCATATTCGGCAGTGCGCGGCTGCGCGCGGACTCTCCATATTACGCCTTAAGCGAAAAGCTCGGGGCTCGCCTGGCGCAGGCGGGATTCAACGTCATAGCCGGCGGCGGGCCGGGCATCATGGAAGCCGCCAACAAGGGCGCATTCGAAGCCGGCGGACACAGCGTCGGGCTCAATATCAAGCTGCCGCGCGAAACCACCAACAACCAGTACCAGACGCACAGCCTGCAATTCGAATATTTTTATTCGCGCAAGGCCACGTTCTTCATGCACAGCGCGGCCTACGTCGCGCTGCCCGGCGGCTACGGCACCCTGGACGAACTATTCGAAGTGCTGACGCTGGTGCAAACGGGCAAGGTGCCGCCCGCCCCCATCGTGCTGATAGGCACGTCTTTCTGGTCCGGCCTGATCGACTGGATCCGGTCCAACCTGCTGGAAAACCGCCTCATCGGGCCCAACGACCTGGACCTCATCGTGTTGACGGACGACATCGACGTCGCCATGGACGCGATCGAGCGCCGTTGCGCCGACTTCGCCACCCACAGAGAGTGCGCCCCCACCCTGCCGGAATAATCGGCCCGCGCAACGTCCAAAACGCCCTTCCCTGGCGAATCCGGATGCGGGACCGGCCTGTGGGGGCCGCTCCCGCATCCGGCATATCCGAGCGGCGATTACGCGTTTTCGCGCGCCATGCGGCGGCGTTCGTGTTCCTGCAAGTAGCGCTTACGGATGCGAATCGACTTGGGCGTCACTTCGACCAGTTCTTCGTCGGTGATGAATTCGACGGCATATTCGAGCGACATGCGGATGGGCGGCACCAGGTCGATGTGCTCGTCCTTGCCCGACGCCCGTACGTTGGTCAGTTTCTTTTCCTTGATGGGATTGACGACCAGGTCGTTGTCCCGGCTGTGTATGCCGATGACCATGCCTTCGTACAGCGCGTCGCCCGGCGAAACGAACATGCGGCCGCGATCCTGCAACTTCCACAAGGCATACGCCACCGCGGCGCCCTCGTCCTGGCTGATCAGCACGCCGTTGCGGCGTTCTCCCACGCCGCCTTCGCGCATGGGGCCGTAGTCGTCGAAAATATGGCTCATCAGGCCCGTGCCGCGCGTCAGCGTCATGAACTCGCTTTGGAAGCCGATCAGCCCTCGGGCGGGAATGCGGTATTCCAGGCGGGTGCGGCCGCGGCCATCGGCCTGCATGTCCTGCAAGTCGCCCTTGCGGCGGCCCAGCTCTTCCATGACGCCGCCCTGATGGGCGTCTTCGACGTCCACCGTCAGCAGTTCGTAGGGTTCCAGGCGCACGCCGTTTTCTTCCTTGTAGACCACGCGGGGACGCGATACGGCGAGCTCAAAGCCTTCGCGGCGCATGTTCTCGATCAGAATGGTCAAATGCAGCTCGCCTCGGCCGCAGACTTCGAATACGGTATCGTCGTCGGTATCGTTCACGCGCAAGGCCACGTTGGCCTTGAGCTCGCGGTCCAGACGGTCGCGGATCTGGCGGCTGGTCACGAACTTGCCTTCGCGTCCCGCCAAAGGCGACGTATTCACCATGAAATTCATCGTCAGCGTGGGTTCGTCGATGCGCAGCAGCGGCAGCGCCTCCTGGACGATCGGATCCGTGACGGTGCAGCCTATGCCCAGCTCATCGATGCCGTTGATAAGCACGATGTCGCCCGCTTCGGCCTCGTCGACCAGCACGCGCTCCAGGCCCTTGAACTTGAGCACCTGATTGATGCGGCCTTTGATGGGCGCGCCATCGGGGCCGAACTTCACAACCACGTCCTGCGCGGCGCGCACGCGGCCGCGATTGACCCGCCCGACGCCGATCTTGCCGACGTAGGTGCTGTAGTCCAGCGAAATGATCTGCAACTGCAGGGCGCCCTCGGCATCATCCTCGCGTTGCGGCACGTACTTGAGGATCGCTTCGAACAGCGGACGCATGTCGCCGTCGCGCACGTCCTCGGTCAGCCCGGCATAGCCGGACAGGCCGGAGGCGTAGATGATGGGGAAATCCAACTGCTCTTCCGTCGCGCCCAGCTTGTCGAAAAGATCGAACGTCGCATTGATGACGTGGTCGGGGCGAGCGCCGGGACGGTCGATCTTGTTGACCACCACGATGGGCTTGAGGCCCAGGGCCAGCGCCTTGCGGGTCACGAAGCGGGTCTGGGGCATGGGGCCTTCGACCGCGTCGACCAACAGCAGCACGCCGTCGACCATGGACAGCACGCGCTCGACCTCGCCGCCGAAATCGGCGTGGCCCGGCGTGTCGATGATGTTGACATGAGTGCCTTCATACTCGACGGCACAGTTCTTGGCCAGGATCGTAATGCCGCGCTCCTTTTCGATGTCGCCGGAATCCATGACGCGTTCCGAAACCTGCTGGTTCTCGCGAAACGTGCCGGATTGACGCAGCAATTGGTCAACGAGCGTGGTCTTGCCATGATCGACGTGGGCGATGATCGCCACATTGCGCAAAGCGCGAATCATAATTCTTCATCCTTCAGTTTTGTGGATGCCGGCAACAAGCCGGCGGGCAAAGCATCCAAGCCGATCAGTACGGATGCGGGCGCATCCATGGCTTGCAATACATCGAGCGTCACGGCGTCGGCCAGATCGAACGGTCCGACGCTCAAACGGCGCAGCGCCTTCAAATGCGCACCGCACCCCAACCGGCGCCCGATGTCCTGGGCCAACGTCCGGATATAGGTGCCTTTGCTGCAGTGCACCTGGATCCGGGCCTCTTTCGCATTGCAACTTAGAAGCTTCAATTCATAAATGGAGACCGAACGGGGCGGCCTGTCCAATTCGATTCCTTGCCGCGCATACTCGTACAACGGCTTGCCGTCGCGCTTCAAGGCGGAATACATGGGCGGAATCTGTTCGATGTCCCCCCGGAACTGCTCCAGCACGGGCTCCAGGTCCTGCGCACGGATATCGGGAAAACCGGGCGGGGCCTGGAAGACGATATTGCCCGTCAGGTCTCCGGAATCGGTTTCCTCGCCAAACGCGACGACGGCTTCATAGCGCTTGTCGGCGTCGAGCATCGCGCCGGCGATCTTGGTCGCCCGGCCCATGCAGCAGACCAGAAGACCGGTCGCAAAGGGATCCAGCGTGCCCGTATGCCCCGCCTTGCGCGCGTCCAAGGCGCGCTTGGCGCGCTGCAGCGCGTGATTGCTGGACAGACCTTCCGGTTTGTCCAGCAACAAGACGCCATCGAGCACCTGCCCTCGTCGGGAAGCCATCGTTCTTAAACCTGTGAAAAAGCAAAAACGACAGCCCCTCAGGGCTGTTCGTCCGGGTCTTCGGGGGCCGTGGACGCGTCGGGCGCGTCGACCGAGGGACGGTTCACCTGTTCGATCAGGTGCGTCAGGGCGATGCCGCGCGCCAGCTGCTCGTCGTGGACGAAGCGCAGAGTCGGAACCGTGTGGATGTGCAGGAGCTTGAAAAGCAGGGAGTGCAGCCAGCCCGCCTTTTCGTTCAAGGCGGCGGCCGCGGCGTCGGGCTCGCCGCCCAGCACCGTGAAATACACCTTGGCATGGGCGTAATCCACGGTCAGGTCCACGCCGGTCAGGGTGATCATCCCATAGCGGCTCATGTCGAATTCGCGCTGTATCAAGACGGCCAGATCCTTCTGGATCTGATCGGCCAGCTTGACGATGCGCGACGAATTCGGCTTGGTTTTATGTCGACCCATAATCAAAGCGTCCGGGCGATTTCTTTGATCTCGAAGATTTCAAGCTGATCGCCGACCTCGATGTCGTTGTTGCCCTTCAAGGTGATGCCGCAATCGAAACCGGCCTTGACCTCCTTGACGTCGTCCTTGAAACGGCGCAGCGAGTCCAGCCAGCCTGTCCAATGCACGACGTTGTTGCGCAGCAGGCGGATCTGCGAATCGCGGCGCACCACGCCTTCGGTGACCATGCAGCCCGCGACGTTGCCGATGCGTGAAATGCTGTAGACCTCGCGGATCTCGACCATGCCGATGACCTCTTCGCGTTTTTCGGGCGCCAGCATGCCCGACATGGCATTGCGCACGTCATCCACGGCATCGTAGATGATGTTGTAGTAGCGCAGGTCGATGCCGTTGCTTTCCGCCAGCTTCTTGGCGCTTTGCTCGGCACGCACGTTGAACCCGATCACGACCGCGCGCGATGCGATGGCCAGGTTGACGTCGCTTTCGGAAATGCCGCCCACCGCCGCATGCACGACCTGAACGCGCACTTCGTCGGTCGACAATTTCACCAGCGAGGACACCAAGGCCTCTTGCGAGCCCTGCACGTCGGTCTTGACGATGAGCGCCAGCGTTTGCGCGCCTTCGCCCAGGTTGTCGAACATGGACTCGAGCTTGGCGGCCTGCTGGCGGGCCAGCTTGACGTCGCGGAACTTGCCTTGACGGAACAAGGCGATTTCACGCGCCTTGCGCTCGTCGGCCAGCACCATCATTTCGTCACCCGCGGACGGCACGTCGGTCAGGCCCTGGATCTCGACGGGTATGGACGGACCGGCGCTGTGGATGGACTTGCCGTTTTCATTAAGCATGGCACGCACCCGGCCATAGCTCGCGCCGGCCAGGATCGCGTCTCCGCGCTTGAGCGTGCCGCTTTGGACCAGGATCGTGGCGACCGGACCACGCCCTTTATCCAGGCGGGACTCGATGACGATTCCCTTGGCGGGCGCATCCACCGGCGCCTTGAGCTCGAGCATTTCGGCCTGAAGCAGCACGTTTTCGAGCAGGCTGTCGATGCCCAGGCCGGTCTTGGCCGACACGGGCACGAAAGGCACGTCGCCGCCGTATTCCTCAGGCACGACTTCCTCGACCACCAATTCCTGCTTGACGCGTTCCGGATTGGCATCGGGCTTGTCGATCTTGTTGATCGCCACCACCAGCGGCACGCCCGCGGCGCGGGCATGGTGGATGGCTTCGCGCGTCTGCGGCATCACGCCGTCATCCGAGGCCACCACCAGGATCACGATGTCGGTCGCCTTGGCGCCGCGCGCGCGCATCGCCGTGAACGCTTCGTGCCCCGGCGTATCCAGGAAGGTGACCATGCCGCGCTCGGTCTTCACGTTGTAGGCGCCGATATGCTGCGTAATGCCGCCCGCTTCGCCGGACGCGACCTTGGTGCGGCGGATGTAGTCCAGCAGCGAGGTCTTGCCGTGATCGACGTGGCCCATGACGGTCACCACCGGCGCGCGGGAGAGGGCTTCCGCCTCGACCGACTCGTCGGCATCGAGGAACGCTTCCGGATCGTCCAGCTTGGCGGCGATCGCCTTGTGGCCCATTTCCTCGACGACGATCATGGCCGTTTCCTGATCCAGGACCTGGTTGATCGTCACCATCTGGCCCAGCTTCATCAAATGCTTGATGACCTCGGCCGCCTTGATCGACATCTTGTGAGCCAGGTCGGCCACGGAGATCGTTTCGGGGATATGCACCTCGCGGGAGATGAATTCGGCCGGCTGCGCCTCTTTGCGCTCGGACTGGGACTGGGCCGCGCCCTTGCGTCCGCGGGCGCCGCCTTTGCCGGCCTTGCCGCCCGCGCGCCAGCCTTCGCGGCCGGAGGGACCCGCATCGGCCTTGGCGGCAGGCTTCTTGCGAGAACCTTCTTCCGTCCAGGACGACGACACTTCGGCCGCCTTGATCGTTTTCTTCGCTTCGCCGGGCGCGGCCTTGCCGTCTTTCTTGGCGCCCTTCGCGACCGCCGGCTTGTGCAGCGTGCCCGACAGGCTTTGTCCTTCCGGCTCCGGCGCCTTCAGCACCTTGCGCGGCCGATTGAGCATTTCGCGCAAGGCAGCCGCTTCGGCTTCCGACGCGCGGCGAGCGCGCTCGCGTCCGGCGTCGTCAGCGGTCGGCCTCGCCGCCGCGGCATGCTTGCCGGCGCGCTGATTCCCGGCCGCAGCCTCGGCCGGCTCGGTTTTGTCGTCCGGCTGCCCGGCATCGCCGGCGGCGCCTCGCGCCTGAACGTCCGCGTCCTGCGCCTTCCCGGCTGCTTGAGCGGCCGATCCCGCGGCGGGCTCGGCGGCATCGGATGCGCCCTGGTCCGAAAACGCCATGGACGCGGCCGCCTGATCCGGCTCCTGGCCGGCGACGCCGGCCGCGGGCTGGGCGGATTCGCCGACGGCTTCGGCGACGGAACCGGCCTCGAAAGAAGCCGGCTCGGCGGGTTCATCCGCCGAGGGCGCTCGCGCCGCATCCTTGTCGGCCTCATCATGCGCGTCGGCCCGGATCGCATTCGCGTCGTCGCGCTGCTCGGACGCCGCGGACGACTGAACCGCATTTTCCTCCGGAGCGCGATCCCGGGCGAGCGCCTGCTCGGCGGCCGGCGCATCGCCGGGCCGCGCGCTTTCCTGCGCCGCCTGCGCCTGCTCCGCCTTTGCGGCTTCGGCAATCAATTCAGCCGGGTCGCGCTTTACGAACACGCGCTTCTTGCGCACCTCCACCTGGATGGTGCGCGATCGGCCGGAGCTGTCGGCCTGACGAATCTCGGAAGTCTGGCGACGGGTCAAGGTGATCTTCTTGCCCTCGGCGCCGCCATGAGCGCGACGCAACGACTCCAGCAGTCGCGCCTTATCCGCGTCGGTGACGGCATCGTCAACCGACTTGAGTTCAACACCCGCGTTACGCAACTGCTCCAGCAGAACGTTCGCGGGCATTTTCAGTTCAACAGCGAACTGGGCGACGGTGTTACTCGACATTCGACTCTCTCTTGCTTGCTACAACTATTTCTCAATAACTACACCCGGGCTCGACACAACGCAACATCATGCATCCTCATCGAACCAGTGGGCCCGTGCGCGCATAATCAATTGGCTGGCTTCTTCTTCGCCCAGGCCGGTGATCTCGGACAGCTCGTCGGTGGCCAGCTCGGCCAAATCGTCCAGGGTCAGGATCTCGTTTTCCGCCAGCTTGGCGACCAGCTCGCTGGTCATGCCTTCGATTTCGAGCAGATCCTGAGCGGTCTGAACGCGCTCTTCCTGGGCAATGGCCTCGGTCAGCAATGCATTGCGGGCGCGCGCGCGCAACTCATTGATGGTTTCCTCGTCGAACGCTTCAATTTCCAGCAGCTCCTGCATGGGAACGTAAGCGATTTCCTCCAGGCCGGTAAAGCCTTCGTCGATCAGGATGTCGGCGACTTCCTCGTCCACGTCCAGCTTGCTGATGAAGGTCTGGCGCAAGGTCATGCGCTCTTCTTCCTGGCGATTCTGGTTTTCCTCGGGCGTCATGATATTGATCTGCCAGCCCGTCAGCTCGGAGGCCAGGCGGACGTTCTGGCCGCGGGCGCCGATGGCCTTGGGCAGGTTTTCCGCATCCACGACCACGTCCATGGCATGCTTGTCCTCGTCCACGACGATGGATTCGACGTGCGCCGGCGCCAATGCGCCGATCACGAACTCCGCCGGATCCTCGGCCCACAGGACGATGTCCACCTGCTCTCCGCCCAGCTCGTTGCGCACGGCCGTGACGCGTGAGCCGCGCATGCCCACGCAGGTCCCGATCGGATCGATGCGCTTGTCGTACGCCACGACGGCGATCTTGGCGCGCACACCCGGATCCCGCGCCGCCGCCTTGATTTCGAGCAAGCCCTGCTCGATCTCGGGCACTTCGTTTTCGAAAAGCTGGCGTATGAATTCGGGCGCCGTGCGCGACAGGATGACCTGCTGGCCGCGCAAGGTGTGGTCCACTTTCAAGACCCAGGCGCGGACGCGGTCGCCGACGCGGATATTTTCCTTGGGAATCATTTCCGAACGGGGAAGGCGCGCTTCGATCTTGCCGGTATCGACGATGACGTCGCCCTTGTCGATACGCTTGACCGTGCCCGACACGATGTTCTCGCCGCGCTCCAGGAAGTCGTTCAGAATTTGCTCGCGCTCGGCGTCGCGGATTTTCTGCAGGATGGCCTGCTTGGCGGCCTGCGCGCCGATGCGGCCGAATTCGATGGGCTCGAGGGGTTCTTCGATGTAATCGCCGACCTGGATGCCCGACTGGATTTCCTGAGCCTCGGAATAAAGCTCCTGCTGATCCGGTTCCTGCAGGCCCGCATCGTCGGGCACCACCAGCCAGCGGCGAAAGCCTTCATGCTCGCCGGTGGTCCGGTCTATGCTCACGCGGATGTCGGCGTCTTCCTTGAAGCGCTTCTTCATGGCCGAAGCCAAGGCGTTCTCCAACGCACCGAAAACAACTTCACGCGCCACGTTTTTTTCACGCGCTAAGGCGTCAACCAGCAAAAGAATTTCGCGACTCATCGCTTGTTACCCTTGAAATCAAGAATGGGATCCAGTTTGGCACGATCAACATCATCAAACGAAAAACGCAAAACCCGGGCAGGCTGCGCCTTTGCATCCTTGGCCTTCTTCGCACCCTGGGCTTCGGGCTCGACCTCGAGTTCGAAGACGGGGTTGTCGGCCTGGTCGACGACCTGAAGCACACCCACAAAAACTTTCCGACTGTCCACGGCTTCGCGCAGCTTGATTTCGACTCGAAACCCCGCGTACCTCAGAAAGTCGGAAATCTTTTTCAACGGACGGTCCGTGCCTGGCGAGCCGACCTCGAGCCGTTTATAGTCGACATTTTCGACCTCGAACACGCGTGAAAGCTGCTTTGACGCCTGCTCGCAATCTTCGACACGAACGCCACCTTGCCGATCTATCGTTACACGCAACAACCCAAGCGGCGCCCGCTCGACGTCGAGAACCTCGACGTCCATGCCCGCAAGGGCCTCTTGAGTCAAAGCAAAAATATCTGCCATAAAATCCAAAAAAAATGGGCTGCGTTGCCAGCCCACTGTTTATTGCGTCCCGACCCAATAAAATGGACCAAGCAAGCCCGAACCTTCAAGCTTGCCCAACGCGTACGGTAAATGCGCCGCTACGGCCCCGCCTGAAATCCCCAGGCAGGTAAAGTAGCTGTAAAGCTCTACATTCTAACAGATAATCATAAAATTTCCCGCCATCACGAGAGCTTACGGCGAAAAAAGCAACAGTTACCGGCCACGTCCGCCTACCTTTCCAAGATGCGACTCATGAGCGGCCGGCCCCTTGGGCTGCCAGTCATCGCCGCGCTGGACCGCTGTCCGTCCCTCGCGCGCGCCGCCGGCATTCCTGGATTTGCCGCCGCGCGCCTTGCCGCCGCCGGCCGGCTTGGCCTTGGGCTTGCCCGAGCCATCCGGACGAGGCGACCAGACGGCGGGTTTCGCCACCCGCGCGCCAGGGCCGCGCCTGCGCGGCTCGGACGCCGCTCCCATCTCCGCGCCCGGCGCCGCCCGCTGGCCCGCTCCCGCTTTGCCGCCTCGACCGCCCGCGCGGGCCTTGCCCTTGCCGGCCGATTTGGCGGAACGCGCCAGCGGATGGCCGTTCGCCAGGCCGCCGCTGAACATGAGACCCGTGCCGAACGGGTCGGATGGATGGACCTGGCCCGTCGATCGCTGGCCCCGGCCGCCCGTCACCTTGCCGCCGCGACTGATCTTGGCGCCGTTCATGCCGTTGCGCTCCAGCGTGCCGAAGCCCGGCGGCAACGCGCTGTCGTGCGATACCGGCTGCGCTTCGCGGCGGCCGCCCGAATCGTCCTCGTCGCGCAGCAAGCCCAGCTGGACCATCAGCGCCTTGACCAGCAAGGGCTCGAGTTCTTCCCAACGGCCACGCCGCAAATTGCGCGGCAGCACCACGTCGCCGAACCGGGTGCGGATGAGACGGCTGACGGTGACGCCGGCCGTTTCGAACATGCGCCGGACTTCGCGATTGCGCCCTTCGGACAAGGTGACCCGATACCAGCGGTTGCTGCCTTCCCCGCCCAGGTAGTCCAGCGCGCCGAACTTGGCCATGCCGTCATCCAGCTGTATGCCGCTGAGCAGGCTGGCCCGCTGTTCCTCGCCCAATTCGCCCAGCACGCGCACGGCGTACTCGCGCTCGGCGCCGTAACGCGGATGCATCAGCCGATTGGCAAGATCGCCGGACGTCGTCAGGATGAGCAGGCCTTCGGTATTCAAATCCAGACGGCCGACCGAGAGCCATTTTCCGACGCGGATCTTGGGAAGACGGGCAAAGACATTCGCCCGGCCGCCCGGATCGTCGTGGCTGACGATCTCGCCGGCGGGCTTGTGATACAGGATGATGCGAGGCGGCTTCTGCGCGTTCGGGCGCGTAACCAGGCGTCCGTTGACCCGGACCTGGTCGTTGGGCCCCACGCGCTGGCCGATATGCGCCGGCTCGCCGTTGACGGACACGCGTCCGGCAATGATCAGGTCTTCCATTTCGCGGCGAGAACCCACGCCCGCATCCGCCAGGACCTTATGCAGCTTCGGAGCCAAGGCATCGCTGTTCAGATACTTGCCCAGGCGCTGCGAGCTCTTGGCCGCGCTATCCAGATAGGACAGCGCGAGCTCCGTGTCGTTTTCATTGTCCGCCACGGCTTGACCGGCCGCCGCCGATTTCGGCGTTCGCGCGCGCGACGCCGCGGATTTTCGAGGGGCGCGGGACGCGCGAGGCTGCGCTTCGCCATCGGCCGCGGCTTCGTCGCCGGGTTGAGCGACGGCTTGCTTCGCATCGGAATCCACGGCCTTCTTGCGGCGCGGCGCGCGCGCCAGCTTCGCCGCCGCCTCGATCGGCCCGGCCTGGTCGAAGACCTCCGGCAGCTCCAGCTGCCCGGCCGGCTCGACACTGGCCGGCTTGGCCCCCGCATCCGCGACGGCATCCCCGCGGCGGCGGCGAAACGGCGTCCTCAGCTTGCGTCCGCGTCCACGCGCCGGCGCCGCACCATCGGCGGACTGGGGCGCATTTTCGGCAGACGGCGCGGCGGGCGTTTCATGCAGCGTCGGCGTATCGTGCACAGCCGGTACGCCCTGCTCGTCATTATCATTCATCATTATTCGTTACTCCAATTTCCATATCCATGAGCGGCCGCTCTTCTGGCCGCTCTTGCTCTTCATCCTTGCGGCGCCGCGGCGTCCATTCGTCCCCACCCGGATCCTCGTCGAGCTCCGGCGAAGACACATCCGTTTCCGCATCCATTTCGGCGTCTCGCCCCGAGGGTCGTCGCCCATCGAGAGCCACGCCGTCATCGCCCATATCTTCTTCATCGCCCTGCCGCGCGGCATCGACATTGGCTTCGACACCGGCATCCGCATCCAGGCTTTCCGAGCCTGGCTCGCTCGAAGCGCCTTCTTCGGCGCCCGGCGCGTCACCGTCCGGCGACTCCGACTCTTCCCGCGAAGCCGACTCCGCGGACTCGCCGAGCGCCTGCGCCTCGAAATTCAGGCCGGCCATCGCCTGCGCCATGTCCTGGTCTTCGAGCGCCGGCAGCTCGTCGAGCGCCTTCAAACCCAAATCGTCCAAAAACTGGCGTGTCGTGCCGAGCAGCGCCGGGCGCCCCGGAGCGTCGCGATGCCCCAGAACCTCTATCCATCCCCGCTCCTCCAGGGTACGAACGATCTGGCTGGAAACCGTCACGCCGCGTATGTCCTCGATGTCGCCGCGCGTGACCGGTTGCCGCCACGCGATGATCGCCAGGGTTTCCAGCACGGCGCGGGAATATTTCGGCGGCTTCTCGGGGGTAAGACGCGCCAGGTAGCGCTGCATGCCCGGGCGGCTTTGAAAGCGCCAGCCGCCGGCCATGCTCGCCAGTTCCAGTCCCCTGTCTTCCCATTCCAGCGCCAGCAGGCCCAAATAGCGCCGCAAGTCGTCGGCGGACACGTCTTCACCTTCGAACAACTTGCGCAGATCCGATAACGGCATGGGATCCGATGCGCACAACAGCGCTGTTTCAAGCACTCTAATAAACTCTGTTTCTGTCATTGATCAGCCGACTTAATGGGCCCCTAGGTTGCACTAATTCTTATAGTAGGTTAATATCATTCTTCCAGACGCGGGGTGGAGCAGTCTGGCAGCTCGTCGGGCTCATAACCCGAAGGTCACAGGTTCAAATCCTGTCCCCGCAACCAGTTCTACAGAAAGGCCCGTCGCATTGAATGCCGGGCCTTTTTTGCATTCCACGCCCAAAAGCAGCGCTTGCAATGCCTTCGCGCGAGCGCGCGCCTTCACGCCGCGAACAGTCGACGCCGCGCCACGGCGCACACCGGCGCCCGACCTGAAACAAGGCGATGGGAAACTGGATGCGAATGGCGCGCGAGCCGTCCTGGGCATCCGGCCAAACCGAACCCGCCCCGGCTGAATAATGCGTTTGCACGTGTCGTGAGACATGATAAAAAGTGTTGATCGACTCATGTAGCGCCTCGGCGCTCGCGCCCCTTGGCCCCATCGGCGTTTCAAACTCGTCTTAATGAGCCCGAAGCAAAAACCGCTGCGTCGTGGAGTGAGAACAAGCGCTTGCGGCAGGCAGGCATATCGCCGTACTTTGACGAAGGATGCCACGTCTTATCTGACGTCCGCTTAAAAATTTTTCGTTCTGGTGTGATAGCTGAAAGCAGGGATATCCGCAGATTTCAAGCACGGACCTATTCTCAAGCCCGTTTCGTGAATGCCGTCAGCGCAAGCTTCAGGGCCATCCCGCCATCGGGGAATCGCCCCCCGACTGCTACGATAACTTCATTACACCACTAGCCCGTTCACAATGCAACTATTACCTAAGGCCGAATTGTCGCCCACATGCAACATGCCGCCGCGAGCGGGCATCGCGTTCCCGCCGACGATACAATGCATCGAACACGACAAGGCTATCCAGCCTCGTCACGCATTTCGGGCAGGGAAATCCAAGTTTGTCGACCACATTCCGTCTCATTCATGCCTTGGACGAGCTCGATGCGCCCAGCTGGGACGCGCTGGCCGGCACGCAACCTTTCGTGCGCCACGCCTTCCTGAACGCGCTCGAACAAAGCCGGTGCGTCGCCGCCGATACGGGATGGATTCCCAGCCATTTGCTGATGCATCGTGACGGGCGGCTGCGCGGCGCGGCGCCCCTGTATCTGAAATCGCATTCGCGCGGCGAATACATCTTCGATTACGCCTGGGCGGACGCCTACCATCGCCACGGACTGGACTATTACCCGAAACTGCTGTGCGCCGTCCCCTTCACTCCCGTGCCCGGCCCACGCCTGCTGGCGGCCACGCGCGAAGACAAGGCGGCGCTGGCCAAGCAGATCGCTTTCCTGGCTAGAAGCAACGGCCTGTCGTCCGCGCACGTCCTGCTGCCTTGCGACGAGGACGAAGCAGTGCTGCGGGAAGCGGGATTCATGATCCGCGAGAATGTGCAGTTCCACTGGACAAACAAGGGGTACGCCGACTTCGACGCGTTTCTCGCGGCGCTCAGTCAGCCCAAGCGCAAAAAGCTCAAGCAGGACAGACTGAAAGTAAGCAGACAGGGAGTCGACTTCGCCTGGCTTCGCGGCCAGGCCATCACGCATAACGACTTGGCCTTCTTTTACGACTGCTATGTGCAAACGTATTTCGAGCATGCCAATGCGCCCTATCTGAGCCTGGACTTTTTCGAGCGCCTGCTGGCCCGCATGGGCGATGCCATGCTGTTGGTGCTGGCCCGGCAAGGCGGCGAACCCATCGCCGCCGCGCTGAACGTCATCGGTGACGGCCGCATGTACGGACGATACTGGGGCAGTCTGCGCCATATCCCGGGCCTGCATTTCGAAGCCTGCTACATGCAAGGCATCGAATTCTGCATCGCGAACGGCTTGTCGATCTTCGAAGGCGGCGCGCAAGGCGAACACAAACTGGCCAGGGGAATGCTGCCGATCGCCACCAGCTCCGCGCACAGCATCGTCGACCCGCGATACGCCCATGCCATCGCTGATTTCCTGGATCGGGAAACGCCGGCCGTGCGCAGCTACATACGGGAACTGCAAGCCCACACGCCGTTCAAGACGCAAGGCTGAGCAAGGCGCAACGCCTCGCGTCGGGCAGGCCGTTCGTATTTGCTCGCGGCCCGGACGCCCTATTTCTTCTTCGTATCGGCCGGACCGACGCCGGGAAAGGGAAACGTGGAAAACATGTTGCGCGTCTGATCCTGCATCTGATCTTGCATCTGCACGAACAGGTTCTTGCTCTGATCGATGTAATTGCTCATCATGTTCTGCAGGATGGGCGCTTGCAGGTTCATCAGTTGCGCCCATGCCTCGGGTCCGAACTGCGTGCCGTAAAGGCCTTTGGACTGCTCGGCGACACGCTCCTGGATTTCCATGAACGCCTGGATGTTCTTTTCGAGGAAAGAACCCATGACGCCTTGCATCGCATGGCCGTAGAAACGGATGATCTGCGACAAGACGGTCGACGAGAACATGGGCACGCCGCCGCTTTCCTCTTCGAGGATGATTTGCAGCAGGATGCTGCGCGTCAGGTCTTCGGAGGTCTTGGCGTCGACGACCTGGAACGGCTCGTTTTCCAGCACCAGATTCTTCACGTCCGTCAGCGTGATGTAGGCGCTGGTTTTCGTGTCGTACAAGCGCCGATTGGGATACTTCTTGATCAGACGGGCGGAGCCGGAAGGAGTTGTAGTCATGGCATCAAAGGTAACGTGGCTGGGGGAACGACGCGCCAACCATTCAAACAACGCGCAGGAAACTGGAGACTAGCATACTATAGAAAAACGGCATGGTGGACGATGGCAAGCCCTATCCACCATGCCTTTGCGCCGCGTCGGCGGCAAAGCACGCCCTAGCCCATGTGCAGGCCGCCGTTCAGCGAGAAGTCCGCGCCGGTGGCGAAGCCGGACTCTTCGGATGCCAGCCAGGAAACCATGGATGCGATTTCCTCAGGCGTTCCCAGGCGCTTGACGGGAATGGTGGCCACGATTTTTTCCAGCACGTCGGGGCGGATGGCGCGCACCATGTCCGTTCCGATGTAGCCAGGCGAGATCGTATTGACCGTCACCCCCTTATTGGCGACTTCCTGCGCCAGGGCCATGGTAAAGCCATGGATGCCCGCCTTCGCGGTCGAATAGTTGGTTTGTCCGAACTGGCCTTTCTGTCCGTTGACCGAACTGATGTTGATGATGCGCCCCCATTGGCGCTCGATCATGCCTTCTATGACCTGCTTGGTCACGTTGAACAGGCTGTTCAAATTGGTGTCCATGACCGCGCGCCAGTCATCCTGGCTCATTTTGCGGAACATGCCGTCACGCGTGATGCCGGCATTGTTGACCAGCACATCGACGCGGCCGAACTGGTCGGCGATCCGCGTGAATGCGTCCTGCGTCGAATCCCAATCCGACACGTTGCCGACCGACGCATGGAAGGTGTAGCCTAGCGCCGCCTGCTCGTCCAGCCACTGCTGGAAATTGCGGCTGGGTCCGCAACCCGCCACGACGGTGAATCCGTCTTTTGCCAGGCGCTGGCATATCGACGTGCCGATGCCTCCCATGCCACCTGTTACGTAAGCGAGTTTTCCCTTCATTATTATTACCTCCTGCGTCAAACGCCTTATACATGATCCACGCGCTGAAACCGCGACCAGAGCCCGGATCGATTACTCAAATCAATTATGCTTATTGCCGGAAAACTTGCCTGACAACAACTGCTACTGCGACTGCCATACTACTGAAACCTTGCCGCCGAACGCGCGACAATGCTATGCGCGCACCTTCACGTAACGGCCGGGAGCCGGCTCGATGACGGGATAGCGCGCGTTGCCCGGCGCGGCGGGCGCCTTGCGCAGCGCGCCGGATCGGGCCTGTAGCCAGGATAGCCAGTCCGGCCACCAGCTGCCCGCATGTTCGACCGCCTGAGCGTGCCACTGGTCGGCCGTCATCGCCTTGTCGACGTCGCCGTCCTGCGACCAATAGCATCGCTTGTTCTTGGCGGGGGGGTTGATCACCCCGGCGATATGACCCGACGCCCCGAGTACGAAACGGGCCGGTCCGCCCAACAACCCGGCCGACGCATGGGCCGTCTTCCACGACACGATGTGATCGTCGCGCGAGCCGTAGATGAATACGGGCATGCGCAACGCCCCCAGGTCGATGGGCTTGCCGTCGATGACGACGCGCCCCGGCTCTTTGAGATTGTTTTCCAGGTAGGTATTGCGAAAATACCAGGAAAAGAACGGGCCGGGCAGATTCGTGCCGTCCGCGTTCCAGTACAAGAGATCGAACGCCCTGGGTTTTTCGCCTTTCAGGTAGTTGCCCACGACATAGTTCCAGACCAGTTCGCCCGGACGCAAAAACGAAAACGTGGTGCCCAGCTCACGCGCCGTCATCAGGCCGCCGCCGCCCAAGGTCTGGTCGCGGATCCGCGCATGCTGCTCGTCGACGAAGACACCCAATATGCCCACGTCTTCGAAATCCAGCGGCGTCGTCAGCAAGGTGAGCGCCGCGACCGGTTCCCGCCCCCTTGCCTGCGCCAGCGCCAACGCGCAACTGAGCAAGGTCCCGCCCACGCAGAAGCCCAAGGCGTTGACTTGTTTTTTACCCGTTATGCCGCTGGCCACGCTCAGCGCCTGCAACACGCCTTGGTCCAGGTAGTCGTCCCAGGTCGCGTTCTCGATGCCGTCGGTATCCGTGGGCAAGGGATTGCGCCAGGACACCATGAACACCGTATGGCCGTTGTCGACCGCGTGCTTGACGAAGGAATTCTCCGGCTGAAGATCGAGAATGTAGAATTTGTTGATGCAAGGCGGGACGACCACCAACGGAGTCGCATGGACCTTGGACGTGGTCGGCGTGTACTGGATCACCTGCATCAGCTGGTTTTCGTAGACGACCGCCCCCGGCGTCACACCCACGTTGCGGCCGACTTCGAACCCGGATTCATCCGTTTGCGTCAGGCGCCCTTTCAGGACGTCTTCGATCAGATTACCCATGCCGGCGCAAAGGGATCGTCCCTTGGTCTGCACGAGGGTTTGTTGAGCCTCGGGATTCGTCGCCAGGTAGTTGGCGGGGGAAGCCGCCTCTATCCATTGCATGGCCGCGAAGCGCAAGCGCTCCCTGACCGGCTCCGAAACCTGCGCGGCCTCGACCATCTGCGTCATGGCTTTGGCCGAAAGCAAATAGGCGTGCACGTTGAAAAGGAAAACCGGATTATCGGTCCAGGCCGACGAGGAAAAACGCCTGTCCGCGGGCTTGGGAAGATCGCCGCGTTGCGCCGCCATGGTTATTTCCAGCCAATCCCGGGCAAATTCCGCCTGGATCGCCGCAAGCTGCTCGGGTGCCACGTTCGCCGAAACCGGCCAATTGAAAGATGACGGAGCACTCAATTTCACACCTTAGTTGTATTACATACTGTGAGCAGATGGTGCTTGTCATTTAACGCGGTGTCAATCAGGGTAAGCGCTAGACCCTTGAGCAACGCCTTGAAAACTAACGTATTAATGCTATTGGCAATCCGTCAGCCATGCCAGCGTCGCCATGCGTCCGGCACGCGGATCACGGCGATAGGAATAAAAATCATGATTGTGCCGAACCGTGCAATACCCGCTCAGGGCGACGTCGCGCACACCCGCCAGATGCAGGCGGCGCCGCGCCAGGCCGGGCAGGTCCGCCATCCATTTGCCGGGATTTCCCCCCGCGCGAAAACAGTCCGCGGCATCGGCGGCGGCGGGATGATCCCGGCCGACGAAGGCGGCGTACACATCGGCGCCGACCTCGAAGCCGTCCTGGCCGATGGCGGGTCCGATCCAGGCGCGCCAGGCCGGCGCGGCGGGATGCTTGCGCTCGAGCGCGGCCATCATCGCCTCCAGGACGCCCGCCTGCAAGCCGCGCCAGCCCGCGTGCGCCGCCCCCAAGGCCTTGCCGTCGACACTGGCGACCACCACCGGCAGACAGTCCGCCGTCATGATGGCGAGCACGGTGTGCCGCGCCGTCGTCACCGCCGCGTCGGCCACGGCCGGCTCGCCGGACGGCCCAAGAACGTGGACGTCGGCATCCAGCACCGATGCGCCATGCACTTGGTCCAGCCACACGGGCGGCGCGGGCAGCAAGGCGCGCAAGCGCACGCGATTGGCTCGCACGTGCTCCGGATCATCCCCCGTATGCAACCCCAGGTTCAAGGAGGCATAGCCGCCGCCGCTCACACCGCCGTGGCGCGTGGTCGTGAAATACTTGACGCCCGGCCAAGCCTCTCCGGTCACGGTCGCGATGGGCCCGGGCGGCATCGCCGGCTCCGGCGCTAAGACGTCAACCATGCGACCCTGTCCTCCACCGCAACGATGTCGTCGGGCAACGCAGCCTGAAACGATACGCGCTCCCGCGTCGCCGGGTCGTCGAAGCTCAAGGCCCGCGCATGCAACAGCTGGCGGACCACCCCCGCCGGCATGCGCCCGCCATACAGGACGTCTCCGACCAGGGGGTGTTTCAAGCTTGCCATATGCACGCGTATCTGATGCGTACGCCCCGTTTCGAGACGGCACACGACCTCGGTCACCGGCTGGTCGTCGAGCATGCCCCGGCGCACGGGTTCGTAGTGCGTGACGGCCGGCTTGGCGGAAACGGGCCGGTCCACGCTCATGCGCACCGGCACGAATCGATCGCGGCCGATGTCCAGGCTAAGCCGCCCCGCCTTGCGCAGATGTCCGTGGACGAGCGCATGGTATTCGCGTGAAACGGTGCGTGCCTGCAATTGCCTTACCAGATGCGTCTGGGCCACATCGTGGCGCGCCACCACCAGCAAGCCGGACGTGTCTTTGTCCAGGCGATGCACGATCCCCGCGCGCGCTACGCGACTGAGCTCGGGAAAGCGATGCAGCAAGCCGTTCAATAGCGTGCCGCTCCAGTTTCCGGCGCCGGGGTGCGTGACCAGGCCGGCGGGCTTGTCGACGACGATCCAGTCCGGGCTTTGCGCGACGACGGGAAACTCCACCGGCTCGGGCGTAAACGCCAGATCTTCGGCCGGCACTTGCAGATGAACCTCGAGCCGGTCGCCGGGATTGACGCGCTGCTTGATGCGCCCGGGCTCGCCGTTGACCCGCACGTGGCCGGCCTCTATCCATTCCTGAAGCCGGCTGCGTGAATGCTCCGGCAACAAACGCGCCAGAACCTTGTCCAAACGATCCGGCATGGCGGAAAACGGCTGGATGAAGCGACGCAAGCCGGCGTCCGCGCACGGCGCTTGCGCACTTTCTTTGGCTGTATCTGTGTCAGGCATGTCGACAAATCATATAATCAGTCTGCAATGCTAACACCAAGGATGCTTTCGTGACTCGTATGGACACCAAAATTTCCCTCTTTTCCGGCCTGCGGCAATGGCCGCGCTCGCTCGTGGCGCGCCTGTTCGCCGCGCTCGCCATCGGCCTGATCCTTGCCGGATGCAGCTCGACCAAAGGCGACCAGGACCTCACCGCCGGCTGGAGCGCGGAACGCCTCTATCAAAACGCCCGCGAAGAAATGTCCAGCGCGAACTGGTCGGCCGCCCGCACCCGCCTCGAAAGCATCGAGGCGCGCTACCCGTTCGGCGGGTACGCCCAGCAAGCCTTGATCGACCTGGCCTACGTCAACTGGAAAGACGACGAGTCCGCGCAGGCCCTGGCCGCCATCGACCGCTTCCAGCAACAGTATCCCAACCATCCGGGCACGGACTACATGCTGTACCTGAAGGGGCTGATCACCTTCACGCCGCCCAGCGCATCGTTCACCAGCTTCACCATGCAGGATCCGAGCGAACGCGATCCCAAGGGCCTGCGTGAATCCTATGAGTCGTTCAACGAGCTGATCAAGCGTTATCCCGACAGCCGCTACGCCGCCGATGCCAAGCAGCGCCTGGTCTGGCTGGTCGATACGATCGCCCAGAACGAAGTGCACGTCGCGCAATACTATTACGAGCGGGGCGCCTACCTGGCCGCCGTCAATCGCGCGCAAACGGTGATCACCGACTTCCAGGGCGTGCCCATCGCGGAAAAGGCGCTCTACATCATGATACTGTCCTATGACAAGCTGGGCATGACCGAGCTGCGCGACGACGCCAAGCGCGTGCTGGACCAGAACTTCCCCGACAGCGTCTACTACGAGCAAGGCCTGGACAAACCCAAGAGCCTTTGGAATCCCATCAACTGGTTCTAGTTCAGCGACGCCGCGATTCTCGATTCAAGGCCGACGCGTCATTCGCCGTCGGCCTTTTTCATGACGGCGCTATGCCGCGGGCACGTCGTCCGACGCGGCGAGCGGCGCATCGGAAGCAGCTTTCGCTTGCCGGCGATGGAAAAACTCCACCACATGGGAGGGCTCGCGTGTCCTGGCAAAAGGCGGCAAGCCGCGCCACAAGGCCTTGCCGTACGGCTTTTCGACCAATCGGGTATCGCCGACCATCAATACCCCCCAATCGGCCTCGGTGCGTATGAGGCGCCCCGCGCCCTGCTTGAGCGCGATCGCCGCCTCGGGAAGCTGGAATTCGACGAAAGGATTGCCCCCCCGCCGCTTGCACTCGTTGAGCCGGGCTTCCAGCACGGGATCGTCAGGCGGCGCGAACGGCAGCTTGTCGATGGCCACCAGAGTCAGGGCGTCGCCCGGAACGTCGATGCCTTCCCAGAAGCTGGCGCTACCCACCAGCACCGCGTCGCCCGCGGCGCGAAATTGCTCGAGCAAGGCCCGCCTGGAGCGGTCTCCCTGGCGCAGCAGTTCCCGGTCTATGCCTTGCGCATCGAAGCGCGCCTGCAGCAATTCCGTGATGCGGTCGACGGCGCGCAGGGTCGTGCACAGCACCAACACGCCGCCATGGGTCGCCTTCAGCAACGGCAGCAAAGCATCGACGAATTTTTCGTTGAAGTTCGGCGCGCTGGGTAAAGGCAAGTGCTTCGGCACGTAGAGCACGCCCTTGCTCTGGTAGTCGAACGGGGATTCCCAGCAATGGGTGCGGGCATCCCATAGCCCCAGTTGCCGGATGAAGTGGCCGAAGTCGCCATGCACCGACAAGGTCGCCGACGTCAATACCCAGGTCTGCTCTTTGGCGCGGTAACGCGAGAATATCTGCGCCACGGACAAAGGCGCGCTATGCAGGCGCACGTGATGCAAGCCCAGCTCGACCCAGCGCACGGCTGCGCCGTCGGGCAAGACGGCCTCTGCCGCATCCCCGGTTCCCGCAGCCGAGGCATCGGGGGCATTGACGGCGGGCGCAAGCGCGTTGTTGCCCTGGCGGTCCGGCTGGCTCCAGCGGTACAGGCGCGCGCGCAATTCCAGGCAGGTTCTGGCGGCCGCCGCCAGGTCGGGATGCTTTTCGCTCACCACGTCGAGCAGGCGCCCGGTCTTGTCCAGCACGTCGACCAATTCCGACAAGGCCTGGTCAAACGCATCGGGCTCGGGAATGGCATGGAAGGTGGCTTTTCGGCCCGGCATTTTTTCAATGGCGGCGGCGCTCAGGCGCAATTGGCGAGTGGCGTACTCGATGCTTTTGCCCGCCTCGCTCCAGTTGGCGGCCTCGCGCGCATACGCCAGGCCCGCGGCCTCGGCGGCGCGCGCCAAGTCCAGCAACTGATGCGAGGACACGCTCGTCCCCAGGAAACGCGTGGCGATGTCGGGCAACTGGTGGGCCTCGTCGAACACCACCATTTCCACCGTGGGCAGCAAGTCGGTGATGCCTTCTTCGCGCAGCGCCAGATCGGCCATGAACAAGGCATGGTTGACCACGACGACGTCCGCCTCCTGGGCCTGGCGCCGCGCCTTGACAACGAAGCAGTCGCGCAGGTTCGGGCACTCTTGCCCAAGGCAGTTTTCCCGTGTCGATACGACACGGCTCCATATGTCCGCATCTTCGGGAACCTGGGCCAGGTCGCCGCGGTCGCCCGTTTTGCTCTGCTGCGCAAACACCTGGATCTGGCGCAATTGCGAGATCTCCGCCCGCGATTTCAAGGCGCGTTCGTCGCCTTGCAGGCGCTCGAGGTGGTAATGGCAGACGTAGTTGCCCCGGCCCTTGAGCAAGGCGATCGTCACGGGCAGGCCCAGGGCCTGGCGCAAGCGCGGCAGATCGCGCCGGAACAGCTGGTCCTGCAAGGTGCGAGTGCCCGTGGAGACCAGGACTTTGCCGCCGCTCAGGAATGCCGGCGCAAGATACGCCCAGGTCTTGCCCGTGCCGGTCCCCGCCTCGGCGATCAGCACGCTGTGCTCGCGCAAGGCCCGCTCTATTTCCTGGGCCAGCTCCAATTGCGCCTGGCGCGGATGATAGCCCGGAACGGCGGCCGCGATCGGTCCATCCGCGGAGAAAATGTCGGTCAGTTCTTGCAAGAGCATCAACGAAAACGAATGACATGCCGGACACATCCGGCATACGAAGCGAAAAAGATGATGATACTCTGTCGGCTCGCAGCTTGCCGCCGGCTTATGGCAAAATGCGCCGCGTACTTGCTTTTTTATAGAAGGGCCCATGACTGACATTTCCTCCGCATCCCCCGCCTCCCGTTCCAATCAGGACGATTCCGGCCGCATCATCGCCTTGCTGGCCGCCGAGCTGAACGTGCGCCCCACCCAGGTGGCGGCGGCCGTGGAACTGCTGGACGGCGGCGCCACCGTGCCCTTCATCGCCCGCTACCGCAAGGAAGCCACCGGGGGGCTGGACGATACGGTCCTGCGCAACCTGGAGGTCAGGCTGCTGTACGTGCGCGATCTCGAATCGCGCCGCGCCGCCATCCTGGAATCGATAGAACAGCAAGGTAAGCTCACGCCCGAGTTGCGGCAAGAGCTGCTCGGCGCCGACACCAAGCAGCGCCTGGAAGACCTGTACGCCCCTTACAAGCCCAAACGGCGCACGCGCGCCCAGATCGCGCGCGAAGCCGGCCTGGAGCCCTTGGCCGAGGCGATCCTGGCCCGTCCCGACGGCGATCCCGCGGTCTTGGCGGCGGATTATCTCAATCCCGAAGCGTCGATCAACGACGCGAAGGCCGCCTTGGACGGCGCGCGCGACATCCTCGCCGAGCGCTATGCTGAGAATGCCGATTTGCTGGCCGACATGCGCGACTATCTATGGCGGTCGGGAAGGCTTTATTCCAAGGTCGTGGAAGGCAAGGAAGCGGAAGGCGACAATTTCCGGGACTGGTTCGATTTCAACGAGCCGCTCAAGGCCCTGCCTTCGCACCGGGTGCTGGCTCTGTTGCGCGGCCGCCAACAAGGCGTGCTGGATTTACGCCTGGGTCTGGATCCCGAGCAGGAAGCGCTCACGCCCCATCCCTGCGTCTTGCGCATCGCCGATCTGTTGGGGCTGGACGCCGATTTCGGCATCGAGGCGTCGCCCCGTCAACGCTGGCTGGCCGAGGTTAGCCGCTGGACGTGGCGCGTCAAGCTGCTGACGGCTTTCGAATCGGAATCGATAGGCCAATTGCGCGAACAAGCCGAACACGAGGCCATCCGGGTGTTCGCCGCCAATCTGAAAGATCTGCTGCTGGCCGCGCCTGCGGGACCCAAATGCGTGCTGGGATTGGATCCGGGCATACGAACGGGATGCAAGATCGCGGTGATCGACCCCACCGGCAAGGTGCTGGACACGACGACGATCTACCCGTTCGAGCCCCGGCGCGACCGGGAAGGCAGCATCAATACGCTGGCGGCGCTGTGCAAGCGCCACGGCGTCCAGCTCGTCGCGATCGGCAACGGCACGGCGTCGCGGGAATCGGAAAAGCTGGTCATCGATATGCAGGAAAAGTTCCCCGACATGAAGCTGACACGGGTGATGGTGTCCGAGGCGGGGGCGTCGGTGTATTCGGCGTCGGAGCTGGCCGCGCAGGAGTTTCCCGATATGGACGTGAGCCTGCGCGGGGCGGTGTCGATCGCCCGCCGCTTGCAGGATCCGCTGGCGGAGCTGGTGAAGATCGAGCCCAAGGCGATAGGGGTCGGCCAGTACCAGCACGACGTCAATCAGCGCGAGCTGGCGCGATCGCTGGATACAGTCATCGAGGATTGCGTGAACGCCGTGGGTGTGGACGTGAACACCGCTTCGGTGCCGCTGCTGGCGCGGGTATCGGGCCTGAACGCCCTACTGGCGAAGAATATCGTGGCCTGGCGCAACGACAACGGCGCCTTCCCCAATCGCAAGGCGCTGCTCAAGGTGCCCCGCTTCGGAGACAAGACGTTCGAGCAGGCCGCCGGATTTTTGCGCATACCCAACGGCGATGATCCGCTGGATGCGTCGGCGGTCCACCCGGAAGCCTATCCCGTGGTGATGCGCATCCTGGAAAAGATCCAGGCCGGCGCCGCCCAGGTAATGGGCAAGCAAGGCGCGCTCAAGGGCGTGTCTCCCCACGATTTCACGGACGAGCGGTTCGGGCTGCCTACCGTGAAGGATATTTTCAACGAACTGGAAAAGCCGGGACGCGATCCGCGGCCGGAGTTCAAAACTGCCCAGTTCAAGGAAGGGGTCAATACGCTGAACGATCTGCACGTGGGCATGATCCTGGAAGGCGTGGTGACCAATGTGGCGAATTTCGGCGCGTTCGTCGATATCGGGGTGCACCAGGACGGGTTGGTGCATATTTCGGCGCTGTCGGATCATTTCGTGAAGGACCCGCGGGACGTGGTGCGCGTGGGGCAGACGGTGAAGGTGAAGGTGCAGGAGGTGGACGCGGCCCGCAAGCGGGTGGGGCTGACGATGCGACTGCACGATGATGCGCCGCCGATGCGGCGCGGGGATGCGGATGGGCGGCGCGGCGGCCATTCGTCGGGGCATCGTTCAGGGGGCGGAAAGCCCGCCATGGGAAAACCGGGCCCGAATCGAGGGGCGGCCGAGGGTGCGGGACTGGGGGCTATGGCTGCTGCGTTTGCCAAGCTGAAGCAGTAACGGGAACTGTTTATATCAAGGTTTCCAACGCTTTTTTCACGGCCGGCGCCAGGTCTTCGGCGTAGCTCGCCACGGTGCGTTCTCCGACTACCACTACCTGGATGCCCGACTGCGCGCGCGCCAGCTCGTCGAAGGGAGTGGATTGCATGTGCTTGATCGCAGCGCCTGCTTCTCGCGCATCGGAAAATGGCTCGGAGAGCAGCAGTTCGCTGCCGTCGGCCGCAAGCAGGCGGAAGCGGAATCCGCCGTCTTCGTCCCGGAAGGTGACGAAACGCGCGGCTTTTGCGGATTTGGCCGAGGGCTTGGCGGCGGCGGGCGCGGCAGCGGCTGTGATGCGCAAGCCGACCGCCGCGCGCAGTTGCTCCATGAAGGGCTGCGATAAGCGCCTGGCCTTGGCCGCGCCGGCCTGCAGGATATCCTCGACCCTGCCCGGGTTGGCCATGAGCTCGGCATAGTTGTCGCGCATGGGACCCAGCTCGCTTTCCAGGCGATCGTATAGACGTTGTTTAGCCTCTCCCCACCCCAGGCCATCCTGCAGTTCGCGGCGGAAGGCCTGGGTTTCGCCTGGAGCAGCGAAGGCGCGATAGATGGTGAACAGATGCGCTTCGTCTGGATCTTTGGGCTCGCCGGGTTCGCGCGAGTCGGTCACGATACGGTTGACGGCCGCCTTGAGGGCTTTGGCTCCGCCCTCGAACAGGGGAATCGTGTTGTCGTAGCTTTTCGACATTTTGCGGCCGTCCAGACCCGGCAATGTCGCGACTTCGTCGTCGATCTGGACTTCGGGCAAGACGAAGAAGTCTTTGCCCTGTCCGTACAGATGGTTGAAGCGCTGGGCGATGTCGCGCGTCATTTCCAGGTGCTGGATCTGGTCGCGGCCGACCGGCACTTTGTGCGCGTTGAACAGGAGAATGTCGGCGGCCATGAGGACGGGATAGGAAAACAGGCCCATGGTGATGCCGTCATCCGGTTCGACCTCGCGCGCGACGTTCTGGTCCACCGCGCCTTTGTAGGCATGCGCCCGGTTCATGAGGCCCTTGGCGGTGACGCACGACAGCATCCAGCAAAGTTCGGGAATTTCGGGGATGTCGGATTGGCGATAGAAGGTCACGGTTTCATGGTCCAGGCCCGCGGCGATCCAGGTCGCCGCGATTTCCAGGCGGGAACGCGCGACGCGCCGGGGGTCGTCGCATTTGATGAGAGCGTGATAGTCCGCCAGGAAGTAGAAGGCGTCGACGCCGGGCTGCCTGCTGGCGCGGATCGAGGGTCGCATGGCGCCGGCGTAGTTGCCCAGGTGGGGAGTGCCTGAGGTGGTGATGCCTGTCAATACACGGGTATTCATAGATCGCTTCAATAAAGGAACGGGCGAAGGGAAAGTCTGCGGAAACGGCCGGCGTCCTAGAGTTCGGCGGTTTCGCGCCGATCGGCCTCGAGGTATTCGCGGGACTGCATTTCAAGTATGCGCGAAACGGTCCGGTGGAATTCGTTGGACATGGAGCCTTCTGTATACAGCTGCTCCGCTTCGCACTCGGCCGATATGATCAGCTTGACCTTATGGTCGTAGAATACATCAACCAACCAGGTAAACCGCCTGGCTTCGGATGATTGCCGAGCCGACATGCGCGGCACGTCGGAAAGAATAACGGTCTGAAAGCGGTCGGCCAGTTCCAGATAGTCGTTCTGCGAGCGCGGGCCGCCGCACAAGGTCTCGAAGTCGAACCAGACGATATTGCCCCCAAGAGCCTTGGGATGCAGTTCGCGGTTTGCGATGCTCAGCACTGGCTTCATGGGCGCGGTGTCGAGCAGGCGCTCGAAGTTTTCCCGCAGCTCGCGCGTGGTTTCGGGGCCGAGCGGCGTCAAATACATGCGCACCTGCTCCAACGCGCGGCGGCGGTAGTCCACGCCGACGTCGACATTCATGATGTCCATGCGGTCCTGGATGAGCTTGATGGCAGGCAAGATGCGGTCTCGATGCAGTCCGTCCGGATACAGCGTCGAGGGCTCGTAGTTCGAGGTCATGATGAACGAGGTGCCGTACTCGAACAGTTTGAGCAAGAGACGATACAGTATCATCGCGTCGGCCACGTCCGAGACGTGGAATTCGTCGAAGCAGATCAGCCGATAGCGCTTGGCAATGCGGCGCGCCACTTCATCCAGCGGGTCCGGCCGGCCTTTGACGTTGTCCAGCTCGCGATGCACGCCGCGCATGAATTCATGAAAGTGCAGCCGCGCCTTGCGCTTGACCGGCACCGTTTGATAGAACGCATCCATCAGGAAGCTTTTGCCGCGGCCCACGCCGCCCCAGAAATAGATACCGCGCGGCACGTCGGGGCGCCTGAAAAGCTTTTTCAAGGCCGAGGAACGATCGCTCTTGAAGCGGACCCAGTCGTCGTAATACTGCTGCAAACGATCGATGGCGGCGATCTGCGCCTGGTCGGGCCGGTAGCCGCGCTCTTCCAAGGCCTGATCGTAATACTCGCGTACATTCATAAAAAATCGCTTGAAGGAAAAAGGGCGAGTCTCGAAACCCGCCCTTTCATTGCCGAGCACTACATTGCTGAAAATCAGAAATTCAAAGTGCGCTTGTCGACGGCCAGCGCCGCTTCTTTCATCGCCTCCGACAACGTCGGGTGGGCATGGCAGATTCGGGCGATGTCTTCCGAGGCGCCGCGGAATTCCATGATGGTCACGGCTTCGGCGATCAGCTCGGAGGCCAGGGGACCCACGATGTGCACGCCCAGGACTTCATCGTTCTTGGCGTCGGCCAGGACTTTGACGAAACCCGTGGTGTCGCCCAGCGCGCGGGCGCGACCGTTGGCCATGAAGGGGAAGCTGCCGGCCTTGTAGCCGCGGCCTTCCGATTTGAGCTGCTGCTCGGTCTTGCCGACCCAGGCGATTTCCGGCGAGGTGTAGATCACCCAGGGAATCGTGTCGAAGTTGACGTGGCCGTGCTGGCCGGCGATGCGCTCCGCGACGGCAACGCCCTCTTCCTCGGCCTTGTGGGCCAGCATGGGGCCGCGCACGACGTCGCCCACCGCCCAGACGTTGGGCAGGTTGGTCTTGCAGTCGGCGTCGACGGCGATGAAGCCGCGCTCGTCCAGCTTCAGGCCGACCGTTTCGATACCCAGGCCTTCCACATGGGGCACGCGGCCGATCGACACGATGAGCTTGTCCACGACGATCTTCTGTTCCGCGCCCGACGCATCCGTATAGGGCACCGTCACCGCCTTGGCCGTGCTCTTGATCTCGCCCAGCTTCACGCCCGTATGGATGGCAAGGCCCTGTTTGGCGAACGCCTTTTGCGCTTCCTTGGCGACCTGCTGGTCGACGGCGGCCAGGAATTCGGGTGCGGCCTCCAGGATCGTGACCTCGGAACCCAGGCGGCGCCATACGCTGCCCATTTCCAGGCCGATGACGCCCGCGCCGATGACGCCCAGCTTCTTGGGCACGGCGGGAATGCGCAATGCGCCGTCATTGGACAAAATCTGCGTTTCGTCGAAAGGCACGCCCGGCAAGGCGCGCGCCGACGAACCGGTCGCCACCACGACGTGCTTGGCCACCAGCTCTTCTTCGGTCTTGCCCGATACTTTAAGGGACCAGCCGCCTTCGACCTGGGCAACGAAAGAGCCCGTGCCGTGAAAGAAGGTGACCTTGTTTTTCTTGAACAGATACAGGATACCGTCGTTGTTCTGCTTGACTACGGTGTCCTTGCGGCCGATCAGGGTATCGAGCTTCAGGTTCAGGCCTTTGACCTCGATGCCGTGCTCGGCGAAATGATGGCCGGCCTGTTCGTAGTGTTCGGACGATTGCAGCAGCGCCTTGGAGGGAATGCAGCCGACGTTGGTGCAAGTGCCGCCGGGCGCGGGCTTGC
>CAZKBT010000021.1:0-49975 GCA_964551305.1 uncultured Burkholderiaceae bacterium
CGCGGTCCAAGCAGACCGAATTGAATCATGCCCTTCACGTATTAGAACAAACCTTGAAAGGATAAACATGCAACTCGTACAAGCGACTCGCGATGCTTTGTTGAAGCCGTTGACCACGGTAGCGGGAATTGTCGAACGCCGCAACACGCTGCCCATATTGGCCAACATCCTGCTGCGCAAAGAAGGCAAGAGCGTGGCATTCATTGCGACGGATCTGGAAGTCCAGATTACGACGCATGCCGAATTCGGCATGGGCGATCAAACGGAATCGACGACAGTCGCCGCGCGCAAGTTGCTGGATATCTTGCGGGCTTTGTCGGACTCGGACGAAATCAAGCTCGGGCTTGCATCCGGCAAGCTGTCCGTGCAGTCGGGCAAAAGCCGGTTCGCCCTGCAGACCCTGGCCGCCGCCGACTTCCCCACGCTGGCTCAGCCCGAGAAATGGGATGTCTCGTTTTCCATGCCGCAAAAGCAGCTCAAGCATCTGTTCAACATGGTGCATTTCGCCATGGCCCAGCAGGACATACGCTATTACCTGAACGGCCTGCTGCTGGTGTTCGAGCCGGGCTTCTTGCGCGCCGTCGCGACGGACGGCCACCGCCTGGCGCACGGCGGCTCGGCCGTCGAGGGCATCGAAGGCAAGCACGATGTCATCGTGCCGCGCAAGACCGTCCTGGAAATGCAGCGCTTGCTCAATGACGTCGATGATCCGGTGACGATCGACGTCGCGCCGGGCCAGATCCGTTTCCGGTTCGGCGACGTCGAGCTGGTGTCCAAGCTGGTCGAGGGCAAGTTCCCGGATTTCACGCGCGTGATTCCCAGCAACTACACGCGCCATTTCCAGATCGATCGCGAGCTGCTGCAGGCCAGCTTGCAGCGCGCCGCCATTCTGACGACGGACAAGCTCAAGGGCGTGCGCCTGCAGTTGTCCGATCATCAGCTGAAAATCTCGTCGTCCAATGCCGAGCAGGAAGAAGCGCAAGAAGAGCTCGACATCGACTACAGCCACGAGCCGTTGGACGTCGGCTTCAACGTCGGGTATTTGCTCGACGTCCTGGCCAACGTCAAAACGGAAACCGTGCAATGGTCGGTTCAGCCTGATGTCAACGCATCGGCCTTGATCACCGCGCCTGACGACGAGCATTTCAAATACGTCGTCATGCCGATGCGTATCTAAGCGCATGTCTGGATTTACCCAGCCATGCCGGGTTTCGGCAGGGCTGGTTGTGGCGCGTGCCGCAGAGCTTATCTAAAGGTTAAGAACGTTATGTCAGATCAAACCACGAGTACCGGTAACGCGGATTACGGCGCAGATTCGATCAAGATGCTCAAGGGCCTCGAGGCGGTGCGCAAGCGCCCCGGCATGTACATTGGCGACACCTCGGATGGCACGGGCTTGCACCATATGGTCTTCGAGGTGGTCGACAATGCGATCGACGAAGCGCTGGCCGGGCATTGCGACGACATCGTCGTCACGATTCACTCGGACAACAGCATTTCCGTCAGCGATAACGGCCGTGGCATTCCCACCGACGTCCACAAGGACGACGAATTTCATCGCAGCGCCGCCGAAATCGTCATGACCGAATTGCATGCCGGCGGCAAGTTCGACCAGAACTCCTACAAGGTGTCGGGCGGCCTGCACGGCGTGGGCGTGTCGTGCGTGAATGCCTTGTCCGAATGGCTGCGCCTGACGATTTGGCGAGATGGCCAGACGCATGAGATCGAGTTCGCTCGCGGCGAGCGCCGCGCGCCCTTGGCCGTTACCGGCCCCACGGAACAATCGGGAACGCGGGTGCATTACCTGGCCGACGCCGAGATCTTTCATAACGTCGAATATCACTACGACATCCTGGCCAAGCGCCTGCGCGAACTGTCCTTCCTGAACAACGGCGTGAAGATCCGCTTGGTCGACGAGCGCCAAGGCAAGGACGAGAACTTCGCGTTCCTGGGCGGCGTCAAAGGCTTCGTGGAATACATGAACCGTTCCAAGACCGTCCTGCACAACAATATCTTTGCGGTCAGCACGGAATCCAGCGTCGGCGGCACCCTGGTCGGCGTGGACGTCGCGATGCAGTGGAACGACAGCTACACGGAATCCGTGCTGTGCTTCACCAATAACATTCCCCAGCGCGACGGCGGCTCGCACCTGACGGGCCTGCGCGCGGCCATGACGCGGGTCTTGAACAAATACATCACGGACAACGAGCTGGCGAAGAAAGCCAAGGTCGACACCACCGGCGACGACATGCGCGAAGGCCTGGCCTGCG
Source organism: uncultured Burkholderiaceae bacterium (assembly GCA_964551305.1). GTDB lineage: Bacteria > Pseudomonadota > Gammaproteobacteria > Burkholderiales > Burkholderiaceae_B > JBAZDC01. The sequence goes on from CAZKBT010000021.1 coordinate 2,271, forward strand.
TCTTGTCGGTCAAGGTGCCCGAGCCGAAGTTCAGCAGCCAGACCAAGGACAAGCTCGTTTCCAGCGAAGTCCGTCCCGCGGTGGAAGACGCGGTCAGCCGCACGCTGGAAACTTGGCTGCTGGAAAATCCGAACGATGCCAAGGCGTTGTGCAACAAGATCATCGAGGCGGCGCGCGCCCGCGACGCGGCTCGCCGCGCGCGTGAAATGACGCGTCGCAAGAGCGTGCTGGAAGGCGCGGGCCTGCCCGGCAAGCTGGCGGACTGCCAGGAAAAAGATCCGGCGCTGTGCGAGCTGTACATCGTCGAGGGCGACTCGGCCGGCGGCTCGGCCAAGCAAGGGCGCGACCGCAAGTTCCAGGCCATCCTACCCCTGCGCGGCAAGGTGCTGAACGTGGAGAAGGCGCGCTTCGACCGCCTGATCGCCAGCGAGCAGATCACGACGCTCATCACGGCGCTTGGCACCAGCCTCGGTCCGGACTTCAACATCGACAAGCTGCGCTATCACCGCATCATCATCATGACCGACGCGGACGTCGACGGCGCCCATATCCGCACCTTGCTGCTGACGCTGTTTTATCGCCAGATGCCGGAGCTGGTGTCGCGAGGCCACGTCTACATCGCGCAACCGCCGCTCTACAAGGTCAAGGTCGGCCGCGAAGAGCGCTATCTGAAGGATGCCGCCGAGGAGTCGCAATTCATGCTCCAGATCGCGCTGAAGGACGCCGCGCTGCATCGTCATGCGGACGACGCCCAGCCCATCGTCGGAGACGCGCTGGCCGAGCTGGCGCGCCAGTACGAGATGTCCGACAGCGTAATCGCGCGCCTGGCGCGCGTCTCGGATATGGCGTCGCTGTCGGCGATGGCCGAAGGCGTTGAAATCAGCCTGGAGAACGAACAGACTGCGAAGGCATCGGCGGAGAATCTGTACAAAGCGATCTACGATCCCGCCTTCCCGCATGCCGTGTCGGTCGACGCGCGCCAGAACGAGGAAGACGGCGCGTGGCGTATCGTGGTCAATCGCATGCTGCATGGAAACCTGCGCGTCACCGTTTTCGACCCGAATTTCGTTCGGGGCGGCGACTATGCGATTCTGTCGCGCGCGGCCAAGGTCTTCCACGGGCTGTTGGGCGAAGGCGCGATGGTGGTGCGCGGCGAAGGCGATCGCCGCAAGGAGCGGCCGGTCGCGGATTTCCGCGAAGTGATGCAGTGGCTGCGCGCGGAAGCGGATCGCAGCATCACCAAGCAGCGTTACAAAGGCCTGGGAGAGATGAATCCCGACCAGCTGTGGGAAACGACGATGGATCCGTCCGTGCGGCGTTTGCTGCGGGTGCAGATCGAAGACGCCATTGCGGCGGACGAGGTCTTCACGACTCTGATGGGCGACCACGTCGAGCCGCGCCGGGCGTTCATCGAAACACATGCCTTGCAGGCGATGAATATCGACGTGTAGAAATGTAGAAAGATGGGCTTGGCAAGCCGGAACGGGCTCCGAGGATATCCCCGGAGCCCGTTTTTGCTTTCCCTGGAGTAGTAGCGCCTTGAATGTAAAACGGCTCAAGACGCGGTTGCCCCAAAGACGCCGCCAAGCCTGGCCCGGCAAGCAAGTTGTGGCTCGACTAGACCGGCCAGGCCAATCGAGGCCTGGAAAAAAAACGATGGGGCTAGAAGGGGACGGACGCTATCCCATATAGGGTTCGAATTTGCCGGAGGCCGCGTTGCGTATGAACAGGACGCCTGTGGCGACGCCGAAATAAGCGCCGTGCAGCAATAGCTTGCCCGCCTGCACGCGTTCGCGCACCGCTGGGAACGTCATCAAGTTGCTCAGGCTGTATTCCACCACGGCCCATTCGAGGTCCCGGATCCAGCTTTTGCGATCCTCCTTGGGCGGGCCCAGGCGTTCGGCGACCGGCGCTATCTGCGACATCCATTTTCCGATGAAATCGCGCTTGGACAAGGGCGCCGCCTGGTTGGCGAACGCTGCCACGCCGCCACAGCTGGCGTGGCCCAGCACGACGATATGCCTGACTTCCAGCGCGTTGACGGCGAATTCGATGGCGGCGCTGGTGCCGTGAAAGGAGGTCTCGACGTCGGTTTCGCACGGCGGCACGAGATTGGCGATGTTGCGCACCACGAACATTTCGCCGGGGCCGGCATCGAAAACGGTTTCGGGCGCCACGCGCGAATCGCCGCAGCCGATCACCATGATTTCGGGATGCTGGCCGTTTTCCCCTAGTTCCTCGTACCGGGCGCGCTCTCGTTCGAGTCTGCCATTCAAAAAAGAAACGTAGCCATCGGTAAGTCGTTGAGGAAACACGTGCGGGTCCTGCGTGGAGTTAACGGAGGGGATATTTTAGTTCATGTAATTGAGCGCGCGGCGTTGGCCAGCCCCCTGACGCAGTTGAGCAAGAGCGGGCTTAGCCGTGCCTGCGCGTCTTCCAGGGTCCAGCGGCTCGTGGGCGCCACGATGTGCACGCATGCCACAGGCCTGCTGTGCGCGTCCACGATCGGAGCGGCGACGGTCATGTCTCCCAGAAACAGCTCTTCTTTGTTGTGCGCGAAGCCGAGCCGACGGCTCTGTTCGACGAGGGCTGCGATTTTGTCGAAGTCGGTTTCCGTCCACTGGGTATAGCGCTTGAGTTCGGAGTCGTGAAGTATGGCTTTTACTTCGGAGTCGGGCAGCGCGCTCATGTAGGCCCGGCCCGCCGCCGTGCAGTACATGGGAATGCGGCTTCCGGTGGGCATATGGATGGGAATGTATTTCGCGGCCACGACGCGCGACACATAGATCATTTCCAAGCCTATCGGCCTGGTCAGGTTTACGGTTTCGCCGGTGATGTTCGATAGTTCGGCCAAAAAAGGGTTGGCGACGTCGATCAGCGGATCCGCGGCGATGTAGTTGTATCCCAGTTCCAGCACCGCCAGGCTGAGCTTGTACTTGCGCGTCTTGGGCGATTTTTCGATCAAGCCCATTTTCTCCAGGGTATAGAGAAAGCGCTGCGCCGAGCTGATGCTGATGTCGAGCTGCTTGGCGGCTTCCGACAGCGACATCGCGCTGTGCGTTCCTTTGAACGCGAACAGAACCTTGAGCCCCTTGGCGAACGAGTAATTGAACATGGGGTCGTTCATCTCCACCGCTTCCTGATTCATAGGGTCTCCTGGTTTACCCGCAAATTGAGCGATATTTACCGCATAACGGTAATTATAGATCGCTAATCGGGTTGTGAGTGTTGCCAATACATAAATTCTCCACTATTGTGCAAGGAATTCTTGCTTCTTCAGGGTTGATGACGCGATGAGCGAGTTTCAAAAAAACGATGGGGCGATCTTGCTGGATATCGACGACGTCGCCAAAACGTTCGGCGACACCACGGCGCTCAAGGGCGTTTCGCTTCATGTCCGCGAAGGGGAATTTCTGACCCTGCTCGGGCCGAGCGGCTGTGGCAAGACGACGCTGATCCGCATCATTGCCGGGTTCGAATCGCCCACGGCGGGCAATGTGAAGATAGACGGAAAATCGATACTTGATGCGCCGCCCTATCGTCGTCCCTTAGGCATGGTGTTCCAAAGCCTGGCCTTGTTCCCTCATTTGTCGGTGGCCGACAACATTGCCTACGGCCTGAAAATCCGCGGCCTGGCCAAAGACCTCATCAGGCAGAAAGTCGAAGGCGCGCTTGACATGGTCGGGCTGGCCGGCATGGGCAAGCGCTACACCGGCCAGATATCGGGCGGCCAGCGACAGCGCGTGGCCCTGGCGCGGGCCATCGTCACCGAGCCCCGGGTCCTGCTTCTGGATGAGCCCCTGGGCGCGCTGGACTTGAAGATTCGGCGCCAAATGCAGACGGAACTGAAACAGATCCAGGAACGCCTGGGCACGACGTTCATTTTCGTGACGCACGACCAGGAAGAGGCGCTGACCATGTCGGATCGGATCGCCGTGTTCCGCGAAGGAACGATCGAGCAGGTCGCCGAGCCCAACGTGATCTATCAGCAGCCGGCGACCCGTTTCGTCGCGGAGTTCGTCGGGGACACCAATTTCTTCGAGGGCTCGATCCAGAGCGAAATCGGCGGCGCATCCCGATTTCATTCTCCCGATCTGCCCGCGGGCATTCCCCTGACCTCGATGTCGCTTCCGGACGGCGCCCGCGTCGGTGTGTCGCTGCGGCCGCAGCATGTAAAGATAACGGATGCATCCCGGGCGCTGGCGCAGGCGCGCGTCATACGCCATGTGTATGCCGGGCAAAGCACGAGATTGTGGTTGCAGATGGGTGAACGCACGCTTATCGCGGATTGCTCGGAAAGCGACGGCCGACAAACTATTCCTTCCCCGGGACAGACGGTCGGTCTGGACTGGGATCCACGCAACCTGTCCGTAGTCAGCCTATAAGCGCTTTTCACCGTTGAGCGCATAGTCAATTAAAGAGGATACGACCATGAGAAAAATTCGAGTTGTCCGATGGGGTGTCGCCATCGCCGCGTTGTCCGCCGCCTTCACCGTCACCCATGCGCAGGAAGTCACCATGGCGACATGGGGAGGAGGGGTGGGCGCGGCTTGGCGGGAGGCTTTTGCCGAACCGTTCTCCAAAGAAACCAACATCAATGTGAAAATCGTCGAGGTGCCCACGCCCGAGGCGCAGATCCGCGCCCAGAAAGACGCGCCCAAGTTCAATGCCGCGATATCGTCGCTGTTCGAAGCCGCCCAGATGTACAACGATGGATTGCTGGAAGACTTCGACATCAATGATTTCCCCGCGCTGAAAAACGTGCCCGAGAAGTATTTGCTCAAGGCGCCCAACGGCCGCCTGATCGGTGTCAGCACCTACTTCGCCTATTACGGTATCGCCGTCAATACCGATCTTGCGCCCGCCGGCGAATTCGGCTCCTGGAAGAGTCTGGGCGATCCGAAATGGAAGGACAAGTTGTCCATTACGCGTCCTATTTACAGCTCGGCCTACGATTTGACGATCATGTCGGTGGCCGAAGGGGGCAATGAGCGCGATATCGACAAGGGCCTGGAGCTCTTGAAGAAAGTGGCGGGCAACGCCTTGGCCATGTACAGCTCCATGGCTCAGATGAATCAGCTCTTGCAGCGTGGAGAGGTGGCGGCCGCGCCTTACTACTCCACTCGCGTATGGCAGATGAAGCGAGACGGCCTGACGAACGTCGAAATGGTGGTGCCCAAAGAAGGAGCCTTGATGCTGCCGTATCTGGTCGTAGTGCCCAAGAACGCTTCGGACCGTGAAAGCTACATGAAATGGCTGAACTACGTGGCGCAGCCGGAAGGCCAGGAACGGATCGCGGATATCGCCGGCTATCTGCCGCTCAACAACGAAGCCAAGCTTTCCGAAGAGGCGCAAAAGATCATCGGCAAGCCTCTGACGGAACTGCGCGATTCGCTGTATCAACCCGACTGGAACTATATCGCCGAACATCGCAAGGCCCGTATCGAGCTGGTCGAACGCGCCATGGCCGATGCAGGCAGGAAGTAAGGTAAGACGCGATGACGAGAACCGCGAAACCCTCGTTCGCGCTGCTTGCCGGCGCGGCAATCCTCATCGCCGCGTTCCTCACGGGGATTGCTTATCTCGTGATCGAGTCCCTGCATACGGGAAGCGGCTGGGGCCTGGACAATTTCGCGTACTTCTTCAGCCGCAGCGACTACGTTGCCGTACTGAATCGGACGATACTCGTTTCAGTGCTGGCAACGCTGTTCGCCGCGTTGATCGGCTATCCCATCGCGTATGCGATTGCCGACTACAAAGGCAATCGCAACTTTCTCATGATGCTGGTCATCATGCCGTGGCTGGTCAGCGTCGTCGTCCGGACCTATGGCTGGGTGGTGATACTCGGGCCCAGGGGGACGTTGAATTCGATGCTGCTGTCCTGGGGCGTCATCGACACCCCGCTGCGCCTGATTTTCAACATGACCGGCGTGGTGATCGGCCTGGTCCATGTGTTTTGCCCGTTCTTCATCATTTCGGTGCTTTCCGTCCTGCTGCATCAGGACAAGAGTCTGAGGGAGGCTTCGCAAACGCTGTCCGCGGGGCCGATCAGGACGTTCTTCAACATTACCTTGCCCTTGAGCCTGTCCGGCGTGATAACGGGCGCCATCCTGGTCTATCTGTTGTCGACCGGAGCGATCGTCACGCCGTTGCTGCTGGGCGGCGTGCGCGACGGCATGCTGGCCACGCAGATCTATCAGGACGTTCTCCAGGTGTTCGACTATCCCAAGGCGGCCAGCATGGCGATCGTGCTGCTGTTGACCGCGTTCGTGCTCGTGATTCCCTTGCAGTGGCTCGAGCGCCGCGTCGCCGCGCGCGTGTCGGGAAGGGGGGAGTGACATGCGGATGCTGCGTTTGTTGTTGATGGTGTTGTTGTTCGGGTTTCTGCCTCTTCCCATCATCATCGTCATCGTTTCATCGATCTCGACGACAGGGTACTTCACGGTGCCGCTCAGCCCGTTTTCGTGGCGCTGGTACGTCGAGTTCTTCACGAACTGGGAATGGATCCGGCTGTTGCTGGTCAGCGGCGCGATAGCGATCGTGGTGGCGCTCGTCAGCACCACCGCCGCTCTGCTGGCCGCGCTGGTGCTGGAGCGGCGCAGGTTCGCGGGCAGCGGCTTGTTCGAGACCTTGATCATGCTGCCGCTGGTGTTTCCCAACGCGGCATTGGGGGTGGCCTTTCTCGGCCTGCTGGGATTGCTGGGGGTGAGCGGCACCTATCTGGGCATCGTGCTGTCACATTGCATCATCACTTTGCCGTTCGCCTATCGGCCGATACTCAATTCACTGCGCAAGCTGGATCCGGCCATCGAAGAGGCCAGCATGAGCCTGGGCGCGCGGCCGATGACCGTCATGCGCACCGTCACGCTGCCGATGCTCAAGCCCGGGCTGATCTCGGCCTTCCTGTTCTGTTTCATCGTTTCGTTCGACGAAGCCACGATCACCGTGTTTCTCATCGCGCCCGACGTGACGACGCTGCCCGTGCGCATCCTGACGGAGATCCAGGAAAGCGCCAGCCCCGTGATCGCGGCCATCGCCACTTTCCTGATCCTGTTCACGCTTTCCCTGGTGATGTTGCTGGAGCGCACGACCGGACTGGAGTTGTTCGCGGCGCCGGAGAAGGATGCATAGCGCGCATCGGGGCATGGATGGACATGAGCTGAAGACATGGAACACGGGAATTTCTTTTGGAGGCACTTATGTATGAGATACAAGCGGAAGACGCCGAGCTTCTGAAGTACTTTCGGACCACGACGACCAAGACGCGTCCGTTGAAGCTGAACAGGCTACTGAACCGTTTGCGCATGGAGCCGATGGCGGGCAAGCGTGTCATCGTCTGCACCAAGCCGTACAGCGAATACGCGTTGGGCACCTTGGGACAAAAGCGCGGGGATCCGATCGTGCTGGACCCGGAGCGCTACGCCAAACTGGCCGATGCCGAGTGGGCGATGCTCAAGATCCGTTGGGCTTTGCACACCCATCATCCATGGCCGGCCGATCTCGATTAGAGGCGGCGAGGCGCCGGACGTCGCGCGAATCAGATAGAAGAACGGGAGCAGGTTATGTATGAAATATTGGGCTATGCCGACGAGTGGACGGTCGCCCCTGGACAAACGATCAACTTCAAAGTCAATTGCGAATATCCCATGGCATTCGACGCGGACCTGGTCCGAGTGCGTTGCGGCGACGTGTCGCGCGGCGCGCCCGGGCTGAAGGAGTCCGTGGCCATCCCGCGCATCGCCGAGCAGGTCAAGGGTGTCAAGCAGTATACGGAGGTCGGGTCGCGGGCCGTGGCGCCGGCGTTTCAGGAGTCGCACGAGGCGCGGCGCAGCTGGATACTGGCCATCATGCCGACGTTGCCGCAGAACGATGCGGACCAGATCATTCTGTCGCGCGGCGGCGCGGGGGCGGGCTACCGGTTGGGCTTGGACCGCGACGGGTGTTTGTTCTGGGAGCAGTCCAACGGAGCGGACAAGCAGCGCCTGACCCTGGACACGGCCGTCGTGGCGCGCCAATGGTACCTGGTCCGCGTCTGTCTGGACCGGGTGGATGGGAGCGTGACGCTTGGCCAGACCCCCGCCAACCCTTTGCTTGCTTCCAATACGCATGCGCAGGGCAGGCAGGTTTTCGGCGCCGTGCCGGATGCCGGCTACGATGGCCTGGACATGGTGTTCGGGGCGGCGGCGACTGGTGCGAACAGGCCGGCGTATGAGCATCATTACAACGGCAGAGTGGACTCGCCCACGCTCTTGCCGTATCTGGCCGATGATGTCGACCTGGCCCAGCTGCGGGCCGAAGCCGGCGCCCGCCTGTATGCGACGCCGCCCTTGGCCGCGTGGGACTTTGCCCAGGGCATCGATACGGACGATATTTTCGATACCGCCCGAGCCTGGTCCAAGGGCCGGATCGAGAACCTTCCCGTGCGAGGCGTGCCGGGACTGCGCTGGGATTCGACGGTCATGAACTGGCAGGACAAGCCGGATCACTTCGCCGCGCTGCACTTTCATGACGACACGCTCGAGGACGCGAAATGGGAAACGTCCTTCAGCTTGACGCTGCCCGATGATCTGCCCAGCGGCCTGTATGCGGCGCGGCTGACCGGACCCGCCGGGGAACAGGAGCGGATCACTTTCATCGTAAGGCCCAAGCGTGGCGCCGAGCGCAAGAAGATCGCATTCCTGATGTCCACGGCGACGTACATGGCTTATTCCAACTCGCATTACCGCTTCGATGAAGAAGGCATGGAAATGAAGTCGGGCCATTTCATGGTTCTGTATCCGTGGGAAACCTATTTGGGCGAGCACCGCGAGCTGGGCCTGTCGATGTACGACACGCATTCCGATGGATACGGCGTGTATTACGCGTCTCGCCGGCGGCCCGTGTTCAGCATGCATCTGCAATGCCGGACCTGGTCGCTGAACAGCGACAGCCGCTTTCTGGATTGGCTGGATGAAAAGGGTTTCGACTACGACGTGATCAGCGACGACATGCTGCACGAAGAGGGCTTGGAGGCGCTCAAAGGCTATAACGTGGTCATGACCGGCGCGCATCCGGAATACTGGACCACGCGCATGTGGCAGGCCATGGTGGCTTATCAGCAGCAAGGCGGACGCCTCATGTACATGGGCGGCAACGGCTTTTACTGGCGCTGCGCCTATCATCCCGCGAAACCCTGGCTGATGGAGCTCCGGCGCACCGAAACCGGCGCCCGCTATAGCGAGACGCCGGCGGGCGAAGGCTATCACAGCTACACCGGCGAATACGGCGGGACGTGGCGACGAATAGGCGTCGCGCCGCAAACGCTGGTGGGCATCGGCACCACCGCGACCGGGTTCGATGCGTCTTCGTATTACCGGCGCCGGCCGGAAAGCCTCGATCCTCGCGCCGCCTTTATCTTCGAAGGGGTCGACGAGGAAATCATCGGCGACTTCGGCAGCAGCGGCGGGGGCGCCGCCGGCGATGAGATCGACCGCGCCGACTTCAGGCTGGGCACGCCGGCGCATGCGTTGATCCTGGCCCGTTCCGAAAAGCACACGCGCTATTACAACGTGGTGCCTGAGGAAACGACCTACCACCATCCCACGATCAACGGCGAAGAGGCGAAGTATTGCTATGCCGATCTGGTGTACTACGAATGCCTGAACGGCGGCGCGGTGTTCTCGACCGGTTCCATCACGTGGGGCGCGTCGCTGTGCTGGGACAGCTACCAGAACAATGTGTCGCGCATCACGGAGAACGTCGTTCGGCGATTCGCGGACGATGCGCCTATCGAGTTTCCCGCTATCAGCCGTGAGTGAATCCTCTTATGACGTATTCGGACAGGTGCGCAGCATACAGGTCGTTGTGGGAAGAAACGGCCAGCCCGCCTCCGCTTGCGGACACGCTGACCGGCTCGCTCGATTGTGACGTGGTCATCGTCGGAGGCGGCATAACGGGCTTGTCCACGGCGCTGCACCTGGCCGAGAGAGGCGTGGCGCCGTGCGTTCTGGAGGCGCACGAGCTGGCCTGGGGCGCGTCGGGGCGCAACGGCGGCCAGGTCATTCCCGGCATCAAGCATGATCCCGGCGAGATATTGAAACGGTACGGCCATGAGCTGGGCGAGCCGCTGCTGGAAATGGTGGCCGGCGGCGCCGATACGGTGTTCGACGTCATCGACCGCTATGGGATACCGTGCGACGCCGTGCGCAAGGGCTGGGTGCAGCCGGCGCATTCGTCCCGAGCCCTGGCCGTGGTGCAGGACCGCGGCCGGCAGTGGATAGAACGCGGCGCGCCCGCCGAGCTGCTGGACCGCGACGGCGTGGCGGCGTTGCTTGGCACCGACCATTACCTGGGCGGGTGGATCGATCGGCGCGCGGGCAGCATCCAGCCGCTGAGCTATACCCGCGGTCTGGTAAAGGCGGCGGCGTCCCTGGGCGCGACATTGTTTGAGCGTTCGCCGGTCGTGTCGCTGGAGCGCAGCGGACAGTTCTGGGTGGCGCGCACGCGCAACGGCGCGACGGTGAAGGCGCGGCACGCCCTGATCGCGACCAATGCCTACACGGACGATCTATGGCCCAAATTGCGGCAGACGGTGATCGCCGGCAATAGCTTCATCGTCGCCACGGACCCGCTGGATCCTTCCCTCGGCGCGAGCATCTTTCCCGGCGGCGAGGTGGCGTCGGATTCCAGGCGCTTGCTGTTGTACTTTCGGCGCGACGCGCAAGGACGATTCATCATGGGGGGACGCGGCCAGTTTCCGGATCCGAGCTCCGAAGAAGACTGGGCGCATCTGGAGCGGGCGGCGCGCCTGCTGTATCCGCAACTGGCGTCGGTGCCGTTCACCTATCGCTGGACGGGCCGGGTGGCATTGACGCGCGACGCGGTGCCCCATGTTCATGAGCCGGCGCCCGACTTGAGAATCGTACTGGGCTATAACGGCCGGGGCGTCGCGTTGGCCACGCAGATGGGCCGTTATCTTGCCGAGACCATCTGCACGGGAAAGAGGCTGCCGTATCCCGTCACCGAGATCGACCCCATTCCCTTTCATGGGTTGCGGCGTCTGTACATAGGCCTGGGTGTTGCCTATTACGGCCTGTGCGACAGGATAGCCTGACTGCTTTTCATCGGATGGCTTCTTCAAAGGAATTGCGACTATGACGATACGACACATCAAGAATACGGCGGCCTTCGATCAACTGGACGATCGAGGTCCGGTGGGAAAGCCTTTGAGCGAGCCCGCGTGCAGGCTCAAGGGCAAGTCCATCGAGCTGGACGGCACGCAGAATCTGTCGACCGGCATTTGGGAATGCTCGCCGGGAAAGTTTCGCCGCGAGGTCGTGCGCGGCGAGGTGATGCACATCCTGGCCGGCGAATGCACCTTCACGCCGGATGACGGCGAGACCATAAGCATCAGCGCGGGCGATACCGTGTTCATGTCGCCGAACACGAACGGCGTATGGGACATCAAATCCACGGTCAGGAAGGTTTACACACTGCTTTGACGCCTGGGTCTCGGCGCCAAAAAAGCTGAGCGCCGCCCAAAAATTTTCAGCGTGTCGCGCTTTGCCGCTTCCGCCGTCTCAGGCGGCCAGCGGCGCGTATCTGTCGCAATCCGTAGTATGGTCCATCACCATGCCTATCGCCTGCATGTAGGCGTAGCAGATGGTCGGTCCGACGAAGTTGAAGCCCGACTTTTTCAGCGCCTTGCTCATGGCTTCGGCTTCGGGCGTGCTGACCGGGACGCTTTTGATGTGGGCATGGTGGTTGATGATGGGTTTGTCGCCGACGAACGACCAGAGGAAGGAAACGGGGTCTTCCAGGCGCAGCCAGGCCTGGGCGTTTTGCCGGACCGAGAGCAGCTTCAGGCGGTTGCGTATGATGCCCGGATCCTGCATCAGGCTTTCGATTTGCGAGTCGGTCAGCGCGGCCAGCTTGACGGGGTCGAAGCCGAACAGGACGCGGCGAAAGTGCTCGCGCTTTTTGAGCACGGTGATCCAGGACAGGCCTGCCTGGAAGCCTTCGAGGATGAGCATTTCGAACAGGTGTCCGGGATCGCGCGAAGGCGTGCCCCATTCGGTGTCGTGGTAGGTGATGTAGAGCGGGTCATCGTTGCACCAGGCGCAGCGCGTCATAAGCGATTCCATCGTGAAAAGGCGAAAAAAGAGGCAGCGCGCGGCTACCGCGCGCACCGTATCTGTGTGGATATACAGTAGAATAGCGCATCGGACGATCCCGCGCACGACATGGATTCTTTTGACGCTCCACCCGACGGCTCCCGGCCGCGACGCATCGCGCATCTGGACATGGATGCGTTTTTTGCGTCGGTGGAGCTGTTGGCCTATCCGGAGTTGCGCGGCTTGCCGGTCGTGGTGGGGGGCAGCCGGGCCAGCGAGCCCGTGGTGCGGCCGGACGGCACGCGAGTGTTTTCGCGATTGCGCAGTTACGCGGGGCGGGGCGTCGCGACGACCTCCACCTACGAAGCCCGCAAGCTCGGGGTTTTCTCCGCCATGGGCTTGATGAAGTCGGCGAAACTGGCGCCGGATGCGATATTGCTGCCGGCGAATTTTGCCGCCTATCGCCATTACTCGCGCCTGTTCAAGCAGGCCGTGCGCGAGATCACGCCGCATATCGAGGATCGCGGCATCGACGAAATTTATGTCGAGCTGACCGATATGCCCGAGGACAGCCGGACGTTGGCGCTGCGGATCAAGGCGGCCGTGGCCGAGGCGACGGGCTTATGCTGTTCCATCGGCATCTCGCCCAACAAGCTTTTGTCCAAGATCGCGTCGGATCTGGACAAGCCCGATGGGCTGACGATGATCGGTCCCGGCGATCTGCAGCGGCGGATATGGCCCTTGCCCGCATCCAAGATCAACGGCATCGGCCCCAAGTCCTATCTCAAGCTGGTCGACCTGGGAATCGAAACGATAGGCCAGCTGGCCCGCGCCTCGCCCGAGCTGTTGCAGAAGCACTTCGGCCTGACCTACGCGCAATGGCTGTTGAACGTGGCGCACGGATTGGACGACAGGCCGGTGGCGATTCATTCCGAACCCAAGTCTATCAGCAGGGAGACGACGTTCGATCGCGACTTGCACGTGGTTCGCGACCGCGCCGAGCTGTCGTCCGTGCTGGTCCACTTATGCGAGCGCCTGGAGGACGATCTCAAGCGCAAGGGCTATGCCGGACGCACGATAGGCATCAAGCTGCGCTTCGACGATTTTCGTACCGTGACACGGGATGTCACGCTGGATGCGCCCGCCGCCGATGCCGCCGCGATCCTGAGCGCCGCGCGCGCGGGACTGCGCAGGGTTCCCATGACGCATCGGTTACGGCTGTTGGGCGTGCGCATTGGGGCGCTGGTTCCATGCGCCGAGGACGACGCCCGGTCTTGCCGCGGCACGCAGCTGAGCTTGTATTGACGATCCGCCGTTCTACAGTCCGAATTCGGCTTCGACGGCCAGACCCGCGCGCAGCGTGACCCGGTCATGCGATGCGATGGCGTTCACGCCGAACAAGATGCCGTCCTTGAATTGCCGATGCGCTTGCAGCGTGAGGCCGGGCTCGTCATGCACGACGCCCGTGGCTTGGTCGATGTTGGGCATGGGACAGCGCGCGCACCGCTTGACGAAGGCAAAGCTCATGGACGGCAGCCGGATACCGCTGAGATAGTCTTCGTCGTAGGGCTCCAGGCCTTGCAGGACGACGTTGGGCCGGAAGCGGTTCATGGGCACGGGGCGCCGTCCTTTCGCCGCCAGGCGGCGATTCAGATCGTCCAGCGAGGCTTGGTTGGTGAACAGGTAGGGAAAGCCGTCCGCGAAGCCGAAGAGCTGCTGTGTGGCGAACTGCGTCGCCCATTGCGCGTTGTCGCCGCGCCATGCCTGGATATGGGACGGGCTGGGCGAACGAGCCGCATCGGCGTGGACGCGCAGCAAGCGGCAGGGCTGGTCCATGAACGCGCTCAAGGCGAGAGCGGCGGCATCGCCTTCGTCGCGGCCCAGCGTATCGGCCTGCCAGACGCGGACGGGAACCGCTTCGGCCGTGTCGGACGAAGGGTGCAGCGCAATGCGCACGAGTTCCGCCCCCGGCATGCGGACGAGCAAATGCTCGGCGTCCAGGGCCGGCCGGATCAAGGCCATGCGAGGGTATTCGCGCTGGGTCATCATGCGGCCTTGTCCGTCGACGATGATCCATTGCCTGTCCCATTCGAGGCCGGCCAGAAAAACCGTCGCCGTATCGTGATCGACGGCGGCGCAGGACTTGATGGGATAGCTGTGCAGGCTGAGTATGGATACGGCCATGGCGGCGGCGATGTCGTGGTTGCGGCGAGGATGCCGACATCATAGCGCGTCCGGCCCGGCGGCCCTTGGCCGAAGGCTGGCGGATGTGTTGTTATTTGGGGCTTTATGGCGGCGCGCGCCTGGATGCGTGATCCCGTGTCCTGCTCATGCGTTAGAATTTTGTAGCGGGTTTTCCCGCCCCTACTTTCAGTTGTCACTATAGGAACGCAATAATGGAATTTGATCGGGCAGGCGCGCGTGCACTCATGGAGATCACCAGTCGCCCCGAGCTGGTGTTCGTGCGCGGCCAGGGCTCCTGGCTGGAGGATCACGCGGGCAAGCGCTACCTGGATTTCATCCAGGGCTGGGCCGTGAATTGCCTGGGTCATTCGCCGGCGGAACTGGTGCAGGCGGTCACCAAGCAGGCCGCGCTGTTGATCAACCCGTCTCCGGCCTTCTACAACCAGCCGTCGCTGGAGCTGGCCAAGCGATTGGTCGGCGCATCCTGCTTCGATCGGATTTTCTTCGCCAACAGCGGCGCCGAGGCCAACGAGGGCGCGATCAAGCTGGCCCGCAAGTGGGGTCAGCTGCATCGCAAGGGCGCTTTCAAGATCATCACCTTCGACCATAGTTTCCACGGCCGCACGCTGGCGACCATGTCGGCGTCGGGCAAGCCGGGCTGGGACAAGCTGTTCGCGCCCCAGGTGGACGGATTTCCAAAAGCCAAGTTGAACGATCTGGATTCGGTGCGGGCCTTGATCGACGATCAGACCGTTGCCGTCATGCTCGAGCCCGTGCAGGGCGAGGCGGGCGTGATCCCGGCCACGCGTGAATTCCTGCAAGCCTTGCGCGCATTGACCAGGGAAAAGGGGTTGCTGCTCATCGTCGATGAAGTGCAGACGGGCATGGGCCGCACGGGAACCATGTTCGCCTACGAGCAGACCGGCATCGAGCCGGACATCATGACGCTGGGCAAGGGCATCGGCGCGGGCGCGCCGTTGGCGGCGCTTTGCGCGCGCGAGGAGGTGTCGGTGTTCGCCCATGGCGACCAGGGCGGCACGTATAACGGCAACCCCCTGATGACGGCCATAGGCGTGGCGGTATTCGACGCGTTGGCCGCGCCGGGATTCCTGGACACGGTCAAAGCCCGCGGCGAGCAGTTGTCCAAGGGCCTGATCGCTTTGTCGGACAAATGGGGCATGCGGGGAGAGCGCGGCGAAGGCCTGCTGCGGGCACTACTGCTGGATCGCGACGACGGCTCCGCCATCGTCCAGGCCGCGCGCGATGCCGAGTCTGGACTGCTGCTGAACGCGCCGCGCGGCGATATCCTGCGCTTCATGCCGGCGCTGAACGTTACGTCCGAGGAAATCGAGCAGATGCTGGCGCAATTGGACGGCATCATCGCGCAAGTTCGAGCCTGATAGGCGGTCTTGAAGTTCTTTACGACATGGCGCCCACGGGCGCCATGTCGTCGTAGACACCGTTAAACGCCGCCCGTGCTTGACCGCCCGGGCGGCGTTCTATTTCGGCATCCGTTTTGTTCTTCCCCGTCTGGTATTTCCGCCTTCATCGGCGTTGGCTGGAGCAAACGCCTTGCTTTCCATTCATCTAAATTGGCCTGACCAGTTGACGAATTGATTGATTGGAAGGTAAATTGGTCAGGCCAATTTGAGGGAAAAATGAAATGGATGCCTTGCCAGCCGCAAGCACGCGCTTGTACCGCGTTATCGCCGATCGGATCGCCGAGAGGATAAACCGGGGTGATTTTACCGTGGGCAGCCGCTTGCCGGCCGAGCGCGATCTGGCGGAGCAGCTGCAGGTAAGCCGGGCCTCGGTGCGCGAGGCCCTGATCGCCCTGGAGATCGAGGGCCACGTCGATATTCGCGTGGGCAGCGGCGTCTACGTGACAGATGCGCAAAGCCGTCGCGTGTCCGGCGCGCGCGCCTCTCGCCCGGCGACGGCCGCCGCGCCTTCCGACATCGGGCCGTTCGATCTGCTCGAAGCGCGTCTGCTTGTCGAGACCGAGTGCGCCGCATTGACCGCGCAAAAGGCCTCCAAGGCGCAGATCGCCGTCATCGAATCCGCTCACCTGGCGTTGGCCGACACCCGGACGCCCGGCATATACGATCGCGCCTTCCACACCGCCATCGCCGCGGCGTGCGGCAATGCCGCGCTGGCGGCGACTGTGGTCCATTTGTGGAGCCTCAGCGAAAACAACCCCGTGTTCACCCGGCTCGAAGCGCATTTCGTGACGCACCAGGTCTGGCGGACCGCGCATCTCGAGCATGGCCGGATATTGGAGGCGATCATCGACCGCGATCCGATCCGGGCCCGCCATGCCATGCATGATCATCTGGTCGCGATACTTGCGCGCCTGCGCGAAGATTTCGGGCAGTCCGCTTTATTGTTCAAAGGAGAGTAAATGGCAAGCAGTCCTCGTGCCGCCCGCAGGGGCGGCCAGATTCTGATGCGGCAGTTGCGCATCCATGGCGTGCGGCGCATTTTCATGGTGCCCGGTGAAAGTTATTTGCCGTGCATCGATGCCTTGCTCGAACACCAAGGGGTGATCGAACCCGTCGTGTGCCGCCAGGAAGGCGGCGCGGCCTTCATGGCCGAGGCGCACGGCAAGCTGACGGGCGAGCCGGGGATATGCTTCGTGACGCGCGGCCCGGGCGCGACCAATGCCAGCATCGGCGTGCACACGGCATTCCAGGATTCGACCCCCATGATCTTGTTCGTGGGCCAGGTCGGCAATGATTTCGTGGAGCGCGAGGCGTTTCAGGAAATCGACTATCGCCGCATGTTCGGCCAGATGGCCAAGTGGGTGGCCCAGATAGACCGCGCGGACCGCATCCCCGAGTTCGTGGCGCGCGCGTTTACGGTCGCGACCAGCGGACGTCCAGGCCCCGTCGTGCTGGCCTTGCCCGAAGACACGCTGTGGGGCCAGGCCGAGGTCGACGACCCGTCGGCGTATCGCAAGGTGCAAAGCCGTCCCGACGCGGCGGCGATGCAGGCGCTGGCAGCGCGTCTGGCCCAGGCCAAGCGCCCGTGCATGATCATCGGCGGCAGCGGCTGGAACGACGCGGCGCTGGCCGGCATGGCGGCGTTCGCCGAGCGTTTTGCGCTGCCGGTGGCGACGTCCTGGCGCCGGCTGGAGTGCTTCGATAGCTATCATCCCAATTTCGCCGGCCAGGCGGGCTGGGGAATGCTGGACGCATTGCGTGAACGCCTGAAATCCGCCGACTTGATCCTGGCGGTCGGCACGCGCCTGGGCGAAGAGACGACGGAAGGCTACACCATCATCGAAAGCCCCTCGCCGCGCCAGGCGCTGCTGCACGTCTATCCCGATGCCAACGAGATCGGACGCGTGTTCGGGGTGGAGCAGGCCGTCGTGAGCGGCGTGTGCGAGTTCGCCGCCGCGGCGGCGGCCTTGCCGGCGCCCGTCCTGGACGACGGCCTGGCGCGCGAGCGGCAAGCCTTGGTGAAACAGGCGAACGACGATTACCTGGCCGGCCTGGAGCCTTTGTCCGCGCCGGGGCCGTTGAGCCTGGATGCGGCCGCCAAGTACGTGGATGGCGCCGTGCCGCGCGATGCCTGCCTGACCGCCGGCGCGGGCAACTACGCCCACTATCCCCATCGTTATCGCCGGTTCGGCGGAGTGGGCACGAACTTGTCGCCGACGGTGGGTTCCATGGGCTACGGCCTGCCGGCCGCGATCGCGGCCAAGCTCCATGATCGTTCCCGCACCGTCGTCTGCTACGCCGGCGACGGATGCTTCCAGATGACGATGCAAGAGTTGAGCGTCGCCATGCAGCACGGGTTGGGCATCATCGTGCTGGTGTTCAACAACGGCATCTACGGCACGATCCGCGCGCACCAGGAACGGGAGTTCCCCGGCCGGGTGATAGGCCTGGATTGCGCCAATCCGGATTTTTCGCAAATTATCCGGGCCTATGGCGGGCATGGAGAAATCGTGGAGACCGATGCGGCGTTCGGCCCGGCTTTCGAGCGCGCCAGGGCCTTCGCCGACGAGCGGCAATTACCGGCCTTGTTGGAGATCAGGTATGACGCGGACGGCATCGCGCCTGGCGTGCTGTTGTCCGACATACGCAGCAAGGCGTTACGTGAACGTGGAGAGGCATGATGAGCGAGACGAGGATATCGATACGGGGCGACCGCCTGTGGGACAGCTTGATGGCGCTGGCGAAGATCGGCGCCACGCCCAAGGGCGGCAATTGCCGCCTGGCACTGACGGCGTTGGATGGCGAGGGGCGTGATCTGGTGTGTGGGTGGATGAGGGAGGCGGGGCTGTTGGTGCGCGTTGATCAGGTCGGCAATATTTTTGGCAGGCGTCCGGGCCGCAACGACGCCTTGCCCCCCGTGATGACCGGCAGCCACATCGACACGCAGCCCACGGGCGGCAAGTTCGACGGCTGCTTCGGCGTGCTGGCCGGCCTGGAAGTCATGCGGACCTTGCAGGACCACGGCATCGAGACGCAAGCCCCGCTGGAGCTGGCGATCTGGACCAATGAAGAAGGCTCGCGCTTTATCCCGGTCATGATGGGATCGGGCGTGTTCGCGGGCAAGTTTTCGCTCGACGTCGCATTGGATGCGCGGGACATCGAAGGAAAATCCGTGCGCGACGAGCTGCAAGCCATCGGCTACGCGGGCGCGGAGCCGGTCGGGGAAAGGCCGGTCGGCGCGTACTTCGAGGCCCATATCGAGCAAGGCCCCATCCTGGAAAAAGAGGATCGCGTGATCGGCGCGGTGACGGGTTCGCTGGGACTGCGCTGGTACGACGTCAGGGTCAAGGGCATGGAAATGCACGCGGGCCCCACGCCGATGAGCGTGCGCCGGGATGCCTTGTACGCGAGCAGCTTCCTGTTGCAGGCCGTCGTGGACATCGCCAACGCGCATCAGCCGCATGGCCGCGGCACGGTCGGCGTCATCCGGGTGAATCCCGGATCGCGCAACGTGGTGCCGGGCGACGTCGAGTTCACGGTCGACTTGCGTCATGAAGACGCGCAGACCCTGCGCGTGATGGACGAGCAATGGCAGGCCGCCTGCCGGGAGGCGGCCGAGCGCCTCGGCGTCGAGGTCGAGGTGATCCCCGCCCAGTACTTTCCTCCCACGCCGTTCGCCCCCGACCTGGTGGACAAGATCCGGGCCGGCGCGAAGGCGCGTGGCTTGTCGGCGATGGATATCGTGACGGGCGCCGGCCATGATGCCGTGTATATGGCGTCGGTGGCGCCCACCGCCATGATCTTCGTGCCGTGCAAGGACGGCATCAGCCATAACGAAATCGAAGACGCCAAGCCGGAGCATCTGGAAGCCGGGGCCAATGTGTTGCTCGATGCGATGCTTGCGCGCGCCGGCATCGCGGCTTGATGCCGTGCGGCGTTTCATGGCGCCCGCTGTCAAAGGCGGGCGTTGCGCGGCGAAAGCCGAACTGCGGTCCGGCTTTCGCGGAATGGCGGTTCAAGCCTGCGTCTTGACCACCTGGCGCCAGTGATGCAGCAAGGGTTCCGTGTAGCCGCTGGGTTGTTCCAAGCCCTTGAGCACCAGGTCGACCGCGGCCTTGAAGGCGCAGGATGAATCGAAGTTTCCCGCCATGGGACGGTAAGCGGGATCGCCCGCATTCTGTCCGTCCACCACGGCCGCCATGCGCCGCATCGTTTCGATGATTTGTTCGCGCGTCACGATCCCGTGACGCAGCCAGTTGGCCATGTGCTGGCTGGAAATACGCAGCGTGGCGCGGTCTTCCATCAGGCCGACGTTGTGGATGTCGGGCACTTTCGAGCAGCCCACGCCCTGGTCGATCCAGCGCACGACGTAGCCTAGGATGCCTTGCGCGTTGTTGTCCAGTTCCTGCTGGATCTCTTGCGCGGACCAGTTGATGCCGGCGGCGACCGGTATGGTCAGAAGCTTGTCGAGCAGGTCTTCGTACTTGCCTTCCATGTCGCGCTGGATGTCCTGGACGTTTACTTCGTGATAATGCAGAGCGTGCAGCGTGGCCGCGGTGGGCGACGGCACCCATGCGGTATTGCCGCCGGCTTTCAGATGGCCGATCTTCTGTTCGAGCATGTCGGCCATCAGGTCCGGCATGGCCCACATGCCTTTGCCGATCTGGGCGCGGCCGCGCAAGCCGCATTGCAGGCCGACTTGAACGTTGTTGCGCTCGTAGGCGTCGATCCAGACGCTGCGTTTCATGTCGCCCTTGCGCACCATGGGGCCGGCTTCCATCGAGGTATGGATCTCGTCGCCCGTGCGGTCCAGGAAGCCCGTGTTGATGAAGGCGACGCGCTGATGGGCGGCGGCGATGCAGGCTTTCAGGTTGACGCTGGTGCGGCGCTCTTCGTCCATGATTCCCATTTTTACTGTGTTGGCCGGCAGGCCCAGCATGGCTTCCACGCGCCCGAACAGTTCGGACGAGAAGGCGACCTCGTCGGGGCCGTGCATTTTGGGCTTGACGATGTAGACCGAGCCGCTGCGCGAATTGCCGCGCTTTTTGAGATCGTGGATGGCGATCAGGACGGTGCAGGCGGCGTCCATGATGCCTTCGGGTACTTCCTGGCCGCTTTCATCCAATATCGCGGGGTTGGTCATCAAATGGCCGACGTTGCGGATGAACATGAGGGAGCGCCCGGGCAGAGACTGGGCGCGGCCCTGCAGATCGGTGTAGTCGCGATCCGCATTGAGCGAGCGGATGAAAGTCTTGCTTCCCTTAGTGACGGATTCCTGCAGCGTGCCTTTCATGAGTCCCAGCCAGTTGCGGTAAGCGCAGACCTTGTCCTCGGCATCGACGGTGGAGACGGAGTCTTCGCAGTCCATGATGGTGGTCAGGGCGGCTTCGAGCAGGATGTCTTTGACGCCGGCGCCGTCCTGCCGGCCGATGGGGTGGGCCTTGTCGATCTGCAGCTCGAAATGCAGGCCGTTGTGCCTGAAGATCAGGGCCTCGGGCCGGGCGGGGTCGCCGCGATACCCCACCAGGCGATCGGCATGCTGGAGGGTGGTCGTGCGCCCATCCTTCAAATCGACCTGAAGCACGCCGTCGGCCAGGGCATAGCGAATCGAATCTTCGTGCGAGCCGTCGGCCAGGGCGATGGTCGCATCCAGAAGTCGGCGGCCGCAGGCGATGACTTCTTCGCCGCGCCGGGGGTTGTAGCCGTCGCCGCGCGTCGCGCCGTCGTCTTCGGGGACGGCATCGGTGCCATACAGGGCGTCGTACAGGCTGCCCCAACGCGCATTCGCGGCATTGAGCGCATAACGGGCATTGGTGATCGGCACGACCAGCTGGGGGCCTGCCTGCCGGGTGATTTCGGTGTCGACGTCGCGGGTGTCGATGGCGACGTGGCCCGGCGCGTCGCACAGATAGCCGATTTGGCGCAGGAAGGTCTGGTAGCCGGTCGGATCGGCGATGGGGCCGGGATGCTGCCGGTGCCAGTCGTCGATGGCTTTTTGCAGCCGGTCGCGTTCGGCCAGCAAGGCGCGGTTGCGCGGAGCCAGATCGTGAACCAGCTTGTCCAGTCCAAGCCAGAAGGCCTCGGGGTCGACGCCGGTGCCCGGCAGCGCTTCGTCCTGGACGAATTGATGGAGCTCGGGGGAGATTCGCAGGCGGTGGCGGGTGATTCTGTCGGTCATCGAGAGTCCTTCGATTTCGGAATAGGCAAAAGAGAGTTCGGACCATCCCCGCGGTAGCGTAATGTAATAAGGCTCGCGTACACTTCAAGGATGGGTTGAGCCATTATGGCCGCTTTCTCGGCGGCGCTCAATGTCTCGGAAGTTGAAACACCAAGAACCTGAAGTTCAAAATGGATTGAATATTAAGTACGCTTATGTAGGTAAAGGGCGTGAGGGATGACATGTACCGCTAACTTCCCAAGGATGACGGAATATGAAGCATCAAAACAAATTGATCGGCGCCCCTTCCGCATTATTGTTGCTGGAGGGCTGGTCGGTCGTCGCCGAGCGCGATGCGATCGCCAAGACGTTCGTGTTCAAGAACTTCAACGAGGCGTTCAGCTTCATGGCCAGCGTGGCCATGCAGGCGGAAAAGCTGGATCACCATCCGGAATGGTCGAACACGTACAATCGCGTCAACGTGACCTTGACGACGCATGACGCAAAAGGCGTCACCGAGCGCGACGTCGCGCTGGCCCTGTTCATGGACCAACTGGTCAGTTGACCCGCCACGTCAAAAGGCACGGCGTGCTTCCCATAAGGCCGGCAATCCTATAGGATGCGCAACACTTTCCCTTGTCGGCGCGCATCTTCCGCTGGAAGGGGACGGCTCGCCGTTCCCGCAATGTCATGGTGTGTCTTTACACTGTCGTTTTTTACCTGTGTGCTTCATGTACGATTTTTCCAAACCTTCAGAACCCGCGCGCTTGCCGCCGCTGATTCCCTTCACCGGCTTCATGGATGCCCGGCAGGCCACGCAGTGTCTGGTGGATATATACACGCGCAATACGACGTTCATCCGCGACGCGTTCACCCAGTTCGTGCAGGGGCGTCTTACCGAGAAGCAGCGGGTGCGCGCCTGCTATCCGGCGATACGCATCAAGGTCGACACCTATCAGGAGGTGGATACCCGGCTGGCATACGGGCACGTGGTGGAACCTGGCATTTATGCGACGACAGTGACGCAGCCCGGCTTGTACTTCGATTATCTGCAAGAGCAGATCGACCTGCTGATCAAGAATCACGGCGTGCCGGTGGAGATTGGCGAGTCGGACATGCCCATCCCCCTGCATTTTTGCTTTACCGACGGCAATTATGTCGAAGGCGTCTATTCCGACCGCCTGGGCGATACGCTGCGCGATCACTTCGACGTGCCCGATCTGTCGGTGACGGACGATGCGATCGTCAACGGCACCTGGCGGGGCATGCCCGACGATCCCCGCCCCCTGGCGCCGTTCACGGCGCCGCGCGTGGACTATTCGCTGCACCGGCTGCAGCATTACACCGCGACGGCGCCGCAGTATTTCCAGAACTTCGTCCTGTTCACCAACTATCAGTTCTATATCGACGAGTTTTGCCTGTGGGCCAAGGACATGCTGGCGCAGGGCGGAAACGGCTACACGGCTCTGGTCGAGCCGGGCAATATCGTGACGCCGGCCGGATCGGATGCGCCGCGATCGGGCGCGCCGCTGGTGCGCTTGCCGCAAATGCCGTCCTACCATCTGGTGCGCGAAGGCCATATGGGCATCACCTTGATCAACATCGGCGTGGGGCCTTCCAATGCGAAAACCATCACGGACCACGTGGCCGTCCTGCGCCCCTCGGCGTGGCTGATGCTGGGGCATTGCGCGGGCTTGCGCACGACGCAGCGGCTGGGCGACTACGTGCTGGCGCACGGCTATGTGCGGCAGGACCACGTGCTGGATGCCGATTTGCCGACCTGGGTGCCGGTGCCGCCCTTGGCGGAGATCCAGGTCGCGCTGGAGCAGGCGGTCGAAGAAGTCGCCGGCGTGTCGGGCTGGGACCTGAAGAAAATCATGCGCACCGGGACGGTGGCCACCATCGACAACCGCAACTGGGAATTGCGTGATCACGACGAGCCGGTCCAGCGGCTGTCGCAGTCGCGCGCCATCGCTCTGGACATGGAGTCGGCGACGATCGCGGCCAACGGCTTCCGTTTCCGGGTGCCGTACGGCACCTTGTTGTGCGTGTCCGACAAGCCCATGCACGGCGAGCTGAAACTGCCCGGCATGGCCAGCGAGTTTTACCGCACTCAAGTCGGCCAACACCTGCACATCGGCATACGGGCGCTGGAGAATCTGCGTGACATGCCGAGAGAACGCCTGCATTCCCGTAAGCTACGCAGTTTCATCGAGACGGCATTCAAGTAGGCCTGGGCGCAAACAGGGCGTCCACGGTAGCCCGGCGCATCATGCGCCGCAACGCATCCGTCGCTTTGTATTGATATGCCGTATGTAGCATGCTACATTCCAAAGAAATTTCCAGGAGCCAGCCCGCATGTCGATCGCGTCCATCCAAAAATACCCGTCGCTGCGCGAGCAAGTGTACGCAGGTATACGTGACGCCATCGTCCGCGGCCGCCTGGCTCAGGGGACGTTGGTCTCCGAGCAGGTCATCGCGGATCAGGTCGGCGTATCGCGCACTCCGGTGCGCGAAGCCCTGTTGCAGCTGGCCCAGGAGGGGCTGGTGGAATTCGCCCGCAATGCGGGCGTGCGCATCTCGGCGCTGACGGCCGAGCGGTCGCGGCAGGCGTATGAGTTGCGAAGCTGCGTGGAAGCGCACTGCGTGCGCGTGGCGGCATCGAACCAAGCCGCGCGCGGCGCGCTGGTCGCCCAATTGCGCGCGCAGCTGGCCGAGCAGCGCCGCATTGCCTCCGCCAGGGATCCGGGCGCTTGGGTCGACGCCAACAGGGATTTTCACCGCCGGATCGTCGAGGCCGGCGGCAACGGCTTGATGCTCGGGGCCTGGGACCGTCTGCAGGGCTACGTCATGCTTGCCGGCTTCGGGTTTCATACGGTGCACCCCGAGCGCATGGCGCAGTTCCTGCAAGAGCATGGGCGTATCGTCGATCACATCGAGCATGCGGACGGCGCCGGCGCGCAGCGCGCGCTACAGGTGCATTTGCAGTCGGGCGCGGCCTACTTCGAGCAGATGCTGCCGCCTCGTTGACGGGTTGCGGGCCCGACGGCTCGCCTCGGCGGGCGCGGGCTACAGGGTTGTTGGGGTGGGACGGCCATGGCGGCCTTCCCTTTGCGGTCTTGAATGGAGATTCACTTGTCTACGCCAGGTTTGATTTATTTCGATGGGAAATTGATCCCTTCCGCCGATGCCCGGCTGCACGTTTCGTCGGTCGCGGTCAAATACGGTTCGAACGTTTTCGAGGGCTTGTGCACGTATCGAGGCGTGTCGGGCGGCAGTACCGTGTTTCGCATGCACGAGCATTTGCAGCGCCTGCAAGAATCGGCGCGCATGATGCAGATCGACTGCGACTACAGCCAGGATGAATTGGCCGACGCGGTGCTGAGCACGGTGCGCGGCAATAACATCGAGGGCGATTCCCACATCCGGTTGAGCATTTTCGTCGTGGGCGACGGCTTCAGCGAAACCACTGGGCCGGCCTCTCTGGTGTGCATCGCCACGCCGCGCGGCGCCAAAAACCTGGAGGAACGCGTCAAGCACGCGTCGGTCAGTTCCTGGCTGCGGCTGGACGATCGGGTGGCGCCGCCGCGCATCAAGGCGGGAGCCAACTATCACAACAGCCGTTTCGGCGTGCTCGAAGCCCGCCGAAACGGCTATGACGAAGCCTTGTTCCTGACCTTCAACGGCAAGGTCTCCGAAGGGGGCAATTCGTGCTTCTTCATGGTCAAGGACGGCGTGCTGGTGACGCCGCCGGTAACCGCGTCCATCCTCATCAGCATCACGCGGCAGACCCTCATCGAACTGGCCCGGGACCAGGGCATCGAGGTCCAGGAGCGCGAGATCGACCGCAGCGAGCTGTACATCGCCGACGAAGCGTTCCTGTGCGGCAGCGGTCTGGAAATCAGCCCCATCCTGTCGGTGGATCGCTTCCCCGTGGGCGATCGCTCGGTGGGGCCGGTGACGCATCGCCTATGGGATGCGTACGACTCCGTGATCCGGGGCGGCGATGCGCGCTACCAGCGCTGGCTGACGCCGGTGTACGGGCAAGGGCAGGCCTGAGGACAAGGCTTAGGGCGCCACGTCCTGCGACGGGGCGTCGGCTTGCGCCGCACCGGCTTCGTCGTGCGGATTCAGCTGCCGTACCACGGCCTGGATTTGCTCGAGAAACGCCTTGCCGGCGGGCTGCATGGTGCGGTCCTGCCGGCGCAGGATGCCGATCGTGCGGCTGGCGCTTTCGTCTTCGATGGGCCGGTATTTCAGGGTCGAGTCCAGCAGCGCCGGCAAGGCCAGTTGCGGCAGTACCGCGATTCCCAGCGATTGGCGCACCAGCTGGATGGCGGTCGTCATGTTCGTGACGTCGAAGCGCAGGCCCGATCCGGGGGCGTTGACGCCCACGGCCCGGTCGAATAGCTGCCGGGCGCTGGAACCCTTGGACAGGAGTATGAGGTCGTAGGGAATCAGGTCGGCCCAATGCAGGCTGTCGAGGTGCCGCGCGGGGTGATCCGGTGGGAATACGACGACGAAGTTGTCCTGCAGCAGGGGCACGGCCTCGAGGTTGGGCGTCTTGTCCAGTATTGCTCCCAGGGCGAACTCCACCTGATTCGTGTGCAGCATGTTGATGAGCTCGTCGTTATGGGCCTCGACCACCCGGGTCGTCAGGGACGGGTGTCGTTCCCGCAGGCGTCTTAGTGTGGGCGGAATCAGCGTCAGCGCGGTGGAAGGCAGGACGCCGACGGCGATGGCGCCGCGCCGGACCGCGGCCAGATCCGACATGCTGCGATAGGCTTCCTCCAGGTCGGTGACGGGGCGCAGGACGCGATCGTACAGATCCTGCCCCGCATTCGTCAGCGTGATGCGCCGTGTCGTTCGCTCGAACAATTGCAGTTCCAGCGAATTTTCCAGGTCCCGGATCAAGGCGGTGAAAGAGGGTTGCGTGACCCCCAGCCTTTGGGCTGCCCGCGTGAATGATTGGGTTTCTATCGCCAGCAGGAAGGCTTTCAGCGGACGAAATTTTATTTTAATAGCCATAGACTAATAATACGATGGAAATATCGATTTGTGTCTATGATTTTGCTGACGCATAATCCTGCAAGAAGAAATAGTTATCGGCATCGGGAGAAATCATGCGCGAACTTGAAGATAAAGCGTTGCTGGCGCAATGCGCGGGCATCCCCAGCAGCACGTGGGCCGATGCGTTGGACGCTTCGGGTTTGCCCGGCGTCGTCCAGGGCCTGGTCCAGCGCTCGGGAAGCGGCCGGATCGCCGGCTTCGCGGCCACGGCGCGGCATGTCTCGGGCCGGTTGGGGGATTTCGAGCCGGTGGATTTCGCGGTGGGCCGCCTGGTGGCGGCCACGGGGCCGCAGACCGTGCTCATGGTCGATGCCAGCGGCGCTCCCATTTCCACGTTCGGCGGGATCGCCTCCTTGGCCGCCGTGGGCCGCAATGCATTGGCGGTAGTGATAGACGGCGCTTGCCGGGATGTGGATGAAATCCAGGCCGCGGGCTTGTGGATGGCCAGCCGGCACGTGACGCCCCTGACGGGCAAGCGCAGGCTGAAACTGACCGAGATGGGCGGCGTCGTCACGATAGGCGGGATCCAGGTCGCGCAAGGCGATCTGGTCGTGGCCGACGATACCGGCATCGTGGTCGTGCCGCGCGCGCGGGTGGATGAAGTCTTGTCCCTGGCGCGGGCGGCGCTGGCGGTCGATGAACGGGTCGAGCAAAGCGTTCGCGACGGCGTCAGCTTCGCCGAGGCCGCCGCCGCCGCGGGATACATTCCCGCAAAAGGGCAGGATCATGCAGGCTGACTATGACGTGATCCAGTGGGCGTCGCTGGGCGCGGATCTGGATGATGACCTGGCCCGGCGCTATCGGGTCCTGCGGGTTTGGGACGAGCCCGAGCTGACGCCGCGGGTCGTGGCGCCGGCCCGCTCCGCCCGGATGGCGATCACGTCGGTGCGCAAGGGATTTTCGGCCGAGGCGATGGCGTTGTTGCCCGAGCTCGAGGCAGTCAGCAGTTGGGGCGTGGGCTACGATACGCTGGACATCGCGGCCGCGCGCGAGCGCGGCATCGTCGTGGCGAACACGCCCGGTGTGCTGGACGACTGCGTGGCCGACATGGCCTGGGCGCTGCTGTTGAGCGCCGCGCGGCGCACGGCTGTCGCGGATCGCTATGTCAAGACCGGCCAATGGCGCACCCTGGGTGCGTTCCCCTTGTCGACCCGCGTCTGGGGCAAGCGCCTGGGGATCCTGGGCCTGGGGCGCATCGGGCAGGCAATCGCCGAGCGCGGGACGGGCTTTCGCATGGACGTCCGCTATACCAATCGCAGAGTGGTGCGGGATGCGTCCTATGGCTTCGAGCCGTCGCTGATCGCCCTGGCCGAGTGGGCGGATTTTCTCATCGTGGCTTGCCCGGGCGGGGCGCAGACCCGGCACCTGGTGTCCGAGGACGTGCTGCGCGCGCTGGGTCCGAAAGGCATCCTCGTCAATATCGCGCGCGGCTCCGTGGTGGATCAGGCGGCCATGTTGCGTGTGCTGCGGGAAGGCGCCCTGGGCGGGGCCGGACTCGACGTGCTCGATGACGAGCCAGGAGCGCCGCCGGCGCTGACGGAGATGGACCAAGTGTCGCTGACGCCGCACATGGCCAGCGCAACCCGCGAAACCCGACGCGATATGGCGGAACTAGTCGCCCGCAATGCGATTTCATTCCTGGAAACCGGCGAATTCCTGACGCCGGTTCCTGAAACTGTTCCGCTATCGGGCTGATACCGGCCGGATGTGTGGGGCTTCGATACACCATCATCGAAGTACTTTTTGATTAAGGAGACTGAGGTCATGAGGAACTGGAAAAAAATGACGGCGGGCTTGTCGGCCTGCGTGATGCTGGGCTTGGCCGGTACCGCCGCCGCGCAGGTCAAATGGGATCTGCCGACGCCTTACCTGCCCACTGACCATCACGTGAAGAATCTGGAGCTGTTCGCCAAGGACGTGGCGCAAGCCAGCAACGGCCAGTTCACCATCGCCGTGCACAACAGCGGCTCCCTGTTCAAGCAGGCCGAGATCAAGCGGGCCATCCAGAGCGGCCAGGCGCCCATAGGCGAGTTCGTGCTGTCGCAGTACCAGAACGAATGGCCCATCTTCGGCGCGGACAACGTGCCGTTCCTGGCCACCAATGAAGAAGACGCGCGGCGCCTGTACGAGGTGCAAAAGCCGCTCTTGGAAAAATACCTTGCCAAGCAGGGCTTGATGATTTTGTACACGGTGCCGTGGCCCGCGCAAGGCATCTATACCAAGCGCGACCTGAATTCCGGCGCCGACTTCAAGGGCCTGAAATGGCGCGCATACAGCCCCGGGACGTATCGCGTGGGCCAGTTGCTCGAAGCCCAGGCGGTGAATATTTCGGCCGCCGAGCTGGCGCAGGCCATGGCCACGGGCGTCGTGGACAGCTATATGTCCTCGGCCACGACGGGGCGCGCCACCAAGACCTACGAGCATCTCACCCATTTCTATGACGTGAAGGCATGGCTGCCCAAGAATGCGGTCGTGGTCAACAAGAAGGCGTTCGACGCGCTGGCGCCGGAACTCCGGAAAGCGTTGCTGGACTCGGCGGCCACGGCCGAGACCCGGGGTTGGGATATGGCCCGGGTCACGAGCGAAGAAGACAAAAAGAGTTTGTCGGACAACGGCATGAAAGTGCTGGAGCCGTCCGAGCAGTTGAGCAAGGACTTGGACAAGGTGGGCGACGTCATCCTTGAAGAGTGGATCAAGCAGGCGGGCGACGACGGCAAGCAGTTGGTGGATGCCTATCGCAAGGCCCAGGCGGAAGGTCGCTAGGATGCGGCGCGCGCTCGATGCCTTGTATAACGCGGCGGGAGCCGTGGCCGGCCTGGGCCTGATCGCTTTGCTGCTGGCCGTGGTGGCGTCGATCCTGGGGCGCCAGTTCGGGGCGCTGAACATCATCGGGATCGATGCCTACGCGGGCTACGCCATGGCCACCTGCGGTTTCCTGGGCATGGCCTATACCTTGCGGGAAGGCGGGCATATCCGGGTGGTGATGCTGCTGCAAGCCTTGGGCACCGGCCAGCGTCGCCGCTGGGTCGAGCTGCCCGCGTTGGCGATCAGCGTGGTGCTGGTGGGCCTGCTGTGCTACTACAGCATAGAGCAGGCGTGGGAATCCTACCAGTACATGGACATCTCCATCAACAACGACGCCACGCCGCTGTGGATACCGCAGATCGCCATGGCCGTGGGCAATACGATTTTCTTCGTGGCGACCGTGGACCAATGCATCCAGGCGTTGCTCCATGGACGATTCTGGGATGGATCGATCGATGACGTGCGTCACAGCGAGTAGCCCCATGAGCCATATCTATCCAATCCCGAGCCTGAACGCCGTATGGGGAGGCGATCGCCATGAATGAACTAATGATTTCCCTGTTGCTGCTGGTGGCGCTGTTCGCGCTGCTGGGCGCAGGCGTCTGGGTGGGGCTGACGCTGTCGGGCGTCGCCTGGGTGGCGATGCTGGTGGTGTCGAGCAATTCGGCGGGCGGCGCCATGGCGACCACCATATGGGGCTCGTCCTCGGGCTGGACGTTGACGGCGCTGCCGCTGTTCCTGTGGATGGGCGAGATCCTGTATCGCACGCGCCTGTCCCAAGAGATGTTCAGGGGGCTGGCGCCCTGGATGCAGGGGCTGCCCGGGCGCATGCTGCATACCAACGTGATGGGTTGCACCATCTTCGCGGCGGTGTCCGGTTCCAGCGCGGCGACCTGCGCCACGGTCGGAAAAATGACCTTGCCGGAGCTCGGCAAGCGCGGCTATCCGGACAAGATGGTCATCGGCACCCTGGCGGGCGCCAGTACGCTGGGCTTGCTGATACCGCCTTCGATCATCATGATCGTCTACGGCGTGATGACCGAGGTGTCGATCGCGCACTTGTTCATTGCGGGCGTTCTTCCAGGCCTGATGCTGGCCGGCTTGTTCTCGGGCTACATCATGATCTGGTCGCTGCTGCATCCCGACCAGATTCCGCCGCGCGAAGCGCGCATCCCGCTGCTGCAGAAACTGAGGGCGGCATCAGGCTTGATCCCCGTCATCCTCTTGATTCTCGTGGTGCTGGGATCGATCTATACGGGCTTCGCGACGGCCACGGAAGCCGCCGCGGTCGGCGTGGTGGGATCGCTGCTGCTGTCGGCGGCTCAAGGCTCGTTGAGCTGGGCATCGTTCAAGGCGTCGGTTATGGGCGCCACCAAGCTGTATTGCATGATGGCGCTGATCCTGTCGGGTGCGGCCTTCCTGACGCTGACCATGGGCTATCTGGGATTGCCCGCGCAGGTGGCGAAATGGATCAGTTCGCTCGGCTTGACCAATTTCGAGTTGTTGCTGATCCTCATGGTGTTCTACATCCTGATCGGCTGCTTCCTCGAAGGCATTTCGATGATCGTGCTGACGATAGGCGTCATCATGCCGACGATACATGCGGCGGGCATCGATCCGATCTGGTTCGGCATCTTCCTGGTGTTCGTGGTCGAGATGGCGCAGATCACGCCGCCCATCGGCTTCAACCTGTTCGTGCTGCAAGGCATGACGGGCCGCAGCCTGCCCTACATCACCAGGGCCGCGTTCCCCATGTTCCTGCTGATGCTGGTGGGCGTGTGGCTGCTGTATATGTTCCCCGGAGTCGTGACATGGCTGCCTGCGCTGATTCGCAGCTAGCCGAGGCGGCGCAGGCTCACGGCCTGCCGCCCGACGTACGGTGCATTGCATGCAGCGAGTATTACCTGGTCGTGGAATTCGGGCGCAGCTTGTCGCTGGACGTCAATGCGCAGGCGGCGGCGTTTGCCGCCCACCTGCGCGCGGCGGGCCATCGCTGTATTACCGATCTGGTGCCGGCGCTGGCGTCGGTAGGGGTGCATTACCGGCCCGATCTGGCGCCCGCGCGCGACGGCGAGCTGCCGCACGTGGCGATGCGGCGCCTGGTCGCCGAGGCGTTCGCCACCTTCAAGCCGACAGCGGCTGTCAGCGGCGACGCGCTCGTGATCCCTGTCTGCTATGGGGGCGAGTTCGGCCCCGATCTGGAGGCGGTGGCGCAGCATTGCGGATTGACGCCCGACGAAGTGGTGGATCTGCATACGCAGACCACCGCCGTGGTGCTCATGCTGTGTTTCGCGCCGGGTCATTCCCAACTGG
Source organism: uncultured Burkholderiaceae bacterium (assembly GCA_964551305.1). Lineage (GTDB taxonomy): Bacteria > Pseudomonadota > Gammaproteobacteria > Burkholderiales > Burkholderiaceae_B > JBAZDC01. Next base: position 34,334 of record CAZKBT010000021.1, read on the forward strand.
GATTGTGGGATGAACGCTTGAACATCGGGCGCCGTTCGACCCCGCGTATGCAGCTTGCGGCGGGCTCGGTGGCGATCGCCAATCGCCAGACGGTGATCTATCCCTTCGTGGTGCCCGGCGGCTGGAACGTCATCGGCCGCACGCCCCTGAAAATGTTTGATCCGGATCGCGAAAACCCCTGCCTGCTGAGTCCCGGCATGTCGGTGCGCTTTGAGCCTATCGCAGCCGACCGGTTCGATGAATGGGTGAGCCGCTCATGAGCATTCAGGTAATCAAACCGGGCGTCCTGAGCCAGTTCCAGGACTTGGGTCGCATCGGCTTCCAGCATCTGGGCGTGCCCGTGGGCGGCCCGATGGATGAAGTCTCGCACCGTTTGGCCAATCTGGCGGTGGGCAACGACGAAGGGGCGGCAACCCTCGAAATCACGATGATGGGGCCCACGCTCCAATTCGAGCGCGATGCCCTGATCGCCTGGGCGGGGGCGGAATTCGCCGTTTCGAGCGAGGCCGGATGGATAGCGCCCTTGACGCCGCACCGGGTGCGTGCGGGCGAGATGGTGAGCTTCGGCGCACGCCGGCATGGATTGCGGGCCTACCTGGCCGTTGCCGGAGGGTATGGCTTGCAGTCGTTCATGGGCAGCCAGAGCACGAACATGCGCGTCGGACTGGGCGGCCATGCCGGCCGGGCTCTGCGCAAGGGCGATCGCATCGAGCTGGCGCCGGAGCCGGAATCGATGCGTCCGCGCGACGTGGCGCGCTGGATCGGACAGCACCCGGAAAGCCGTTTGTTCCTGGATTCGTGCGCGGAGCGCGCCGATTCGATCCGGGTGCTGCCGGGACGCGAGTGGGCGCAGTTTACCGAGGAGGCGCGCGCCCTGCTGACGCAGTCGGCGTTTCGCCTGAGCCCGCATTCCGACCGAATGGGCTACCGGCTCGAGGGCGCCGTCCTGCAGCGGTCGGACATGGCCGACATTCTGTCCGAGTCCGTGGGGTTCGGCACCATGCAGGTACCGCCCGACGGGCAACCCATCGTCCTGATGGCGGATCGTCAATCCGTGGGCGGCTATCCGCGCATCGCCCAAGTGGCGGCGGTGGATTGGCCCCGGCTGACGCAGGCCTTTCCGGGCGACCCGCTCACCTTTTCGTTGATAGACCTCGATGCGGCCCAGCACTTGCTGCTGGTTCGCTCCCGATGGCTGCGGGCGGTGGCGGAAACGGCCTGACGTTCTCTCTATCTCTTTTGTCGAAACGAGGAAGTCTCTCATGGACTCTATGCATACTGCTGACGAGCTTGTCAGCATCAACCCTGCTACGGGACGGCAAGCCGGCGTCGTGCCCGTCACGCATCCGGAGCAGCTGGATGCGATCGTGGATCGCGCGTGGCGCGCGTTTCGCGAATCGGGTTGGAAGGACCGCTTGCCGCACCGGCGCGCGGACGTATTGCGCGCCATCGCCGATCGATTGGTCGCGGAAAAGGAAACGCTGGCGCAATTGCAGATGTCGGATAACGGCAAGCCCTTGGGCGAATGCCGGGGCATGGTGGATTCGGCCATCGGCACGTTCCGGTACTATGCATCGGTGGTCGAGACCTTGGAAACGTCCTTGACGCCGCCTCGGGGCGATTACGTTTGCATGACGGTTCTGGAACCCTACGGCGTCGTGCTGGCCATTACGCCGTGGAATTCGCCGATCATGAACGACGCCACGAAGGTCGCGCCGGCGCTGGCGGCCGGCAATGCGGTCATTCTCAAGCCGTCGGAAGACGCTCCGCTGCTCGCGCCGGAGCTGGCGCGCATCGCCCGGGAGGCGGGCTTGCCAGAAGGGTTGCTGCAGGTCGTGCAGGGACAAGGTGCGCAATTGGGCGCCGCGCTGGTGGCGCACCCCGGCATACGCATGATTTCCTTCACCGGCGGCACGGCCACGGGCCGGGCCATCGGCCGCGTGGCGGCCGAGCGGCTGATTCCGGCCGCGCTGGAGCTGGGCGGAAAGTCGCCGCACATCGTGTTCGCCGATGCCAATCTGGAGCATGCGGTGGCGGCGGTGGTGGCCGGCATTTTCGGCTCCGCGGGCCAGTCCTGCGTCGCGGGCTCGCGCCTGTTCATCGAACAATCCATTTATGACGACGTTTTACAGCGTGTCGTCGAGCGCACGCGAACGATCCGGGTGGCGGCTCCCGACGCGCCGGACGTGGAAGTCGGGCCGTTGTCCTCGTTCCATCATCGCGAGCGCGTGCACGCCTTCGTCGAGCGGGCTCGCCAGGACGGCGGGCGCATTTTGTGCGGCGGCGAGGCGCCCACGGGCGGGATCTACGATCAGGGCGCGTACTACCTGCCCACGGTGATCGACGGCTTGGGGCCGCAAGCGTACGCATGCCAGCAAGAGGCGTTCGGACCCGTGTTGGTGGCCTTGCCCTTCAAGGACGACGCGGACCTGATCGGGCAGGCAAACGGCACGGCGTTCGGGTTGGGCTGCGGCATATGGTCCGAGAACTTCAAGCGCGCATGGCGTACCGGCCGGGCGCTGGATGCGGGATCGGTCTGGGTCAACACCTACAAGCAATCCATCACGACCACGCCGTTCGGCGGTTTCAAGGACAGTGGGATCGGCCGAGAGAAAGGCATCGACGGGCTCAAGCTGTACGCGCAGGTCAAGAGCATCTATCTCGGCTTGCACGACCAGCCTTTGAAGATCGCCAAGTAAAGGCCGGGCACATCACATCGCACATAGACTAAGGAAGGTATTTCGTATGAGTCACACCGAGAACGTCGCAGTATATGGCCTGGGCAACATGGGCTATCCCATCGCGCGCCGGCTGGCCCGGCACTTTTCCATCCAGGTCGCGGATCTCGATAGTGCCCGAGTCGAACGGGCGCGCGCCGAGCTGTCGGCCATGCCCATCCGTGACGGCGGCGACCTGTCGGGTACCAGGGTGGTGATCCTGTCCCTGCCCAGCCCCAAGGCGTCGTTGGCCGTCCTGAGGCAGATCGCCTCCCACTTGCCGGCCGATGCGGTGGTGGTGGAGACCAGTACGGTCAATCCCGAAGATGTGCAGGCGTGCGCGGCGTTGCTCGAGTCGACGGGCATTCGCATTATCGATGCGTCTGTCATGGCCGGCGTCAGCCAGATGGAATCGGGCGACGCCATGTTGCTGGTCGGCGGCGAGCCTGAGGCCGTTGCCCAATGCGCGGGCGTGCTGGACGCCATCGCGCCGCGACAGATCAATTTCGGCGGCCTGGGCGCGGGCGCGGCGGCCAAGGTGATCAACAATGCGGTAGCGCATGCCGTGATGGTCGTCGTCGCTGAAGCCGGTTCCATGGCGACGGCCGCGGGCGTGGATTGCGACAAGCTGGTGCAGCTGTTGTCCGACTCGCGCATGGGTCTGCATCGCCCGTTGACCTATCGTTATGCGCAGAGGATCATGCAGGATGATTACGAAGGCGGCATGCCGCTGGACGCCGCGCGCAAGGACTCTGTTCTCGCGCTGGCGCTGGGCCAGAATCTGGGCGTTCCGCTGTTCGCCATCCAGGCATCGCATAGCGTATATGAAATGGCGACGACGGCCGGCTATGGCCGGGACGACTACGCCGCGATCGCGAAATTGTGGTCCGATTGGGGCCGTCCGGTCGCGCCGGCGTCGGCCGACGCCTGACGTGGATTCGAAGTTTATTTCTTTGCCGCGGCCTTTGTTTTTTTCTTCTTCTTTTTAGCGTTTTTTTTGTCTTTCTCGGGCAGGGCCAGCATGGTGCCGCGGCATGTCGGCGTTCCGCAAAGACAGAGATAGTCCTTGCGCATGGCCTTGGTGATCTTGCCTTCCATGACCAGGCCGTAATCGTAGAAAAGCTCGGCGCCGGCCGGAATGTCCCGCAGGGCGACGATGTCGACCCGCGTGCCGGCGTCGTTCTCCCGCGCTTGGCAATTGGGCCCGCAGGAATGGTTGATCCAGCGCGCGTCGTTGCCCTTGTTCCCCCCGTCTATGACCATGCCGCTGCTTAGGGCGAAGAAAAAGGTATGGAAAGGATCGTCGGGGTTGACCGGGTGCAGGGCGTCGGCATGCTCGGGGGTGATGCGTTTTCCGCCATATTGGAGGATGCGGGTTCCGGCGGGGATGTCCCGCAAGGCAAAGACACCGGTTCCATGCAACGTGGATTGTTTGACGATATGCCAGGGTTGTCGCTTCATGATGAATTGGGGCGAAGGGTGCGAAAAGGGATAAACTGCGCTAATACTACTACCTTATCGTTGATATTTTTCTATTGTGACTACCGCGACTGACACCGGCGCGAAAAATGGCGCGCAAACCCTGCTTCAAACCTTGATCGATAACGGCGTCGACACCATTTTCGGCTATCCGGGCGGCGCCGTCCTGCCGCTGTACGACGCCTTGTATTCCGAGCCGCGCATCCGCCACGTGTTGGTGCGCCACGAGCAAGGCGCGGTGCATGCCGCCGAGGGCTACGCCCGCACCACCGGCAAGCCGGGCGTGGTGCTGGTCACGTCGGGCCCGGGAATGGCCAACACCACGTCGGGCTTGCTCGATGCCATGTGCGATTCGATTCCGGTGCTGTGCATCAGCGGCCAGGTGGCGACCAGCGCGATCGGCACCGACGCTTTCCAGGAGTGCGACGCGATCGGCATCTCGCGTCCCGTGACCAAGTGGAACGCGCAGATCCGGCGCAGCGAAGACGTGGCGGCGATGGTCGCGAAGGCCTACCGCCTCACCCAGAGCGGGCGCCCCGGCCCCGTGCTGCTGGATTTTCCCAAGGATGTGCAGATCAGCCTGGTGCCCTCTGGCACGCCGGCGCTTGCACCCGACGACGTACAGCAGATCGAGACCATGGCTGCCTCGACCGAAGCCGCCATCAAGCGCGCCGCCTCGTTGATCGCCAATGCCAAGCGCCCCGTGTTCTACGGCGGGGGCGGCCTGATCAACTCGGGCATCGACGCATGCGACGCGTTCGCCAGTCTCGTGCAGGATGTGGGTGCGCCCGTGACGCTGACCTTGATGGGCCTGGGCGCGTATCCGGCCGACGACGACAGGTTCGTCGGCATGCTGGGCATGCACGGCACGCTGGAGGCCAATCTGGCCATGCACCATGCCGATCTGATCGTTTGCGTGGGCGCGCGTTTCGACGACCGCATAACGGGCCGCCTGTCGGATTTTTGTCCCCATGCCGGCAAGATCCATCTGGACATCGATCCGGCTTCCATCAACAAGGTGGTGCGCGCCGACGTGGCCTTGGTGGGCGATTGCTATCCTTTGTTGCGCGCCTTGCGCAAGGAACTGTCGACCTACGATGTGGCGGCCGGCAGGCTGGATGCCTGGTGGAAGCGCATCGGCGTCTGGCAGGCCAAGCGTTGCCTGGATTTTGCGCCGTCCGAGCAGCACATCCTGCCGCAGGATTTGATGCGGCGCCTGGATGGCGTGTTGACGGGCACGGACGCCATCATTTCCACCGACGTGGGCCAGCACCAGATGTGGGCGGCGCAATACATCAAGTTCAATCGCCCCAATCGATGGCTGACTTCCGGCGGCGCGGGCACCATGGGCTACGGCGTGCCGGCGGCCATCGGCGCGCAGATCGCGCATCCGGACAAGCCCGTGGTGTGCGTCAGCGGCGATGCGTCGGTGCTGATGAACATCCAGGAGCTGGCCACCGCCGTCCAGCACCGCGCGCCGATCAAGGTCGTCTTGTGCAACAACGGCCATATGGGCATGGTCAGGCAGTGGCAGGAACTCATCCATGATGGGCGCTACAGCCACAGCTACAATGCGTCGATCCCCGATTTCGTCGCCCTGGCCAAGGCGTTCGGTTGGGGCGCGGCTCGCGTGGAGTCCCCGTCCGAACTGGATGCGGCGTTGGCGCAGTGCATGGCGCATGACGGGCCGTTCTTCCTGGACGTCGTCGTCCTGGCCCAGGAGAACTGCTTTCCGATGATGCCGGCCGGTTACGGGCATCAGCAGGTCATGCTGTCCGAAGACACCTGGTACGTCGAGGAGTGAAGGACATATGGACGGTCAGCGTGCGTCCGCCGGATGCGCGTGGGAAGTCACCGATGCCGCGTCGAGCCGTTTGGTCAGATGTTGACCGAGGCGGTGCGCCAGCGCCATGATGGTCAAAGTCAGATGTTTGTCGGGAAGCATGGGAATGACGCCGCCGTCGCACACGTACAGATTGTCCAGGCCGTGCACTTTCAAGTCGCTATTGACGACGCCATGCTCGGGCGCCAAAGACATGGAGGTCGTGCCGGCATAGTGTATGCCCGTACCGCTATTGTCTCGGGTAACGTGGTAGCGTGTTCCTTGCGCTTTATCGAGAACCCTTCGGCCCCATGTCGCCATGGCGTCCATTTGCAAGCGCGCTTTGTCCGGCATGGTGAAATCGATCCGGGCCTGGGGGACGTCGTAGATATCGACGGTGTCGCCTGGACGCACGCGGTTTTCCGCGACCCGTTCCCCGGCGCAGAACAGACCGAGAGTGACATAGCTATGGAAAAGACTTCGCGCCAGCCTTTCTTTAATGGCTGGCGGCGCAAAGCGCATGGCGCCGAGGTAATGGGGCGTTTCAGGTATGCCGTGTATGGCGTGCCCGATAAAAGGAAATGGCGTGCCGTCGGGTAGCTTGGCTTTGGCCATCAGTATTAAAAGATCGCCGTAGCCGATGTCGTAATCACGGCGTTTGCCCCATAGTTTGCGCAACGAGGTGGATAGGACAACCTTTGGATTGTCCTGCAGGTTGCGCCCGAGTTGCTGATGCATGTTGCCTATTCCGCCGGGATGCAGCTGGTTTGCCGAGTTGAACAGGATGCGCGGCGTTTCGATGGCGCCCGTGGCGAGCACCACTACTTTTGCCCGAACGACATGGCGTTGGCCGTTACGGGTGTCCAGGTATTCGACGCCGTCGATACGCTGCGCTTGTGTGGAGCAAAGTAAACGCGTGGCCTTGGCATGGGTGCGCAGGTCGTAATTGCTTCGCGTGGCGATGTCAGGCAGCAAGCGGGTAGAGAACTTGTAGACCGCACCCACTGGACAGCCTGATGTGCAGATGCCCGTGGAAACACAGGAGGTCGACGTGCCGGGACGTGTGTTGATGGCCTTGCGATTGGCGATGGCATGGGCGGACGGATCGCCCATGCTTTTGACGGCCTCCACGATGAGGAGGTCGGCCGGCCGCATGGGTTTAGGCGGGATGAATACGCCATCCGGCAACTCGTCGATCCCTTCGCTAGTCCCGCATACGGTGATGCGCTCTTCGACCGCGCTGTAATGAGGCGCCAGCGTCGCGTAGTCGATAGGCCAAGCGTGCAGGTCGTTTCGGGAAAACCGCACGCTGACGCCGTTCCACAGGTTTTGCAAACCGTTGAGGGCAAGTATCTGGAAATGCTGGAATTCGCCTGGCTCCCGGGGCGTGGAGCCTCGTCGGCCGTCGGCGAACAAAGGATGAATGAACAGGCTGTCGTGAGGGTCGCTCGGCCATACGGTGTTCGAGTCGATGCCGAAGGTTTCCCGGGGCTTGGCGGGCGTGATGCGTGTGAACTGATCGTCGGGCAATGCCTCGCCTTGTTCGAGGGAGATGACGTGGAGGTTCGATCTGGCCAATTCGTGCGCCAGTATGCCGCCCCCTGCGCCGGTGCCGATGACACAGACGTCGCAATCGAAAGATTCATGCATGTTCGGGGTCTCCGTCAGGCTGTCCTTCGCCGACTGAACTCAGGAAGGCGGGCGATGAATAATGGATGTGCTCCAGGAACAGGTTGAGAACGCTGGCCTGCGAGCCCAAGTGCGCTCGGCGCAGGACGCCCGTATTGGCAAAGTCCGCGCGCACCCATATGGTGTGCAGCGCCACCCTGACTTGATGGTTGTCATAGGCGATGGGACCTATCCGATCCAAAAGCGGAGTCAAAGATTGGCGATATGGGCTGAAGGCCAATGCCGCGGCAAGGATGGCATCAGCGTCTTCGCGAGGCAGCGCCAGACTACTCTGAACGGCGGCTGGATCGGGTACCGCCGGCGCGATGGCGGGCCGTAGCTGATTGAAAGGACGGCCCGACTTCAGGTGCGCTTCAATCTGTTCCAACGTGACGCCGCTGGTTTCGGGCACGCACCGGAACGTAAATGCGACGCCGGCTAGGCAAGCCAATGCGTAAATGGTGAATACGCCCCCCAATCCCAGTCCGGATACCATGGCCGGGAAAGAGAAAACGACGAGAAAGTTGAAGCCCCAGTTGGCCAATGTCGCCGCACTCATGCCCAATCCGCGCACATGGTGTGGGAATATCTCCGCCATCATGACCCATGGCAGGGGGCCGATGCTGACGGCAAACGAGGCAATGTACAAAGCGAGGCCGATGCTGGCGACAATATCCAGCCATTGCGCTTCGGTCAATGCGCCGACGGCAATCAGGCCCAGCGATAGGGTTGCGCCGATGAAACCCAGGGCCAGCAGGCGTCGCCGCCCAATGCGATCGATCAATGCCATGCCGACCACGGTCATGGCGACATTGATGATGCCGATACCTATCGTAGCCAGAATCTGCGTGTCGTGCGTATCGAAGCCGGCTTCTTGAAATACGGTCGGCGCAAAATAGATTACGGCGTTTATGCCGCTCAATTGCTGTAAAAGGAAGAGTCCGATGCCGACGATGAGCGCCGGCTTGGCGACGGGAGAAAGCAAGTCCGGCCATCGGGCGGCGGGGCGGCTGCGTTCCGCCGCGTAGGCGGACTCGATATCGGCCAGTTCATTTCTGACGTTCACGGATTCGGGTGGTTCGGCCCGTATGCGGGCAAGCGCCGCCAACGCTTGCTGGTTTCGTCCTTTGGCGACGAGCCAGCGAGGCGTTTCGTCCAGCACCACCATGCCGATGAATAGCGCGAACGCGGGCAATGCGCCCAGCAGGAACATTATGCGCCATGCTTCGCCCAGGGCGAAGTTGACAATGTAGGCGCCGAGAATTCCCAAGGTAACGGCAAGCTGGTAGATGGAAATCAACATGCCGCGACGCGATGCCGGCGCGTTTTCGGAGATGTACAGCGGCGCGACCATCGCGGCGATGCCGATGGCTACGCCGAGCATCAACCTGGCGGCGCTCAGCATCCATATCGCGGTAATGGCGCTGGCGACCAGCGCGCCGACGATAAAAAGAATGGATGCGGCAATCAATGTCTTGCGCCGGCCGTAGCGATCCGCGGCGTATCCGGCGATCAGGGCGCCAAACAATGCGCCCAGCGGAACGGCGGCGGTCATCAGGCCCTCATCCCATGCCGTAATGGCGAATTGACTGCGCAGCGTATGCAGGGCGCCCGCAATGACGCCTTCATCGAAACCAAACAGCATGCCGGCGATGGCGGCGACGGCGGCGACGAAATAGATCATGACAGTACCCCGGCAGCCACTTTGCGCATCGCGTGGATAATGTCGTCGACGTCTTGCTGCGTCAAGGTAGAAGCGATGGCCAGCAGTGCGCCGCGAGCGTGCAGGTCATCGCAGTTAGGCAACGTTCCTTTTGTGTATGTATAGTCTTGCGCAAACGCATTGGCGGGATGCGACCAGGGAAATCCGTCACGGCTGTTGGAGCGGCGATGAACCAGGCTGGGGATGTTCGAATACCAGTGCAAGCCCCATTCCCTCATGGTTATGCAGGTCAGGCTACCTTCCGGCCCGCGTATGCCTTCAGCGCGCAGCGCTTGAACGAAGCGGGTTGCGCGGGCTTCGTCGGGCAATATCATGAGCAGGAAGGGTCCGGAATCCCCGGATGGGTCTGGTACGCGCCTGAAGATCAAACCCGGCGTACTTTGCAGCGCGGTGCGAATTTGCCATTTTGCCTCGCGCATGGCTGTTGTAATGCGGGATAGCTTGCGTAACTGCGCAAGAGCCATCGCGCCGGCCAGCTCCGACATGCGCGCGCCCACTCCCCAAAGCTGGATGTTTTCATCACTCGTATCCAGGCGGCCGGCCGCGGTCCGAGGGTAGCCCAAGTCGTGCAGCGCGACCACACGCTTGAACAAGGTGTCGTCTTCGCAGACGATCATGCCGCCGTCACCGGACGTCATGTTCTTGTTGAGCTGAAAACTGAAGATGCCGATGTCGCCGTGCCGCCCTACGGGCGTGCCCTGGAAGCTGGCTCCCGCTGTCTGGGCGCAGTCTTCGATCAGCGCAATTTTTCGGCGGCGGCAGATTTCGGCAATGTCGGCCAGCCGTCCCGGCGCTCCGCTCATGTGTACGCAAAGCACGGCCCGTGTGTGCGAGCCGATTTTGCGCTCCAGGTCATCGGGATCGATGCAGAAGGTGTCATCGATGTCCACCAGCCGTGGCATGGCGCCGCTGCGAACGACGGCCGACACGCAGCTGACCCATAGGTAGCCGGGAACAAGAATCTCGTCTCCTGGTCCTATGTCCAGAGCGGCTATGGCGATTCCCAGCGCCGCTGTTCCGGACGATACGGCCAAGGCATGACGGTGCCCGAACATATCTCGCCATTCTTGTTCGAAGGTATCCACCATGTGCTGCGAGTCCAGACCATAGAATCGGAATGGACTTTTTGCGCGTAGCACCTGGTCCACCAGGGCGCGCTCGGTTTCGTCTATCCAGTGAGCGCCCGGGAGTTCCCATGGAAGAGGCTCGGTGCGGATCGGCATACCACCTTCAATGGCCAGTTTATTGTCTGCGTGATGCAGCGGCGCAGTTCCGGTAGACAGCGTTTTCATTATTTGCCTCTCTGTGGTTAATGGAGGATGCGTCGGTTCAGCCTGATCAGAGAAAAATCTTTTATTATCAATTGGTTGATTGTTTTTAAGGGGCAACTTGGCTATGTTGCCAGGAATATATTGTAAAATTCAAAAGTAATAAAAAGAAATAATTTTTGCTAGGTTTTTCCCCTTATGGCCAGTGTTACGTGGCTACGGTGATCGCCCTAGCGTTAAAAGCAAGCCTGTTTCGGGCATACAAGTAAATCGTGGGGGCTTCCTTTGGCGAGGGCGACATCGATCTGGAACGTGGCTTTCCTGGTATGTTGTGCCGGGATTTCCTTTGGCTACGGCATCGCCTCGATCGCTGGTGTGCTCCAAACTTTACAGAAGCTGTTCGCACTGGACTTGCGGGCGGAGCAAGGCTTGGTTTTCGTGTTGGTGATAGCTTGCTTTGCCGGCGCCGCCGGCGCGGGGTCGTTGTCCGCACGGCTCGGCCGCAGGCCGGTCGTGGGCTTTGCGTCGTTGCTGGCGGCAGTGGCTTATCTCGTTATTGTTTCTGCGCCGGCGTATGCGGGCCTGGTGGCGGCTCGGGCGCTTGCGGGCGTATCCATCGGCCTGTTGTCCACCGTGGCGCCGATGTATGCGGCCGAGATATCAAGCTCTCAGCAGCGCGGCGCAATGGTTGGTTTGTTCCAGCTGGCGGTGACCGGCGGTATTCTGATGGCCTATGGCGCTTCGTTGATATGGAGTGAGCCCGCCCAGTGGAATATCGTGCTGGGAGGGGCGATCGTACCGACGGTGTTGTTGATGGCGGCCTTGGCGGCTTTACCTGAAAGCCCCCGCTGGTTGGCTGGCCGAGGCAGGCTGCAACAGGCGAACCTCGCCGCCGCGCGCCTGGGCTTGATGTCGCAATGGGCCGACATTGCCGCGGCAAGTTCCGCTCGTGCCGGCATACGCCAGCCGTACGGCACGCTTTTGCGTCAAGGCCGTGTGACCGGCGTGCTCGTGTTGTGCAGCACCTTGTTCATTCTGCAGAATTTGAGCGGCATAGACGGTATTTTGTATTATGCGCCGCGCATTTTCCACGATCTTGGTTTTTCCGAGAGTAAGGCGGCGCTGGTGGCGACATTTGGCCTTGGGCTGGCCAATTTCCTGGCGACGCTGATTGGCGTGATGGCTATCGACCGGTTGGGGCGTCGACCGCTCCTGATCGGCGGCTCGCTTATCATGACCATCGGGCTGGCTGCGGTCGTGGCGGCGGCGCTTTATGAATGGCCTTGGCTGGGGCTTTCAGGCTTGTGTCTTTACATTGTGGCGTTCGCCGTCAGCCTGGGGCCTTTGCCTTACGTGCTGATGTCGGAGCTATTTCCGTTGGCCATCCGCGAACAAGGGATGGCGCTGGCGTCGGCGGTGTGTTGGCTGTTCAATGCCTTGATTGCGTGGACATTTCTTTCGTTGGTCGCGTGGCTTGGGCTTGCCTTCACAATTTCGATGTTTGCGTTCGTTTGCCTGGTTTCCTTGTTGATAAGCGTGTACTTCGTTCCGGAGACTCGTCGGATCAGCCTTGAGCAGATCGAGGCGAACGTTCTGGCAGGCAAGCCTTTGCGATGGGTCGGCCGGCAGCCAGGGATCGAATAAGAACGCGCCGCTCCCAGGCATGGGGACCTGGTGCGGCTGGTGCCAGACCCGCATGGAATGTCCAGCGGGCTTAGGCCGCGTCTATTTGATCTCTATGTCCAGCGCCTGGCCCAGCTGTCGATAGAAGTTGAACTGTTGTTCGACGAACTCGCGCGAGGCGTCGGGCGACAGGATCCGGGGAATGGAACCGGCGCCTTCGACCGTCTTGACCCATTGCGGATTGGTCGACAGGTAAGCAAGGTTCTCGCGCCAGTAGGCGACCACGTCCTGCGGCAGGTTCGGCGGGCCGTACAGGGCGCTCCAGCCGTTCACGTCTTCCAGCTTCTTGTGGCCGACTTCCCCGGGTGTGGGCACGTCGGGCAGATCGGCCAGTCTTTCGGGCGAGGTCGTCACCAGCGCGCGTAGACGGCCGGCCTGGATGTTGCCCAGCAGTGATGCCAGGTTGTTGCACATGAAATCCACTTCCTTGGACAACAGGGCCGTCGTGGCGTCCGCTCCGCCCTTATAAGGAATTTCCACGGCGGCGGTCTTGGGCAGGTCGGCGGACGACAGCAAGGTCTGCGCGGCCAGGTTCAAAGCCGTGGCGGGGCCCGTGGTGGCATAGTTCAGTTTGCCGGGACGTTCTTTTATTTCCTTGAGCAGGCTGTCCAGCGTGGTGTGGGCAGACTCGCCGTGAACGGCGCATACCATGGGGTTCAGATCCAGTTTTCCCAGTATGGTGAAATCACCCCATTTGTACGAAAGACCGGGCTGCAGGGCCGGCAGGATGGCCTGCGATCCGACCCGGCCCAGCAGAAGTGTATAGCCGTCCGGCGCCGCGTCACGCACGAACTGCGATCCGATCGCGCCGCCGGCGCCGCCTTTGTTGAGGATGACCAGAGGTTGGGTCACTTTGTCCCGCAGATTGGCCGACAGTGTGCGCGCGGCGACGTCGGCGTCGCCCCCCGCGCTGTAGGGAACGACCACCGTGACGGGGCGTTCGGGGTAGCTCGCGCCATGCGCGGGCAGCCATGCCAGGGCCAAGCCCGACAGTGCGAGGGAACAGAGTGTGCGCAAGCGCCGGGGTGAAGCATGCTGCATGTTGGTGTCTCCTGATTATTGTGACCGCCGCCCCACGGGTTTATGGACAGTGGATGAAGGCGGGAAGGCGGACGGGTTTTCTAGTTAGTTGGCTCGAATCCGGCGGCGCTCCACCAGCTGTTTCGACTGGGCGGATTCTTCGGTGATGGCTTGCGCCAGGGCTTCGGCCGTGGTTGGAGAAGGTTGCACGCCCAGGTCCTGGAATGTGGTCTGGATCTCCGGTTTTTTCAGGACGGCGTGCAGATCGCTCTGAATCTTCCGTACGACGTCGGGAGGGGTTCCGGCGGGCGCGACGAGCGCAAACCATCCTTGTACGGAAAAGCCGGGCAGGCCGCTTTCGGCGGCTGTGGGCAGGTCGGGCAGCATGGGCGAACGCTCCTGGCCCGTGACCGCCAGGCCTTTTACGCGCTTGCCATTGATGAGCGGGACCGCGGCCGCGATGTTGCCGACGACCAATTGCACGTGGCCGGCCATCAAGTCCGCGTTGGCGGCGCTTTCGCCTTTGTACGGCACGTGCGTGATGTCGATCCGGGCGTGATCGGCGAGCGCCTCGCCCGCCATATGGGTTTGGCTGCCCACGCCGGCCGAACCGAAATTGACGGCCTTGGGGTTTTTCTTGGCGTAGGCGATCAGTTCTTCCAGCGAATCGACAGGCAGGTCGGGACTGACGCTGATGGCCATCGGACCGGTCGCGACGTTGCTGATCAGGCTGAAGTCCTTGAGGGAATACGGCACGCTGGAGTAGATGTGCGGATTGACGGTGAACATGCTTCCCGACACGAGCAGCAGCGTGTAGCCGTCCGGCTGCGATTTGACCAGCGCTTCGGCGCCGACGATGCCGCCGGCTCCCGTCCTGTTTTCAACCACGACCGTTTGGCCCCATAGCTCGCTGAGGTCTTTGGCGATGATGCGCCCGATGGCATCGGTGGCGCCGCCGGCGGTGAAGGGCACGATGAGTTTGATTTGCCGGGCGGGCCAGGCGGAGCCGGCGTGCGCGGCCAGGCTCCAACAGGCCACCCATGCGGTAAGCAGGCCGATTAGCCAGTTTCTGACGGAAAAGACGTGCCTCATGAGGTAAAACAAGTGCTTCATAGTATGGTTCTCCATCCGTGATGCATCAATTATTTTTTACGGCTATGGCGCTGTCCTTTGGTGCTGGCGTCCTGTGTGGACGAGACCGTGCAGCCTGGGGGGGCGTCCTGTTCCGAGGCTTGCAAGCCGCATGACGCAAGCACATGCCCGATCTTGCGAGAAAAGTGTATGTGCTTGAAGTGTTATTGGAAAGCGAGTAATTTTCGTCGTGAGATAAAGAAAAACTAAATCCTTCCCCTTGCAGGAGACGATGATCATGTCTTCTATCCGCATCATGAAAACCTTTCTTGCCGTTGTCAGGCACGGCTCTTTCGCCAGGGCGGGAAAGCATATCGGCTTGACGCCGGCGGCGGTCGGCTTGCAGATGCGCGCGCTCGAAGAAGAACTGCGTTGCCGGTTGTTCGATCGCGGACCGAGCAATGTGGTGCTCAACCCTGCCGCGAGGGCGATGGTCCCGCAATTCGAGGAAATCATCCGGCGTTACGAGTCCTTGTCCGGCGCCGCCGATTCGCACGGCTTGTCCGGCGCGGTCGTCATGGGCGCGTTGGTGTCCGCGCTGATGGGCAGGTTTTCGGATGCGTTGTGGATGATCAAGCAGCAACACCCGAATCTGGACGTGCGCCTGTTCGCGGGACTGTCCAACGATTTCATGTTCAAGGTCGAGCAGGGTGAGCTGGATGCCGCCGTGGT
The DNA here is from genome assembly GCA_964551305.1 of uncultured Burkholderiaceae bacterium. Taxonomy (GTDB): domain Bacteria; phylum Pseudomonadota; class Gammaproteobacteria; order Burkholderiales; family Burkholderiaceae_B; genus JBAZDC01. Next base: position 49,517 of record CAZKBT010000021.1, read on the forward strand.
GACGCAGCCGCCTCGGGCATTGGCGCGCAACATCATTTGGACCAAGCTGTATTCCGAGCCGCTCATCCTGATCGTGCCGCGCCGGCCGCATTTCGATCTGCCCAAGCAGCCCAGGGACATGCTTCGGCACGCGCCGCTGCTACGGTTCGATTCGAATACCTGGACCGGCGTGCTGGTCGAGGAATTCATTCGCCGCTGCGATGTCCAGGTCCGAGTGGACATGGAGTTGAACTCGGTGGAGGCGATCATCGAGCTCGTGCGGCAGGGAATGGGAATTTCCATCGTGCCGCGCTTGGCCAACGTGGATTGGCATCGCGATCACGCCCTGCATATCGTGGATATGCCGAAAATCGGCGTGCATCGCAATGTGGGCCTGATCGAGCGCCGGGAGCATGCCCGGATGCGTTTCACCGACGTGATCAAGGCGTATTTCGATGCCGACGCGCAAATTAAATTCAA
>CAZKBT010000022.1:0-48508 GCA_964551305.1 uncultured Burkholderiaceae bacterium
CGAGTTGGTGCTCGGGTTGGTCAGCGCATTGAGCGCCTTGGCGTGCTTGATGATGCCGCCGATGTAATACAGGGCGAACTCCGACAGGCCGGCATAGCCGTTGCCCGAGAAAAGATTCTGGCCGTCTTTCCAGATGGATTGGTGCACGTGCATGCCCGAGCCGTTGTCGCCGACGATGGGTTTGGGCATGAAAGTGGCCGTCTTGCCATACACGTGAGCCACGTTATGCACCGTGTACTTCAATATCTGGTTCCAGTCGGCGCGCTGCACCAAGGTGGAGAAACGGGTGCCGATTTCAAGCTGGCCGGGCGCGGCGACCTCATGGTGATGGATCTCCACCGGCACGCCTTGCTGCTCAAGCAGCAGGCTCATTTCCGAGCGCATGTCGTGAAACGAATCGACCGGAGGAACGGGCACGTAGCCGCCCTTGATGCCGGGACGATGGCCGTGATTGCCGCTTTCCATTTCCAGCGAACGCGACCAGGGCGCCTCTTCGGATTTGATCTTGACGAAGCAACCCGACATGTCGTCGTTCCAGGTAACGCCGTCGAACACGAAAAACTCGGGCTCGGGGCCGAAATACGCCGTGTCGCCCAGGCCGCTGGACTTCAGATAGGCTTCGGCGCGCTTGGCCAGCGAACGGGGATCGCGATCGTAGCCTTTCAGATCGGAAGGCTCGACGACGTCGCAGGTCAGGATGAGCGTGGTTTCTTCGCGAAACGGGTCCAGGCGCGCCGACGAGGTCTCGGGAATGAGCAGCATGTCCGAGGCTTCGATCCCCTTCCATCCCGGCAGCGACGAGCCGTCGAACGCGACGCCGGACTCCAGCTTTTCTTCGTCCACCGTATGCGCGGGCGTGGTCAAGTGGTGCTCGCGGCCCAGCGTATCGGTAAAACGGAAATCGACGAATGCGACTTCACGGTCGGCAATCAGCTTGACAACATCTTCTAGGGTGGACATATGAAAACTCCTGAACCGGTATGTGATGAGAGAGACGAAGGTACGAAAGCAAAGACTATGCCAGCTTTTTAGCGATGAAAACGGGGCTCATCCGGACAAGCCGGCCATGTTATCGGCCGTCTCCCAGTGCGCCGTGCACTATAAAGGTGCAAATTGTAGTGCATAGTCGGGGGCGCTGGTCATGCGCGCCCCAGGAACGCTTCCAGCACGTCGTTCAGGAAGTGCCAGCCCAGTTCCGTCGTCCGTATCCGGTCGGGATCGTCGGCCATCAATCCCTTCGCGACGAGTTTCTGCTTGGTCGGCCCTATGGCCGGCCAAGGCAGGCCGGTGCGCTGTGTGAAAAGCTGCCGCTGCACGCCTTCTTTCAAACGCAAGGCGTTGAGCATGAATTCAAAAGCCAGTTCGCCCGCCGGCACCACGGATTCCTGCGCTATATGGCTGCCATCGCGCAAAACCGCCTTTTCCATCCAGCTGCCCGGCTGCTTGAGCTTGGCGTGGCGCGTGATCTTGTCGGGAAAAGACAGCTTGCCGTGCGCTCCCGGGCCCAGGCCGAGATAGTCGCCGAACTCCCAGTAATTGACGTTATGCCATGCTTGCTGTCCCGGCTTGGCGTAGGCGGAGATTTCATAGCGCCGCCATCCGCCGCTCGTGGTTTCCCGCTCTATCATGTCCTGCATCGCCGCGCTGGCATCGTCATCCGGCAAAACAGGAGGATACTTGGCGAAAACCGTGTTGGGCTCCATCGTCAAATGATAGAGAGACAAATGTCCCGTGCCATATGCCATGGCGCTGCGCACGTCGCGCAAACAGGCCTGCAGCGTCTGGCCGGGCAACGCATACATCAGGTCCAGGTTCACGCGCTCCACCGCGCGCTGGGCGACGGCAATGGCTTCGTGAGCCTGCCGGCCGTCATGCACGCGGCCCAATGCCGCCAGGGACGCATCGTCGAAGCTCTGGATGCCCAAAGAAATGCGGTTCACGCCGCTGGCGGCATAGTCGCGAAAGCGTCCCGCCTCGACCGCCCCTGGATTGGCCTCCAGGGTGATCTCCGCATCGGGCAACACGTTCAGGCAGGCCCGCAACATGGCCAGCATGCCGTCTACCGCCCGCGCCGAAAGCAGGCTGGGCGTGCCGCCTCCGATGAATATCGAGATGACTTGCCTGCCCCAGATCAAGGGCAGCGCTTGCTCGAGGTCGGCCTCGAGCGCGGCCAGGTAGCGGGCCTCGGGGATATCGCCCTTTAATTCATGGGAATTGAAATCGCAATAAGGACATTTGCGCAAGCACCAGGGAACGTGCACGTAGACGGATAAAGGCGGCAAGCTGCTCAGGTGAACGCCGCGGCCGGCGCCGACGCCGCCGGCCGGCCTGCCTTCGAGATCCGACGCGGGCACGATCGGGATGATGGGCCGCGTCATCTCGACGTCCGGGAAACGTCCGCGTTCATGGCCGATGGGCGCTCAGCATGCGCAAGAGCTTGCGCAGCGCTTGGCCGCGATGGCTCAGCCGGTTCTTTTCATCCGGCGCGAGCTGGGCCACGGTCCTGCCCAGGGACGGTATGTAAAAGTGAGGATCGTATCCGAAACCGCCTTCGCCCCTGGCCTGCGCCTGTATTTCGCCTTCCCAGGTTCCCTCGGCGATGAGGGGGCGAGGATCGTCTGCGCACCGAACGTAAACCAGCACGGCCACATACATGCCGGACTTGTCCTGATACGGCTCCAGGTCCCGGACCAGCTTGGCATTGTTGGCGGCGTCGGATCTGCCGCCATCCGGCCCAGCGGCATAGCGCGCGGACAGCACGCCGGGCGCGCCGCCCAGCGCGTTCACGCACAAGCCCGAATCATCCGCCAGAGCGGGCAGGCCCGTGCTGCGGCTGGCATGCCTGGCCTTGGCCAGCGCATTTTCGACGAAGGTTCCGAACGGTTCGTCGGCTTCGGAAACGCCGAGCTCGCCCTGCCCTATCATCCGGATGTCCGCCTGGGCCAGGATGGCGGAAAATTCCTTGAGCTTACCCTGGTTGTTCGAGGCCAGGACCACTTTTTGCACCGTCACGCTTGATTCCCCGATAACGCCGTCAATGCCGCTCGAGCGCCCGCTTTTGCAGGGCGACCAAATGCGCGATACCCTCTTGCGCCAGCCCCAGCAAGGCATCGAACTGGCTCCGGTCGAAGGTCTGCCCTTCTGCGGTGCCCTGCACCTCGACGAAGCGGCCCGCGCCCGTCATGACGATGTTCATGTCCGCGCCGCATTGCGAGTCTTCGACGTAATCGAGATCCAGCACGGCGTGGCCGCCACATAGGCCTACCGACACCGCGGCGACGTGATCGCGTATCGGATCGCCCGGTAGTTCGCCACGGTCCATCAAGGTCCGCACCGCCAGCGCGGCCGCGATCCATGCCCCCGTGATGCCGGCGCACCGCGTGCCGCCGTCGGCCTGCAGCACATCGCAGTCCAGGTGCAAGGTCCTTTCGCCCAACGCCGCCAGATCGAATACGGCGCGCAGGCTGCGTCCTATCAACCGCTGTATTTCTTGGGTCCGCCCGCTTTGCTTGCCCCGCGCCGACTCGCGATCCGAACGCGTGTGCGTGGACCTGGGCAGCATGCCGTACTCGGCCGTGACCCAGCCCTGGCCCTTGCCTTTCAGAAAAGGAGGCACCTTATCCAATACGCTGGCATTGCAGAGGACGTGCGTGTCGCCCGCCTTGATCAGCACCGAGCCCTCGGCGTGGCGGGTATAGCCTGTTTGAATATTCACCGGACGCAGTTGATCATGCCGGCGCGCATTGGCGCGTAAAATGCTGGTTGCGGTCAAGAAGTTTCCTTAATGCGGTATGCAAAATCGAAACCTCTATTGTACGCAAGCCGGGCTTTCGATCGGCTGCGTCCTCGTCCGCCACCCATCCACATTTTTCAGGAAGCCCCTATGATTCGCAGCATGACTGCGTTCGGCCATGCCCGCGCCGAATCGCCAAAAGGCAGCGTCGCAGTCGAAATCCGCACGGTAAACAGCCGTTTTCTGGACGTCAATTTTCGCATCGCCGATGACCTGAGATCATTGGAAAGCCCAATCCGTGAAAAATTGGGGCAATACGTCACGCGTGGTAAAGCGGACATCCGCATCCACTATGCCCGCGCCCACGACGACGGCCGCGCGGCTCCCGACGAAACGCACCTCCAGAAAATCGCAGCGCAGCTCGCGTTTGCGCGCCGGCATATCCCGGACATTCCCGCTCCCAGGCTGCACGAACTTTTCATCGATGCCGATAGCGCTTCGTCGCTGCTGGATGATTTCGGGGCATTATGCATGCAGGCCGTCGATCAGGCCCTGGCCGAGCTGCAGGCCGCCCGGGAACGCGAAGGACGACGGTTGTCGGACATCATGCTGGACAACGCCGCGCAAATCGACGGCGTCCTTGCGGAAGTGGAACGCGACCTGCCCGCCTTGCTCGACGAACAGCAAGAGAAGATCACGGCGCGCCTGCGGGAAGCCTTGAGCAATGCCTGCCCCGACGGCTACGCTCAAATCGGCGGAGCCGAGCTATCGGCACGGATCGCGCAGGAAGCATCGCTCTTTTCCTTGCGCATCGACGTTGCCGAAGAACTGGGCCGCTTGAAATCCCATCTGAGCGAATTGCGGCATCTTTTGTCCACCGGCAAGTCCAACGCGACGGCAGTGGCAAAACGCCAGACCGGCGTGGGCAAGCGCCTGGATTTTCTTTTCCAGGAAATGAACCGCGAAGCCAACACGCTGGGCTCAAAAGCCGCCGGACTGAGCGTAACCCGCACCGCCATCGATCTGAAGTTGCTGATCGAACAAATGCGTGAGCAAGCAGCGAACCTCGAATAAATCGGATTAAAACAGGCCTTTTCAGCGGTCTGTAAGAATCCACCGCCCAGGAACGTTGTTTTTTGACGAAAAATTGACGCTGTGTGTGTTAGGAATTTCTCACAGGTATAGAATCCGTTCTTATCGATAATCATTCTCATAACGATTAGTAAAGGATAAATCGTGCCTGATACCTTCCCCCGCCTCTTCCACGGCAACATTCGCCTGGGCGGCAGCCTGGCCATGGCCATTGCGACCCCGTCTTTGTTTATCAACGCCCCGGCAGCCGCCCAGACGTCGTCCGGCAGTCAAGCCACCACCTTGGCGCCCATCGAAGTATGGGGCAGCGTCAACAACGCATACGACGTCAAGGAATCCGCGTCGCAGAAGTTCACCGCGCCGCTGGTCGACACGCCCAAGTCTGTGCAAATCATTCCTCAAGAAGTCATCAAGGACCAGGCCGCATCGTCGCTGACCGACGTGCTGCGCAATACGCCCGGCATCACCTTCGGCGCCGGCGAAGGCGGCAACCCTTTGGGCGATCGTCCTTTCATACGCGGCTACGACGCGCAAGCCAGCACGTTCGTGGATGGCATGCGTGACATCGGCGCCACCTCGCGCGAAGTGTTCAACCTCGAGCAGGTCGAAGTCGTCAAAGGCTCGGATGGGGCTTATGGCGGCCGCGGCGGCGCGGGCGGCAGCATCAACCTGATCAGCAAGACGGCCAAGCTGGGGAATTTCACCAACGCCACGCTGGGAGTCGGAACCGACAACTATTACCGGGGAACGATCGACAGCAACTGGCAACTGTCCGACACCTCGGCCTTCCGCCTCAACGGCATGTATCACAAATCCGACGTGGCCGGTCGCGACATGGTGAACAACAAGCGCTGGGGCATCGCGCCGACCTTCAGCTTCGGGCTGGGCACCCCTACCCGGATAACGCTCGGCTATTACCATCTGGACACCGACGACCTGCCCGACAGCGGCATTCCCTACGTCTTTGAAAGGCCCCGCACCAACGTCGTCGGCCCCATCGACGTGGATCGCAATAATTTTTACGGCCTGAGCAGCGACTATCGCAAGACCACGAGCGACATGGCGACGCTGGGCATCGAGCACGACTTCAACGACAAGCTGACGCTGCGCAATACGACTCGCTACACGCATTCCGACCAGCGCTATGTCTGGACCCAGCCGGACGACACGCAAGGCAACGTTCTGAACGGCCTGGTATGGCGCCGCGCCAACACCCGCGACAGCGCCGTGCGGACCATCGCCAACCAGACGGAATTGGTCGGTCGCGCACAGACCGGAGCGCTCAAGCACAGCTTCAACGTCGGTATCGAGCTTTCCAAAGAAACGGGCCGCAAAGACAGTCTCGACATTGCGCGCGGCTCGGGCAGCGGCGCGAACAACGCATGCCGCTTCGGCCCAGGCCCGGCATCCGGCTATAACTGCACCAGCTTGTACGATCCGAATCCGCGCGATCCGTGGGTCAATACCGGCAGCGGCGATCCCAGCGGAAGCCGGACGGAATCCGAAACCACCACGAAATCCATCTATGCCTTCGACACCATAGAGTTCAATCCGCAATGGCAAGCCGGCCTTGGTCTGCGCCTGGACGACTATTCGACGAAGTTCACCAACTCTCCCGCAAACGGCTCCACGGTCATCCGCCGCAACGACACGTTGTTGAACTACCAGGCCGGACTGGTCTACAAGCCTGCTGAAAATGGCAGCATTTACGTTTCCTACGCCACCTCTTCCACGCCGTCCAATTCCGACCTGGGCGAAGGCAGCGGCAACGGCTTGGCCCCGGGGCGGGGCGGCGCGGGCGCCAACGCGGACGATATGGCGCCGGAAAAGAACCGGACGGCCGAAATCGGCACCAAATGGGATTTGTTCAACGGCAACATCAGCTTGAGCGCAGCCGTATTCCGCACCGACACCACCAACGCCCGCGTCACCCTGGCCAACGGCGACTACGCCATGGCGGGCAAGAAGCAAGTGGACGGCCTGGAGCTCGGTATCTCGGGCGCCATTACGCCTAAATGGCACGTGTTCGGCGGCTATACCCATTTGCGCAGCAAACTGAAGGATAACGGCGAAGCGGGATCCGCCAACGATGGCAACGATTTTCCCAACACGCCGCGCAACGCGTTCAGCATCTGGTCCACCTATCAGCCGATTGCGGCGCTCACCCTGGGCGCGGGCGCCTATTACGTCGACAAGCAGTTCGGCGATGCCGCCAACAAGCTGGAAATTCCGTCTTACTGGCGCTTCGATGCCATGGCGGCATACCGCTTCAACAAGCACATCAGCGCTCAGCTCAATGTGTTGAACCTGACGGACAAAGGCTATTATGACAAGGCCTACGCGGCGCACTATGCCGGCATCGCCCCGGGACGCAGCGCCATACTCAATCTGAATCTCTCGTATTGACCGGCCCAGCCTGCCGCCACCCGTCCGCGGGTGGACATGCCGGACGCCGCGGCAGCCGTGGCGCCCGGCATTTTTTCATCATTCCCGCACGAGATACCTCGACATGAAAGAAATACCGCTACGCGTCTTCAACGCCGCGACGCCGGAACGCTTCTCCGAAGTGATGAACGGTTCCGCCGACGAGGCGGCCAGATGGGTGCTGACCGCCGCCGAACACGGCGTGGCCGAAGCCCAGACGCATTACGCCCGGATGCTGCTCGACGGAATCGGCGTGGAGCCCAATCCCGGCGATGCATTTCAATGGTTCAAATTGGCGGCCAACCAGAACCATGTCATGGCCATGAACATGCTGGGGCGCTGCTATGAAAACGGCTGGGGCGTGGAACCGGACATGCTGCTGGCCACATATTGGTTCAAACAGGCCGCCGATCGAGGCCTGGATTGGGGCATGTACAACTACGCCACGTCCTTGGCGCTGGGACGCGGCACGGCGATCGACCGCGAAAGCGCATACGCGTGGCTGCGCAAGGCGGCCGGCATGGGCCATGCGAAATCATGGAATCTCCTGGGTGGATTCCACGAAGACGGCTGGGTGGTCGGCGCGGATCTGGATGCCGCCATCGACTGCTACCGCAAAGCGGCCGAGGGCGGCGATTTCCGCGGGCAATTCAACTATGCCCGATTGCTTGCCGACACGACGGGCGACATGCGCGCTTCGACCCATTGGATGCGATGCGCCTATTCGGCGGCGAATCCGCCTTTTCGGACGAAGATGACACATTATCTGAAGACCAGTCCTCATCCGGAATTCAGCGGCTTGTCCTTGTCCTAGCGCTTCATCCGCCTTGCGCTGCGCGGCCCCAACCCGCATACTGAGCAGCCACGAATATCCCCCGATGCTATAGTCACCGGGTCGCATGCTTGCGGCAAGACAGCTACCCTGGTGTTCCCGATCCAATAATGCCTAACCCCCCGCTTCCCTCACCGACGTCCGGCAACGGATATGCCTGGCTGCGCCTGATCGTCTCCCTGGTCTTGATGACGATAGGCAGCTCCGGCATGTATTCCATCAGTCTCGTATTGCCGCATCTGCAGGCGGACTTCGGCATTACGCGGTCCCAGGCTTCTCTGCCTTACACCATCACTATGATAGGCTTCGGGCTGGGCGGCATGGCCATGGGTTGGATCGCGGATCGCTACACTGTCCTGTCCGCGCTGCTCCTGGGCGCATTGGGCCTGGGCCTGGGCTTCGTGCTGTCGGGCATGGCCACGAATATTTGGTGGTTCACGCTTGCGCACGGCCTGTTCCTCGGGTTTTTCGGCGCAGCCGCGAACTTCGCTCCCCTGGTCGCCGACACCTCGCGCTGGTTCACGCGGCACCGCGGCATCGCCCTGGCCATTTGCATGAGCGGCAACTACTTTGCCGGCACCATCTGGCCTCCCGTCATGCAGCATTTCGTCGACGCATCGGGCTGGCGCACCATGTACCAAGGGGTCGGCATCGTCTTCATGCTGATCGCATTGTCGCTATTGCCGATGTACCGCCGCAAGCCCGACCCTTCACGGCAAGCGCCGGCCGACGCCAAGCACCCCGTCCGCATGGCCCGATTTCAACAAGAGATCCAGCGCTCCAACCCGTCGAAGCCTCTCGGCCTGCGGCCCAGAACCATGCAGAACCTGCTTTGCCTGTCCGGCATAGGCTGCTGTATCGCCATGGCCATGCCGCAAGTGCACATCATCGCTTACTGCGGCGATCTCGGTTTTGGCGCAACGCGCGGCGCCCAGATGCTTTCACTGATGCTGGGCATGGGCATCGCCAGCCGGCTTTTATCGGGATGGGTTTCCGATTACATCGGCGGCCTGCGCACGCTGCTGCTGGGCGGCGTACTGCAAGCCGTCGCGCTGTTGCTGTTCCTGACGAGCAGCGACCTGGTTTCGCTGTACGTCATATCCGCGCTGTTCGGCTTGTTCCAGGGAGGAATCGTCCCGGCCTATGCGCTCATCGTTCGCGAATATTTTTCACCCGAGCAGGCGGGAGTGCGCGTAGGCACCGTGCTGACGGCCACGCTCTTCGGCATGGCGGCGGGCGGCTGGCTGTCGGGACTGATCTACGATATTTTCGGCTCCTACAAGCCGGCATTCGTTCATGGCATTCTATGGAACCTGGTAACGCTCAGCGTGGTCAGTTTTCTGTTGCATCGGGCGCGAGCCTTGCGCAAGGCGCCGGCCGGGCAGACGGGATGACGCCATATCGCTGATCATACATACAGCATTTTCCACGATCGCGCGGAATATTCTAGAAAAAATTGAAAAAAATGCTGTAAGCACCTAATATAAATCAGATTTTTCTGATAGTATTGGCGACTATATCTTCCCGTCGTTCCTCTATCGCATTTCCATTGCTGCCATGGCAAAACATCTCTATCTTCAGCGTATCGTACCGAGCGCCTTCATGGGGCTGGCCTTGCTCGCAGCCGGCGCGACGCATGCGGCGGAGTCCGGTTCGCGCCAGGCTCAAGCCCGCACGATCCAATCCCATCCCGCCGCCGCGAAAATCGTCCACCGGCAAGCCATGCGCCACGTGGCCTATACGCCGCCCGTCGCCGCGCGCAAAGCCTCGCTGCGGCCCAGCGCCCCTCCCGCCATCACCAAAAAAGCGTCGTTGCAATCGCTGCTGCGTTCCGAGACCATCCTGGTCCAGGACCTGGAAACGTCGACCGTGCTTTACGACAAGAACGGCGATGAAATGCGCCCCATCGCATCGATATCCAAGCTCATGACGGCCTTGATCGTGGCCGAGGCCAATCTGCCGATGAGCGAAATGCTCGACATAGGCGACGAGGACGTGGACCGGCTGCGCCATTCGCGCTCTCGCCTGCCCGTCGGCACGACGCTGAGCCGCGCCGACATGCTGCATCTGGCTCTCATGGCATCCGAGAATCGCGCCGCGCACACGCTGGGCCGCCACTACCCCGGAGGAATGGCGGCATTCGTGCGCGCCATGAACGACAAAGCCCGGGCCCTGGGCATGCGCGACACGACGTTCGTCGAACCGACCGGCCTTTCGAGCGACAATGTATCGACCGCGCGGGACCTGGTGAAGCTTCTGCACGCCGCCAACGAGCATCCCTTGATCCGCCGCTACACCACTGACGACAAGTACGAAATCGCGCTCAAACGCGGTCGGCAACTGGTCTACAACAACACGAACCGCCTCGTTCGCAATGCGAACTGGGACATCAGCGTATCCAAAACCGGATTCATCAACGAAGCGGGGCAATGCCTGGTGATGCTGGCGCGCATCGACGACCGCGACGTCGCCATCGTGCTATTGAACGCCTCGGGCAGCCAGTCGCGCATCGGAGACGCGCAGCGCATACGCAGCTTGGTCGAAAGCAATAATCTGCTGGCCATGCTCTGAACCCGATCCAATGTGCATCGCCTACATCGCGCTGCGTGCGCATGCGGACTGGCCGCTGTTGTTGCTGGCCAATCGCGATGAATGGCACGCGCGGCCCAGCCGGCCCGCCGCGCCCTGGCCCGATGCGCCGCAGGTGATCGCGGGCCGCGACACGCTTGGGCAAGGCACGTGGCTGGGCGTAACCCGGCAAGGCCGCTTCGCCCTGCTTACCAATTATCGGGATCCGTCCGCATTTCGCCCCTCGGCGCCCACGCGTGGAAAGCTGGTCAGCAATTTTCTGCAAGATTCGTCCACCCCGCGGGACTATATGGCCGAACTGGCCGGCACCGCGACCGGGTACAACGGCTTCAATCTGATCGTCGGCGATTCGAGCGACTGCTGGTATCTGGGCCATTCAGGGGCGGGAGCGCCTTTGATCCCGCAACGGCTGGAACCGGGCATCCACACCGTGTCCAACCATCTGCTGAACACGTCCTGGCCCAAGACCGAACGCTTGCGGCGCGCCGTGGACGCCCTGGATCTCACGGTCTTGAACACCAGCCTGGAACCCGCGTTCGCGGCCCTGCGGGACCGGAAAGTGGCCGATGACGATCAGCTTCCAAGCACGGGCTTGCCGCTCGAACGGGAACGCATGCTCAGCAGCGTGCAAATCATAGGCGCCGATTACGGCACGCGCTGCTCCACCGTCATCGCCATAAACGCTCGGGGACGCGCGCTGCTCAGCGAAGCCAGCTATGCGCACTGCGGCGCCGTCACCCATCGGCACGACTGGCCGTTTACCCTCCTCCAATAGTTTTCATCGCGACGGCTTCGCGGGCCGTTCCCCGTCCCCGCTCGGCGGCTTTCATTGTGCGTGCATGGGAACGAGCACGTCCGCGCCATGCGCCTCATGAACGGGTTTACCCCGATTGCTGGGCCGACTTAATGTCGACAGAATGTCGACATTAACTGGTGAGATTGAGGAATACCATGCAAGCACTTAGTGGACTCGTGTTCACTGACGTTAGAAAGCGCTTCGGAGGCACCGTGGCCGTGGCAGGCGTCAGCGGCCACCTGGAGCCCGGCGTCATATACGGACTGATAGGTCCGAACGGCTCGGGCAAGACCACGTTGATCAATCTCATCAGCCGCTTCTACGATCTGGATGCGGGCAGTATCCGGCTCGGCGACGACGAGCTCGCCAAGGTTCGCCCGTACGAACTGCCCCGCTTGGGCGTGGTCCGGACGTTTCAGCAGCCCAAGGCGTTTCCCAGCCTGACTGTGTTGGAGAACGTGCTGCTTCCCGTCGCCTCGGACGGGCGAAAGGAAAGCTTCGACTCGATGATGGATGCCGCTCGCGAAGCCATCGCGCTGACGGGCTTGGAGCATATGGCGCACGCGCCGGCTTCCAGCCTGTCCGGCGGGCAGACCATGCTGCTGCAGCTGGCGCGGTCCATGATGTTCGCGCCCATACGCCTGCTTTTGCTGGACGAGCCTTTCGGAGGAGTCGCGCCCGCGCTCAAAGCGCGCATCATGGATACCGTGCGGCACATCAACCAACGGTTCAAGGCCACCGTGCTGCTGGTCAGCCACGAAATGCCGACGGTCCGGGATCTGTGCTCCTCCGTGATCGTGATGAGCGGCGGATCGTGGATCGCCCAAGGTTCGCTGGACGAAATCTCGAGCACGCCCGAAGTGGTTGCCGCCTACCTGGGGAAACCGGCATGAGCGCGGCCACGTCCGAACTGTTGACGCTGGACTCGGTCGCGGTCGGCTATGCGCCGGGCATCGACATTCTGCGCAAGATCGACTTGAGCGCGCGGGAAGGCGGCATCACGACCATCATCGGACCGAACGGCGCCGGCAAGTCCACCTTGCTGCGCTGCATCTTCGGCCTGCTGCCGGCCCGCCGCGGCGAATTGCGCCTGGCCGGAAACGACGTGCGGACCTTGGAAACCGACCAGCGCAAAATGGGCGGCATGGCCTACGTGCCCCAGCATCACAGCACCTGCCCCTATCTTTCCATCGAAGAAAATCTACGCCTGGGCGGCTGGCTGATCCGTAAAGACAAGGCCCAGCTCAAGCGCCGCATCGAAGAAATCTACGAGCGCTTCCCCGTGTTGGCCGAACGCCGAAAAATCAAGGCCACGCAACTGAGCGGAGGACAGCTTCGCACTCTGGCGGTGGCCAAAGAGCTCGTGGTGAAGCCCAAGCTCATCCTCGTGGACGAGCCCAGCGTGGGCATGTCGCCGATCGTGGCGCAGGAACTTTACGCCATGCTATCCGCTCTTCCCGCGCAGGGCGTGAGCATATTGCTCGTCGACCAGAACATCCCCGATGCCGTGGCCATTTCCGATTACGTCTACCTGATCGGCGACGGCACGGTGCAGCGGCACGGCACGGGCAAATGGTTTAGTGAAAACATTCCAACGGTGATTGCGGAGATGTTGCGCGGCTCATCGTCCCTTCCTCAATGAACTTACTCTCCATTAAACGCCATGAAAACTTCATTCCTGCTTAGTGATCGCCTGACCGCCATCCTGCGCCGCGCATTGCCGGCGGCCTTCATCGCGCTGCCTCTTTCCGTTGCCGCGCAGACGGCGCCCAACGTCAACATCGGCGTCGTGACGCCTCTTTCTCCGCCGGGGGATTCCGCCTCCGGCCAGCTCATCGTTCGCGGCGCGGAGCTGGGCGCGAAATTCGCCAACGAACGCGTGGGCGACATGTGGAACGCGCAATGCGACAAGCTGGGCAATTTTGCCATAGTGCGCGGCGACGACAGCGGCGTGCCGGAAAAAGGCCTGGCGGCTTTCCGTTCACTGCTGAGCAACGACAAGGTGGCGGGAATACTTGGCGCCTATGACAGCTCGGTGGCCTTGGCCATGCAGCCGCTATCCGAACAGGCCCAAGTGCCCATGATGATCACCCAGGCTTCCGCCGATCGCCTGAGCTCGTCGCACGCGGACTACACTTTCCAGACGCACACGCTGGCCAGCGATCGCAGCGACGTGATCGAGGCGTTCATCAAAGCCTACGGCTTCAAGCGGGTCGCCATCCTGGCGGAAAACACCGACTACGGCACCACCAGCGGCCCCGACATGCAAAAGCGCTTCGAAAAAGCCGGCATAGAAAGCCAGTTGTGGATCTTCGATCGCGCCAACCCCGATCTGCTGAGCACGCTGCTGCAGGCGAAGAAATTCGCGCCGGACATCATCTACAACATGGGCGTCGGCGCTCCGGCCTATCTGCTCGTCAAGCAATCGGCCGACGTCGGGCTGCTGCCTAAAACACCCATGGTGATTTCCTATGACTTGCCGATCCAGCGCGCGTTCTGGAAGAACGTGGGCGACCTGGGCAAAAACATCATCTTCGTGGCGTATTACCAGCCCAGCCAGGCCCTTACCGAGGCCGGAAAATGGATGCAGGAGGAGTACGAAGAGTTGTACAAGGAATCGCCCATGTACAGCTCGTTTGCCGCGTTCGGCAACACCATCCTGCTGGCCCAGGCCATGAACATCGCGTGCTCCACCGAAGGCAAAGCCGTCGCCGACGCATTGCGCAAAGGCCCCCTGACCAGCTGGAACCAGAAAGACGTGTCCTTTCCCCGGAAAGACGGCGTGGATTGGCAGCGTACCGTTCAGCCCATCATGGTCTTGCAGTACACGGACGTCAATCAGAGCTTCAGCGACGCGACCATCCTGTATCCCACTGAACTCAAGACCGGAGACATACAAAAGTAAGTCCCCGCAACGTCTCCAGTCTTGACACGGAAATCTCATGGAACTTCTTCTTCAGTCGACCATTCTCGGGTTGTTCAATGGCGCGCTGTACGCTCTGATGGCGATGGGCATTACCTTCATCGCCAGCATCATGCGCATCATCAATTGGGCAACCGGCGAGTTCTACATGATAGGCAGCTACGTGCAGTTCGCATTGCTGACCGCCGTTCTGCCCATGCTGGGAATCGTCACTCCCATGGACTGGCTGCTTACCGCGCTGGCCGCCATGGTGGTCGTCTTCATGCTGGGGCTGCTCATACAGCGGACGCTGATTGCGCCCATGCATCGCCCCGGCATCCAGAGCTTCGAGTACGCAACGATCATGACCGTTGCGCTGGCCGTCCTGTTCCAGAACCTGGCCATTCTCATTGCGGGGCCGAATCAGTACTCCGTACCCGAGTACATGAAGCCGATTCTGCTCGAGGATCTGGACATCGTCCTGAACGGCAGCCGGGTGGCGGCGGGCCTTGCCGCCTTCTGCCTGCTCATCCTTTTCTATGTATTGCTTTACCGGACATCCTGGGGCCTGGCGTTTCGCGGCATCGCGCAGAATCGCCTGGCCGGTCAAACCGCCGGCCTGAACCTGCGCAGAATGGACATGCTGGCTTTCGGCATCGGCACCGCGCTTTGCGCGGCGGCGGGCGCGCTATTGGCGCCCGTCTTCCTGGTGCATCCCCTGAACGGCATGGCCGCCTCCATGAAGGGCTTCGAGATCATCGTCATCGGCGGCATAGGCTCGCTTTGGGGCGCGGTCGTGGCCGCATTCGGCCTGGCGCTGGTCGAGGCCCTGGGCTCCGCATTCTATCGTGCCGACCTGCAGCAGCTGTACGGCTTCGTTTTCCTGATCGGCTTTCTCATTTTCAGGCCTCAAGGGCTGTTCGGCCACAAGGAGCGCCGCGTATGAGCACCATCTTCGCCGCCGGCACGCCGCGCAAGGGCAACTTCTTCACGACGCTGCCCGGCATCGGCCTGACCACGGTGATCGCCGCATTGCTGCCCTGGGTCCTCAATGACTATCAGCTGCAAGTCATGTGGGTGGCCTTCTACATGGCCGTCATGGCCATCAGCTGGAACCTGGTGGCGGGCTATGGCGGCATGTTTTCCCTGGCGCAGCATGCTCTGGCCGCCATCGGCGGCTATTCCTCGGCGGGCGCCGTCCTGGCCGCCGGCGCCCCGATCTGGCTAGGACTGACGGCGGGCATGCTGGTCGCCGCGGCGACGGGCTACCTGCTAGGCCACGTCACCCTGCACCTTCGCAGCGTCTATTTCGCCATCGCCACCTGGGTGTTCGGCGAGGTGGTCCGGCAGCTCATTACCTTGAACTACGAGATCACGCGCGGCGCCATGGGGCTCAGGGTGCCGACGCTTTTCGAGACTTACGATCCCCAGCCTTACTACTATGTCTTTCTTGCGCTGTTGTGCGCCACATTGGTCATGAGCATGCTGCTCCTGCGCACCAAGCTGGGATATCGCATCCAGGCCACGCGCGACGACGAGGAACTCGCCGTCGCCAACGGCGTGAACGTCGCGCGGGCCAAGCGTACCGTCTTCACCATTTCCGCCGCCGTTTCCGGACTGGCGGGCGCCATGTACGGACATTCAGTCGGCTTGCTGGCTCCCAGCCAGATCGACTTCAGCCAAATGTCGCTCATCGTCATGGCGGCCGTGCTGGGCGGCTATCAAACCATCTGGGGGCCGGTCCTGGGCGCATTGCTGGTGCAGGGGCTGGCGGAGATCCTGCGCTTTTCGCAGGAAACGCGCCTCGTGCTTTTCGCCGGCCTGCTCATTTTCACCCTGAGAGTTTATCCGAAGGGTCTTATCGGCGCGCTTTCCTTCCTGGCTTCCCTGCCGACCCGGAAACCGGATGCCGGTTCGGGCCCCCTATCCGAAACATCCAATTTGAAAGGAAAGAAATGATCAAAGTCATGTGGTTTCTTCAGCGTGCCGAACATTTGACACTGGCCGAGTTCCGGACTTGGTGGATGGAGGACCATTGCAAGCTCATTGCCAAGGCGCAAAGCCCCTATTTGAAGCGCTATGTCGTGAACGTGCGGGAGGACGAGGACAACCTCGTCGGCAAGCCCGAATACGAAACACGCTGGGACGGTGTCGCCGAACAATGGTTTGAGACAGAAGAAGACTTCAACGCCGCGTACTCCAAGCCCACCGCTCCGGTGACGCGAGGCGATACGCGCGCGCACACGTCGAGAATGGAACGTATCGTGGTTCGCGAGTATCCTGTCGAAGTCCCGATCGACGAACCCTCCCTAGACCGCACCGAATGAACGAGTTATATGAGCAACGCAGCGCGCCTCGAAAGAACGGCCCCGTCGCCGAATACGAATCAAGGAAAAGTGAGCGCGACTCAGCATGTTTACATGAGTCTGCGCGCCGCCATCCTGAAAATGGAGCTCAAGCCGGGCACGCTGCTGGACGAGACGTCCCTCAGCGAAGAGTTCAAGGTATCCCGGTCGCCGGTGCGCGAGGCGTTGATCAAGCTGGGCTCCGAGCACCTGGTGCAGACGCTGCGCAATCGGAGCACGATCGTCACGCAGTTCAGCGCCTCGGATCTTCCCGCCTACTTTTACGCTCTCGATCTTATGTATCGCTCCACGGCGAAGCTGGCGGCCGCGCATCGCACCGACGCGCAGCTTCAGGAGTTGATCCGCATCGATCGGCTCCACAAGAGCGCATCGCAGGGCGACATTCTGGGCACGGTCCAGGGAAATAGAGACTTCCACTGCAAGGTCGCGGAATGCAGCGCCAATATTTACCTGCTCGATTGGGCGGAAACCCTCATGGACCAGGGGCAGCGGCTGCTGGTCATGTACTTGAAGAAGCATGCCAATGTGGTTGCCCCGTCCCATCTCGATCACCATGGCCAGCTCATCGAAGCCATACGCGACCAGGACGCCGCGCGGGCGGAGGCGGCGGCGCACGCCGATGCCGAAGTGCTGCGCGCCGAAATAGCCGCCGCCCTGGCCTCGTCGCCTTCCTCATCCATCTCGATCTAACAAGGATACGTGAAACATGACATCTGGAGCCGACATGCGGGATAACGTCGTTCTGGTCACCGGCGCGGCCGGCGGCCTGGGCCTGGCCATCGTCGATGCGCTGTTGGAACGCGGCGCCCGCGTCGCCATGACCGACATCGATTCGCAGGCCCTGGATGCCGCCGCGCGAAAGCTGCCGTCCGACAGGGTGCTCGCCTTCCAATGCAACGCGACACAGGCGGCCGAGGTGCAAGCCAGCGTGCGGCGCACCGTCGAGCATTATGGAAAGCTGGACATGGCCGTCAACAATGCCGGAGGCACCAAGGACTTCGTCCAGATCGCCGACGAGCCGGAAGAAGCCTACGACTACATTTTCAATCTGAACACCCGCAGCGCGTTCTTGGGCATGAAGTATCAGATACTTCAAATGATGAAACAGGGACGCGGCGGTTCCATCGTCAACCTGAGCTCGGTCTGCTCGGTGCAGAACTTCTTTCGCGGCGAAGGCTTGTACGTGGGCGCCAAGCATGCCGTGTCGGGCTTGACCATGGCGGCCGCCTTCGAATATGCGGATCAGAACATCCGCGTGAACGCCGTCGCGCCGGGCCCCTGCGAAACACCCAATAAAGAGGGCGCCAGCCCCGAGCGCGAGCGGTTGCTTACCGCGGTGCTGCCCATGCGGCGTCTCGGCCAGTCCGCTGAAATCGCCAAGGCGGTATGCTGGCTGTTGAGCGGCGAATCCTCGTTCGTCACCGGCCATACCTTGAGAGTGGACGGCGGCTATCTGTCCCGCGGGGCCACCAACGACTGGGTGCCCCGCACGGCTTGACTCCGGGCGCGATGCCGTCCCACGGCATGGAAAAAAGCAAACAACCGAAGCGGTCTTCAGGCAAAATGGCACATTGAACCGTTCAATCCGCCACGACTGGAGATTGCATCATGAAAAAACACGCCGTACGCTTTTTTCTGGCCTCGATGGGCATCGCCTTGTTCGGCGCGCAAAGCGCCCTTGCCCAACTGCCTGAAATACAACAGCAAGGAAGCACGCAGTTCGTGACGGGCGGCTATGGTCAAGAGGAGTCGTCCGCCATCAGGGCGGCCATGTCGGAATTTCCGCTGGCCCTGACTTTCACGCAGCGTGTCGACGGACGGGCCGCCTACCTGTCCAGCGTCCAAGTCGTCATCCGCGACGCCAACGACGCCAACGTCCTGAACGTACAATCGCAAGGTCCCTATCTGCTGGCTCATCTGAAACCGGGCGACTACCAGTTGCACGTCACCTACCAGAACCAGACGCAATCGCGCAAGATACGCATTACCGAGCAGGGCACCCAACGCATTATTTTTGAATGGTAACCGCGGCTCGACCCGCGTCATGTCGCTTGAATCGAGGAATCCTAACCATGGGCAACACGCTCAAAGAACGAATCAGCAATGAAGTCAAATCCGCCATGCGCGCCAAGCAAAGCATCCGATTGGGCGCTTTGCGGCTCCTGCAGGCCGCGATCAAGCAGATGGAGGTCGATCATCGCGTGGAGCTGACCGACTCCCAGATCGTGGGCGTGATTGAAAAGCAGGCCAAGCAGCGCAAAGAATCCATTTCCGCCTTCGAGGCCGCGGGCCGCGCGCAGGCCGCGGAACAAGAGAACGCCGAATTACTGGTCCTGCAAGAATTCCTGCCCCGGGCCGCCTCCGAAAGCGAGATCGACGCCGTCATAGACGGGGCGCTGGCCAGCGTCGCGGCCGACGGCGTAAGCGGCGCCGCCGCCATGGGGCGCGTCATGGCCCTGGTAAAAACGGCCCTGGCCGGCAAGGCGGATATGTCGGCCGTTTCCAATAAGGTCAAAAACAAGCTCTCGTCTTCGTGACGGCCGCCCGAGGACGGCGGCTCGCTCAGGCGATGCTGCCCGCGCCGGACCGAACCCCCGGGGCGCGGCCCTCGGCCTGGTCAGGCTCGCAATCCATAACCGTCATGCACGGATAATCGATGTAGCCTTTGGCGCCCGGGGCATAAAAACTGCTCGGGTCATAGCTGTTGAGCGGCGCTCCGGTTTTCAGGCGGTTCACCAGATCCGGATTGGAGATGAAGCATCTGCCGAACGCGACCGCGTCGGCATGTCCCGAATCCATCACCTTCCGCGCGATGTTCGGATCATAGCCGTCGTTGGCGATCACGGGTCCGCCGAACAGGCGCTTGAGCTCAGGCAAGAGGCTGTCCTGGCGCCAGGCCTCCCGGATGAATAAAAAAGCCAGTTGCCGCCGCCCCAACGCCTGGGCGACATAGCGAAACAGATTCTCCGGATCGCTGTCGCTCATGCTGTGCGCCGTGCCGCGAGGCGACAGATGAACGCCGACTCGTCCCGCGCCCCAAACTCCGATGCAGGCATCGACGATTTCCATCAGCAGGCGGCTGCGGTTCTCCAGCGCCCCTCCATACGCATCCTGGCGTTGATTGCTGCCGTCGTGCAGGAACTGATCGATCAAGTAGCCATTGGCGGCATGGATTCCGACGCCGTCGAAGCCGGCTTCCCGCGCATGCCGCGCCCCTTCCCCGAAATCGGCCGCTATCCCGGCCATTTCATCGACGTGCAATGCGCGCGGGACCGGATACGGGCGCCTGGGCTCCAACAGGCTGACATGGCCCTCGCATGCGATGGCGCTGGGCGCGACGGGAATGGCGCCGTTCAAGTGTTCGGGATCGGATACGCGCCCTACGTGCCAGAGCTGCAGGAATATTTTTCCGCCCTTGTTGTGTACCGCCTGGGTAATCTTGCTCCATGCCTCGACCTGGGCGGAGGACCAGATACCCGGTGTATTGGGATAGCCGACGGCCTGCGGCGATATGGACGTGGCTTCGGTGATGATCAACCCCGCGCTCGCGCGCTGGCTGTAGTAGGTCCGCATCAAATCGTTCGGCATGCGGCCTTGCGTCGCTCGCGTACGCGTAAGCGGCGCCATGACGATACGGTTCTTCAGACACACGGCACCTAGCTGCAAGGGGTCAAACAAACTTGGCATAGTCTTATCACTGCTCGAAAAAAGATGGAAGCGGCACCGCTGACGCGAGCGATGTCAACGCCTCTAATCCGACAGTATACGACGATGTCCATAAGGGTTTATACCGGGAGGCCGACCGCATCTCGAGAATCGGTCCTGCCCGGTCAAGCGGCGAAGGCTTCGACGTCCGGCCGAGGGGGCGCGCCGAATACTCTTTCACACGCGGCGGCCACGGCCAGCAGCCGCCCTTCCCCGCCGCCCGGGCACATCAGCTGCAAGCCCACGGGCAGCGCGCTGCCGTACATCTGAACGGGCTGGCTGGTCGCGCACAGGCCCAGCACATTGGCCGGCCTCGTGGGTCCCGCGCACCGGGCGACCAGTTCGCGATCGGCCTCCACGGATACGAAACCGCCCGGATAAGGCGGCGGCACGCGCTGCTTGGTCGGCGACACCCAGGCGTCCAGGCCGGCGAATCGCGTTCGCGCCTTGGCGATCAGCTCTTGCTGGCGCCACAACGCGCGAATGTACTGGTCGCAAGGCACGTCCAGCCCGCCGGCGATGCGATCGGCCACGTCGGGATTCATCCGCGCCTGGCTGTCGAGCACGCGCTGCCGCCCGAACGTGGCCACGACCTCGGGCCGGCTGATGTATTGAAATACCGTGTTGCTTTCCGCGATCTCCGGCAGATCGACTTCCACGATGCGGGCGCCGGCCGCGGAAAGCGCGGACAGGGCCGCGTCCATGCAGCGGGTCACGTCGTCGTCCAGGCCATCGAACATGAAGTCCCGGGGACGGCCCAGGCGCAGGTCGCGGACGTCGGCGCGCGGCTCCATGGGTTGGCCCGTCAAGGCGTGCCAGGCCAGCCGGGCATCCTCGGCGCAGACGGTCAGGAAACCAAGGGAATCAAGGCTGCGGGACATCGGGAAAATGCCGTCCATGGGCCAGACGCCGGTGCCGGCCTTGAAGCCGAACGCGCCGCAGAACGCAGCGGGCCCGCGCACTGACCCCCCGGTGTCAGTGCCTATCGCCAAGCCGCACAGGCCGGCGACCACCGCGACGGCGGATCCGCTCGACGAGCCCGACGTCACGCGAAACGTGCGCGCGTCCCATGGGTTGCGTGGCGTGCCGCGATGGTAGTTCGTACCCGAGCTGCCTATGGCGAATTCCACGGTATGCGTCTTGCCGACCAGCACGCAACCCGCTTGCCTGAGCCGGCGCACGAAGCCGCCTTCCGGCCCGATCAGATCGGTCACGTCCAGATTGGATCCGGCCCGGGTGGGCATGCCTTCCACCGCAATGACGTCCTTGAGGGCGACCGGCACCCCCATCAACGGCCCAAGGTCCGTGCCGGCGGCCAGCAAGGCGTCCACCGCGCGCGCGCTGCGGCGGGCGGCCGCTTCGTCGACGTGCTCGTAAGCCACGAGGGCGCCATCGAGCGATCGGATGCGCTGCAAATAGGCGTCCAGAACACGCTCCGCTGTCGTGGCTCCGCTGCGCAACCGCGCCGCCAGGCCTTTCAGGCCATCCGTTTCCAAGGGGTCTGCAAGCAATCGTGCCATGTGTTTCCTCGCTGCTCCTATATGTGGCCCCGCAGCCGGCGCGCGGGACGAATCGGTGAATTGGAATAAGGGGACGCCGTTACCGCGGCCGCGCCGCACGGCCCGGGACGGAGCCGACACCGCCGCGCACGCCCTCCACGCGAGCCGTGGCGGCCGAAAGTAAATAGGCCAGGTCGGACTGCGTGGTAATGAAGCGCACGCCGGCGCCGATCAGCTCGACCTGCCGCCCGAGATCGCGCTCGCCGCCCAGGCCGGCGATCTTGCCGTGACGGCGGCAAGCGTCGATCACCCGGTGCACCGCCTCCATGATCTCGGCATCGCCGAACTGTCCCGGCTTGCCCATCGCCACCAGCATATCGTTGCAGCCGATGTGCACCACGTCCACGCCGTCCACGGCGGCGATGGCGTCCACATTCTCCAGTCCTTCCAGGGTTTCGATCATGCACACCAGCAAAGTCTGCTCGTTCATGGTCCGGGTCAAGAGCCCCAACGGAACCGGCTTGAAATCGAAAGCCGGATAGCCGGACGAAACAGAACGCCGGCCGACGGGAGCGAACTTGGCCCTATCGACCGCTTGGCGGGCCTGATCGGCTGTGCCCACGTCGGGCACAATGATGCCCGTGATGCCCGCATCCAGGAAACGAGAGATGTCATCGTCCTCGCTGTTGCGCACCCGCACATAGGCGGCAATGCCGCTGCCCAGCGCCGCCTGCGCCAGCGCGCCTACCGTTTCCACGGAAAAAAGGCCGTGCTGCGTGTCGATGAAAACAAAGTCGTGGCCCGACGCCTTGGCCACGCGCACGATTTCCGGCGACCGATTCAGCCGCACCAACATGCCCAGCGCCGCCTCGCCGCGCGCCATGCGCTGCAAGGCGGGATTGATGGGATCCATTTCAGGCTCCATGTCGTTCCACTCCTCAAACGGGCGCGACGCTCGGGCGCCGCGTATTTCATTTCACGCGCTGCAGGCCCACGAACCGTTCGGTGAGCAGCAGCACCGCCACCGAACCGAAGATGAGCGCGGAACAGAGAGCGATCACGCTCGGATCGAGGATCTCCTCGATGTAGTTGTACAGCTGGACGGGCACGGTGCGATTCGATGCGTTCGACAGGAAGATGGAAACCGTGTAATTGTCGAACGACGTCAGGAAGGCGAAGATGGCCCCCGACATCATGCCCGGCCGGATGCTGGGCAGGATGACGCGCCTGAACGCCTGCATGGGCTTGGCGCCCAGCACCCTCGCCGTCTCGACCAGCGACCAGTCGAACACTTCCAGGCTGGCGATGATCGTGCGCACGACATATGGGAAGACCAGCACGACGTGTCCGATCATCAGGGCCCAGAAAGCCGAATCCAGATAGATGGCGTTGACGAACTGCAGCAGCGCCAGGCCCGTCACCACCGACGGCACCAGCAAGGGCGACAGCAGCAAGGTCATCAGCAGCGTCTTGCCGCGAAAGCCGCCCCGTACCAGGGCCACTGCCGCCGGCATTGCCAGCAGCAGGCATATCCCCGTGGACAAAGCCGCCAGCTCCAGGCTGAGCACCAGCGCTTCTTTCAGTCCCGGAAGATTCGCCAAGGCGGCGTACCACTTCAGCGAAAAACCCTGTGGCGGAAAGTGGGCGAACTGCTCGGCCGTGAACGACACGGCAATCAGCACGACGATGGGCGTGGCCAGGAAAAACATCACCAGCAGCGTGGCGACACCGACGAGCCAGGCTGAGCCCGTCGGCCTGGATGATCTCGTGCTCATGCCTTTTCCTCCTTGGCGGAGGAAACCCGCTCGCGGGTCGCCAGATTGGACAGCGCGATCACCACAAAGGAGATCGCGACCAGGACGACGGCCAGCGTCGAGCCCATCGCCCAGTTCAACTCGATCATCATGGTCTTGGCGATCAGCGGCGCCAACAGGTTGAATGACGATCCTCCCAACAGGCCGGGCGTGACCAGCGCCCCTGCGCTCAGCGTGAACACCAGCACCGAGCCGGCGGCCAACCCCGACAAGCTGGCCGGCACGATGACCCGCGTGAATACCGTGAACGAGCCGGCGCCCATCACGCGCGCCGCCTCGATGAGGCGCACGTCGAGCTTGGAGAGCACCGAGGACAGGGGCAAAATCATGAAGGGCAAATAGACATGGATCAAGCCTATGGTGACGCCCAGCTCGTTGAACACCATCTTGGCGGGCCGATCGATCACGCCCACGGCCATCATCAGCTGGTTGAGCGGGCCGTCCAGTCCCAGCACCAATATCCAGCCGTAGGAGCGCACGACCGCGCTGATCATGATGGGACAAATGACTGCCACCAATAATACCCGCCGGCACCAATCGGGACCGAAGGACATGGCCAGCGCCACCGGGTATGCCATGACCAGGCTGACCAGCGTCACCGTCAGACTGATGCGCAGGGTGCGCAGGATGACGGCCTGATAGAGCGGGCTGGTCATGACCTCGGCATAATTGGACAGGGTGAAGCCCTCGGTGCCTATCTGTCCTGAAACGGAAGTGCCGAAACTGCTGACCAGCACGGCCCCCATCGGAACCGCGAACAGCGCCAGCAGCACCAGAGCGGCGGGCAGCGCCAGCCAGCCCAGCTCCAGGTTGGACGAAGGGACTTTCGGGCGCCGCCGCAGCGGCGGAGGGGCGGCGCCCGGATGCACGACCGTACTCATGCCGCCTCCAGGTAGCAGCCTTCGCCCAGGTCCCAGTCCAGCCAGACGCGTGAATCGAGCGCGAACGCCGGCCCGCCCGTGCCGGGACGGCGGTGATAAGCGGCAATCTCCTGGCCGTTGGCAAGCTCCACCACATAATGGTCATGCACGCCGACGTAGACCAGGTTGCGCACGACGCCGTCCAGCGCAACCCGGCCCGGGGCCGAGGGCGGCTGGGCGCTGATCGACACGTGCTCGGGCCGCACCGCGAACGTCTGCGGCCCGAGGGGATGATCCGCGGGAACGGAGAAGCGCAGTCCCTCGGCTTCGAACACTCGCCCATCGGCCGACTGCGCCACCTGGCCCTCGAACACGTTCGCCCGACCGACGAAATCCAGCACGAAGCGCGTTCTCGGCCTGCTGTATATCTCTTCCGGGGTGCCCACCTGCTCTATTTCCCCGCTATTCATCACGATGACCCGATCGCTCAGCGCCAGCGCCTCTTCCTGGTCATGGGTCACGAAGATCGTGGTCACCCCGACGTCGCGCTGCAACTGCTTCAACTCGATCTGCATGTTGGTGCGCAGTTTCTTGTCCAGCGCGGCCAACGGCTCGTCCAGCAGCAGTACGGTCGGCTCGCACACCAGCGCGCGCGCCAGCGCGACCCGCTGCTGCTGGCCGCCCGAAAGCTCGCGCGGATAGCGATGGCCCAGCTGCGGCAGCCGTACCGCCTCCAGCGCCCGGGCCACGCGCCGCTTGGTCTCGTCGCGCGGCACCCGCTTCATCTGCAGGCCGAACGCCACGTTCTCAGCCACCGTCATATGCGGAAACAGAGCATAGTTCTGGAATACGATGGCGACGTCGCGCTTGTTCGGCGGCACCCCGGCCATATCCTGGCCTCGAATCGAGATGGTGCCGCCGTCGGGTTCGACGAGTCCTGCGATCATCCGCAGCAGCGTCGTCTTGCCGCAGCCCGACGGCCCCAGCAGGGACAAGAACTCGCCCTTGGCGGCCTCGAACGTCGCCGAGGCCACGGCGAGCTGGTCCGCGTAGCGCTTGGTGACTTGATGAAAAGATATCTCGGACATGACTAGGATGCGATCTCTTTATTCCAACGGTTTTGCCAAGCCGACCAGTTGCTGGAGAAATTTTGCAGGTCGATGCGGACCAGGCGGTCGATGATGTCGTCGCCATACGGCACGTGTGGCTTGAGCGCCTCGGAGACTTCGACCGTCCTGTTGACCGGCCCGGTATAGCCTTCGGTGCTCATGGCCGACTGGATTTCGCGCGACAGCATCCGATCGAGGAAGTCCTTGCCCTGGTCCTGCAACGGCGCGCCCTTCACCAGCGCGGCCGCGTTCAGCAGCATGAAGGCCCCCTCGCGCACGTCGGCACGCGCGATCGAGGCGCCCCGCAGCATGTAGGGCGTCATGAAGCGGCTGTTGATGAACGTCATGAAGACCTCGCCCTTGGCCAGCAGCGGCGCCAGCGCGATCGAGGAATCCACGATGGAATAAAGATCGGGACGCAGCTTCTTGATCACCTCGAAGCCGGCATCCAGGTTGTATTGCGCTTTCTCGATGGGCTGGCCGGTGGCGATGGCGCTGGCCGCCATCAGCACCATGATGCCGAACGAGGAATGGGCTGACGACAGCGCCACCCGCCCCTTGTAGCGCGGGTCCCATATCGCGGCATAGCTGTCGATGGGCTCGGTCACCCGCGCCGTGTTGTAGTACAGCGTGGCGTAGTTCACCGCCGCTCCCACCCCGTAGCCGTCCTCGATGAGAAATTTCGGATTGACGTTCTTCAAGTTGGGGACGTCCTGTTCAGTGAGCGGCTCGACCAGGTTTTCCGAACGCAGCAGCGGAATGTAGATATCGTCGATGCCCACCACCGTGCGGCGGGGCCGATCGCGCTCCATGCGCACCTTGGCCAGCGAATCGGCGCTCAAGCCTTCTTCGATGGCCACCTTGACGCCATGGTCCTTCTCGAACCCCGGCACCAGCGCCTCGCGTATGACCTTGGCGAACGGACCGCCCCACAACGACACCGTCATGGTCTGGCCCTTGACGACCGCCGGCGCGGCCAATGCCGGGCCGCCCACGGCCAAGTACGCGCCCATCACACCCGCGCCCACCAAGAGATCACGCCTGGTTACGCCATGGCCGGCGCTCGCCTGCTTGTCTTCTTTAGTCATGCCCTTCTCCTTTTTTATGGGTTTAGATGGGCGCAGACTCACCCCCTTAGCGGTGTGCTCGCGTCCATATACTGCCCTGCATCGCCTACCTGCAGGCCGGTCTCGCCGGCCCTGTTGACTCGATACGGATGCAAGCGGCTGCGCATGGCGCCCTGCAAATGGGCCAGCATCTCCGCTTCGGCCGCTTCGCCGTCCGACCGGCGCAACGCATCCACGATGCGCAATAGCTCGACCAGGGCGGCCCGCACCCGCCGCTTGTCGGTCAAGCGCTGCACGGCCTTGGTGCGGTTGTGCAGCGAGGCCACCACGTCGCGCAGCAGGTTGTTGCCGCACACATCCAGAATCATCTGGTGCACGTGGGCGTCCACCCTCAGGTAGGCCGCCACGTCCAGCTCCGTTGCTTGCATCACGATCTCCAGCTCGGCCCTGACGGCGTTCAGTTCGTCGACGTCCACGTAACCCGCCGCCATGCGGGCCGCGGCCGGCTCCAGAAGGCGGCGGATCTGATCGATTTCGATCAGATCCTGCAAGGTCGGCCGCCGCACCACCGCGCCGCGCCGATGCGCCGTGACCACCAAGCCATCCTTTTCCAGGCGCTGCAGCGCTTCGCGTATCGGCGTGCGGCTCACGTTGAAGCGTTCGGCCAGCTTCATTTCGTCCAGCGAGCTTCCCGGCATCAACTCACGCAAGAAAATTTCCTGGCGAATGCTTTCATAGATCTTGTCGGAAAGATTAACGGGCGCCTTACGGGGCTTCGAGCCCGGATTGAAGGCAGATTTCATTTTTTTCACCATAGACGGGGCGCAGCCAATGCGCGTACTGTTCCACTTCCCCGCTGACGATATCGAAATACAGAGTTCTGAGGCGACTCGCAACGGGACCGATTTCGCCTGTGCCTACCGGCAGGCGGTCAACCGATATTATGGGGACGATTTCCTGCCCGGTTCCGCACATCCAGACTTCATCCGCGATGTACAGCTCGGTCCGATCCACTTCGCGCTCCACCACCTTCAGGCCCAGTTCATCGCGAGCCAATGTGATCAGCGTCTCCCGCGTGATGCTCTCAAGAATGTCGCTGGCGGCATGCGGCGCAATTACCTCGTCGCCCCGCACGAGCATGATGCAGGCGCCCGGAGCCTCCGATACCTTGCCGTTGTCGCGCAGCAGGATGGAGCCGTCATAGCCGTCGACCCGCGCCTGCACCTGCGCCAGGCGCGCGTTCAAGTAATTGGCGCTGGCCTTGACCCGGGGCGGCATGGCCGCATCGTTGAGCCGGCGCCATGAACTGATGCAGAAATGCTTGCCCGGCGCCATGGCGCGCAGGGACGGACGCTCGATGGCCGTGATGAAGGCTCCCATGAACACTTTGGCGGGATCGTGACTGTGCGCATCGCCTTCGCCGATATACACGCAAGGGCGCAAATAGGTGTCGTCGCGAAAATCGCAGCGCCGGATGAGCTCCAGGCCGGCCTCTGTCAGGGCCTCGATATCGTGGCTCGGCCGCAATCGCAGCACCTTCATGGACTGCGCCAGGCGGGCCATGTGCTCGGCATAGCGAAAGACATAGAGGTCGTCGCGCCCGCGATAGGCGCGTATGCCCTCGAATACGCTGATGCCGCGCGTGACGACTTCGGACAAAACATGCACCCGGGCCTCCGCCCAGCGCACGAACGCGCCGTCCATCCAGATATAGGGCGCTTTTTCAGCCATGGCTGCCTCCTCGCTCATGCCCTTCTATTTGTATACTTGATTTTTTTGAATACAAGAATATTGATTGATCGCCTGCAGACTAGCATGCCATTAAAAGATAAGTCAACGTTGATATAAAAGGAATTTCACTATATAGTCGATAAAAAACAGAAAGCCCTCGTCAAGAATACATCACATTTTCTTGTCGACAAGAAATGAATTTATACACGACGCAGGAGGAGAAATGGCGTACAGCTTCGGCATAGACGTGGGCGGGACATTCACGGACTTCATCGCGCTGGACGACGGCACCGGCGAGGTCCGCGTGGGCAAGCAGTTGACGACGCCGCACGACCCGAGCGTATCCATCCTGAGCGGCATGGCCGCGATGGCGCAGGCCGATCCCGCGCCGTCGCGCATCGTGCATGGCACCACACTGGTCACCAACACCATCATCGAACGCAAGGGCGCATGCACGGCGCTGCTGACCACCGCCGGGTTTCGCGATACCCTGACCATCGGCAAGCCGCTGCGCTACGATCTGTACGACCTGTTCCTGAGCTTTCCCGATCCGCTCGCGCCCCGGCACCTGCGCTTCGACATCGCGGAGCGCATCAACGCGCAAGGCGACGAACTCAAGCCGCTGGATGAAGCGCAGGTCCGCGCAGCCGCGGCCCAGGCCGCGCAGGCCGGCGCGACCAGCATGGCCGTCTGCTTTCTGCACAGCTACATGAACCCCGGCCACGAACGGCGCGCGCGCGAAATCATCCAGGCGGAGTTTCCCGGCATGAACGTTTGCCTGTCGTCGGACGTGGTGGCTGAAATCGGCGAGTACGAACGCACGTCCACCACGGTGGCCAATGCCTACGTCCAACCCCTGATGACCGGCTATCTGGACCGCCTGGACGAAGGCATCGGCGAGCGCTATGGCCGGGTGCCCATCCGTCTGATGCTTTCTTCGGGCGGCATCACCACCATAAGGCAGGCTCAAGCCTACCCCATCCAGCTCATCGAATCCGGCCCGGCGGGCGGCGCCATCGCGGCCACCTACCTCGGAGAGAAGGCGCGCGAGCGCAATATCCTGTCGTTCGACATGGGCGGCACCACCGCCAAGATGTGCCTGATCACCGAAGGCCGTCCCACCCGGTCCACGCAGTTCGAGGCGGCGCGGGTGCGCCGGTTCATGCGCGGCAGCGGCCTGCCCTTGCGCGTTCCCGTCATCGAGCTGATCGAAATCGGCGCGGGCGGAGGCTCCATCGCGCAGGTCGATACGTTCGGCCTGCTGAAGGTCGGCCCGCAGAGCTCCGGCGCCGTGCCGGGGCCGGTCTGCTACGGCCGTGGCGGCCGGCAACCCACCGTGACGGACGCCGATCTGGTGCTGGGCTATCTGGACGCCCGCTCCTTCCTCGGGGGCGCCATGATCCTGGACGCCGACGCGGCGCGCGAAGCCATCGAACAGCAAATCGCGCGTCCGCTGGGCGTGGACGTGACGGAAGCCGCCGCCGGCATCCACCAGGTCGTCAACGAAATGATGGCTTCGGCCACTCGGGTCTATGCATCGGAGCGCGGCTGCGATCCACGCGCCTACACGATGATGGCCTTCGGCGGAGCCGGACCGGTGCATGCGATGGCGCTGGCGCGATCGCTCAAGCTGCGGCGCCTGATCTGCCCGCCCGCCGCAGGAGCGGCATCGGCGCTGGGATTTCTGCTTGCGCCGACGTCGCTGGAGTTGGCGCAGAGCTACGTCAGCCGCGTGGAACAGCTCGATTGGGACAAGCTGGGCGGCATTTATGACGATCTGCAGGCGCGCGCCCGCGAGGCCATCATGGAAGCCGGCGTGGCGGCCGAGGACATTACCCTGACCTATGCCGTCGAAATGTCGTACGTGGGCCAAGGCTTTCACATCACCGTCGAGATCGATCGCGGCCTGATCGACCGGCGTGACATCGATGCACTGCGCGCCGCGTTCATCGACGCCTATGCGGCGCTATACGGCAAGCCGCTCGCCGACATCACCATGCAAGCGGTGACCTGGCGCCTGACGGCCAGCGGGCCGCGCCGCGCATTCGACCCCGCCGTGAGCCACACCACAAGCACGGACCCGGTCAAGGGCCGCCGCCCTATCTACGTGCCCGACGACAAGGCCTACGGCGACGTTCCCGTCTACGACCGCTACGCCTTGCGGCCCGGCATGGCGTTCGACGGCCCGGCCGTGGTGGAGGAGCGCGAATCCACCCTGGTGCTGGCCGGTCCCTGCCATGTCCAGGTGGATCATGCCAGCAACCTGATCATCGACCTACTCTGAGGAGCCCGGCATGAACGATATCCGGACCAAGCCCGCCATCGACGGCATCATGCTGGAGATTGCGTGGGGGCGATTGACCGCCGTGGCCGACGAGGCCGCCGCGGCGCTCGTGCGCACCTCGTTCTCCACCGGCGTGCGCGAATCCAACGACTTCGCCTGCGTGCTGATGGATTCGCGCGGCAATTCGCTGGCCGAAAATCGGGGCGGCATCCCGTCGTTTTGCGGTTGCGTGGGCCGCACCACCCAAGAGCTGATGCAACGCTACCCGCCCGGCACCTGGCAACCCGGCGACGTGTTCATCACCAACGATCCATGGCTGGGTACCGGCCATCTGCCCGACGTCACCGTCGTCATGCCGATCTTCCTCGGCCAGCGTCTCATCGGCTATGCCGGCACGGTCGCGCACAACCCCGACATGGGCGGCGCCGGATTTTCTGCGGACTGCACGGAAGTCTACGAAGAAGGCTTGCGCATTCCGCCGCTGCGCCTGATCAAGAACGGCGAATTGTGCGAAGAGCTGATCGCCCTGCTGCGCGCGAACTCCCGCATTCCCAATGAATGCGTGGGCGATATCCTGGCGCAGGTGTCCTCCTGCCGCGTAATGCAGCAAGGAACGCTGGAGCTGCTCGGCGATCTCGGCATGGACGGTCTGGACGAGATGGCCACGCTATTGCAGGACCGCGCGGAATCGGTCATGCGGGCGGCCATATCCCGCATACCGGACGGTGTCTACCATGCCGAAGTGCCCATGGACGGCTACGACGAGCCTCTACGAATCGTCTGCACCATTACCGTGGCCGGCGACGAGATGACCATAGACTACGAGGGCTCCTCGCCCGCCGTGCCCAAAGGCATCAACTGCGTCGAGCATTACACTTGGGCCTACACCACGTATCCGGTCAAGTGCATACTGGATCCTTCAGGCCCGCGCAACGAAGGCTCGTTCCGGCCCATCAAGGTGCTCGCGCCGGCCGGCTCGATCCTGAACGCCACCTTTCCGGCGCCGTGCTCGGCGCGGCACCTGGTCGGCCATATGCTGAGCAGCAGCATCTTCCTGGCCCTGGGCGAGGCGATCCCCGAGCTCGTCATCGCCGACTCGGGCAGCGCGCCGGGATTCCGAACCATTTATAGCGGCCAGGATGAGCGCGGCGAACGGTTCCACTTCATTCTGTTCGCCAACGGCGGCATGGGTGCGCGCCCCACGGCCGACGGCCTGGCCTGCACCCAATTCCCGTCCAACACCGCCGCCGCCTCCATCGAAGTCATGGAAACCCTGACCCCGATGACCGTATGGGCCAAGCAGCTGATTCCGGGCTCCGGCGGCGACGGCCGCTACCGTGGCGGCGACGGCCAGGAAATCATCATCGAAATGGGAAACACGCCCGTGCATGCTTCCATCATGGCCGAACGCGTGCTGCATCCCGCCGAAGGCCTGCAAGGCGGACGGCCCGGTTCGCCGGTCTCGCTGAACCTGCTCAACCGCGAAGCCGCGTTGCCACGCAAAGGCCGCACCATGCTGCGGCCCGGGGATGTGATCCAGCTTCGCTACGCGGGAGGCGGCGGCTACGGCGACCCGACCGAACGCGAACGCGCCGCGGTAATGCGCGACCTGCGTGACGGACTCGTCACGCCGGAAGTCGCCCGCAGCGTATACGACTTGTCCGACGCCGAGGTGGAGGCCGCCCATGACGACTGAACAAGCCCTGGACCGCCGCTGGAAATATCCCGCGGTTCCGTCCATCGTGCGCCGCGAAATCCAGCGGCCCGATCGCGGCATCGTCCGCGCCTTGGCGAACCACCCGGTCAACGACGTCGCCGATATCGTCGGCGGCCTGTACACCGCGCGGGACCTGCGTCCTTTGTACTCACCCATGGCGGCCGTCGCCGGCCCGAGCCTGACGGTCAGGTGCCCGCCGGGCGACAATCTGGGCGTCAAGCTTGCGCTGGAAATGGTGCAGCCCGGCGACGTGCTCGTCGTGGATGCCCAAGGCTTCGACAGCTGGTGCCTCGGCGGCTTCCAGATGCTGGCTCGCGCCATACGCGAACGCGGACTCGCCGGATTGATCGTGCACGGCGCTTATCGGGACTCGCTGGAAGCCCGCGAAGCCGGCTTTCCTATTTACGCCACCGCGCAAAGCGCCCGGTCTGGCCCCAAAATCGGGCCGTTCGAAATCAACGTGCCCGCCTGCTGCGGCGGCGTCATCGTCCAACCCGGCGACATCGCCTGCGCCAGCGAAGACGGCGTCGCCTTCGTGCCGCGAGCCCACGCCGACGCCGTGGTGGACCGGCTGACCGCCCCGCCGCCGGCCAAGCCGCCGCAAGCGGCCAACGCCTATGCCGCCTACCTCCAGGGCCTGCGCGATGCCGGACTCGTCGATGAACAGGACTGACGCCCCGCCCTCGGCCGCGCCGGCGCAGGCCCAAGACAAGCTGCGCTGGGGCATCATC
Organism: uncultured Burkholderiaceae bacterium; assembly: GCA_964551305.1. Classification (GTDB taxonomy): domain Bacteria; phylum Pseudomonadota; class Gammaproteobacteria; order Burkholderiales; family Burkholderiaceae_B; genus JBAZDC01. The sequence goes on from CAZKBT010000022.1 coordinate 33,252, forward strand.
GGCCTGGGACAGGTCGCTCGCGGGCGCGTCGTGCCCGCCATCCAGCGCCGCGGGGCCGGCACGTTGCTCGCTTGCGCGGGCCGATGCCCGCAAGCCACCACCCAAGCCGCCGCGGAGCTGGGCATAGCGCGCGTGCATGCCGACTGGCAGGCGCTGCTGGCCGATCCCGGCATCGACGCGGTGTACATCGCCACGCCGAACGCGCTGCATGCCGACGTTGCCGTGGCGGCGCTGGACCAGGGCAAGCACGTGCTTTGCGAAAAGCCCATGGCGCTGGCGCTGGCCGATGCGCAGCGCATCGTCGACGCCGCCCGCCGCTCCGGCCGGATTTTTCGCCTGGCGCTGCAGATACGCCGCGAGGCCGTGCTGCAGCGCGCCTTCCAGCTGATGCGCGAAGGCGTCATCGGCGATGTCCGCTTCATGGATATCGAACGGCTGGCGCCCATCGGCCAAGCGGGAACTTGGCGCCGCGAGCGCGGCCAGGGCGGCAGCATACTCTACGACGTCGGCGTGCATCTGCTGGATCTGGCCACCTGGATGGGCGGCGCCGACGTCGAGACCGTCGACGCGCTGGCTCATCCCGTGCGCGCTCCGGCGGGCGAAGATTCCATTACGATGCTGGCCCTCCTGGCAAACGGCGTGCAGGTCACGCTGCGCTGCAGCCGCGAACTGCCGTACGGGCGCAACAGCTTTTCCGCCATGGGAACGCGGGGAATGCTGGCCACGGGCGCGCTGCGTTGGGCGCAGCAACACGTGCTGACGCGTCAAAGCCAAGCCGGCGGCCACGAAGAAATACATGAAGTCACCGATCTCTATGGCGAACAAGCCGTGCTGTTCGCCCACGACGCCTTATGCGGCTCGCAGTACCTTCCGAACGAGGACGACGGCCTGCGGCTGGTTCGCAACGCCTTGCGGGTCGAGCGCGCCCTGGAATCGGCCGGCCGCCCGCGCTGTTGCTGACCTGCTCCATTCACCCACATACATCGAGAGAACGCCATGCCACTTTCTGGTCAAGGAATGCTGATTACCGCGATGGACGTCGATCCGGAACGCGAACGGGACTTCAATCTCTGGTACGACAAAGAGCACCTCGTCGACCGCGTCATTCTGCCGGGATTCATCGAAGCCCGCCGCTATATTGCCGTTCAAGGCGGGCCGCGCTACCTGAACTACTACACGACCGATACCTTCGACGTGCTGACTTCCGAAGGCTACAAGACGGCGCGCAAGAACCACACCCCGTGGGGCCGCCAGCATGTCCCCCACTTTCGCAACGGCCTGCGCGTCACCGCTCGGGTGGCGGCCAGCCTGGGCCAGGGCCGGGGCGGCGTCAACGCCTTCATCCGCCTGCGTCCTGGCGAAGGCCGGCAAGCGGCCCTCGAACAGTTGCTGCGCGAGCGCTGCGCCGACGTGCTGCCGCTGGACGACATTATCTCGGCCCACCTGCTCATCGGCCAGGCGGACGACCCCGGCACGCCGAAAGCGGAAGCCACGGACTGGTACCTGATGCTGGAAGGCACCGAGGTCGAGAGCGTAGCCCATGCCGCGCAACAGCATTTCGGCGATTCCACCCTGCAAGGACTGGGCCTGTTCGTATCGTGCGGCGTCTATCGCCTGCAATGGGATCTCGGCAAATGGGATTTGAATCCCTAAGCCTGTCCCGGCGCATGAAGAGCGTCGAACGAGAAAAGCCCGATGGGCAGATCCGTGGCGCCGTGCTGCGCCAAATCCGCCAGTATTTCGCCCACCACGCTGGCGAATTTGAAGCCGTGGCCCGAGCACGGCGAAGCGACAATGACATTCTCCCGTCCCGGCAGCAGGTCGAGCAGGAAGTTCTCCGTCGGCAGCAAGGTATAGCGGCAGGTCGTCGCCTCGACCGGGGCCGTATCCGCGAGCGTCAAATAACGCTGCGCGAAACCGGAAAGCAGCGCCAGGTCGCGCGCACTCACCCCTTGGTTGGGCTGGTCGGGGTCGAGGCTTTCACGAAAATGCGCATGCTTGCCTATTTTGAGTCCTTGCGGGCCGATCATGGGAAAACCGAAGTACGAGCCGTTCCCGCCGTCTTCGCGCAAGAATACGGGCATGCGCGCCGCCGCTTCCCGCGCCCGTCCTTCAGGCCGCAACCAGGCAACGACCTGCCGGATCGGATTGGCCGCCGCGCGCAGCGCCGGAACCAGCTGGGAGATCCAGGAACCCGTGGCAATCACGATCTTGCGCGCGCGCCATGTTTGCGCGGACGTTCTGACAGTCACGCCCTGGTCGTCGGCATCGGCCGACAGGACTTTCTCCGGATAGTGTAATGCGGCGCCATGTCGGGTTGCCAGCCTCAGATAGCCGGCCAGCGCGGCCTCAGGAAGCAAATAGCCGCCTTGCGGCTCGAACAGGCCTATTTCATCGTCGGCCAGGGAGAATAATGGGAAACGCTTGCGTACGTCGGACGCGGACAACTCTTCATGGTCCAGGCCATGCAGCACGCAGGCTTTGCGCGTGCCTTGAACGACTTTGCCGTCATGCCTGCCCAGATGCAGCACCCCGGTCGTGAACAGCAGCCGCTCGTCCAGCTCGGACTCGAGCCGACGCCAGTTTTCGTAAGCCCGATGCAGCAACGGCACATAGGAAGGATCTTCGAAATATCCCAGGCGAATGAGCCGGCTGTCGCCATGCGACGACCCTTGCGCGTGTCCGGGATGGACGGCGTCCAGGCCCAGCACCTTCAAACCGCGCCGCGCCAGCTCCGCCGTCGCCGCGGCGCCCATGATTCCCAGTCCCGCCACGACGACGTCATAATCCATACGCATACAACCATCCCGATTCAATAAGCTTGCAAAGGACCACAGAATGGCCCTGCCTGGCATCATTTGTCAATTCCAGGACACTCATCTATAATCTCGCTTCTCGGGGCGTAGCGCAGCCTGGTAGCGCACTTGCATGGGGTGCAAGGGGTCGAAGGTTCGAATCCTTCCGTTCCGACCAAGATTACCCCAAGGGCTTACAGGCTTACCCCTGTAGGCCCTTTTTGTTTTCTTGGCATGCCTTCCCTGATCCGGTCCAAATTTCAAAAAGGAACGACAGTGAATTTAACTTATCGGTGGCTGCACGACACGGCACGCGCCCGTTTTGATTCCGACGAGGCCATGGAGGCCTTCTTGCCGCAGACGCTCACGCCCGATGAATTGAAGCGCAAGGGCGACGATCGCTACTTGTCCGCGATGACGCAGCGGATATTCCAGGCGGGCGTGCAGCATTCCGTGGTCGATGCCAAATGGCCCGCCTTCGAGGAGGCGTTTTCCCGCTTTGCGCCAAGTGCCATGGCGACGCTCGACGAAACGGACATCGAGCGTCACATGCGAAATGAACGCCTCATCCGCGACCGCACCAAAATGCGGACCATCCCCAAGAATGCCCGCTTCATCCTGGACGTCAGCCGGGAACAAGGCGGCAGCTTCGGCGCATTCATTGCCGACTGGCCGGTATCCGACATCATCGGCCTATGGCGCCTGCTCGCCAAACGCGGCGCCCGCCTGGGCGGCCGCTCGGCAGCCGGGTTCCTGCGCCTGATCGGCAAGGATACCTTCTTGTTGACCAGCGACGTGGTCGCCCGGCTGGCGGCTGCGGACGTCATCGCCCGAGAGCCGACGAGCCAACGTGATCTTCAAGCAACGCAGGACGCATTCAATGCCCTGCGGCAGGACTCGGGCAGGCCGCTTTGCCAATTATCGGCCATGTTGGCGTTGAGCATTCATCCGGCTTTCTAGGGCGACGAGGTTTTGCCGATCCATGCCCGATTGATGGCATTCGGCGCCAAGCGGGAGGCTAGGGATCACTCCCACTCAATTGTAAATTACCTGAAAACAACCATATAAATCAGCATATTGATACCATACCTATTTGCCGAACCATGAAAAATACCATGCTCAAATCAGAGAGATAGAGCGCGCTTTGTATCGGTGTCATCCGACCTTTCATCACCTGCCGAGGCCTTGGCCATCTGCCGCAACAGAATAGCCAACTCGGCCGGATTGCCGTCGCGGCGGACTTCGGCCAGCAGCTCCGCTGCATAGGTAGGATCAGCGCGGAAGTGCTCGGCCATCGCCGCATCATGCGATCTGCCCTTCATTGGTGCCGTCCTCCTCGTTGAAGTTATACAAAGCGCTAGTGTGCCAAAAGCTCTCTAGTCAGTTCATCTGCAGACGGGATTCCGCCCCGTAGCAAAATTGCCTGACATGTCTTTTGCAATAGCCCCCAAGCCCGCATCCATTGAAAAATATCCACAGATGAACTTGAACCGTGTGCGATCTTACTGCGGTCTCCGTAACTCTTTTTTGCCGTGTCGTAGGTTAACGAACGGGGCTGAATTGGTGCGCACAACTCAGCCAGTAATAACGACGTGCGATACGTAATCTCTGACTGAATTCGTATGATGTTTTCTAACGCTTGCCACATGTGCAATATTGATGAGGATATATCAGGCATTAGAGGCGCTTTGGCCAATGCAGCTCGTATAACTTTAGCCGGCGGATTTTTATCTTCTAAATTGCGCCAAAGTAACGAATCTTGAACGGCTGACAAAAAAACATCCTCACGCACTGTATTCGATAATTGTTCGGGGTCGCCACGCAAACACATCAGTGAAAGTTCATACGGCCACCCCTCAACTTTCGCATCTTTGAGATTAATGCCAGTCTGCAACCCTTTGTGCAATTTATCTTTTGTCAGATCAGAGGAGCGCCCGTTGATACCAGCATATGCATTCAAGGAATAATTGGTTGCGAACGGCGCAAGCGTCGGAGCTAATCCCCTGCTATATAGCATTGCACGCAGAATATCTAACTGACGGCATGCGGCGGAGTGCTCCTCAGCTTCAACGGCAATTTCAAGATTAACGCGCGGCAAAAAGACCTGCATTAATTCGACTGGCATTCGCATCTGATGGCCTTCCGCTGCAAGAGAATACAAATCAAAAATCGACACATCCCATTTTCGGCCAGTCAATTTGAAATGAGCTCTAGAAACGTCATCAGATGTGGATGGCACCCAAAAAAGTAAAGGAAAATGGAAAATGGCCAATTAGAAGAATCCCCTCACTTATCGGTTGACAACGCAATTAAAAAATAAGCCTATAGTATCAATTGTAAGCTTCACGCCGTCAAATCACCACTTCATATTAGAAATCTCCGCAAGAATAGCTGACTCAACCGCGCGCCGGCTCTAGAAGACTATGGCAATTAATTCCTATGATCGGGTGCCCCACCAAAACCTCATCGCGCGGTCGACTTTTCAGTTCAATCTTCTCCCCTAGCGCGATGATCCCATGCGGACAGGAGAGTCTGGATGGACGCAATTTCATCATCTGATGAGTTTTTATCGTTCGCAATTTTCTCAATGGCTGCACGGAACTTCCTTGCATCAATCACAGGAGAGTCATCGGAAATTTGCGCTCTAACTGTCCGTTTTGACACTCGATCTCCAAGCGAGCCAAAACCTCCCATCCCCATAGACCACGATGCCCCTGTCATGACTTTTACGAGTATTAGGAGAGCCTTTCGATCGTCCAAAAGGGAATCAGTCCACGCACGAGCTTCCGTTGGATCACCGCCCATAAAATCAATCCAACGATATAATATATATAGTAGGTCCTTATGGACCAAAAGAGAGCCATCAGCACTAGATGTTCGGATCGCATTTAGTGCCCGTTTTGTAAGTTCAGGCAATACGTTTTCAGATACAAGACAATCTTCTTCCGCTGTAGGCTGTCTATCTTCTCGCACCTGATAGTCCCCACGAGCAGAAGATACAAAATTGATAAGCCAACCGAGCGACGCGGCCTCCGTCGCCTTTAAGTACATATCCGTACGTTCTTCAATACTAAATTTATTTCGAGTTAATTTTCTGATTAACCAGTGATAGCGAAGAGTTGTATTCGCCATCGCCATGAATCCACTATCAGCATCAATCTTAAGATCAATCGCATCATGAATTTCAAAAAGCGCACTTAAAAGTGGCCTCACTTTATCTTTATCTACCCGCTTTCCATGAGTTGTAAGCTCATCGAAATAAACTGGCACCATTGATTGCCCAGTTCTGCGCCTTGCATTCGCAGCATCCATGAATACTTTTTTAATGTAATCAGAATCACCGGCTTTCTCTATTAATTCATCAATCGCTTTGCCAGACAACACCTCATCACTGAGATTTAATCTAAAGTAAGTATCGAAATGAGCTTCAACACAAACACGTCTTTCTGAACTCCACTCACTTATCCATTCACCTCCATATCCTATACTCTCCAGTCGAGGAAAAAGTCGCTGGAGGGCGGTCTTTGCGACGTCTTGGCGCCCCTCCTCTATCCCATTTAAGAAGATCGAAAATCGATCATCATTATTGTTATTATTTTCTGTTTTGGTTCCGCATACGAGGCTTTTATTTCCCTTTATCGCAGAAAATAGCGTCGGCTCATAAAGTCTTAAAATTTCTAAAGCAACGAAATCAGCTAAATTTACCTCTCCAGCAATTGCTGGCCAAGTTACGCTAATTGCATTCTGAAATCGGCTAACGTGGCGAGGCGAAGTTATGTATGGAGCAACGACATCATAGAATACATTCATGAAGCGCACTATCTGATCTTCGCTGGGAGTTCCGCAAATCTCATCAATGGAAGCGAGTACCGCATTGTTTAAGTCAGTCGACACTGGCATTGGTAGCTCAAAACCGGCCTGTATTATCTTTTCTAAAAAATGCGGCCCTTCTGACGGATATTTTTCGTTAATCGCTTGTTCTGCTAGTTGCCTGTCAAAAACAACAAGATACATCACATTCGGCAATCGTCCTACTGACTTAATAAGACGAAATATAGCAAGTGCCTCCTCCGAAGATAGACGATCCATGTCATCAATTATGACGAGGAATCGTCGATTCTCTGCCTCAAGTACTTTTGACAGCTCTCGAAACACTGTCTCTAGGGGCTCTTCATCTGGAAACAACCGCTTCGCTACATCAAACAAGCCGCCGACTAACCCAGACAACCAACCTACCGGAGTTAATGCAATTGCGGGGCCTATAACAGGACCGGCTTGGAGAATGCCGCGACCCAATTTTCGAACTAATTTACGAGTTTTGTCACCAAATTGTTCACCCAAAACAGAGTTTAATTGTTGAAGAAAGGCGAGCGCCAGGGCCTCTTCTCCTCTATACCACCAACATTTAAACTCAGTGACAATCAAATGGGAATCTTTTGCTTCAGAAAGCTCCGCTCTAATAAGATTAACTGTACTGCTTTTGCCTGACCCCCATGCTCCATTTAAAGCAATTGTTGTTCCAATCGGATCCTTAATATTTAATATACTTTTTGCGAGAGCCTCTGAAAAAGAGGTCACACCGTATAGATCTTCTTCTCGCCTCTCAATTGGACTGTCGTTAAAATAATTACTCACACTCCCCCCCATATAAACACTCACTTTATGAAAAACGCTCGCCTCTTTGCCTTCAGTTGTGCTCTAACAGATAAAAGTGACAGATAGAATTAGCAACCTATCTCCTATGATCAGCTCATTTCCGAGACACAACTATAGCGCTCATTTTCTCTCTGATAGAAGCCTGCAAGGCTCTAAATTCGATCATTACCTTCTCAATGTCCATAGACCGGGCACTCTGCCCACGCTTCTCCGCAAGCCACAATTTCAACAACCCGGCCACCCGGCCAAGGTCGCCATTCACTCGCACAAGATCGGTCACGGCCGACAAGTCGGAGCGTGCCCGGATCGGCGCGTTAAGTGCGGCAACCTTCATATAAGCGGACAACGATAAACCGGCCTGAGCGGCCCGGTCGGCCAGCTCGGCCTTTTCGTCGTTGTTCACCCAAACCTTAATGTGTTGCCCTCTTGGGCGGCCCCCGTGCGGGCCTTCCTTTGGTGCCTCATCTGTCATTCCAAGTTCGTCCTCCCGGTCGATTTGTTGGTGTCGCGGCAGCGACTGTCAGCCTCGCAGAGCAAGATGCCGTCGAGCCGCAGGCGAGTAAGGGGCGGTGGTGGAGGCATTAGCTGCGTAGCAGCGTAGGCCTACAACACACATCTTGCCTGCTACCTCTCTGCGATTCTATGCGACTGGAGCAGAATCGCCAGTAAAATATGGCGTAATCGCGTACATTCGCGCTAATTCGCATACACTCGCGTAGCATCGCATTAATCAATTCTTCTAATCGCATAGAATCGCATACATTCGCATAAAAACGCGTTTCCGACTGAGTTCATGAGCATCAAGGACGGACTGACACCAAAAGGAGGGGGCTTTGAGAGGCCATCAGCTAGGCCAGCCAAATCTAAGTCTTGTAAATTGCTCGACCCGGGTGAGAACATAGCCTCCGTTTACGCGTTTTTTTCGAAACTCGATCATCAAGAAACAACGGAGTAATCATGGCACGAAAAACCCTCGCAGAGCGCCGTTCTGATGCCCTTTCGGAGCTTGAAATGGCGAAAGCCAGATTGGCAAAACTCGACAATGAGGCAGCCGAAAGAATCGGAAGAATTGCAATAAAGTCAGGATTGGTTAATCTTGAGCTTACGGACGATCAAGTCCGAGAAGAATTCGACAAAATCGTGGAAAGGATTAGCAAGGGGAATTGATCATGAAGACAGCTCACCGCATCAGCGCATTGGCCAATCAACTCAACGAACTGCAAGCCTGCCTCGGTCGAGCCAGTGGACGGCCTAGCAAGAGCGTTATGGAAGCCCAGCGCATAGCGGCCGAGCTGGCTTCTTCACTCGAAGATTGGCACCTTGAAACGCTACACATCCCTGAACCGGAGCGTGACCTTTATCGCGCACAGAATCCTTATTACGCTGCCCACTGACGCCGCGCACCGCCTTATCAAAAGCTCACTTCGGTGGGCTTTTTTTGTCCGCAAAACGTATCAAACCGGACAGCCGAGCCCCTTTCACGCGTCAAGAAAAACGCGATCAAAATCATAGCGTTGAGAAACAATCTCGTGAAGAATGACGGACAGTTTACGGACATAAATCATTGAATTCTATGCGGATACAAGATTATCCGCATATTTAAAACCGCTCCATATCGGTCAATAATCAAACCTCGGACGATGACAAAATGAGGTATTCGGTATGGAAATGGAATCGCAAAAAACGTCGGCTTATGCCGCCCGAAAATTCGGTCGAGGCGCGGCGCTCGCTCTAGCAATGGCGAGCGCAGGCCTTGGTGTAAGTCTCTACATGGCACCGGCTCCGGCCTATGCCATCTACTGCTCGAACTGCTCTACGTTCTATCAGCAGATGTACGAATACGCCGAAGCGGTGAATACGCAACTGAACACCGCGCAGCAGTTGCAGACGCAGATCCAGCAGTACGACAACATGATTAAGCAGGGCATGTCACTGCCCAGCCGCATGTTCAACACCATCACTGGCGACCTCCAGCGCGTGGCCAGCGTCTACAACTCGGCGCAGTCGCTCGGCCGCAACATCAGCAATCTGGACGAACAGTTTCGCCAGCAGTTCAAGGGCTATGACAGCTATCTGAACTCGATTGGCCAAGGGCAAAACAACATGCCGCAGCGCTATCGGGACTGGGCACAATCCGGCTTCGATAACGCCCGCACGGCCATGCAGGCCGCTGGCGTGAATACCAGCACATTCGAGGATGAGAACGCGATGCTGGACCAGTTGGTAAGCCGTTCACAGTCGGCCGTTGGTCGCCAGCAGGCCATTCAAGCAGGGAACGAGATTGCGGCGCAGAACGTGCAGCAGCTCCAGAAGCTGCGCGATCTGGTGGCCACACAGATCACCCTGCAAGGCAACTACATGGCGCAGCAAAACGAACGACAGTCCGTTAGCGATGCCTCCGAACAGCAATTCCGCAGCCGTGAAAATACACGCGGCCCGTCTGAGGGGTTCTAACCATGATGATTTCTAAGGCGCTGATTGCCGCCCTCTGTCTCGTCTCGGCCCTTGGTGGGTCGGCACTGACGGCCGTGGTCGTCACGAACGCCGCCGCGCCGGAATGCGCAGCGGTCGGCAATGGCCATCAGGATGACCAATTCCGCAGCCGCCCAAACACTCGCGGCCCGTCTGAGGGGTTCTGACTATGCGACGTTCAACCGTTTACGCACTTGTCGGCGCGGTGCTCTTGCTATCCGCAACTAGTGCGATGGCTGCCGGGGTCGATTTGGCGCAGAGCAACACGTCTATGAACAGCCTTCTGCGGCTGATTCAGAACGCTTCAAACCAATGGGCACCGCGCCTGCATGATTACGCCTTGTGGCTCTTGGGATGCCTTGCCGTCATCCAGTTAGTTTGGACTTTTGCTCCTTTGGTCATGCGCGGGGCTGAACTGGGCGACATCCTCCATGAACTGGTGAAATTCATCCTCGTGATAGGGTTCTTCTATGCGATGCTCGATCACGCGACCGAGTGGGGCGGGGCCATCGTCAACAGCTTCCGGCAGGCCGGGGCGCACGCGGCAGGGTTGGGTAGTGCGGAGCTGATGCCGGGGGATATGTTCTCAACTGCTGTGGACTTTTCACGGCAGGTGCTGACGGCCGGTGTTTCGATGTTCAGCCCAATCACATCGGTTGTGGTGGCCGTATCTGCATTGATCGTCCTGATGTGTTTTACGTTTATAGCGGCTCTGGTGTTCGTGACGCTGGTAGAGGCCTACGTCATCATCAATGCCGCCGTCCTGTTTATGGGTTTCGGTGGCTCTCAATGGACACGCGAATATGCACTGGCTCCCATTCGCTATGCCGTTGCGGTAGGTGCCAAGCTGTTTGTCCTGACTCTGATTGTGGGTCTGATCATGCAGGTTTCCGCAGAATGGTCGGCAGCCTACACCAACGACGAAGCGTCGTTGATGACCTTGGTCGGCCTGTCTTTGGTGTGCGCCTACCTGACCAAAACCATCCCTGAACTGATCGGCGGCATGATTAGCGGCACGTCGATGGGCGGCGGCTCTGCAATTGGGGGCATGGCCGCAGCCGGTGCAGCCGGTGCGGCGGCCGCAGTCGCTACTGTTGCAACAGCAGGGGCAGCAGCCCCGGCCGCAGGAGCACTAGGGGCCGCAGGAACTGGCGGAGGCGCTGCCAGTGCCGCGGGTGGTGGACTGGCCTCCGCACTGAACGCCAGCATGGCAGGCGGTAGTACCGCAGGGGGCATCGGTGGTGCGACGGGCGTCAGCAGCGCTGGAATTGGCGCAAGCACAGGAGGGGGCACCGGTGCGGCCGCAAAGGCCGCAGGTTCTCGCGTCGGGGGTGGTGCCGCGTCAGGATCGGCGAATCCAGTGTCGGCGGCCGCTTCGCCAGCTAGCCAAGAAGCAGGCAGCGGCTTGAAACAAGCCGCCAAACAGGCCGGAAGAGCGGCCAAGGGCGGTGACGACGATACGGATCAGCAGGCCGTCGCTCAGCAACGGCAGATGACACCAAAAGAAGGGACCGGCGGCAACGGCAAGGTTGTTGCGCAGGGCGCCGAGGTGGCCACACGGGCGCTTGGCGTGCTGGGCGCTATCAGCGTACCCGGTATGGAAAGCTCCCACGGGCTTTCGCTCGGGGGCACCGGGTCTCCCCCTCCCGTCCCCGGCGGCGACAGTCCAACGCCTGACGACGGCGCAGAGCCGACTACAAAAGCGGAATCCAACATTATTCGTCCGACATCGGACACAGCTAGGACCGGAAATGTCGGCGCGCTCAATGTGCCCGGCATGGATTCTGGCGTTAACTCTCAATCGGAGGCGTAATCATGATGAACGATGTATTTTTTGGCCTGATGATGCTCGGCGGCTTTTTTGTTCTCGGTATTGGTATGTGGGCGCTTGGCCAATGGCTCCGACGCAAAGGCTTTGGCCCGCAGCTCGATGCACTGGATAAGCAGTACACGGCACTACAGCATCGGGTGAACCGATTGGCTCTGCCTGCCGCTGCGCATTTCTACGGCGGCATGGGTATGCTTAATCGCATGCCACTTTTCGGCAGCAAGAATCAGGTGGTATTGGTAGAGCGTGTGAGAATGGCCATCCTTCAGATGGAAGAGGAAGAACGGCAGCGACGCAGGGTCATCAATCGCTGACGCGCACAGCCAGTTCCATCACCCACAACCCCGCCTGAGTGCGGGGTTTTGTTTTCCTGCCGCAGCATCTCCGTCTATTACACACCGCAAAAACGGCCTGTATCGCTCTGTGAGAAGTTTTCACACATGACAGTCACAACAACATTCCGACACTGAAAAAACGCCGCCACGGCCCATACAGGAGGGATTTTGGACGCTTTCGCAGGCCGTAAGAGGCCTTATGTCGATTTTGGCCCTGCCCTTCCCTTTTTGGTGCCTGATCGTCTTTTTGCCGGTTTCAACGGCTCGACCAGGTGCTGCGACCGGTGGGTAATCCACGGAACTAGCCGCGTCGGCGACGGCAGGCCCGCCCTACTTTTTTGGTGCCCAACGGCCGTAGGCCGACCAAGAGCAGCAAGCTAGGAGCTGCGCCATCAAGGCGCGGCACTTAGCGCGCATGCTGGAGATTCTTAGAGAATCTTAGATGGAATTTGCGAACGGCCCGCAAACGCCCGCCGTTGCTGGGTTTTCAGAAACCGGCCGGGCGCCGTTAAACAGGGGGTGGGGTGCCGTTAAACAGGGGGGGAGCGGCGTTACGGTCGGATGCCTTGGGTCGCCCGTTTCTCCTTTGCCCTTAGCGTACTCGTCCAGCCTCCAACCCACGGCAGCAAGCTCGGCCAGCGCCTTGGGGCGGAGCGAACGCCTTTCATGAGGGAGGGGAGCTGCCGCGAAGCGGTGGGAACCCCGCAAGGGGCCACGCTTTTGGATCGTGGCGCGATTTCGCACGAATAGGAGTTCCGAACTAACGGATGGGGGCCATCGACTTATGCACAGGCAAAAGGGTTTTAAACAGTTTTATATATAGTTTTAAAAGATTTAGCGTAAAAAGAAGGAAATTTAATCTTTTAATTCAATGGATTACGCGCGATGCCGGTTCCTAATAGACGGATACCGGTTCCTAATAGACGGCGAAACGGTTCCTAATAGACGGTTTCAGGTTCCTAATAGACACTCTATCCACAGCGTGGCGGGTTGTTCCCACTTTGTCCGCCAACTGTCCGTCAATCAAAATGAAAAAAGCCCGCAACGGGGCTCTTTTGCGATCTCACTCACCGTCTATTAGGAACCGCCCAGCGGTTCCGACGAGGAATTGCGGTGCCTCATGACCAGTAGAGGGCCATCCTTCCCCGCTTCTTCGCACAAGGCATATTCAGGCAGGTCATCGGCTTTGATGATCCCGCGAAGGAAGAAACAGAATTTTTTGAACGAGCCACCGCTTCCACTGCGTTCGTAAAGGGTCTTGAAAGCCCATTTAGCGCTATCCCTGCCTGCGGCACGGCGAGCCAGTCGGTAGATAAAGCGTCCTATGCCCGGCTCGATCAGAAAGTAGTCCCGGTGTACTGTAAGTACCTCCGGCCGCTTGCCCTCGGTGACTTCTCGATAAATCCACTCCGGGGCTTCAATCTCGACAGAACTTATCTTCTTGGTGTCCGTGCGTGACAGAACACGATAGCGCGCGATCAGCCCCTCGGCTTCGGTTGTCCGGAACTTGCCGCTTTCGCGCACTGTCTTGATGGTAGTACCCCGCAACCGATCTAGCGCGGCTTCCACTCCCTTAACCTGACTACTACCGTTACCACGTCGGGCAAATCTGAGGATGTCGCTAACATGCAGCCGAAACACTCTCCCCGGCTTGCCACCCTTTCCTTCTCGATAGCGGTTCATAGCTTCGGTCAAGTGAGACACCATCATCAGCACAATGTCGTAGTCCCAAATGGAGGCCATTCCGTGCGCTCCTGCGGACACTTCCACGTATCCATCCGGCAGGTCGTAGCGGATCAGTTCTCCGGCTCGCTTGTCCTTCTTGGATAAACGGAACACGGCCACATCCATGACGCTGCGATTGTCGCGGCCGCCCACGTCATAAAGGCTGGGCGCAAAAAAATCTGGCTGAGCGTCGCCTTGTGGAGGCTTGCGGACAAGTGACAACGCTTTGTCCCGCTCTTTTGCCCTTTCCATCTGTTCATGCACGGTCGAGACGTTAGACGGTCTACCGCGTTCAGCAGCCGGAGTTCGGTCACTGTTCCGCTTCCTGATATTTTCAAGGCGTTCCAGTAGCCCGCCAGAGTCGCCTATTACCGCGCCTATGGGCTTAAGACCGCTGTTTCGGCTACTCATGCACGGCCCAACCGGAGCTGTATTAAGCCCAGTACAAGCGGTCTACTCGTAAATGTCGCCTGCAAGTTGGCCGCCACAATTCAGGCCCCCATTCCGGGACGAGGGGCCGGGCTGGAATGTTTGCACGCATCAATCCATGCCTCGACCTCCGCCAAATCCCACACGACCTTGCGGCTACTGAGCGCAATGCGCTGAGGAAATTTCCCCTGCTTTTCAAAGTTGTAGATCGTGCGCTCGCACAGCGGAATCATCTCCAGCAGCTGCTTTTTGCTAATGAGAACTTTACTTGCTCTCCTTAATTCTTTTTCCACACCAAATACCTCGTTTTGTCATCATCCGAGGTTTAATTATTGCTACACAATTCCGGAAAACTCCAGCATCTACGATCATATTTTTTCAATTAAATCAATCACTTAGTGTCCGTAAATTCAACGTTTGACGGACAATCTTGATAACGCAAACCGCTGTTTTAATTAGGTTTGCAATAGGCACTTAAACCCAATTTATCGCGTCCGGAAATTCATCGTTTTTCGGACAAAAAAAAGCCCACCGAAGTGGGCATTTCGCTACAGAATGCAGGTCTCTAGGCTCCGAATCAGTCCTTGAGGCGGGTCTTCCTGATTGTCCACTCGTCGATCATGTCGGCCCAATCTTGGAGCATCGCCCGGCGCTGATCGCGGTACTCGGCCTTGTTGTAGATGGCACGAACGCCCTTCTGTTCGTGCGCAAGGCACTTCTCGATCCAGTCGGTGTTATAGCCCGCCTCATGCAACAGCGTGCTGGCTGTGCGCCGCAAGTCGTGCGGTCCAAACTTGCCAAGTGACTGCCCTTCCTTCTGGGCCAGCCGATAGGTAAGGGTAAGCACCTGATTGAGCGTTGCGCTGCTCATCGGCAAGTCTGAGTCATAACGTGATGGCAGAATGTATTCCGAACCGCCGGCGAAGGTCTTCAGCGCGATGAAAATATCCAGCGCCTGCCTCGACAGGAACACCAAATGGGGATTGCGGCGCTTCATCCGCTCCTTGGGGATTGTCC
>CAZKBT010000023.1:0-45202 GCA_964551305.1 uncultured Burkholderiaceae bacterium
AAGAAGCCTTCGACCCACAGGTGCACCACCCACCAGCGCCAGTATTCCATGATGGACAGATGAGTGCGCTCGCCGTAGAACAGGCCGGCGCCGTAGAACAGGCCGATGGCGCCCACGGAAGCGGTCAGCAGCGCCAGCAGGTTCTTGTCTTCGCCGGTGCGGGCGAATAGCGCCGGCAGCACGCCGCGCAGCATCAAAACCAGCCAGAGCAGAATGCCGACCCATTTGAGTATCTGCCAGATGCGGCCCAGGTCGATGTATTCATAACCCTGGTGACCCAGCCAGAAGTTCCATTCGGCGGGCATCCGGTGCGCGATGGCCAGGTAGTTGCCGATGAACGATCCCACGCACACGAAAACCAGCGCCCAGAAGAGCACGTCCACGCCGAGTTTCTGGAACTTGGGATCCTTGCCGCCGTTGATCACCGGCGCCAGGAACAGGCCGACCGCCAGGAAGCCGGTTGCGATCCAGAACAGGGCGCTCTGGATGTGCCAGGTGCGGGTCAGCGAGTAGGGGAACCATTGCGACACGTCGATGCCGTAGAACTGTTGTCCTTCCAGCGTGTAGTGCGCGGTGAAGCCGCCGATGAATACCTGGAACACGAACAGCGCGACCACCAGGAACAAGTACTTGCCCAATGCGCGCTGCGACGGCGTGAGCGCCGACCGGGTCAAGGGATCCTGCGCGGGCGCATCGGGTTCGGCCCCTTCATGCCGGCGAAGGAAGGCCCAGCCCCAGATCAGGAATCCCACGCCCGCCAGCAGTACGACGACGCTGATGATGGACCACACCACGTTCTCGGTGCTGGGCACGTTGCCGATGAGCGGCTCGTGCGGCCAGTTGTTGGTATAGGTCACTTGGCTGTCGGGGCGCTCCGTGGCGGCGGCCCATGCCGTCCAGAAGAAGAAGTGCGTCAGCTGCTCGCGCCGTTCGGCGCTGGGCAGGGTGTTTTCCTTCATGGCGAAGTTTTCGCGGCTTTTTTTCAGTGCCGGGGCATCGGAGAAAAGCTGGTCGTAATAGGAGGCGGTCTGTTCCATGGCCTGAGCGCGCCGCGGACTTACCGTCAGTACCCCGGACGAGTCGACCTGGTTGTTGCGGTATTCGTCCCGCAGCTCGGCGCGCAGCGTTCCTTGCTGGCCGGCAGTCAGGCTGTCATAAGACTGGTTGTATCGTTCCTGCGCGGCCGATTCCAGCCAGGCCGTCAGTTCGCGGTGCAGCCAATCAGCCGTCCAGTCAGGCGCCTGATAAGCGCCGTGGCCCCAGATGGAGCCCAGTTGCATGCCGCCCACCGATTGCCAGGCGGTCTGGCCTTCGAGTATCTGCTCGCCGGTGAACAGCGTCTTGCCGTCCGCGCTGCCGACTTGCGCGGGAATGGGCGGCGCCGAGCGGTAGATGTCCGCGCCGAAGTAGCCCAGCAGCGAGAACATCGCGATGCACAGGCCGATGAGCGTGAACCAATGTTTTTTATATGGACCCATTGTGATTCCTTACTTTTGATTTTTTCAATGCGCCCGCCCCGGGGCGTATCGTTCGAACAGGATGTTGTTTTCGATGTGTATGTGCTCTATCAGGTCCTCGCGAAAGGTCCGTAGCCCGGCGCAGAGCATGCGCCAGGTGGCGCAGGCGTCGTCCGGCGTGGAGAAATCGTTGGTCAGTTCAGCCAGGTGCCGCAACTCCCCGCCGTGGCTGTCGTGTTCCATGCGCATCATGGTGATGGGCATGCCCGCCATGGCGCCCTGGCCGTCCAGTATCATGGGAAACAGCACGACTTCTTCCTTGCGCATGTGGCTGCTCAAGGCTTGCTCCATGTTTTGCAGAAGGTCGGCCAGCCCGAGGGGGCAGGCGGCGTGCCCCGCATGGACCTGCTCGACTTTGAAGGCCAGGCGGATCAACTCGGGAAACTGCTCGCGATGCACCGCGTGATAACGGGTGAGGATGTGATGGATCAGCGCTTCATCGCTGGCGGCGCTCCAGTCCCGGTCTTGCGCGGTTTCTTCGCCCTGCTGCATGTCCAGGAGCCGGGCGGCGAGGGATTCCGCATCGATGCCGGCGTCGTCGGCCGCCGCGCGCAGCGTGCGGCTGCCCGCGCAGCAATAGTCGAGATGGTAGTCGTCGAACAGGCGGCGCGCGCCCGGTATGCGCAGGGCCAATTGGCCCAAGGGTTGGTCCATGTAGTTCATTCCTGGTTCCTTGAAGAGAGGTTACCGATACGGACAAGCGTTCTTATGCAAAAGCGGTGCCAGCTTATGAACCACCGTATATTCAATGAGTTGGAATAAAAAAGGTTAAAATTACCCTTATTGAATAAGGTTTAAATCACCATGAAAGGGTATTAATAACCATGGATGTGTTATCCGAGTTGTTGATGACCGATCTGGCGGTGGAGCTGCCGGTGGCGGTGCGCCAGCAACGCCTGACCGAGACCTTGCGCATGCATTTTCGTTGCGGGGCCGTGGCCTTGCTGCGTCTGGACGAGGACCGCGAATTTCTGCGCCCGGTGGCGCTGGACGGGTTGACCGGCGACGCGCTGGGCAGGCGCTTCGCCATCAAGGAGCACCCGCGTCTGGCGGCGATCCTGCGGCAGCGCGAGGTGACGCGTTTCCATCATGACAGCGGACTGCCGGATCCTTACGACGGGTTGGTTATCGAGCGTCCGGGCGAGCCGCTGCATGTGCACGATTGCATGGGTGTGGCGCTGGATGTCGAAGGTCAGCGCTGGGGCGTGCTGACCTTGGATGCCTTGACGGTGGGAACCTTCGACGAGGCGGCCAGGCGCAAGCTCGCGCAGCTGGTGCCGCTGATCGAGGCGGCCGTGCGCGTTACGCGTCTGGAGACGTCGCTGCGCGCCGCGCTGCAATTGGTCGGCGCGGCGGGCTCGGGCCATACCATGTTGCGCGAAGACTATGACATCATCGGCCAGAGTCCGGCCATCGCGGCTTTGATCCATGAGCTGCAAGTCGTGGCCGATACGGAACTGCCGGTGCTGCTGCTGGGCGAAACCGGCGTGGGCAAGGAGCTGTTCGCCCACCGCCTGCATCGCTTGTCGCGCCGCGGCGCGCGCCCGCTGGTGCATGTGAATTGCGCGGCGCTGCCCGAGTCCTTGGCGGAAAGCGAGCTGTTCGGCCACGTGCGCGGCGCGTTCTCCGGCGCGATGAGCGACAGGCCGGGGCGGTTCGAGGCGGCCGAGGGCGGCACGCTGTTTCTCGACGAGGTGGGCGAGCTGCCTTTGGCCATCCAGGCCAAGTTGTTGCGGACGCTGCAAAACGGTGAAATCCAGCGCCTGGGCGCCGATCGTCCGCATAAGGTGGACGTAAGAGTGATCGCCGCCACGAACCGCAATCTGCGCGATCACGTGCAGGAAGGCAGCTTCCGGGCCGATCTCTATCATCGTCTGTCGGTGTATCCGATCCCCATCCCGCCGTTGCGAGAGCGCGGCAACGACGTGCTGCTGCTGGCCGGCCGTTATCTGGAACTGAACCGGGCGCGGCTGGGCTTGCGCAGCCTGCGCTTGTCCGCCGCCGCGAACGAGGTCCTGTGCCGTTATTCATGGCCGGGCAACGTGCGTGAACTGGAGCACGTGATCAGCCGGGCGGCCCTAAAGGCGCTGAGCCGAGGCGCGACGCGCAGCGACATCGTGACCTTGGATGCCGAGTTGCTGGATCTGGTTGCCGACGCTGCATTGCCGCCGGCGCACGAACGGGAAACACCGTCAACGGCGGCGGCGGGGCCGGAGCAGTGTTCTTTGCGAGAGGCCGTGGAAGCATGCCAGCGCGGTTGCATCCACGCCGCCTTGCGGCATCATGGCGGCAATTGGGCGCGCGCCGCCAGGGCGCTCGACGTGGATGCGAGCAATTTGCATAAGCTTGCGCGGCGGCTGGGCATCAAGAATGCGTCGACGAAACATGGCTGACGCGCCGCGGCGGCCGGCACGGGAAGGGCGTTACGCCTTGGAGCGGCCTAGCAGGACGTTGCGCAGGACGACCGCGTCGTTGTGCTCTTCGTCGCGGGCGCCATACAGGAGCGTAACGGTCTTGGTTTTGGCCAGGTTGCGGATTCGATCCAGCGCTTCGGCGTGTTCGCGCAGCTCGGCTTCGTAGCGCTGCTGGAACTGAGGCCAGCGTTGCGGATCATGGCCGAACCATTGTCGCAGCTCCGCGCTGGGAGCGATGTCCTTCATCCAGTCGTCGAGGGCCGCTTTCGCCTTGCTGATGCCTCGCGGCCAGAGCCGATCGACGAGGATGCGCGCGCCGTCGTCGGGATCGGCCGGTTCGTAGATGCGCTTCAGCCGAAGATGCGAAGCAGGAAAAGTCGTCCTGGCCATGCCATGTCTCCTTGCATTCGTCGCCACCCTGGTAGCTTAATGCACAATCATGCGGGATTCGCGTTTGCCGCAAGAATCTTTTGACGTAGTAGCGTCGTTGAGCTATACGGCGACTTATACTGTAAGCAACATATTCATTGCATATACCCATGGATACTCCTCAACCTCAGGCTGTATTTACCCCTGTTACGCGTAGCGCGATATTCGTCGTCGCCACGGTGTCCGAAGGCGACGAGCAGGCGGACAAGGTCCGCGCCTTGTGCGGCGATCTTGCAGGCCTGGTTCGTTCCGTCGGCAAGCGCGTGCCGTCTGGAGACCTGACCTGTGTGGCCGGCTTCAGTTCGAACGGCTGGGACAGGCTGTTCGGCGCGCCGCGTCCCGCCGAGCTGCATCCGTTTCGCGAATTCAAGGCCGATGACCGCCACGCGCCGGCTACCCCGGGCGATATGCTGCTGCATGTCCGCGCCGAGCAAATGGATCTCTGTTTCGAGCTGCTCATGCAGGTGATGGCCAGGCTCGAGGGCGCGGTGACGGTCGTCGACGAAGTGCATGGCTTTCGCTATTTCGACATGCGCAGCATGGTGGGCTTCGTCGACGGCACCGAGAATCCCGAGGGCGGCGAGGCCGTCGCGTTCACCGTGATCGGCGACGAGGATCCCGAATTTTCCGGCGGCAGCTATGTAATGGTGCAGAAATACCTGCATGACATGGCTGGATGGAATGCGCTGCCGGTGGAGGCCCAGGAGCGCATCATCGGCCGCACCAAGATGTCGGACATCGAGCTCGACGACGCGGTCAAGCCCACCTCGTCGCACAGCGCGCTGACGACGATCGAGGAGAACGGCGAGGAAGTGAAAATCGTGCGCGACAACATGCCCTTCGGGCGCCCGGGTTCCGGTGAGTTCGGCACGTATTTCATCGGCTATGCGCGTTCTCCTTCGCCCATCGAGCAGATGCTGGAAAACATGGTCATCGGCCGCCCGCCGGGCAACTACGACCGCCTGCTCGATTTCAGCCGCGCCGTCACGGGCGGCCTGTTTTTCATCCCGTCGGCCGATCTGCTCGAAGAGCTTGCCGAGCGGGAACCTTCGGCCGCCGAGGTCGCCGAAGCCCCAACGCCTGCGTCCGCCGCGCCGAGCGCGGATGGCTCGCTGAACATCGGTTCTCTAAAGGGAGTCCCTCAGTATGAATAACCTGCATCGCGAACTCGCCCCCATCTCCAGCGCCGCCTGGGCGCAAATCGAAGAGGAGGTCGCCCGTACCTTTCGGCGCACCGTCGCCGGCCGGCGCGTGGTGGACGTCAAAGGACCGGGAAGTTTGGAGCTGTCGGGGGTCGGAACAGGGCACCAGCGCACCATCGCCGCGCCGATGGAAGGCGTGCAGGCCAAGTTGCGCGAAGTGAGGGCGCTGGTCGAGCTGACCGTGCCGTTCGAGCTTCAGCGCGATGCGATCGACGCGGTGGAGCGCGGCGCCAATGATTCCGATTGGCAGCCTGCCAAGGATGCGGCCCAGGAGCTCGCCTATGCCGAGGACCGGGCTATTTTCGACGGCTACCAGGCCGCCGGCATCGTCGGTATCCGCGAAGGCTCATCCAACACGGCGCTGGCGATTTCCGACGACGTGAGCGCTTATCCGGAAGCCATCGCCAATGCGCTGGAGCAGCTGCGCATGGAAGGCGTGGACGGCCCATATTCTGTTTTGCTGGGCGCGGATGCGTATACGGCGCTCGGGGGCGGCAGCGACGACGGCTATCCCGTGATTCAGCATATCAAACGCATCCTGAACGGCAACATCATATGGGCGCCCGCCATCAATGGAGGCAGCGTGTTGTCCACCCGCGGCGGCGACTTCGAGCTGCACCTGGGACAGGATCTGTCGATCGGCTATAGCAGCCATACCGATAGGACCGTGCGCCTTTATCTGCGCGAGACCCTGACCTTCCTGATGCTGACCGGCGAAGCGTCGGTATCGATGGCGCTTTCCTCGTAAGCGGCGATCCGCGTCGGCCGCGGGTCGATTATGCCCGCTCCGGCTCGAACAGCGAAACGGCTTCTTGCAGCGTGAGCTGCGGTTTTTCGTACTGGATCCAGTGCGAGCAGTCCTGAACGCGATCCGCGCCGCGCGGGCCGATGACCTCGCGGGTGCATGCCAGGAATTCGTCGATGCGCGAACGATAGAAGGGATCGTGTTCGCCGTAGAGCACGCGTATCGGCATGGGCAGCGTTTGCATGGCCTCCAGCATGGGCATGGCCCGGGACATCTCGCGCGTCTTGACCCGGCAGCCGTTTACGCCCGAAGCGATGATGTCGAGAACGGTATCGTCGATCAGTCCATGGTCCCACAGCATGGTTTCATGCGCCGTCAGGCGTACGCCAGCCATGAAACCTTCGCGGCTGGCGGTCTCGGACGCGCGATTCTGGAGGGCTAGGAGTTCGTCGGGCACGGGCAGGATGCCGGGAGGGCTGAGCAGCAGCATCGCGGCGATGCGTTCAGGACGGTCCGCCGCCATCCGGACGGCGACGGTCGTGCCGAAGGAGAACGCCAGGACGGAATAGGGCGCGCGCGCATCGTCCCGGTCCCGGCTCATGCGGTTCATGGCTTCGGAAACCGCGGCCGCCAGCGTCGGTATCGTCGGCGTTTCTTTCAACGCATCGGATTTGCCGAAGCCCGGCATGTCCATGCCGACGACGTGAAAATGCGCCGCCAGCGCGCCCAGGTTGGCATGCCAATGCCGCCAGTTGCCGTAGCCGCCGTGCAGCAGCAACAGCGTTTTGCCTTGGCCGCCTTCGACATAGTTCACCTTGCCGTGGGCCAAGGCCACCGATCGTTCCCGAAAGCCGGCGGGGGGCGACTCGGTTGCGCGCGTCGCGACGCTTGCGTGCGAGGCATCCAAATTCGTGTTCATGTTGGTCATGTTGTCTCGGCGCATCGATCAGGACGGCGTGGCGGGTGTCGGGATGTGGGCGCATTCTTCGATGCCCAGCCATTCTTTCAGCACTTCTTGCGTGTATTCGCCCAGGGGACCGATCGCTCTTTGCACGACCGCCGGCGTGCGGCTCAGCTTGATGGGAGAGGCGAGTAGTTCCCAATCGCGCCCGCCTTCGACGGCGGCCACGACCAGTCCGCGCTCTTTCGCCTGCTCGCTGTCGAGCGCCTCGGTGATGGAGTTGACGGGGGCGCAAAGGACGCCGCGTCCGGACGCGGCGGCGACCAATTCCAGGCGAGTGCATGCGCACGTAGCCGGTCCGGCATCGCGCGGCGTGATTTCCGGAAGCAAGGCCGGCGCGTGCCGCGGGTCCACGTCCGCCACGACGTAGCCGTCGCTGCACTGGACCATGAGACAGTCCGGGACCGGCCGGTTCCAGCTGTCCTGGGTCAGTGTGGCGGCGATGTCCTGCATGGACAGGTCGACCCATTGTCCTTCGCCATGGCGGTCACGGTACTCCAGCGCGGCCAGGATGGCGGCAAGGCCGTACAGCCCGCCCATGACGTCCGCGATGGAGATGCCCACTTTGTTCGGCATGGGGCTATCGACGCTGCGCGTCAGGTCCATGATGCCGGACATGGCTTGTATGGTCGTGTCCATCGCGGCGCGTTTGGCGTAAGGGGAGGCGATACCGAAGCCGGTGATCGAGCAATAGACCAGGCGTGGATTGAGCTCGTGCAATTGCGCCGGACTCAGGCCCAACTGGCTCAAGGCGCCGGGGCGCAGGTTTTCCACGAAGACGTCCGCTTGCTTCAGGAGATCGTGAAAATGCGCCAGCCCTTCGTCGGTTTTCAGGTCCAGCTGGACGGCCCTTTTGTCGCTGTTGCCGATGCTGAAGAAAATGCCCTGGCCGTAGCGCAGCGGCGGCAGTTGGCGCGCCGGGTCGCCGGCAGGCGATTCGAGCTTGACGACATCGGCGCCCAAGGCGCCCAGCTGACGGGCGCACAACGGCGCGGTCGTATAGCTGCCTATCTCGATGACACGCAGCCCTTGCAGCGGCGCCTGGCCGGCCCGGGCGGACAAGGGAGCCTGGCCCGCGCAGGCGGGCGGGGCGGGTTGCGGCGCGGCGGGCCGGGCGTCGCGCCGGCCGCTGTCCGGAGCCGGGATGGCCAGGCGCGGGCGCGCGGCGGCGGCCGATCCGCGAAAGACCGGCCCCGCGATGCGCGCGGACGACGAGGTGACGGGGTCCGTGGCGTCGAGGAAGATGCCGCGTTGCCGCAGGCTGGGGTCGGTAAACAGCGTGTCCATGGTGTAGACCGGGCCGCACGGCAGCATGACTTCATTGAATGCCGTTATGCAATGCTCCACGGTTTGCCCGCGCGTCCAGGATTCCACGATCCGGTCGACGGCTTGCCATTGCGCCACGCGTTTTTGCGGCGTGTCGTAGAGATCGTCCGCGGCCAGGCTTTCGTCGCCGATGATGCGGCAGACGCGGCGCCATTGGTCGTTGGAGCCGGTGCACAGCACCACCCAGCCGTCTTTCGCCCGATACGCGTTCCAGGGAGACATCGATACGTGCCGATTGCCGATGCGTCCCGCCTCCATGCCGGCGAAATATTGCGAAAGAAAGGTCGTGTTCATGGCGATGGCGCAATCGAACAAGGCGATGCCCACGTCCTGGCCGATGCCCGTTTGCCTGCGTACTTTCAGGCCGGCAAGGATGGCGCCGGCGGCCCAGGCGCCGGCGGCGCTGTCGACGTACCTGCATTTGGAGTAGGTCGGGGCGGCGTCCGTGGCGCCGGTCACCCACATTCCGCCGGCGTAGGCTTGTATCAGCGCATCGCCATAGGCATGGCCGCGCATGGGGCCGGACGCGCCGAACGCGGTGATGTCGCAACGCAGGCCTTGGGCGTTGAACGCGTCCAGGCATGCGGTCGGCGCGGGCTGGTCGACGTCGGAAGAGGTAATGACGACGTGCGCCGATTGCAGCAGGCCCTCGAGCAGTGCCCGGTCCTCGGGCGAGTCCGCATCGACGACGATGCTGGTTTTTCCCGCCGCGGCCTGGGCCCGGTCATGCCATTTGAACGTTCCGGCCTGGATATCCTGGGCAAATTCGATGAGGATGACCCTGGCCCCGAGCTCGGCTAGCGCGGAGCCGCATTTGCCCACGGCTTCGCGTCGCCCGAATTCGATGATGGTTATGTCGTTCAGAAATGCCTCGGCCATGCTGGTCTCGCTTACGTGTGCCTAGTCTGTGACTCTGGAGTCATGCGCATCTTTGGTTCATTATATGATACGTCATTCCAAAATAAATGAGAAGCGTCGTCGAACCGGCTCAAGCGCCGCGCGCCCAAAGGTTGGGCGTCAATGCGCTGGAATAGCCGGATACGAAGGCTTTTACCGTGCCATCCGGCTGGTAGACGTGGCGGGATATTCTGCCGATATTGCCGCCATAGGCGTGGATGCTGATCGAAACTTGGTCCTCATAGGCATTGCTGACGCGGTGGATATCGCCTATCGTGGGCGAGACGACGCCCACGTCGCCGGGTTTCAGGGTCGAGACTTCGCCGGTGGGGACCGGCATGCCGTCGGCGTCCAGCTCGAAGCGTTCGTCGCGTTCCGAGCCCCGCAGCATGCCGATTACACCCCAGACGGTGTGGTCGTGTATCGGCGTGGTCTGGCCGGGACCCCATACGAAGCTGACGATGGAAAACCGGTCCAGCGGGTCGCCGTACAACAGATGCTGCTGGTAGTAAGAGGCATCGGGCCGGGCGCAATATGCCGGCAGCCAGTCATCGGTCTTCACCAGGTCGAGCATGAGCGCCCGACAGGTGTCCAGCATCACGGCCTCATCGTCGCCGTGCAGCGTGGCGGCTTTGGCGAGCTCGGCGACGAAATGGCGCAGCGGCGCCGGATAGGTCGCGGTTTGGTCGGCTTCGGTCATGGAGAGCGTCTCCTTTAAAGCAATGGGAGCAGGCCACGGATACAACCTGCGACAGTTTTCGGCGGCGGATTGGTTTTTCCAGGCGGACGGGCCATTGACAGCCTACTCACCAACGTTCATAGTAATATGATACACGATTCTAAATTGGAAAATGGGTCATGACGCGTCCTGGGCACTATTTGCATAGCTCGCATTGGGGGACTTTCCTGGCGCGTTACCGGGACGGTCGCCTGGAGGTGGCGCCTTTCCCCGAGGATCCGAATCCGAACCGGCTCATCGAGAATCTGACGGATGCATTGCGCCATCCGGCGCGGGTTGCCGCGCCTATGGTGCGCCGAGGGTGGCTGGAGAACGGACCGGGGCCCGATTCCAGGCGGGGCGGCGATAAGTTCGTCGAGCTGACATGGGACGAGGCGCTGGATCTGCTTGCCAAAGAGCTGGAGCGTATCCGGCAGTCCCATGGGCCGCAGGCGATCTTCGGCGGGTCGTACGGCTGGTCCAGCGCGGGGCGTTTTCATCATGCGCAGAGCCAAGTCCATCGCTTTCTGAACACCACGCTCGGCGGATACGTGAAGTCCGTGAACACCTATAGCGCCGGCGCTTCGTCCGTCATCCTGCCCCACGTCATGGCGGACGGCGATCTGGTGTCCAGGCGGGGCATTACTTGGAACAAGATCGTTGCGCACACCGATCTGCTGCTCGCGTTCGGCGGCATTTCCCCGAAGAACTATCAGGTGTCGTCGGGCGGGATCAGCCATCATACCGAGCGCGACGATATGCGCAAGGCGGCCGAACGCGGCTGCAGGTTCGTGCTGTTCAGCCCGCAGCGCAACGAGCTGCCGCCGGAGTCGGGATTCGAGTGGGTGCCCACGAACCCCGCATCGGACACCGCGGCGATGCTGGCGATGGCCTACACGCTAGTGAGAGAGAACTTGCATGACGCGGACTTTATCGCGCGCTACTGCGATGGATGGGAGGTGTTCCGGCAGTATTTGCTCGGCGAGTCCGACGGCGTTCCCAAGTCTCCCGAATGGGCGCAGCCGCTGACGGGAATCAGCGCGGCCAAGCTCGGGGAGCTGGCCCGCTCGGCCGTCGGCAAGCGCGTGGCGGTGGTGGCCTCGCATTCGCTGCAACGCTCGGTCTATGGCGAGCAGCCCATATGGATGGCGGCGGTGCTGGCCGCGTTGCTCGGCCAGCATGGTTTGCCGGGGGGCGGGTTCGCCTATGCCTTGGGTTCCATCGCCCATTACGGACGCCGTATTGCCGTCGCGCCTCCCGGCTCACTGCCGCAAGGCGCCAACGGCGTGCGCGATTTCATTCCCGTCGCGCGTATAGCAGATATGCTGCTCAAGCCCGGCCAAACATACCCCTACAACGGCGAGGACCGGCGCTATCCGCACATCAAGCTTGCGTACTGGGCGGGCGGCAACCCGTTTCACCATCATCAGGATCTCAAGCGGCTGTCGCGGGCGTTTCAGCAGCTCGATACCTTCGTGGTGCACGAGACGGCGTGGACCGCAACCGCCCGGCATGCGGACTTCGTCCTTCCGGCCACGATGTCGCTCGAGCGCAATGATATCGGCGGATCGGCCACCGAGCCGCTGATCATCGCCATGCGCGCGGTCGCTCCCGCCCACGGGCAGGCGCGCAACGACTTCGACATCTTTGCCGATCTTGCTCGGCGCATAAGCGACGACGCCTGGGAAGCGTTCACGGAAAAGCGCAGCGAGCGCCAATGGCTGGAGCTCGTGTACGAGCAGTCACGCTCCAAACTGGAAGCCATGGGCGAACCGGCGCCCGCGTTCGACGAGTTCTGGGAAGCGGGCTATGTGAGAACACCCGCCACGCCGGACACCGGCGGGGTGATGGCGGCGTTCAGGGAGGATCCCGAAGGGCATCCGCTCGGCACGCCGAGCGGAAAAATACAGTTGTCGTGCGAGAAGATAGCAAGCTTCGGCTACGCGGACTGCCCCGGTCATCCCGCCTGGCTGCCGCCGACGTTCGGGCCGGACGAGCGCCATCCCTTATGGCTCATTGCCAATCAGCCGGCGGACAAGCTGCACAGCCAGCTGGACTTCGGCGCGTTCAGCCAGTCCAAGAAACGCAAGGGGCGGGCCGTGTTCACCATGCACCCGCACGCCGCGGCGCAGCGGGGAATCCGGGAAGGCGACTGCGTGCGGGTCTTCAACGACGTCGGGGCCTGCCTGGCCGTGGCTAGCTTGTCGGCGGATATGCTGGAGCACGTGACGCAGCTGTCGACGGGAGCCTGGTACAACCCCGTCGTCGACGATCAGGGGCGTCATTTCTGCGCCCACGGGAACCCGAACGTCCTGACCCGGGACGTCGGCACCTCGTCGTTGGCGCAAGGCTGCGCGGGACAGCTGAGCGCCGTGCAAGTGGAGCGCTACGACGGCGACTTGCCGCCGATTACCTGCTTCGATCCGCCTCCGGGAACGTAGTTCCCGTCATTCAGCCTTGAAGCCGAGCTTGCGCACGAGCGGCGGCCAGCGCTTGAGCTCAGCATTCAGGAACGCGCGGAAGGGCACGCTTGTCCGCCGTATCGGGCGACATGCCCTTGGTCCCGGCCAGCAGATCCTGCATGGAGGGCACGCCGCCGCGATAGGGCCGTGCTGTAGTTCGACCTTGCCTTCCAGGGCGCTCAGCGCACCGGTCAGATGGCCCGCGGTGCCGATGCCCGGCGGGGTGTCGGTGTTCGTTACCTGGGCGGCAATTGCGCGTACAGGCTGGTCTTGAATTCGGCCAAGGCGGCGCCATCCGCTTGCAAGAGCTTGTCCAGGGCCGCTTCGACATTCTCTTCGGCGGTGACGACGTCGGCCTCCAACCCGAAGGATCTGGCCAGCATCGCGAAATCGGGCGTGCTCAGGTCCGTGCCGATGTGGTCGAGCGGGCCGTACCAGTCTTCCTGGTGCAGGCGGATCACGCCGTATGACTGGTTGTTGGCGACGAGAAAGCGGATGGGCAGCCGGCGTTCCGTGACCAGCGCGAGTTCGGCGCAACTCATCAGGAAGCCGCCGTCCCCGGCGATCAGAATCACTTGTCGGCCCGGATAGCGCAGCGCGGCGGCGATGGCGGCCGAGATGCCGAATCCCATCGAGCCCGTGATCGGCGCGAGCAGCCGCTGGGACGACTTCCATTCGATGTACTTGTATGAAAGGGCGGCCGCCATGCCGGCGTCCAGCACGACGATGGCGTCGTCGGCCAGGCGCTTGCCCAATGCGGTGATGACGTTGCCGAACACGATGCCGTCGTCGGCGCGCTTCGGCTTCCATATGGTCAGGGCTTCGCGCAGGGCCCGGAGCCGTTTCGCCCAGGGGGCGCGGTCGGCCCGCCGCGCGGCCGCGCTCGCGCGGTCCGCCAGCTGCTCCACGAACTGCGTCGCATCGCAGACCAGGCCGATGTCCGGCGCGAAATGCCTGCCTATCACCGCCGCGTCGTCGTAGACATGCACGAATGCCTGGCGAGGCTTCGGGCTGTCGGGGAAGGTATAGCCCTGCGTCGACAGGTCGCCCAGCCGCGTTCCCACGGCGATGATGAGATCGCTTTCCTGGAATGCCGCGATCTGTTCCTTGGTGGTCTGCAAGCCCAAGTCTCCGGCGAACAGCGGATCGGCGTTGGGGAACAGATCATGGCGGCGGAACGACACCGTTACCGGCACCTCCCATGCCCGCGCGCAGCGCAGCAAGGCCGCGCGGCCCGCATCGCCGGCCAGCTCGCCCCCGACGATGAGCAGAGGGCGTTCCGCTTTGGCAAGCATGCCGGCCACGTCGTCCAGAGCTCCGGCGTCCGGCGCGCTGTAAGGGCGACGGTAGGCGGGCGGCAGGGGAAGATTTCCCGCGTCTTCGGCCTGCATGTCCTCGGGCAATACGACGACGACGGGGCCGGGCGTGCCGCTGCACGCGACCTGGATGGCGCGCGCCAGCAGTTCCCGCGTGCGGGCAGGATCGGCGATCTCCACCACCCATTTGCTTATGTCGCCGAATACATTGGCGTAGTTGAGTTCCTGGAAGCCGTCGCGGCGCAGGAATTTGCGGCCCACCTGTCCGACGATCAGGCACATCGGCACCGCGTCGTCCTTGGCGGTGTGCAGCGCGATCGCCGCATTGGTGGCGCCGGGTCCGCGGCTGACCATGAGAACGCCGAGCTTGCCGGTCAGGCGCGCGTCGCCCACCGCCATGAATCCGCCCGAGCCTTCGTGGTGGACGGTCACCAGGTCGATGCGGGGCTCATTTCGCATCGCGTCGAGCACGCCGAGAAAGCTTTCTCCCGCCAGCGCGTATATCCGGTCGACGCCGTGCTCGACGAGCACCTCTGTGACTGCTGCTCCAGCCGTTGCCATGGGGCTCTCCTCCTTGCTGTTCGATTTTATTACGTTCTATATTATGGAACATAATAATGATATTAGGAACTGGTCTATGATTTTTATACAAAATCACCTGCTTATATAGCGAATAATAACCGTTGTTGGATACTTTACACCCTGAATATTATTTGGTCTAGTGTTCTATATTATGCTAATGGCGTATGATGGCGACATTCGCCTCGAACCCGTGATTCTTCGTCGCGGCTCGGCCCCGCGGGTCGCACGCCACGATGATTCCTATGAAGACAGGAGACAACGATATGAAAATCGTCGTGCTGGACGACTATCAGGATGAGGTCAAGTCGCTGACTTGCGCCGGATTGCTGGCCGAAGACGAGCTCATCGTCTA
This sequence comes from uncultured Burkholderiaceae bacterium, assembly GCA_964551305.1. GTDB lineage: Bacteria > Pseudomonadota > Gammaproteobacteria > Burkholderiales > Burkholderiaceae_B > JBAZDC01. Next base: position 14,922 of record CAZKBT010000023.1, read on the forward strand.
CAACGATACAGTCCGCGACCCGAACATGCTGGCGGAGCGGCTGGACGGGGCCGAGGCGGTCGTGCTGATTCGAGACCGGACCACGCTGAGCCGTGCATTGATCGAGAAATTGCCGGATCTGCGCCTGGTCAGTTGCATCGGCCGGCCCGGCGGCTACGTCGATGTCGACGCATGCACCGAGCATGGCATCGCGGTGGCCGATGGCGGTCCCGGCCATTCGCCGGCCACGGTGGAGCATACCTGGGCGCTGATTCTTGCCTCGATGAGAAAGCTGTGCCTGGAAGACCGCCGGCTGAGGGCGGGCCGGTGGCAGACGTCGTTGGGCATCGGATGCCTGGAGGGCAGGGTGTTGGGCATCTACGGCTATGGCCGGCTGGGGAAAAAGGTGGCCGATATCGGCCCGGCGTTCGGCATGAGGGTGCTGGTGCACGGCACGCAGAATTCGATCGACAAAGCCGCCGCCGACGGCTACGACACCGTGCCGGACAAAGCCGCTTTCTTTCGCGAAGCCGACGTGGTGTCGCTTCATCTGCGCTTGAACGATGCGACGAGGGGAATCGTCGGCCTCGAGGATCTGTCGAGCATGAAGCGCGACGCGTTGTTCGTGAACGCCAGCCGCGCCGAGCTGGTGGCGCGCGGCGCCCTGGAGGAGGCCCTGCGGCAGGGACGCCCGGGCTACGCCGCCGTCGACGTCTACGAGGAAGAGCCGGTCATCGGCGCGTCCCACCCTTTGCTGGCCTTCGACAACGTCGTTTGTTCGCCGCACATGGGTTTTGTCGATCGCGATTGCTACGAGCTTTATTTCAAGGCGGCGTTCGGCAACGTCAAGGCCTTCCAGGCCGGAGAGAATGCGAACATCGTCAATCCCCAGGCGTTGACGCGCCGCGCGTCATAGGCGGCGCGGGCTGCAAGGGCCGTCGGCCCGCGTGTCGCAGAAAGAGGGTGCCTGTCGTTCAGAACGAGCCGTAGCTGCCGGTGAAGCCGAGCGCGCGCGATATCTTTTGCGCGGCATCGATGACGGCCGGCGCGAAGTCTCTGACGACGCCCGGGGTGAGCCTGTCTATGGGTCCGGAAATACCGATGGCGCCGCAGACCTTGCGCGGTGCGTTGAAGATGGGCGCGGCGACGCCGCACACGCTGTCGCGCCATTCGCCGCGGTTGATGGCATAGCCCTGTTCGCGTGTTTTCTTGAGGTCCGCCTCCAGCTCTTCGAGATTGCTGAGCGTGCGCGGCGTGAACTTGACCCACTCGGGAAACATCGCGGGCAGCCTATCCTTGGGAACGTAGGCGAGCAAGGCCTTGCCGGTCGCGACGCAGTATGCGGGCGCCCGGCCTCCGACATGGGAATACGCGCGCACGGGCTGCGGGCTGTCCAGCTTGTCGATGTACAGGACTTCGTTGCCGTCCAGGATGGAAAGGTGAATGGTTTCTTGCGTGGCGGCCGCCAGGGCCTCCATGTAAGGGCGGCTGATCTTGGGCAGCTCGACCCGTTCCGAGATCACCGAACCCAGCTCCCAGAGCTTCAGGGAACATTGGTATTTGTCGGAATCCGGGACCTGGACGACGTATCCCTTTGCAACCAGGGTTTGAAGCAGCCTGTGCACGTTGCTTTTGGTCAGCCCGAGTTCTTGCCCAAGGCTCGTAACCCCCCGGGGCTCATCGCTCAGGACGAGTGTTTCCAACAGGTTCAATCCTTTGACAAACGTTTTCTCCATGACCCGCCCTTCTAGAAAATGAAATCATGTCCTAGTATAACTATATCGCCTATTGATATATGGCTACTCGGGATAGGATGGCCGCGCAGGGGAAACGATCAATCGGGCTGCTCGGGGCTGGCGGTCAATAGTCCTTCCAGGACGCTCGCGCTGTGTTCCCCGAGGCGAGGGGGGCGCATGCGCACGGGCAGGCCCTGGCCGGAAAGGCGGATGGGCGATACGAAGGTCTTGGTCGTGATGCCGTTGGGCAGCTCCAGGGGCTGGACCCATTGCATGTGCTCGACTTGCGCATCGGCCAGTATGTCGGAGTACGAGTTGATCGGCGCGCAAGGTACGCCTGCCTCCCGGAATTTTTCGAGCCAGTGCGCGGCGTCGTCTTTGGCGAACACGCCTTCCAGCAATGCCAGCAACGCCTTTTGATTGGCGGCGCGCAAGGTCGTGGAACCGAACCGTTCGTCCTGGGCCAGTTCCGGCAGGCCGGCTACCTGGCAGGTGGTCCGCCACAATGAGTCGTTGCCCGCCGCCAGGCAAAAGTACGTATCGCGCGCCTTGAAGGCCTGATAGGGGGCGTTGCGGGGATGCGCCGATCCGAGCTTGAGCGGGTCTTTGCCGCTGCCGAAGAATTCCGAGGTTTGCAAGGCGGCGATCGCCAGCGTGGCGCCGAGCATGGCCACGTCGATATGGGCGCCCTCGCCGCTGGCGTCCGCCTGCCTGAGGGCGCTGACTATCGAGAATGCGCCGTACAGACCTGCACAGAAATCAGCCACAGGCACGCCGCATTTGACCGGCTCGCCGCCTTCCACGCCGGTGACGCTCATCAGGCCGCTCATGGCCTGGATGGTGAGGTCGAATCCGCCTTCCTGGGATCGAGGGCCGCTTTGTCCGTAGGCTGAAATGGAGCAATACACCAGCCGTGGATTGATTTCCTTCAACGCCTCGTAGCCCAGGCCCAGCCTGCCCATGACGCCGGGGCGGTTGTTTTCGATCAGCACGTCGGCCTTGGCGGCCAGTTCGCGCGCCGCCGCAACGTGCTGCGGATTCTTCAGATCGAGGGAAACAGAGCGCTTGTTGCGGTTCAAGGAGGCGAAGTTTTCGCTGTACCCATCCGATATGGGCGGCCAGCTTCGCAGCGAATCGCCTCCTTTGGGGTTTTCCACCTTGATGACGTCGGCTCCCATGTCGGCGAGCAGCATGCCGCAGTAGGGACCCGCCGCCACATTGCAGAATTCCAGGACGCTTACACCGGCAAGAGGTAGGCTGGACATTGACTTACTCCTTTGCGACGCCGCGAGGCGCGACCGAGACTATAAACTGGAACATAGGTTCATTATATGATATTCGAAAGACCTAGCGCTGCCGAGAGCTTGCAAATTCAAGGAAGAGCTTGCTTGACGAAAGCATAGTAGCACGGATATTATAATTTGAAAATGTGTTCCAAATAATCGCGAAGGGTGATTTTGTTCCGGACGTTGCCGCGGTAAAACGGAACATGTGTCGGGATACGTGAAGGCGACGGACGTGGCTGTTCGCCGATGGGAACCGCTATCAAGGAAAGGAGCGAGAGAGATGGAAATGAGTTTACAAGGCAGGGTGGCGCTGATTACCGGGGGCGGCAGCGGCATAGGGCGTAGCATTGCCCAGCATTTCGCCGCCGAGGGGGCGCGCGTCGTTATCAACGACGTCAAGCAGGAAGCCATCGACGAGACGATCGAGCTCATTCGGGCCGCCGGCGGCGAGGCTGCGTCGGCCCTGTTCGATATCACCGACCTGGAAAAAGTGAAGCGTGGCGTCGACGCCGTGCAGGCGGAGTTCGGGAAGATCGACATCCTGGTCAATAACGCGGCGGTGCTGACTCAGCACGGCATGTTTTTGGAAAGCGACCCCGCCAAGTGCGACCTGGAAATCAAGGTTGCCTTGTACGGCACCATGAATTGCTGCCGGGCCATCGTGCCGGGCATGATAGAGCGTCAGTATGGGAAAGTCGTGAATATCGTGACCGATGCCGCCCGCGTCGGCCAGGAGCGCCAGTGCAACTATTCGTCCGCCAAAGGCGGCGTGATCTCGTTCACCAAGTCGTTCGCCAAGGAAGTCGGACGCTATAACATCAATGTGAATGCCGTGTCGCCGGGTGCGACCAATTCGCCGATCCGGCAAGGAGTGCTGCGCGAGCTCGTCGAAAAGATAGGGCAGGAAAAGGCGGACGAGCGCGAAGAGAAAGTGCGGCGCATGTACGCGCTGCGCCGCATCGGCGAGCCCGAGGACATCGCCAACGCCGTCGTGTTCCTGTCGTCCGAACCGGCGCGCCACATTACCGGCCAGGTGCTCAGCGTCAACGGCGGCTTCGCCATGCACGGCTAAGGAGAGGCGATTCATGACTGACTTGCTGAAAATCGAAAGGCAAGGGCCCGTCGCCGTCGTGACATTGAATCGGCCCGACAAGCAAAATGCATTGAGCACGGCATTGCTCGACGACATCGCCGCCGCGGTATATGCGCTGGACGCCGACGGCGACGTGCGGGGAATCGTGCTGACCGGCAACGAAAAGGTGTTTTCCACCGGCGGAGACCTGAAGGAAGGGCTGGATCTGGACGGGATAGACAGCATACGCCGCTGGCTCGAGGCGTTCGAGCGGGCGAACCGCGCGATCGAGTCCGTGGGTACGCCCGTCATTGCGGCGATCGAAGGCTACTGCCTGACCGGCGGATTGGAGCTGGCCTTGTGCTGCGACATCCGGATCAGCGGCGATACGGCGCAGTACGGCATCACCAGTTCCCGCATCGGCACGGTCGCCGGAGCCGGCGCGACGCAACGGCTGGCGCGGCTCATCGGTCCCGAGTGGACGAAGGAAATCCTGTTCAGCGGCAATTTCATCGACGCGGCCAAGGCGAAAGACATCAGGCTGGTGAGCGAGGTCGTGCCCGCGGGGCGGGCGGTGGCCGGTGCGCGCAGCAGAATCGAAGGCTATGCCGCGCGCGCACCGCTCAGCATCGCCTACGCGAAGTTCGCCGTGAACAACGGCCTGCAAATGGATCTGCAATCGGCCCTGCATTACGAGCGTCAGATCACGACGACGATGTTCCTGACCGAGGACAAGAAAGAAGGCATGGCCGCGTTCCTGGAGAAGCGTCCGCCCGTGTTCAGGGGCCGGTGAGCATACGCCCGGCGGCCGATATCGAAGACAACCCGTATACATACCTGGAGATGAAAAATGAGTCAGACCAACGTGGGACCCTTGCAAGATCTTATCTATGAAAAAAAGAACGGCTCGGCATGGATCACGATCAACCGGCCGGAGACATACAACTCCCTGGTGGAAAATTCCGTGCGCGAGATGCAGCTATGCATCACGGATGCCACAGAGGATCCCGAGATCGGCGCCATCGTCATCACCGGGACGGGCGAGAAGGCCTTTTGCTCGGGCGGGAATGTGAATGCCATGAGCGAGCGCACGCCCCAGATCAGCCGTAATCACATGCGCCGCATGGGGCACCTGGCTCTGGCCATCCGCACCAGCGGCAAACCGGTCATCGCCGCCGTCAACGGCTTCGCGGTGGGGGCGGGCCATGAGCTGCACATCATGTGCGACTTGACCATCGCCGCCGAGCACGCGAAATTCGGCCAGGCCGGACCCAAGATGGGGGGCATGCCGGTTTGGGGCGCAACGCAGATGCTGCATCGCATGGTCGGTGAAAAGAAAGCGCGTGAAATCATGTTCATGTGCAAGCAGTACACTGCCAAGGAAGCGCTCGACATGGGCTTGATCAACCTGGTCGTGCCCATGAGCGAATTGCATTCGACAGTCCAGCAGTGGTGCGACGAGATCAATGAGAAGAGCGCGCAATCCTTGCGCGTCATCAAGCTTGCGATGAACCAGGATTCGGATACGGCCTTCTGGGCAAGTTTCTACTCCGGCTCGGAGCTGTTTTCCATGCATGCGGGAACGGCCGAATACTACGAAGGAACACGGGCGTTCGTGGAAAAGCGCAAGCCCGATTTCAAGCAATTCCGCAAGAGCGACAAGAAACCGAATTGGGATTGATCATTGGACAGGGAGCGACGTTGACTATGAATGATGGACGGACGATGCAGGCGGTTCAAATCCGCGAGCCGGGCGGGCCCGAGGTATTGGAGATGGCCGTGCGGCCGATTCCCGAGCCCGCCGCCGGCGAAGTTCTGATCAAGGTCGCAGCCGCGGGCGTCAACGGCCCCGACCTGATGCAACGGCGCGGGCTATATCCCGCGCCGGCCGGCGCCAGCGACCTGCCCGGTCTGGAAATTTCCGGAGTCGTGGCGGCATGCGGGGCGGGAGTCCAGCGCTGGAAGACGGGAGACGAAGTCCTGGCATTGACCAACGGCGGCGGCTATGCGCAATACTGCACCGCGGACGAGCGGCAGTGCCTGCCCATACCGCGCGGCGTCGACATCGTGGACGCCGCGGGCTTGGCCGAAACCTATTTCACGGTATGGAGCAATCTGTTCCTGGAGGGCGGATTGAAGGCGGGCCAGACACTGCTGGTGCACGGCGGGGCGGGGGGCATCGGGACGACGGCCATACAGCTGGCCAAGGCATTCGGCGTGAGTGTCGTCGCCACCGACAGCCCGGAGCAGCGCTGCAAGATCTGCGCGGACCTCGGGGCGGACAGGGTCGTCGACTACAAGCAGGAAGACTTCGTCGAGGTCGTCAGGGAAATGGGCGGCGCGGACATGATATTGGACATCGTCGGAGGACCGAACGTCGAAGCCAACTTCAAGGCGGCCAAGCATGGCGGGCGCATCGTGCAGATTGCGTTCGCGGCGGGCTCGAAAGTGACCGTCAATCTCATGCCCGTCATGTTGAAAAGACTGGTGTACACGGGATCGACCTTGCGTACCCGGCCTCCCGAATTCAAGGCGCGGGTCGCCCAGGAGCTGCTGCGCAACGTATGGCCCAAGATCGAAGCGGGCGACATCCGGGTCGTGACGTCTCGCCGGTTCGCGCTGGACGACGCCGGCAAGGCGCATGCGACGATGGAGGAAAGCTCGCATACGGGCAAGGTACTGCTGGTCGTGGGCGAGGCTTGCGCCGATAGATAAAGCGTCGCGATCCATCATCGAAAAATAAACGGGGCGGTCCGCCTTGCCCTTGGGCAAGGTGCGCGCGCCGCCGGAGTTCTCATTTCGGAGTTCACATGGAATTTAAGTTGACAGAGGATCAGGAAGCAATGCGGGATGCGGTGCGCCGCATGGTCGAGCGCCGGATCGATCCGGTGCTCGAGAAGCATGACCGTACCCAGGCCTTGCCGAAAGACGTGTTCCTCGGCATATTCAAGGACTTGGCCGACATGGGGCTGACGGCGCCCCGCATCCCGGAAGAGGCCGGCGGCTCTGGCTTGAAGATGCTGGACTACGGCATCATGTTCGAGCAGATACCGCCTTCGGTCAGCATGTCGCTGGTTTCGCAGGACGGCTGCATTACGCGTCTTTATTCGGAGGCCGACGAGGAGCAGCGAGCCCGGTTCCTGCCGGATCTGATCGCGGGGCGCAAGCTCGGATGCACCGGTTCCACGGAACCCGGTACCGGCTCGGATCCGCGCGGCGTGGCCGCGCGCGTGACGCGCGACGGCGATACGCTGATCCTGAACGGCACCAAAATGTGGATTACCAACGTATCCTTGTGCGACACCATCATCGTCACTTGCCTGGACCGCACCACGGATCCCGAATCCAGGGAAATCGTCAAGGTAGTCGTCGAACGCGGCGAGTCGCCGTTCGAAGCGCGTGAAATCGATGCGATAGGACTGAATCAAGGACTATTGGGCGAAGTCACGTTCCAGGATTGCCGAGTCCCCGCGAAGAATCTCATACGGTCGAATCAAGGCGGCACGCAGGTCCTGAAGCAGAGCTGGGCGGTGAACCGTCCCTTGCTCGGCTTGCAGGCCTGCCATCTGGCGCAGAAGTCGCTGGATGCCGCGCTGGAGTATGCCGCTCAGCGCAAGCAGTTCGGCAAGGCCATCGCCGCGCATCAGCTCGTGCAGAAGAATCTTTCGGATATCGCGACGGCGATCGAAGCGAGCCGCCTTCTGTGTTACCGCGCCCTGGATCTCATCGACCAAGGGCTGCCGGCGGACGGCGCCTCCGCCATGGCCAAGCGCTTCGCCCAGAATGCCTGCACGCAGGCGATCTGGGAGGCGATGAACGTGCTGGGCGCGATGGGGCTGTCCAAGGAAGCCCGGCTCGAAGAGTATTACCGGGATGCGCGCATGCTGTCGATACCGGACGGCACCAACGAGGTCTTGGCGCTGATCCACGGCCGCGAGCTGACGGGCGTCGCGGCGTTCCGCTGAGTCAGCTTTCCGCCAGGTAGCGTTCGATCCGGGCCTTGAAGTCCGGGTCGGCGCAGGAGCGCACCAGAAGCGCGAGATCCGTATCGGCGGTCTCGTACGGCAGCGCGTCGTAAAGGCGCTGTCGGGACGAGGCGGGCAGCAGGCCGATTCGTTCCCGCGCGATATCCAGGCAGCGGCTCGCATCGGCGTCGGGCAGAACCGCATCCGCGAATCCCATCTCGATTGCCTCCGAGGCATTGAACGTCGTCGAGCATTCCAGGATGCGCCGCGCCTTTTCGCGCCCCACCAGCGCGGCGAAGCGCCGGGTTCCCAGGACGACCCCGAACTTCAGGCCGGGCATGCGAAACGTGGTGTCGGGCGCGCAAAAACGCAGCCGGCAGGCGGCAAAGACGTCGACGCCCGCGCCGAAGTTGCGGCCGTGCGCCATGCCGATCGTCAGGCAGCCGGACGACGCCAGACGCTGCAGCAGCATTTCTATGCGCACGAAACGCAACATCAAATCCGCCTGGCTTTGCGCGGCCAGATCGCCGAAGTCGAATCCGGCGCTGAAGTTCTTGCCTTCGCCGCGCAGCACCAGGGCATGGGCTCCCTTTTGCTCCACGAGATCGAGAGCGCGCAGCAATTGCTCCACGAGCGGGCCGGACAAGGCGTTGCGCTTGTCGGGCCGGTTCAACGCGATTTCGCTCACGTCGCCGTGATGCGTGACTGTGACGAGGTCGCTCAAGTCGTTGCTCCTGATGAGGTTCGGGTAAGTAGAGGCGTCAATACGTGCGGGATAGGCGCGTCAATACGCATAGGAAATCAGTTTAGTGAATTGATAGGCGGCGATGGCTTCGCTTCCGCCTTCGACGCCGTAGCCGGATTCCTTTATGCCGCCGTAGGGCATCTCGGGCAACGCCATGGTGAAGTCGTTGATGACGAGGTTGCCGGCTTCGACGTCTTCGGACAGGCGATTGACGGTTGCGAGCGAGCGCGTGTAGGCGTAGGAGACGAGCCCGGCCTCCAGGCGGTTGGCTTCGGCCACGGCCTCATCGTAAGTGGAGAAAGTGGAGATCACGGAGACCGGGCCGAATGCCTCGACGTTGCGGACCATGGCATCCATGGGCGCGTTCGCGATCACCGTCGGTTCGAAGTAATAGCCCCGGTCGCCGATCCGCTTGCCGCCCGTCAGGATGTTCGCGCCTCGCCGGGCAGCGTCCCGCACCATGTCTTGCAGGGCCTGCAGGCGGCGCGCATTTGCCAGCGGTCCCATTTGCGTCCTCGGGTCCAGTCCGTCGCCGACTTTCACGGCCCGGGCGGCGCGAACGAAGCCTTGGGCAAAGGCCTCGGCTTGGCTGTCATGAACGATGAAGCGATTGGGCGTGGCGCAGGTTTGACCCGCGTTGAAGTACTTGATCGCGCCCATCTGGGAAATGGCCAGGTCGACGTCGGCGTCGTCGAATATCAGCACCGGCGCGTGTCCGCCCAGCTCCATGGTGAGCCGTTTCATGTGGCGTCCCGCCTGTTCGGCCAGCAGCTTGCCGACCGGGACGGAGCCCGTGAAGGATATCTTTCGTACGGGCCGGGACTCGATGAGATGGCCGGCGATGCGCGCGGGATCGCCGTACAGCAGATTCAGCACGCCCGCGGGCAGCCCCGCGTCGATGAAGGCGCGAACGAGCTCGGCGGGCGCGGCCGGCGTTTCCTCGGGGGCTTTGGCGATGACTGTGCATCCGGCGGCCAGAGCGGGCCCGAGCTTGCGCGCCAGTTGATTGATGGGAAAATTCCACGGGGTGAACAGCGCGACGGGGCCGATGGGGAATTTGGCCGCTTCGACCTTCGAGCCGGGCTTGCGCGCGGGGATGGTGCGTCCATAGGATCGCAGGCCTTCGTTGGCCGCCCATTCGAGCTCGCCCGCCGCCCTGGCGGCCTCGAACGACGATTGAGCCAGCGGCTTGCCTTGCTCCAGCGTCATCAGGCGCCCGATGTCGGAAGCCCGCTCGCGCAGCAGCCCGGCGGCCCGAAGCATGATCTGGCAACGGTCGAATGCGGGCGTTTTGCGCCATGTGTCGAATGCGGCCTGCGCGGCGGCGACCGCGTCGCGCAAATCGGCGTCGCCGGCATGGGCCACGGAGCCGATGACCGTTTCGTCGGCGGGATTGACGACGTCGATGGTTCTGCCGCCTTCGGCGTTTCGCCATGCGCCGTTTATGTATAGTTGGACATTGGGGTACAAGGCGGGACTCCCTATGCGAGATTCTGAAAACGCGCGCCTGTGCGCTCGACATTGACATTTTAGACATCGCGCTATAAATTGCAACCGTATTCCAATAAATGGAACATTTGGCGATCTCGAAGAAAAACGTGTATTGCCAAGCCGTGGATGGAGAGAGTTGGCGTGATAGTCGAGCAGCGAATTTATACCCTGGTCCCCGGTATGGTGGGGAAATACATGGATTTTTATACGAAACAGGGTCAGGCGATCCAGCGTCCCCAATTAGGGCGTTTCCTGGGCTATTACTATTCGGAAATTGGAACGCTGAATCAAGTTATTCATATGTGGGCGTACAAGGATCTGGGTGAGCGCGAGGCGCGCCGGGCCAAGCAGAACAAGGATGAGCGATGGATACCGTACGCCGCCGAGACCAGGAAAATCATCGTCGCGCAAGAGAATCACGCGCTGACGCCGATCGGCGCCTGGTCCGCGCTGATCGAGCGGTTTTTCGATGGCGATTCGGCGACCGGCGGCTCCGATGCGGCAAGGCCGTCGGGGCATGAGGAGTTGACCAGGCGCGCCGTGATCGAATGGACGGCGACTCGCTTGAAGTGGGGAGCGATCGATGTCTATCGACAGGCGCTCGAGCGGTACGAACAGATGGCCTCGATTCCTCGTCCCGGCCACGTTCCGATGCACTATCTCGCATTGAGCGGACCGCAGGCTACGGTCTACTCGTTCCAAGTATTCGATTCCTTCGACGAGCGCGAGGCGCACCTCGAGCGCCGGCACGCTTGCCCGGCATGGGCGGCCCTGAAAAAAGCCGGTGACGATTGCATAGTCTCGCGCGAGCTGCGGTTTTTGAAGCCCTTCGATCTCTGGATACCCGAGCTTGGGGCGCTTCGGCGATTCATCAACGATCATGCCCCGGGCCGGAACGCATAGCAAGAAGCCCCGCCGGCATCCCGGCGGGGCTTCTATTGTGCTGCGTTGCCGTTACTTCCCGACTTCCAGCGCTTCCAGGTTGGCGGTCTTCGCGGCTTTGTCCCAGAACTTCAGCTCGGCGTCGAAGTAGTCGTCCATGTCCTTGGGCGTGCCTCCCAGCACCACCATCGCCTGGTTCTTGAACGTTTCGATGACGGAGGGCATCTTCAGCACTTCGTTGACGTCCTTGTTGATGCGATCGATGAGCTCCTTGGGCATGCCGCGCGGACCCGACAACCCGAGCCAGTAGCCAGACACGATCTGCGGAAAGCCGTTTTCGGCCAGCGTTTCGACGTCGGGCATGACATCCGAGCGCTTGTCGCCGGTGACGAACAAGGGCTGCAGCTTGCCTTCCCGAACATGGCCTTGCTGGGACGAGATCGTGCCTATCATGCCGGACAGCCGTCCGCCCACGACGTCCACCATGGACGCCGCCGCGCCTTTATAAGGAACGTGCACGAGCTCGATGCCGGCGGCCGAGCTGAGCATCTCCATCAGCAAGTGCTGGGCCGACCCCACGCCCACCGAGCCGTAGGTGTATTTGCCCGGGTTGGCCTTGGCGTAGGCGATGAGCTCTTTGACGTTCTTGATGTTCATATCGGGCGATGCCGTCACCAGGTTATAGGCGATGGCGAGCAGCGCGATATTGTCGAAGCTCTTGATCGGATCGTAGGGCAGATCCTTGTAGATGAAGGGGTTGGTGGCGTTGGAGCTGTTCGTCAGCAACAGGGTGTAGCCATCGGGCTTGGCGTGCGCCACGGCATTGGTGGCGATGATGGTGTTGGCTCCCGCGCGGTTTTCCACGACCACGGAGGCGTTCCATTTCTCGCCCAGCTGCTTGGCGATTTCCCGGGCGACCAGGTCGGTGCCCGCGCCCGGGTTGTAGCCGACCAGTATCTTGACGGGTTGCGAGGGGTAGTCGCTGGCGGCGTGCGCCGGCGCCGCCATCATGGCGGCTCCCATGCATAGCGACAGCGCCAGCTTGATGAATGAGGTTTGCTTCATGGCGTCTCCTTGCTTCTTATGATGTGGGGTTGGATGGAACAGCATGATTGCAACAGCGGCGCGGCGGCATTGCCGGACTTTCGGGCGTCCGGCAAAGCGCCGAGTCCGGCGTCAGCGCACGGGCTTGAGGAAGTCTCCTCGTCGCATGGCGGGATGTGAGCGCTCGTATTGCCTGGGGTAGAACACTTTGCCGCCGGTTTGCACCGCGGCGGCCCAAGGCCAGCGCGGGTTGAACAGCATGCCGCGCCCCAGGGCGAGCAGGTCGGCCTTGCCCGACGCCAATATTTCCTCGGCCTGCTCGGCTTCGGTGATCAAGCCGACGGCCATCGTCGTGATGCCGGTGTTGCGCTTTATCTGCTCCGCGAAAGGCACCTGGTAGCCGGGATGAATTTCCAGTTTTTGCTCCGCCGTCACGCCGCCGCTGGAGGCTGTGACGTAGTCGCAGCCCAGCTCTTTGAGGCGGGTCGCCAGCACGACGCTGTCTTCGACCGTCCAGCCGCCCGGCGCCCAATCGGTCGCGGAAATGCGCACGCCGATGGGCTTGTCTTGCGGCCAGACTTTTCGCACGGCGGCGAAAAGCTCGAGCAGAAAGCGCATGCGTCCTTCGAGGTCGCCGCCGTATTCGTCCGTGCGCTCATTGCCGAAAGGAGAGAGGAAGCTGTGGATGAGATAGCCATGGGCGCCATGGATTTCGATGACGTCGAATCCCATGTCGTTCGCGCGTCGTGCACCGTCGGCGAAGGCCTTGATGACGCGCTCGATGCCGGCTTTGTCCAGCGCCTTGGGCGCGTGCCGGCCCGCATGGGGCGTGTCGGAGGCGCTCCATAATTGCCAGCCGCCGTTTTCGATCGAGATGGGTTTTTGTCCTTCCCAGGCGGTCGTCACGGATCCTTTGCGCCCACCGTGGGCGAGCTGCATGCCGAGCTTGGTCCGGCCATGCTTGCGGCAAAAGTCGATCACGCGTTTCATCGGTTCGATTTGTTCGTCGGACCAGACGCCCAGGTCGCTGTCGCTGATCCGTCCCTCCGGCTCGACCGCGGTGGCTTCCGTGAACAGAAGGCCGGCGCCCGACATCGCCAGGTGACCCAGGTGCACCAGGTGCCAATCGGTGGCGCATCCGTTATGGTCGGCCGAATACTGTCCCATGGGGGACACCACGATGCGGTTGTCGAGTTCGATGCCGCGCAGGGAGTAGGGGGAAAACAGTAAGCTGGTTGACATGCGTGTTCCTTCGTCGGTTTTCAAAAATTCAAATCGGTCAGTTCTTGCCGCCATCGAATGCGAAGAGCTTCGTCAGCGGCTCCACGCTCTGAAGCGTGTCGAGCGAATAGATGGTTTCGAATATGGCGTCGATGTGTTGCGAAGACATGTGGGGTTGCGCCATGTCCCTGAATTTGTCTTCCAGCTCGGCGTCCGACATCGGATTGCGCGGGTCGCCGCTGGGATAGTCGATGCGCTTGGTGTAGACCTTGCCTTGGCGGGTATGGATTTCGGAGATGCCGGCGCGTCCGAACTTGTCCAGGCTGGGCTCCGCCTCGAAGGTCACTTTGTCGATGAGCTCGATGGCTTGCGGCGAGGTCCACTTTTCCGGCGTGTACTGGTTGGGCCCCACCTTGCGGTCCAGGATGGCGATGGCGGTCAGGTAGTACGAGCTGTGGTCGGCCGATTCCTTGTTCTGCGGATATTTCTTCACGGGGTCGCCGGTGTGCTCGACGCAACGCGAGCCGGCCTTGACGTTGACCTTGACGACGTCTTCGGGGCGGATGTCGTGTTCCTTGACCAGTTCGAGCGTCGCGTTGACGTGGCCGTGCGTGGAGGCGTCGGCCGCGACGGCCTTATAGATGGTCTCGTGGATCATGAACCGCTCCACCGGCGCCGTCAGCGCCTCGACGTCGAACTCGCCGCGCATGACGGAAGAGATGAAGCCTTTGTTGCCTTCCAGGATGCGCGTTGGACCGGTATAGCCTTTGGCGGCCATCATCGCCGAAATCACGCCGCTGTGCGCCGTCCTGGGAAAGCGCAGATTCTTCGCCATGCTGTACGGTTCGCCCGAGGCGTCGAGTATGCCCAGGATCATGTTGTGGCTGCCGTTGATGCCGACGGCATTGGCGATCTGCTCGTTGTTCAGGCCCAGGAGGCGGCCGGCCAGGATGGGCATGATGAACGCGCCCCTGGAATCGACGTTCCATCCTTTGGCCTCGATCGTGGGCTGCTCGGCGTTGACGTTGGCGCAGCTGTCGTTGAACCGGGCCGATAGCTCGTAGCCCAGGACGATGGTGCGCAGCACGTCCATGCCGCTGGCGCCCTGGCGCTCCGCCAAGGCGATGACGGTGGGAATCAGCTCGCCGGGGTGGTGCCCCAGGACTTGGTCCCCGACCGGAATGAGATAGGTATCGTTGAAGTCCAGATACCGGACCATGACGCCGTTTGCCAGGATGGCGTTCAAACAAGAGGTGCGCGCGCCGCTGCCGATGATCGTGGCCTCGGGCTTGCCCCCGATGTCGTCCGACAGTTCGCGCATGACGCGCGAGGGCGTGGCGTGATAGGCGCCGATCGCGCAACCCAGCATGTCCAGTATCGCTCTTTTCGCCTCGTGGACGGCTTCAGGCGGCGGATGGTCGAAAACCGGGCTTGTCGAGAACGTAACGAGGTTGTCGGCGATGGTCATTGCTTGGGCTCCACTCTGGATGGGTTGGAATTTGCGCGAAATATCACGCGATCACCTTTCTGGTATCATAAATTGATACGCGGTTCTTAATTAATAACGAATATATCATGGCTATTACGGATGTCAATGCTTCCACACGCCGCTTATGCCGATTCTCTCTTATCGCAAAGAGATATCTTATATAAGAGATGCGGGCGCCGTCGTTATAACCTGGCCGCATGAACGTATTTGATCTTCAGGCATTGACAGCATGGGCTAGTCTGTATATTCTCCTGGAACGTAGTTTCATATGAAACACGGTTTCATTCGATAATACACCGAAGCTGAAGAAGTGCGGCGCCAAGACCCATGCGGCTCGCGTCGCGCGTTCGGACTATGAGGAGACAGCACCCCATGAAAAAGATCAGCGGAGTTCTTGCGGCCATTCTGGTCGCGTGTGGCGTTTCGACGGCGTGGGCGCAAACGTCGTACCCGGGCAAAAGCGCGATACGGCTCGTCGTTCCATGGACGGCGGGCAGCGCGACCGATGCCGTCAGCCGCTATATCGGGGAAAAATTGGCGGATTCCTGGAAGGTGTCGGTGTTCGTGGACAATAAGCCGGGCGCGAGCGGGATTATCGGCACGCACAACGTCGCCCAGTCGAAGCCCGACGGCCTGACGCTGCTTGTCGCGGTGACCAGCCATTTGACCAACCCGCATTTCTTCAAGGGCAAGGTGCCTTACGACACGGACAAGGACTTCGTGCCGGTCATCCTGCTTAGCAAGACGCCTGCCATACTTTGGGCGAATCCGGGGCTGGGCGCCAAGACGTTGGCCGATGTGGTCGACATGGCCAGGAAGGAGCCGGGCAAGCTCGTGTACGCGTCTTCAGGGGTCGGCAACACGCCGCACTTGACCGCGGAAATGTTCAAGCAGGCGGCCAACAATCTACAGATCACCCATTCGCCCTACAAGGGAGCGGCGGCGTCGGTGCCGGACGTGCTGGGCGGCCACGTACCCTTGTCCATTTCCTTGATGGGCACGTTCCAGAGCTACTACCAGAGCAAGCAGATCCTGGCCCTGGCCGTCGCCTCCAAGGAGCGCATGACGTCGGCCCCCGAAATTCCCACCTTCGCGGAACAGGGCTACCCCGACGTGCTGGGCGACGAGTGGTTCGGCGTGCTGGCGCCTGCGGGAACGCCGCCCGAGATCGTCGAAAAGCTGAACAAGGAAATCGACCGCATCATCGCGCAGCCCGCGACGCAGGAACGGCTGGTGGCGCTTGGCATGGAAGCGGGCGGGGGAAGCCCGCAGGACTTCCAGAAGTTCATGGATGATGCGAAAGCGCGCTGGATGGGCGTGATCGAGGCCGGCAATATCCAAGCGGAGTAAACGAAGCGGGCTGGCGTAGCAACCCGTTGCATCGACATGCAGCCCCATGGGTCGAACTCATGGGGCTGCATCCGTTTCAGGAGGCGGCGAAGGGGCGCCGCGCCGCCGCCGCTTAGCTGATGCGCATGCCGGGCTGCGCGCCGCAGCGAGGCTCGAGCACGTAGATGCCGCTGTCGACGCTTGCGTCTTCGTGGCTGGCCGAGAGCACCATGCCTTCGGAGACGCCGAACCGCATTTTGCGCGGCGCGAGATTGGCGACGACGACGGTGAGCTTGCCCACCAGGTCTTGCGGCTCGTAGGCGGACTTGATGCCCGAGAAGATCTGGCGCAGGCGGCCCTCGCCGACATCCAGGCTCAGGCGCAGCAGCTTGTCGGACCCTTCCACCGCCTCGCAGGCCACGATGCGCGCGACACGCAGATCGACCTTGGCGAAATCCTTGATGTCGATCGTATCCGCGACGGGCGTGCCGCCGGGCACGACGGCGGGCGCCGCGGCCGGCTCGAACAATTCATCCAGCATGGCGGGGTCGACGCGCTGCATCAGGTGCTTGAAGGGGGCGATGCGCCGCGGCAGGATGCCGGCATCGGACCATGTGTAGTTTCGCTCGGCGCCGAAGAGCTCCCGAGCGATGCGTTCGGACAACGCGGGCAGCACCGGCGCCAGCATGACCGACAGGGCGTTGAAGCCCGCCAACGCGCGCGAGCATATGTCTTGCAGCCTGGCCTTTTGCTCGTCGCTTGCCGTGGCAAGGCCCTTGGCCAGCACCCACGGCTGGGCGGCGTCGAATGCCTGGTTGACCTGGTCGGCGTAGGCCATGATGGCGCGGATGCCTCGGCTGTATTCGCGTTGCTCGAAGTCCGCCCGGGCCTTGTCGGCCACGGCCTGGAGTTCCTGGGCAAGCTCGCCGTCGTCGTCCAGATAGGCCAGCTTGCCCTCGAAATGCCGGCTGATGAAATTGGCGGCGCGGCTGGCGATGTTGATGTATTTGCCGATCAGGTCGCTATTGACCCTCGCGATGAAATCGTCGGGATTGAAGTCGATGTCTTCGACGCGGGCATTGAGCTTGGCGGCCATGTAGTAGCGCATCCATTCGGCGTTCATGCCGATCTGCAGATAGCGCAAGGGAGATATGCCCGTGCCGCGGCTCTTGGACATCTTTTCGCCGCTGACGGTAATGAAGCCGTGCACGTTCACGGCGTCCGGGGTTTTGCGTCCCGAGAACTTCAGGATGGCGGGCCAGAACAGGGCGTGGAAATAGACGATGTCCTTGCCGATGAAATGCACTTGCTCTGTGTCGCCGGCCGGATCGAGCAAGGCGTCGAAGTCCAATCCCCGCTTTTGGCAATACGCCTTGAGCGAAGCCAGATAGCCGACCGGCGCGTCCAGCCAGACGTAGAAATACTTGCCGGGCGCATCGGGAATGGGAATGCCGAAATAGGGCTCGTCGCGTGAAATGTCCCAGTCCGAGAGCTTGCTGTCTTCGCCCGCGCCACCCAGCCATTCGCGGGTTTTCGCCAGCACTTCGGACTGCAGGCGTTTCTGGCCGCGGCGATTGTCGCCCGTGGTCCATTGCTGCAGGAACTCGACGCAGCGCGGGTCGGACAGTTTGAAGAAAAAGTGCTCGGACGATTTCAACACGGGACGCGCATTGGTCAGCGTCGAGTAGGGCTCGATCAATTCCGTGGGCGAATAGACGGCGCTGCAATTTTCACAGGCGTCGCCGTACTGGTCCTTGGCGTGGCAGCGGGGGCATTCGCCTTTGATGTAGCGGTCGGGCAGGAACATCCCCTTGACGGGATCGAAGAACTGCTCAATGGTGCGCGAGGTAATGAAGCCCGCGCTGTTCAAGCGGCGATAGATGTCCTGGGAGAGCGCGACGTTCTCCGCCGAATCGGTGCTGTGCCAATGATCGAATTCGATGTGAAAGCCGTTCAGGTATTGCGGCCGCTCTTGCGCATAGCGGGCGACCAGCGCCTGCGGCGTAATGCCTTCGCTTTCCGCTTTGAGCATGATGGGCGCGCCGTGGGCGTCGTCCGCGCCCACGAAATGGACGGTGTGGCCGGACATGCGCATCGACCGCACCCAGATGTCGGCCTGGATGTATTCCATGATGTGGCCGATATGAAACGAACCATTGGCATAGGGCAGGGCGGTGGTGACGAAAAGCGTGCGCGACATGTCAGGGAAGGAATGAGCGGTTAATCGAAAAAGGGCTGAAGCAGCCGGGCCAATCGCGATTTTAGGGCTTTCGGGCGACGCGTGCTTGCGGGCCGGGGAAAGCAGCGGGAAAGGCGCCGCGCGGAGGCGGCGATCCCGACCGGGTGACGAGACGTCGGCTTGTGATCGAACCCGTGAATTTGTGATGAAACGTTAATTTGTAACGCTTCGGGCTGCCGGGCCGGGTCCGGCCCGCTATGATTATGTCAACAGGGACGTGTCGGAGCGGCGTTGCGCCGGGTCAGTGGATTTCGCGCATTTCCACGTCGGTGACGTCCTGGTTCTTGAACAGGTTTTTTGCCGTGGCGGGTTTGCGGCGCTCGGCCCAGTAGGCCCTGACGCCGAACGGACGCCCCTTGATACGGGCGACGATGTAGAGAATGCCGACGGCGATCGCCGTGGAAACCATGAACACGAACGCCATGGCCATGCCGAACAGGGCCAGGAAGAAGAAAAGAACCGCGCGTAGTATCTGATTAAGTGTATTCATATGCTTGATGGACCCGAAGAGCAGACTATGAGCATCGAAATCTCCGCTATGCTTGAGTCTACGGAACAATTTCCCATGCAAGGTCTGGTGATATGAGTGTAAGTCCTGAACGAATTATGTCTGCGTTATCGGGGGTGACCGATCCTGATACCCAAAAGAAGTTGAATATTACGGCCAAGAACACAGAAATAAAAATAGAAAACGATGGGGCTACCATCACTGTACCGCTAGGTTACCCATTGCACAATGGCCTGACAGAATTGAGGAAACGTGTTGAAACGGCTGTGTCCGCCTTGAATGTGGTGCCGGTTTCCGTGGATTTCAAGGCTGAGATTGTCGCGCATGCGGTCCAGCGGGGCCTGAAGCCCATGTCCAATGTGCGCAACATCATCGCGGTGGCCTCCGGCAAGGGCGGCGTCGGCAAGAGCACGACGGCGGTGAATCTTGCGCTGGCGCTGCTGGCCCAGGGCGCCCGGGTCGGCTTGCTGGACGCCGATATCTACGGGCCCAGCGTCCCGCTGATGCTGGGCCTGTCCGGAAAACCCGAAACGCTGGACGGCAAGACGATGGAGCCCATGATGGGCCACGGCTTGCAGGCCAACTCCATCGGTTTCCTGATCGAGGACGATGCGCCCGCCATATGGCGCGGTCCGATGGTGACGCAGGCCTTGCAGCAGCTACTGACGCAGACCAACTGGAAGAATCTGGATTATTTGATCGTCGACATGCCGCCGGGCACGGGCGACATCGCCCTGACGATGGCCCAGAAGGTGCCCTTGACCGGAGCCGTCATTGTCACGACGCCCCAGGACATGGCGCTGGCCGATGCGCGCAAGGCGACGCGCATGTTCCAGAAGGTCGAGGTGCCCGTGCTGGGCGTCGTCGAGAATATGTCGGTCCATATTTGCTCGCAATGCGGCCATGCCGAGCCGATCTTCGGCGAACACGGCGGGCGCGACATGGCGCGCGAGTTCGATGTGCCCTGGCTGGGCGCGTTGCCGCTGCAATTGAGCATCCGCGAGCAGACCGACGCCGGCACGCCCACCGTGGCGGCCGAGCCCGACAGCGAAACGGCCAGGCTGTATCACCATATCGCTCACGGAGTGGCGGCCCGCGTCGCCGCCCTGCCGCGCGATATGTCGGTCAAAGTCCCGCTGGTCGTGACGCGGACGGATTAGGCATGCGGTTAGGCGCGACTTGTCTTCTCGCCATCGCCTGCCTGGCCGTGGGAAACGCACGCGCGGATCGTCCCGACGTCGTGATCGATCCGGGCGGGGTGCCGCCCGAGGCCCTGTCCGCCATTACGGCGGCGGTCGACGCCATCACGCGATTGGCCGAGGACCAGGACGGCGGCGAAGTCTCGCGCTTGCGCCGGCGCGCGCACGACGCCACGGTGTCGGCGCTGGAAACGCAAGGTTACTTTGCGCCGATCGTCACGCTGGAGGTCGGCGAGGACATCGGCGGGGAAACCTGGGACATCATCATCGAGCCCGGCGAGCGCACGGTCGTCGAAGGCGTCAATCTGTCGTTCCAGGGACGCATCGCGGATAGCGACAGCGCCGGACGAGTGGAAAAGCTGCGCAGCGAATGGGCATTGAAAAAGGGAATGCCTTTCATCAACGCCACCTGGAGCCAGGCCAAATCGGATCTGCTGGACGACGTCAGCCGCAAGGACTTTTATTTTGCGCGCCTGTCGCATAGCCAGGCCACGATCGATGCCGACCAGGCCAAGGCCGATCTGGACGTCGAAATCAAAAGCGGCCCCAAGGTTCGCCTGGGAGAGTTGCGCATCGAAGGCCTGAAGCGCGTGCCCGCCTCGCTGGTCGAGCGCTACGTGCGCTACACGCCCGGCGACCCGTACGACCAGGATTTGCTGGATGACTGGCAGCAGGGCTTGCAGTCGACGACCTTCTTCCGGGGAGCGTTCGTGACCATGGATCGCGACGACGCGGTGCAGAAGGTGTTGGCCAACGGCGACATGGAGATTCCCGTGAACGTCAACGTGTCCGAGGCGCCGGCCCGGCGTTTCACCGGCTCGCTCGGAGCCGACAGCGACCATGGCGTGCGCGTCGAAGGACTGTATCGCCAGAACGTCGTTTTCGGCTTGCCGATCTGGATAGAAACGGGCGTCGGAGTCGACAAGAACCGGCAGCGCTTTTTCTACGACGTGCATTTGCCGCCGACCAGCAGCAACTACAAAGACAGCTTCGGCGTGCTGTACAACCATTCGGACATCGAAGGTCTGGACACCACGCGCTACGGCCTGGGCTGGAAGCGTACCCAGGAAAGGAAAGCGGCCGGTGACAGCCGGGTCGAGTACGAGACGCAATGGGGCCTGGTCGCCGCCCATGACAGAACACGGATCAGCGGGGCGCAAGGCTATACCGTGCCGACGCTGGTGGGCACGTGGCAATGGCTGCGCCGCGACGTCAACGACAAGTACGATCCCCGTGAAGGAAATCTGATCGATTTCGGCTTGGGGGCGGGCGTGACCCTGGACAGGGGAGAGCCCTTTTACCGCGCCAGCCTGCGCGGGCAGCAATGGTGGACGCTGGGACGGCATGACGTGCTGACCGTGCGCGGCGAGGTCGGCAAGGTCTGGTCGAACACGGAACGCTTGCCCGCGGATTTCGGCTATCGCACGGGCGGGGCCCGCACGGTGCGCGGCTATCGTTTCGAAAGCATGGGCATCAAGCGCGGCGATGCGACGATAGGGGCGCCGGCATTGGCCGTCGCCAGCGTGGAGTACATCCATTATTTCACCGAGATGTTCGGCGTGAGCGCCTTCGTCGACGTGGGCGATGCCGCCGAATCCTTCGGTTCGATGAAGCCGGCTTTCGGGTATGGTATCGGCGCGGCCGTCAGGACGCCCGCCGGGCCTTTTTTCGTCGACCTGGCCTATGGTCAGCGTGATCGGCGCTTGCGGTTGCATTTTTCTTTGGGTATTGCCTTTTGAGTGCTTTGGGACGCTGGATACGCGGGATAGTCATTTGGTTCGTGCCGATCCTCATCGTGCTCGTGCTGATCGTGTGCGGATTTCTCTATTGGGTCGTCGGCACTACGGCCGGCACGCGCTGGGCGGTGGAGACGGCGGTGAGCCAGGTGGACGGGCTGGCCAGAGACGTGTCGGGCACGCTCTGGGACGGCGTGTCCGTGGGCAAGCTGACCCTGCCCTTGCCCGATCTGGACGTGGATCTCGAGGATTTCGTACTGCAGGCGAATTGGCGCGAGCTGCTGGAGCGCCGCCTGCACGTCAACGTCTTGACGGCGTCGTCCTTGAGCGTGGACCTGCATCCCGGCGACCAGCCGGAAAGCACCGAGCCTTTCTCCATGCCCGAACTGCCCGTCCAAGTGGCGCTGGACCACTTTTATCTGGGCAAGCTGGCCATAGCCCAGGATGGCGAGCCCATTCCGGTAGACATCGGCAACCTGGGCGCGGCGCTGGCATTGGGCGGCGACCAGGGGCAGCTGGTGGTGCGCAGCGTCCGGGTCGAGCACGATGCCATGCGCGCCGACGTGGACGGCGAGCTGGAAGTCGAGTCCTTTGCCTCGCCATGGCCCTTGCTGGCGGATTTCAACGTGCGGGCCACGGGCTTGACCGAGGATTCGCCGTTGTGCATCAGGAAACACGTGCCGAATCTGCCGGCTAAAAAGCAGGCGGCGCAAGAGAGGAAAGAAGGGAACGGGCAACAGGCGCAGGAGAAAAAAGGAACGAAAGAGCAGGAGAAGAACGAAGCGAGCGGGCAAAAGACAGGGCAAGAACAGAAAGGTGAGCGCGAGGCCGGGGAAGCCGTGCCGGAGTCTGCCGATTCCAATGCCGATGCCGAGCCGTGCGATCTGCATCTGACGCTGAGCGCCGCGGGCGACCTGGAACGGATGCGGGCCAGGCTCGACGGCCAGGGGCAAGGAATGGCGGTCAAGCTCGATGCGGCGCTGGCGCCTTCCGCCGCGATGCCGGTGGACGACCTGGCGTTCGCCGTTCAACTGGCGGATTCGTCCTCGCTGGAGGGGACGCTGGCCTGGAAGGCCGGCGAATCGGATCAGGTCGGCGGGCTGTCGGGAACGCTGCGCGCGCAGCGCTTCGACGTCGGGAGTCTGGTCGGGCCGGCCATTCCCGAAGCCGTGATCAGCATGGATGCCTCGTTCAGCGCGCGGCTGAGGACGGATTTCATGCCCGAGTCGGCGGATGTCGATATTCTGTTCGGCGAAGGCTCCAGCTGGAACAAGCAGGCGCTCAGCGGTTCGCTCAAGGCTTCCTTGGCGCGCGAGCAGGGAAATGAACGCGCCGATGTCGCGCACGCGCATGCGGAGCAGGCGAGCGCCAATTCGCCGTCCTCCGGTTCGCCGTCCGACGAATCCCGCGCAAGACATGAAACTGCCGCCGCGGCCGGCGGCATCGCCATCGAGGATTTGCGCTTGGCGGTGTTCGATACGGATCTGCATCTGGGCCGTAATCACGTGCAGACCAAGGGGAGCCTGGGCGCGCCCGACAGCCGATTGACGCTGGACGTGATTGCGCCCGACCTGGCCGCCTTCTGGCCGGACATTCCGGGCGGCGCCCAGTTGAAAGGCGCGCTGGCCGGCGCGTTGGCCGAGCATCAGGCGCAGTTGGCCGCGCAGTACACGCCGGAACCGGGCGAAGACGAGGATTCGCCGTTCGCGAAGCCGATCAAGGCCGAGCTGGACATGAGGGGAGCCTGGGGAACGGATCCGGCGCACCCGCAGGCGCCGCCGAGCTGGCGCGCGCAGTTCAAGACCTTGGCCGCCGAGCAGGGCGACCTGGGCGTGAGGGCAACGCAAGCTGTTCCCATCGTGCTTTCTCCGCAAGCGGTCGAGCCGGGATGGCAATGGGAGCTGGGCCGTACCGCGCTGGACCTGTTGGTGAAGGGCAAAACGATGGTGGCGGTCCAGCATGGTTATTCGCGCGGCAGAGACGCGGTCTGGGAAACGCAGGGCGCGGTTTCGCGGCTGGCGTTGACCCCCGAGCTTTTTGCGGCCATCGATGCATTGATGCCCAGCGACGATGAAGCCGTGGAAGAAAAGCGCGGCGGCGTGAAAATACGCGACGAGCGGCCGAACCCCGTGAACGGCATCGATCTGGGGCTGGACTGGCAATTGCGCTTCGCCGGCGCGCTTCAAGGGCAGGTGCGCGCGCGGCGCTTGAGCGGCGACCTCATGGTGCCGTCTTCGCCGTCGGTGCCGTTGGGCCTGCGCACCGGCGATATCGAGATCGATCTGGTTCCCGAAGGCGCCGCGTCGAGCCGGGTTCGCGCGGCGCTGACGGTGGTCACCGAGAAAATGGGGCAGGCCGAAATCACGGCGAATGCGCGCTTGCATACGGCGGCCGATGGCGGCTTCGGGCTGGACGAGCGCGATCCGGTTTCGATAGGCGTGGAGGCGGATATCCAGGACCTGGGCTGGACCAGCTTGTTCCTGGATGATTCCATGGAGCTGGGCGGCGCGGTGCGTGTCTCGGCCCAGGCCGAAAGCCGTTCCGACGGTTCCTGGAACACGGCCGGCACGATACGCGGCGAGAAACTGCGCTTCCTGCGCCTGGACGACGGGGTGCGCCTGCTGGACGGCACGCTGGACGCGCGCTTCGATAATGATCGCCTGGTCCTGGAATCCTTGAACTTCCCGGCGGTCTTGCGCGTGACGCCCAAGGAATGGCGTACGGCGGAATGGGTCAGCAGCAATCCCGATGCGCAGGACGGCCGGTTGACGGTATCGGGCGAGTGGTACCTGTTCGATTCGCGCGGCGAGCTGAATGTCGAGCTGTTCCGATACCCGATCTTGCAGCGCTCGGATCGCTACGCCATGATGAGCGGCGAGCTCGCCATCGCGGCGACCTTGCCGTCGGTGTCGATCAAAGGGCAGGTTACGGCGGATGCGGGCTGGGTCGATCTCGATATGGTCGGCGGCGTGCCGACGGTGGACGGCGACGTGGTGGTGATACGAGGAGGCAAGGCGCCGCAGGAAAGCAGCGCGCCCGTGGATCTTGCCCTGGACCTGCTGGTCGACCTGGGGCCGCGCTTTTATTTGACGGGTTATGGCGTGAACTCGGGACTGGTGGGCCAGCTGCGCGTCGTCATGGCGGCGGGCAGGCTGACGGGTCTCGGGGCTTTGCGCACGCGCGGCGGTGCGATCGAAACCTACGGCCAACGCCTGCAGCTGCGGCGCGGCACCGTCACCTTCCAGGGCGATATAACGAACCCGGTCCTCGATATCGAAGCCTTGCGCACCGGGCTGGCCGTGGAGGCGGGGGTCAAGGTCGCGGGCACGGCCAAGCGTCCGCGCATCGACCTGGTGTCCTATCCGGCGGTCAGCGAGCTGGAGAAACTATCCTGGCTGCTGCTTGGGCACGGTCCCGATGATTCGGGGGGCGACATGGCGCTGCTCTTTTCCGTGGGCACGTCGTTCCTGGGCAGCGGCGAGCCGTTCTATCGCAAGTTCGGCCTGGATGAAGTGTCGATGCGCTCGGGCGAGCTGGGCAGCGCGGGCAGCATCCTGCCGCCCGAGAGCGTAGTGCGCAACCTGGACAGCAACACCAGCGACATCGAGAATCGCTTCGTCATGGCCAGCAAGCGCTTCGAGAACGGCATCACCTTGAGCGCGCAGCAGGCGCTGTCCGACACCGGCACCGTGGGACGCGCCAGTTATCGGCTGGCGCGTGGATTGACGGCCGAGATCACGGCCGGCACGGTCAACGGCCTGGCCCTCATTTATCGCTGGTTCTCGCGCGACTAGCATGCAAGGGCGCCGGACCCGGCCCGGGGGCCGGCGCTCGACGGCCCGTCATTGCTCTTTGTCCATGTCTTCCTGGGCTTTGAGTTGCGTGATCAGTTTTTTCTGGAAGTGCTCGATGACGGCTTCTTTGTTGTCGGGATAGGCGAAAAAGCCCTCGCCGGTCTTCAGGCCGAGCTTGTTTTCCCGCACTTTGCTTTTCAGCAGCGGGCTGGCTTGCCGCGTGTTGCTGATGAGCGGAAGCAGGTTGTCGCCCACTGTGCACCAGATATCCAGGCCGCCGAAGTCCGCGACTTCCAGCTGGCCGGTGGTGGCGTAGCGAAACGCCGGGCCGTACTTCAACGCCGCATCGATATCCTGCGCCGACGCGACCTGCATTTCCATCAGCGAAAACACTTCCCTGGCTATCCCTTGCTGGATGCGGTTGGCCACCAGTCCCGGCACGTTCTTGAGCACCCGGATGGTTTTCTTGCCCGCCGCCTCGAAGAGCGCCTCGACGGCATTCAAGGCGTCTTGCTCCGTGTTGCCGAAGTCGGACAGCTCCACCAAGGGAATGAGATGCGCGGGGTTGTACCAGTGGCAGATCATGCAGCGTTTTTTCTCGTTCTCGCCCAAGTCCGCGATGATGTCGAACAAATCGAGGCTGGACGTATTGCTTGCCAGGATCGCCTCCGGCTTCGAGGCCGCCGCCAGTTTCTTGAACAGGTCCTGCTTGAGCGCCAGGTTTTCGGGCGCCGCCTCGATAATGAAATCGGCATCCTTGACCACGCCTTCCAGGCTAGCCGCGATGTCGACCCGCCGCAGGGATTCGCGCACCGCGCGATCGTCGATCAAGCCATGCTTGCTCAGTACGCTCAGGTCGTTTTCCATTTTTCGGTGGAGCGCGTCGCGGGCGGCGGCGTTCGGCTCGTAAATGGAAACCGGATAGCTTTTCATCGCGAAGTATTGCGCGATGCCCTGTCCCATGGTTCCGCCGCCGATGACGGCGATGCGCGAGATTGTCTTCATATCGACCTTTGCTTGCATGGCGTTGTGGCTCAGGCGGGCAGGATGGTGCCGCGGCAGGCGCCGAACCCGATTGTCCTGAATCCGGCCTTGCGGCACGTGCCGGTCAGCGTGATCTCGTCGCCGTCTTCCAGGTAGGACCGGACTTCTCCGTTGGGCAGAGCGACAGGCTTGCCGCCGTTTTCCGTCAATTCGAGCAGGCTGCCGAGCTGTTCGGGCACCGGCCCGGAAATGGTGCCCGTTCCGAGGATGTCGCCCGCGTCCATCTGGCAGCCAGTCACGGTGTGATGCGTCAGCATCTGCTGCGGCGTCCAGTATAGATGCAGCATATTGGATTCGATGAGCCGCACCGCGGCTTCGCCGTCCCGGCGCATTTTCGCCGTTCGGCAATATACCTGGAGCTCGATGTCGATCGCGCCCAAGGATTGATCCTGGTCCGACTGCAAATAGGGGAGGGGTCGGGGATCGTCCGGCGCGCGTTCGGGCACGGGCCCGCGAAACGGCGCCAATGCGTGCGTGGTGATGATCCAGGGGGAAATGGAGGTGCCGAAGTTTTTGGACAGGAAGGGCCCCAAGGGCTTCATTTCCCATTTCTGGATGTCGCGCGCCGACCAGTCGTTCAACAGCCCGAAGCCCGCGATGTGATCGAATGAGTCCTCGATGCGCAACGGCGTCCCCCATTCGGTGGGCTTGCCGACGTACACCGCCATTTCCAGTTCGAGGTCCAGTTCTTTGCAAGGGCCGAACATCGGCGGCGTGCCCGCTTTGCCGGGCACCAGCTGGCCCGTGGGGCGCCGGACGTCGGAGCCGGACACCTTCACCGTGGAGGGCCGGCCATGATAGCCGATGGGCACCCATTTGTAGTTGTCGGGCAAGGGGTTTTCGGGCTGGAGCAGGCCGCCGGCGCGAACGGCGTGATGGATGCCGGCGTAGAAATCGGTATAGTTCGCGACGTTCACGGGCCTGTGCAAGGTGACGGAGTCCAGAGGGTGCAACAGTTGGTCCGCGAACCGTTTCGCGTCCAGCGTATCATCCTTGCCGAGCAGGTCGAAAACGCGATGGTGCAGTTTCAGGCCGGCCTCCAGGCCTTGCGAGAGCAGCAGATTCAGGCTGTCGGCGTCGACGTGCTCGGCGCTGACCGCGTCGCCCAGCAGGCCGAGTTCGCGCGCCCGCGCGAGGTCCAGGACCCGATCGCCGACGGCGGTCCCCACCCTGGCGTTTCCATCCTTGGTGGAAAACACGCCCAAGGGCAGGTTCTGGATGGGAAAGTCCGTGCGTTCGTCGTTCGCCTGGGCTACCCAGCTTTTCCGGTTGGTGTCGTGGGTGCGGTCTATCGCAAGAAAACGGTTCATGAGAATTCCTTGTGTCGTGGCCGTGGGGCTGCCGTCCCGTCGGATGCGGGCATGAACGACCAGCGTACCGTGTAATGCGGTGCGCGACCGCTCAGCAGCGGACAGAGAATGTCCCGAATGGGACAGCCTCGCAGGGGCGGCGGCGCGCCGGGATCAGTCGAGCTGCTTGAGGTATTCGCGGGGCGTGACGCCCATGACGCGCCTGAACATGCGCGTGAAGGCGGACGGAGTGGCGTAGCCGACGTCCAGGGCCACGGACGTGATCGGCTCGCCCGCCGCGAGCCGTAGCAGCGCCAGATGGATGCGCAGGCTCTGGCGCCAGGTGGAAAAGCCGGTGCCGGTTTCCTTGCGTATCAGGCGATTCAGCGTCTTGCCCGAGACGTGGAGCTCGCCGGCCCACGCCTCCAGGTTGCGATTGTCGGACATGTCGCGGCGCAACAGCGTTTCCAGCCGCTTGAGCCGTTCGTCTTCGAGCGTCGGCAGGTAGAGCCGGTCCGCGGTCGACGGCTTGATCTCGGACAGGATGAGGTCCATGACCTTGCCTTCCGGGCCGGCTTCATCGTATTCCACGGGCAGCTCGGTGGCGCGCAGGATGAGTTCCTTCAGCAGGGGGGATACCGGGATCACGCATTCCGAGCGGGGC
The DNA here is from genome assembly GCA_964551305.1 of uncultured Burkholderiaceae bacterium. GTDB lineage: Bacteria > Pseudomonadota > Gammaproteobacteria > Burkholderiales > Burkholderiaceae_B > JBAZDC01. Next base: position 43,634 of record CAZKBT010000023.1, read on the forward strand.
ATGATATCGTGGTCCTTTTCGCCTTGCTGGATGAACAGGGTGCGCAGCTCCACCGGGCCGTGCGCCCGCATCTGGTGTCTCACCCCCGCGGGGACCCAGAGCGCCCGCAAAGGCGACAGCACCCACACGCCGTCCGGGGTGCGCATTTCCATGATGCCCGCGACGCCGTACACCAGCTGGGCCCTGGGATGGGTATGCCAGTCGTTCAGGTAGGCGTCCGGAAACGAACGGCTCATGGCGCCTATGCGCCGGGGCACAGTCTGGTAGTCGTCTCGGTTGCGGCTTTTGGCGGACATAAGCGTGGCGAATCGGCAAGTGGCGCGATTGCAATGCAGGATAGTAGCGTAATTAGGTAGTGTTAGTCCCTATGACGGGCTAAAATACGCGCCATTGTTTAAAGGGCGAGGGCCATGAGTATCAAGAATGATCGCTGGATCAGGCAGCAGGCAACTGCCAACGGGATGATAGAGCCGTTCGAGGCGGGGCAGGTGCGTTCGGTCGACGGCAATCGCATCGTCAGTTACGGCACCAGCAGTTACGGCTATGACGTGCGCTGCGCCAGGGAATTCAAGATATTCACCAACATCAACTCCACGATCGTCGATCCCAAGTCCTTCGATGAAAAGTCCTTCGTGGATTTCGAGGGCGACGTCTGCATCATTCCGCCCAATTCCTTCGCCTTGGCCCGCACGGTGGAATATTTCCGCATCCCGCGCAGCGTGCTGACGGTCTGCCTGGGAAAAAGCACCTATGCGCGATGCGGCATCATCGTCAACGTGACGCCGCTCGAGCCTGAGTGGGAAGGCCACGTCACGTTGGAGTTTTCCAACACCACGCCCTTGCCGGCCAAGATCTACGCCGGCGAAGGGTGCGCCCAAATGCTGTTTTTCGAAAGCGACGAGGTTTGCGAAACCTCGTACCGCGACCGCGGCGGCAAGTACCAGGGCCAGCAGGGCGTCACCCTGCCACTCACCTAGCGGGAGCCTCAGGCATGAAATTTCGTTTTCCCATCGTCATCATCGACGAAGACTATCGCTCGGAAAACGCGTCCGGATTCGGCATCCGGGCGTTGGCCGCCGCGATCGAGGCCGAGGGCGTCGAAGTGCTGGGGGTAACCAGCTACGGCGACCTCAGCTCGTTCGCCCAGCAGCAAAGCCGCGCCAGCGCATTCATCCTGTCCATCGACGATGAAGAGTTCGACGTCGATTCCCCCGAGGACGTGGCCAACGCCATCAAGAACCTGCGCGCCTTCATCAGCGAGCTGCGATTCCGCAACGAGGAAATCCCCATCTATCTGTACGGGGAGACGCGCACTTCGCAGCACATTCCCAACGACATCCTGCGCGAACTGCACGGCTTCATCCACATGTTCGAAGACACGCCGGAGTTCGTGGCGCGTCACATCATCCGCGAAGCGCGGTCCTACCTGGACGGCCTGGCGCCTCCTTTTTTTCGCGAGCTCGTCAAGTACGCGTCCGACGGATCGTATTCCTGGCATTGTCCGGGCCATTCGGGCGGCGTCGCCTTCCTGAAGAGCCCGGTGGGGCAGATGTTCCACCAGTTCTTCGG
>CAZKBT010000024.1:0-45148 GCA_964551305.1 uncultured Burkholderiaceae bacterium
GTGTCGGCCAAGGACAAGGGCACCGGCAAGGAAAACAAGATCACGATCAAGGCCAATTCCGGCTTGACGGAAGAAGAGATCGAACGCATGGTGAAGGATGCCGAGGCCAACGCCGAGGACGATCACCGCATCGCCGAGCTGGCTCTGGCGCGCAACCAGGCCGACTCCTTGGTGCACGCCACGCGCAAGTCTCTGCAAGAGTATGGCGACAAGCTGGAAGAGTCCGAAAAGACCGCCATCGAAACCGCCCTCAAAGAGCTGGAAGACACGCTCAAGGACGGCGACAAGGCCGCCATCGATGCCAAGGTGGAAGCACTGACCGCGGCATCGCAGAAATTGGGCGAAAAGATGTACGCCGACGCCCAGGCGCAGGCCGCGGCCCAGCAGGGCGCGTCGCAAGCCTCCGAGCCTGCGGATGAGAACGTGGTCGATGCGGACTTCAAAGAAGTCAAGCGCGACCAGTAAAAGGCTACGCAGTCAAGTCTTTTGGCCCGATTTCCGGCTTGCCGCTGGAAATCGGGCGTTCTTATTTCCCATGTGACGCCGTAGGCGTTGAGCACGCAGGCAATTCAAATGGCAAAACGTGATTTTTACGAGGTTCTGGGCGTAGCGAAGAACGCCTCCGATGACGAAATCAAGAAGGCTTATCGCAAATTGGCGATGAAGTACCACCCGGACCGCAATCCGGACAGCAAGGAAGCCGAGGAAAACTTCAAGCAGGTCAAGGAAGCCTACGAGATTCTGTCCGATGAGCAGAAGCGCGCGGCCTATGACCGTTTCGGCCATGCCGGAGTCGATCCCAACGCAGGCGCCGGCGGCATGGGCGGCGGCGGTTTTTCGGAAGCGTTCGGCGATATTTTCGGCGAAATATTCGGCGCGGGCGGCGCGCGGCGCGGCGGCCCCCAGGTGTATCGCGGCGCCGACTTGAAGTATTCTCTGGAGATAAGCCTGGAGCAAGCCGCGGCCGGCTTCGAGACCGAGATTCGCGTGCCGAGCTGGGAAAATTGCGAGACGTGTCACGGCAGCGGCGCCAAGCCCGGTACCGAGCCCAGGACGTGCCGTACATGTAACGGCAACGGCGTGGTGCGCATGCAGCAGGGCTTCTTCAGTGTCCAGCAGACGTGTCCGACTTGTCACGGTTCCGGCAAGGAGATCACCGATCCGTGCCGGGCTTGCGACGGCGTTGGACGCATACGCAAGAACAAGACCTTGCAGGTCAAGATTCCAGCGGGGATCGATGACGGCATGCGCATACGCTCGGCCGGCAATGGCGAACCCGGCGTCAACGGCGGGCCTCCCGGCGATCTGTACGTGGAAATTCATCTTAAGGAACACGGGATTTTCCAGCGCGACGGCGACGACCTGCATTGCGAGTTGACGATACCGTTCACGCGCGCCGCGCTGGGCGGCACGATCGAGGTTCCCACCTTGAGCGGCAGCGGCGAGATCACGATTCCCGAAGGCACGCAGAACGGCAAGACGTTCCGCTTGCGCGGCAAGGGCATACGCGGCGTACGCTCCAGTTATCCCGGCGATCTGTATTGCCATATCGTGGTGGAAACGCCGGTGCGCTTGAGCGAAGAGCAGAAAGAGTTGTTGAGGCAGTTCGAGGACTCCCTGGCCTCGGGCGGCGACAAGCACTCGCCCAAGAGCGAATCCTGGACCGACAAGGTGAAAAACTTCTTCAGCTAGACTCCCCGGCTGGTCCCGCTGTTCCGGGTTCCGGCGCGGTCAATGAAAAGGACGGCTCGATCGAGCCGTCCTTTTGCTTGTCGCGATCCTATCGCTATTTGGCTTTTTGCGCCTTGTTCTTGGTATCGTCCGCCGCCAGGGCGCTGCTGAAACGATCCGGCCGCATCGAGGCTTTCAGCGCGCGGTTGACCTTTTCGGCGTCGAGCTGCTCGAGCGCGTTGTCGAATCGGGCGGACCAGGAGAAGTCGCGGTCCAGCTGCAAGTAGGACAGCCACGTTCTGGCAAGAATGCTGTCGCGGCTTCGGTTCAGCTTGCGATAGTTGAGCAGGGCCGTCACCGCTTCCTTGACTTCGGCATCCGTAAAGCCTTCATCCAGCGCCTTGCGCCGTTCTTCCTCGATGGCCGTTTTCAGTCTGCCGCTGTTTTCAGGCGCATGGATGGCATAGATAGTCCAGTCGCCCGATGGTTCGTAGGACGATGCGTCCAGTTCGCTGCGCACCGTGTAGGACAAGCCCTCCTTGACCCTCACCCTGTTCCAGAGGCGCGACGTTTCCGAGCCGCCGAAGAGGTAATCGGCGACGACCAGCGCGGCGTAGTCCGGGTCGGTGTCCTGCAAGGGCACGGCCTGCTGGGTGATGTAGAAGGCATTGGCCTTGTCCGGCGTCGAGATGGTGAAATGCTTGGGCTTGATTTCCTGGTAGGGATTGTCGGGACGCTTGTATGCCGGCGCCTTGCTCCAGTCTTTCAGGCCGTTCGCGAGCGCCGCCTTGACGGCATCCGGCTCGAAATCGCCCACGGCGGAAAACAAGATGGATCCGGTTCCGTAGAACTGCTTGTGGAAGGCCTGGATTTCTTCGCGCGTCAGCGCGGCGGTGTCGGCCTGCAGCTCGTCGAGCGAGGGGACGTAGCGGATGTCGTCGCGCGGCCAGACATTGCCATGGCGAGCCAGCGCCTGCGAAGCGAGCGACATGGGATCCGACTTGGCGTCGCTGATCGAGGCGTACACCTCGCGTTGATACTTGGCCAGCTCCTCGGCCGGGAAGTTGGCGTCGTGCAGGACGTGCAGGACCAGCGAGATCAGTTTGGGCAGGTTCTCGCGCGTGGTGGATAGCTGGACGGCGACCGAGCCGCCGGTGTTGTTGACGGCGACGCTGGCTTCCAGTTCCGTGTACTTGTCCTGAATCTGCTGGCGCGTCATGGTGTTCGTGCCGCTTTCCAGCAGGGCCGCCGTGGCCGATGCCAGTGCCCGCTTGCCTTTCAGGGTATCGGCATCGCCAGAGCGCAGCAGCAGGTTGGCCTCGACGCGCTTGCCGCGCGCCTGCTTGGGCAGCAAGGCCAGTTGCACGTCGCCGTTGGGCAGCGCCAGGGTCTCGCGCCGCGTCAGGGCGTTGATGTTTTCAGGCGTGGGATCGAAAGCATCGATCTCGTCGCCGGGGCCCTTGCCCTGATAGTCCTTGAGCAGGACGGCCAGGTCGACGGCTTCGACGGCCGGCGCGCGCACGGGCTTTTCCGTGGGGATGTAGCGTCCGATGGTCCGGTTGTCCGGCACCAGATACCGCTTCACGGCGGCTCTTACGCCGTCCAGCTTGGCGGCTTCGACGCGATCGCGCTGCAGAAAGAACAAGCGCCAATCGCCGCCGGCCGACGCTTCGGACAAGGCCGATGCCAGGCGCGCGGAATCCGAATAGGTCTTGTTCCAGCCGGTCAGCCATTTCTGGCGCACCCGCGCGAGGCCGGCTTCATCGAGGGTGTCGGGCTCGAGCGCGTCCAGGGTCTTCCTCATGGCGTCCAAGGCCTTGTCGGGATCCTGGTCCGATTCCAGTTGCGCGCCGAAAAGCAGATAGCCGGGTTGCCGCTGATCGGCGATGAAGCCGAAGATGCTCGTGCTCAGGCCCGCGTCCACCAGATTGCGATAAAGAATGCCCGACGGTGTATCGGACAGCATGCCGGTTCCCAGCTCGAGCTCGGAATAGTCCGGGCTGGATACCGCGGGCGCGTGGTAGACGGCGGCCACGACGGGGCTGCCGCCCGTCCGGCGCAAGGTTACGGAGCGCTCGCCGTCTTGCACGGGTTCCACGGTGTACTCGGGCGGCAAGGTACGGCCGGGGCGCGGGATGGCGCTGAAGGCTTTGTGGATGGCGTCCAGGGTCGCCTGGGTCTGGAAGCTGCCCGACACGATCAGGACGGCGTTGTCGGGCTGGTAATACAGTTTGTAGAAGGCCCGCAGCTGCTCGATATCGACGTTCTCGACGTCGGAACGGGCGCCGATCGTGAATTTGCCGTAGTTGTGCCATTGATAGGCGGTGGCCAGCATTTGCTGCATCAGGATGCGGAACGGGCTGTTTTCGCCTTGCTCCATTTCGTTGCGCACCACGGGCATTTCGGCGTCGAGGTCTTCGCGCGAGATCGTGGCGTTGACCATGATGTCCGCCTGCCAGTTCAGGTACCAGTCCAGGGTATCCTGGTCCGCGGTGAAGGTGGCGTAATAGTTGGTGCGGTCGTTCGAGGTGGTGCCGTTGGCTTGCAGGCCCCGCTTGGAAAACTCGCCCAGTGCGTTTTGCAGTGTCGGCGTGCCGCGAAACATCATGTGTTCCAGCAGGTGCGCCATACCGGTTTGGCCGTAGTTTTCATGCCGCGAACCCACCAGGTAAGTCATGTTGACCGTCACGCTGGCCTTCGAGGTATCGGGGGCCAGCAGCACACGCAAGCCGTTGTCCAGTACGTATTCCGTTACGCCTTCGATCGAGGAGAGCTGCTGCACGCCGGCTGCAAGCCCGGGCTTCGAGGCAGGTTCGGCCCGGCAGGCCGCTCCCAGGAACAGCAAGCTGCAGAACAAGGCCGTCGAAAACAAGCGTAGGCGAGAAAGCATAAGTCCTATCCGGTGAGCTGAAAAGGGAGGGATGTAGAGCGACATCATATCAGTGTTGATTAGGCTGCCGGCGGTCCGGATAGTTCCCGTGCCGGGCCGGCGCACGGCGGGCTCGGCCGGCTTGTCGGCCTTTATTTGGACAGCCAGTGCATGGCCCGGGTCAGGCCGTCCACCGTGAGTCCGTACATATGGTCATGCATGACGTCGCGCACGATGGCGATGGATTGGCGGTATTGCCAATATCCTTCGGGTTCCGGATTCAGCCAGACGGCTTTAGGCCAGGCGTCCAGCAGGCGTTGAAGCCACACGACGCCGGTTTCCTTGTTGTGGTGCTCCACCGACCCGCCGGGCTGCAGCAGTTCGTACGGACTCATGGTGGCGTCGCCGACGATGATCAGGCGCCAGTCGTCATGGTATTTGCGCAGGACGTCCCAGGTGTCGATGCGTTCCTGGCGCCTGCGGCTGTTGTGCCGCCAGAGCGCCTCATAAGGGCAGTTGTGGAAATAGTAGGCTTGCAGGTTCTGGAATTCGCTGCGGGCTCCCGAGAAAAGCTCTTCGACCCGCGCGACGTGGTCGTCCATGGTGCCGCCCACGTCCAGCAGCATCAGGACTTTGACGGCATTGCGGCGTTGCGGCACCATCCGCAGGTCCAGCAGGCCCGCATTGCGCGCCGTGCCTTGGATGGTGCCTTCCAGATCCAGTTCCTCGAGGGCGCCTTCGCGGGCGAAATGGCGCAGCCTGCGCAGCGCCACCTTGAAATTGCGCGTGCCCAGCTCGCGCTGATCGTCGTAATCGCGATACTCGCGCTTATCCCACACTTTGACGGCGGTGCGATTGCCGGCCGACGGTCCGCCCACGCGCATGCCTTCCGGGTGATAGCCGCCGTGTCCGAAGGGCGACGAGCCGCCGGTGCCTATCCATTTGTTGCCGCCGGCATGGCGTTCGGTCTGCTCCTCCAGCCGCTGCTTGAACAATTCCATCAGTTTGTCCCAGCCGTGCTTTTCGATGGCGGCTTTTTCCTCGGGGCTCAGGTTCTTTTGGAACTCCTTGATCAGCCAATCCAGCGGGATCTCTTTTTCCAGGGGAACCGCGGCTTCCAGGCGCTGGTAGAACTCACCGAAAGCTTGGTCGAAGCGGTCGAAATAGCTTTCGTCCTTGACCAGCGTCAGCCGGGCCAGGCGATAGAAATCATCCAGGCTGGGCCGCATCAGGTCGCGGCGCAGGGCTTCGAGCAGTGTCAGATATTCCTGGATCGAGACAGGCAGCTTCCGCGCGCGCAGGTGATAGAAGAAGTCAAGCAGCATGGCGTTGCATCAGGTACAGGAGCTGTCGCTCCACTTCCGGCCATTCGCCGGCCAGCAGGCTGTACATGACGGTGTCGCGCACTGTGCCGTCACGCCTTGGCGCGTGGTGGCGCAGGACGCCGTCGCGATGCGCGCCCAGGCGCTCGATGGCGCGTTGCGATGCCCAATTGAAATTATCGGTGCGCCAGCCGACGACTTTGGCGCCCAGCGCGTCGAAGGCATGGCGCAAAAGCAATAGCTTGCAGGCGCTGTTGACATGGCTGCGTTGCAGGCTTCTGGCATACCAGGTATAGCCGATTTCCAGGCGTCCGACGACCGGGACGATATCGTGGTAGCGCGTCGTTCCCACGATCCGGCTCGATTCGTGGTCCAGCACAGCGAAAGGCAGCATGTGCCCCTGGCGCTGTCCGTCCAGCGCCGCGGCGATGTAGGCTGCCGTGTCGCCCGGAGCCGGGACGGACGTGACGCGCAAATTCCATAGTTGTCCGTCGGCCGCGGCCCACTCCAGGTCGGGCTCATGTTCCGGTCCGAGCGGCAGCAGCGTGACGCCGTAGCCTTCCAGGTTGACGGGGGCCGGTATCTGTGAAAAAGCGTTGTCGATCATGGGAGGCTGCCAGGAAAAGTCGGTTAGCGGCGTTGGCTGGCGCGGGTGAGGGCGGCAAGCCTTTGCAGCAGGGTCAGATCTTGCTCGTTCTTGAGCAGCGCGCCCGCCATGACCGGCAGGCTGTCGGTGCTTCCCGAGATGGCGCTGGCGGAGATGGACTCGCTCAGCAAGAGACGCAGCCAATCCAGGAATTCCGACGTCGATGGCTTTTTCTTCAGTCCTGGCGCGTCGCGCAGCGCGAAAAACGTGTCCAGCGCCGCTTTGAGCAGGTCTTCCCTGATGGTGGGATAGTGCACGGCGACGATCTGCCGCAGTGTGTCGCGGTCGGGAAAGTTGATGTAGTGGAAAAAGCACCGGCGCAAAAACGCATCGGGCAGGTCTTTCTCGTTGTTGGACGTGATGACGATCAGCGGGCGATGCCGCGCCTGGATGGTCTGCCGCGTTTCATAGACATGGAACTCCATACGGTCGAGCTCACGGAGCAGGTCGTTGGGAAACTCGATGTCGGCCTTGTCGATTTCGTCGATCAGCAGCACGGCCGGTTGTTCGGACTCGAAGGCCTGCCACAGCACGCCTTTGACGATATAGTTGCGGATATCCCGGACTTTTTCGTCGCCCAGCTGCGAATCGCGCAGCCGCGATACGGCATCGTATTCGTACAGGCCTTGGTGCGCCTTGGTGGTGGATTTGATGTGCCATTGCAGCAGCGGGCGACCCAGCGCGGCGGCCACCTCCTCGGCCAGCATGGTCTTTCCGGTGCCGGGCTCGCCTTTGATCAATAATGGACGCTGCAGCGTGAGCGCCGCATTGACCGCCAGCTTCAAGTCCTCGGCGGCGACGTAGCGCGACGTTCCTGTGAAACGTTCTTGCAGCGGCATGGATGATGTGGTCATAAAAATTGCTTCCGTGTATTGATTTAAACCGAATGCTGAGTCTTTTCTGTATAGGCCGCTACAATTATCGTACAATCTTATCCGGTTCATCGGCCGGGTGGGTTAGGCCGATTTTATTTAACCGCCACTACAAGAGCTATTATGAAGTTGCGAACATCCCCGATACGTGTCCTGCGCGCGCTTGCCGTTACGGCCGCCTGTACGATCGCCGCTCAGGCCGTCGCCGCTGAAGACGCCGCGCCGGCGGGCGACGCCAAGGCCGCCGCGTCCAAGGTGTCGATGTGCATAGGCTGTCATGGCATACCAGGTTATAAAGCCAGTTTTCCTGAAGTCTACAACGTCCCGAAGATCGCAGGGCAGAACGCGGAATATATCGTTGCAGCTTTGAAGGAATACGCCAGTGGCGCTCGTACGTTCCCTTCCATGGAAGCGATCGCCCAGAGCTTGTCTCCCCAGGATATGGCGGACCTTGCCGCCTATTATTCGAATCTCAAATAATCGGGGGACTGGCATGAAGACATTGAAACTGGCCCTGTTGGGTGTCGCATTATTTGGTTCGAGCTCTTTTGCGTTTGCAGGGGATGTGCAGGCAGGCAAGGCAGCTTATGAAAAATTCGCGTGCGCGGCATGCCACGGCGCGGATGCTAAGACGGCGACCTTGCCCAGCTACCCCATTTTGGCTGGACAGCACGAAGACTACCTTCGTCATGCGCTGAACGCGTACAAGCGTGGGCAAGGGGATGCGCCCGCGACGGCCAATCGGCGCAAGAACGCAGTGATGGGCGCCCTGGTGGGCGCGCTATCCAGCACCGACGTCGACAACATCGCCGCGTGGCTGGCAAGCTTGCCGTCTGATCTGGGCGTGCGCAAATAAGGCAAGCAGTCCGACGAAAAGCAAAATCCAGGCCTTCCATGCTAGTCATGCAAGGCCTGAACTTCGTGGGAAATCAGCGACGTGAAGAAACAGCCGCACCTTGTCGTTCAGCGCCCATTGGCCGCGCGGTTTCATCAGCAATGCGGAACAACTCAAGCGGTACGGACTGGGGGCGGGCGTGGCGCGTGTGTTTGAATAGGTTGTTGAAGGTCGGTCCATAAAAAAACCGCGATTTTATTGATCGCGGTTTTTTCGCAAGAAAGCTTCTGTTTTTCAAAACGGAAAAGTAATTCGGCCCCTCAGATGTTCAGCGCAGCAAGGCCGGATGGACTTCGCGAACCCTTTACTTGACCGTGGCCGACTTGATCAACTGTTGTTGAAACTCGGCCAGTTGCTGCTGGCGCAGCATTTCTTCGATCTGCGGCTTGACGTCGGCCAGGGCGGGGAAGGTGACCGGACGGGAATCCTCGACCTGGATGATGTGCCAGCCGAATTGGGTCTGGACGGGCTTGTCGGTCATCTGGCCTTTTTTCAGGGTCTGGACGGCCTGGGCGAATTCGGGAACAAAGTTGCCGGCTTGCGCCCAGCCCAGATCGCCGCCGTTCTGGCCGCTGCCCGGATCGATGGAGTCTTTCTTGGCCGCCGCGTCGAACGTCACTTTCTTGGACTTGATGGAGGCCAGGATGTCCTGGGCGGTTTTTTCATCCTTGACCAGGATGTGGCGCAATTTGTATTCCTGCTTGCCGGCCTGCTCTTTCTTGATCTCGTCGTATTCGGCTTGGATCTTGGCATCGGTGACCGGGTTCTTTTTCAGGTGATCGTTCATCAGCGCGCGAACGAGTATGCCTTGGCGGGACAGCTCGATTTCCTGCTTGACGTCGTTTTGCTTGTCCAGCCCGGCTTTTTCAGCCGCTTGCACGGCGACCATGCGGTTGACCATTTCCTGCTTGACTTGGCTGCGCAGCTCGGGCGTATCCTGTGCGCCCTGGCTGACCAGCAGAGTCACGAACTGGTCCAATTGAGCCTGGGAAATGGTTTTGCCGTTGACCGTGGCCACGGTCTGGGCATGGGCGGTGGCGGCGATTGTGCAAGCGGCGGCGAATACAGCGAGACGTTTCATGAATTACCTTTATTGTTGAGCCTTGGCAACGATCGCCAAGGCATGGATCGGATATGGAATTAAATCCTGGACGTGATCATAAACCAGCCGATGGCGCGCCACCGGAGAAAGGCCGGCGAACCGTTCGCTGGCGATGACGACGCGAAAGTGGCTGGCGCCGTCCCGGCTGCCCGCGTGCCCCGCGTGCAGGTGAGACTCGTCGATGATCTCCAGATGCGTGGGCGTCAGGGCGGCCAGGCGTTCCTTCAGCATATCCATGCGTTCTATAGACATCAGGAGTGCTCCTTTTGTTCCCCGGACGCGGATAAATGATCGGCGGCGGGGGAGGTTTCCTGGATATGGCGTCCGAGCCAGATGGACTGCGCGATGACGAACAGCAGCAGCAAGGCCATCAAACCGAAAACTTTGAAGTTTACCCATTGGGTTTCGGTAAAGTGCCCAGAAAACGCGACATATAGGTTCAGTATTCCGGAGATAATGAAAAATAGCGACCAGGCGTAGTTGAGCTTGTCCCAGACGGGCAAGGGCAGGGACACTTGGCCGCCCATCAGCTTTTGCATGACGTTCTTCTGGAAAATCAGCCGGCCGCCCAGCAGGGCGCAGGCGAACAGCCAATACAGGACCGTCGGTTTCCACTTGATGAAGGCGTCGTTGTGAAAGAACAGTGTCGCGCCGCCGAACAGCACGATCACGGTCAGATTGACCCAGTGCGTGGTTTCGATTTTCCTGCGCATGGCCTTGAGCCAGACGAACTGCGCGATGCTGGCGGCGATCGCGACGGCGGTCGCCGTATAGATGTCGGCAAGCCGAAACGCGATGAAAAAGAGAACGAGGGGGAAGAGATCGAAAAGAAACTTTTTCATGAAAGCGGTTCGAAAGTGAGGGATACGGAATTGATGCAATAACGCAGCCCCGTGGGCGGCGGTCCGTCGTTGAAGACGTGACCCAGGTGCGAATCGCAGATGTTGCATAGGACTTCGGTGCGCATCATGCCATGGCTGGTGTCCGTTTCCTCGCGCACGCGCTCGGCTTCGATCGGCTCGAAATAGCTGGGCCATCCGCAACCGGCGTCGAATTTGGTGTCGGAGGCGAACAGCGCCGTGCCGCAGCCCACGCAGCGGTAGATGCCGGGTTCCCACGTGTTCCAGTAGCGGCCCGTAAAAGCGCGTTCAGTGCCTTTCAGGCGAGCTACCGCGTACTCTTCCGGGCCGAGCTGGTCCCGCCATTGCTGGTCGGTCTTGCTGATCTTCTTCATGGTTATGCCTATGTGCAGAAAAAACGCTGCGTCGCTGCATACATGTTAATCCACTTTGAGGCGGAAGGACTTCCATGGCCGCCATGGATGCGATGACCGGCGGCGTGCGCGGCGCGGGCGTGATGCCGCCCCGACGGCCGCCCGGGTTAATACTGAATTGGATAGGCCTTGGGGATATGTAATAGTTGGTTGTCAATCGTTTTCACATTTGTAGCTAGGGTGTATACCTATGGAAAGCGATACTAAAAATCACCACACTGTAGCTTTTTTGTATACTTTCTCGGTCGTCGCGCAAAACGCGGCGACCATAACTACAGCTCAACCAAAGCCTGGAGACAAAAAATGAAGTCCAAGTCTACGCTTCGCATATCCCTGCTCGCCGGCGCCATCGCCCTGGCCATGCCTTTCATGACGTCGGCGCAGATCAAGGTCGGCATCACGATCGCCAGTACCGGACCGGCGGCTTCGCTGGGTATCCCGGAACGCAACACTGTGCCGCTGATGCCCACGGAAGTCGCCGGACAGAAGATCGAATACATCGTTCTGGACGACGGCACCGACACCACGGCCGCCGTGCGCAACATGCGCAAGCTCGTCACCGACGACAAAGTCGACGTGGTGATAGGCACGTCGGTATCGCCCGGCTCGCTGGCGATGGTCGACGTGGCGGGTGAAACCAAGACGCCGATGATCAGCGTCGCGGCCAACGCGCGTATCGTCGCTCCGGTCGAAGGTCCGCGCGTATGGGTGTTCAAGACGCCGCAGAACGATGAGCTGATGGCCGGCGCGCTGGCCGACGCCATGGCGAAGCAGAACGTCAAGACATTGGGCTTCATCGGCTATAACGATGCCTACGGCGAAGGCTGGCTGAGCGAAATGACCGCGGCAGCCAAGGCCAAGGGCATAGAAGTTGTCGCCGTCGAGCGCTATGCCCGCACCGACACCAGCGTCACCGGCCAGGTGATCAAGCTGACCGCAGCCAAGCCCGACGCCGTCCTGATCGCCGGGTCGGGCACGCCCGTCGCCTTGCCGCAAAGCGAATTGAAATCGCGCGGCTACAAGGGCATCATTTACCAGACGCACGGCGCGGCCAATAACGATGTATTGCGTGTTTGCGGCAAGGATTGCGAAGGCATGCTCCTGCCCGCCGGGCCATTGCTGGTGGCTTCGCAGCTGCCCGACGACAATCCGGTGAAGAAGACCGCGCTGGAGTACAAGGAAAAATACGAAGCCAAATATGGCGAAGGCACCATCAATACGTTTGGCGGCCACATGTGGGATGCGGGCCTGCTGATCTCCGCCGCCATACCGGAAGCGCTCAAGACGGGCGCCAAGCCGGGGACGGCGGAATTCCGCCAGGCCTTGCGCGATGCATTGGAGCAGGTCAAGGAATTGCCCGTCTCGCAGGGTGTTTTCAACATGTCCGAGAAGGATCATGCCGGGTTTGACGAGCGCGCGCGCGTCATGGTCAAGGTCGTCGACGGCAAGTGGACGTACCAGCCGGATCTGTGATCACGGGCGGTTTCATCCCGAACGATCGCCAGTATTGAACGCAATACCTGGAATGCCGGCCTTTGCCAGGTCCGGCATTCCGGCTGATGCGCAGGTCTCGCGCGACTCCGCTCTCTCATCGGTTGCTATGGTATATCTGACATGGATTCAACAATCATCCTGATCCTGCTTCAGGACGGTATCCTGAACGGCGCGATCTACGCTCTGCTGGGGCTGGCGCTCGTACTGGTGTTCGTCGTTACGCGCGTCATCTTCATCCCCCAGGGCGAATTCGTGGCCTTCGGCGCGCTGACGCTGGCTTTCCTTGTCAACGGCCGGATACCGGGCACGGTGAACCTGCTGCTCATTATCGGGGCGCTGGTGTTTGCCGTGGAGCTGATCGCCGCCGTTCGCAATCGAAATTCTTCCGGTCTGGCGAAGAAATTTTCCTGGACTATCCTGCTGCCCGTCGTGCTGTACCTGCTGACCCCTTACGTGGCGGGCAACGATACGCCGATCTGGGTCGCCGTGATTTTTTCCCTGCTGCTTGTCATCCCGCTCGGGCCGATGTTGTACCGCCTGGTCTATCAGCCGATTGCGGAGGCCAGCGTGCTGGTGCTGCTTATCGTATCGGTCGCCGTGCACTTCGCGCTGACGGGGCTGGCCCTGGTGTTCTTCGGCGCCGAAGGCTGGCGCACGCCGCCGTTTCTGGAGGGGCAGGTGGATATGGGCGCGGTCAGCTGGTCGGCGCAGACTTTCTTCGTGATGGGCACCTGCCTGGCTTTGATCCTGGCGTTGTGGGTGTTCTTTGGCAAAACCTTGTATGGCCGCGCTCTGCGCGCCACCGCGGTGAACCGGCGCGGCGCGCGCCTGGTGGGCATCAGCACCAATTTGTCGGGCAGCCTGACGTTTACGCTGGCGGCGGCGATAGGCGCGTTGTCGGGCATGCTGATTGCGCCCGTGACCACGATTTATTACGACACCGGCTTTTTGATCGGCCTGAAAGGTTTCGTCGCGGCGATCTTCGGCGGCCTGGTCAGCTATCCCATCGCGGCGGGCGGCGCCATATTCGTCGGTATTCTGGAGGCGTTCTCGTCGTTTTGGGCAAGCGCCTACAAAGAGGTCATCGTGTTTACCTTGATAATACCCGTGCTGTTGTGGCGGTCCTTCGGCTCGCATCATGTCGACGACGAGGAGTAAGCCATGAATCGCTTGTTGCTGATCGCCGTGATCGTCGCGCTCGCCGCATTGCCCCTGTTCGCGAGCACGCCCGAGTTCTGGATTACGCAGCTCAATTACATCGGCCTGGCCAGCCTGGTCGTCCTGGGCCTGGTGCTGCTGACGGGAATAGGGGGCCTGACCTCTTTTGGACAGGCGGCATTCGTCGGCATAGGCGCGTATTCGACGGCCTATCTGTCGACGGCGCTGGGCATTTCTCCGTGGATAGGCTTGTTCGCCGGATTGGCGCTGACAGTGCTGATCGCCTACATCATCGGCATGATCACCTTGCGCCTTTCGGGGCATTATCTGCCGCTGGGAACGATAGCGTGGAGCTTGTCGCTCTATTATCTGTTCGGCAATCTGGCCTTCCTGGGACAGTACGACGGCATCGCCGGCATCACGCCCTTGCACGTGTTCGGCGTGTCCCTGGGCAGCGGCCGCAATATCTATTATCTGATCTGGCTGATCGTTCTGCTGTCCTTGCTGGCCACTCGCAATCTGCTGGATTCGCGGCCGGGCAGGGCGATACGCGCCTTGAAAAACGGGGGCGGAATGGCCGAGTCCTTCGGCATCAATATGGCCGCCTACAAGGTCATCATCTTCATCTACGCGGCGATGCTGGCCAGCGTGTCGGGCTGGCTCTATGCGCACATGCAGCGCGCGGTCAGCCCCAGTCCGTTCGGCCTGAATTACGGCATCGAGTACCTGTTCATGGCGGTCGTGGGCGGCGCCGGCAGCGTGTGGGGCGCGGTCGTGGGCTCCGCGTTGATCCTGACCCTCAAGGATCAATTGCAGAATGTCTTGCCCAAGATCCTGGACACCAGCGCCAACTTCGAGCTCATCGTATTCGGCATCTTGATGATTTTGGTGCTGCAGTACGCGCGCGACGGCGTCTGGCCCTTGCTGTCGTCGTTCTGGTCTTCGCTGACCGGAGGCGCATCGCGACGGCGCCGCGCCGCGCCCGAGCAAGCCGAGCCGCTGGCCCAGCGGACCAAGCCCGAAGCGGGGTCGATGGTGCTCGAGGTCGACAACATCCGCAAAGAGTTCGGCGGCCTGGTGGCGGTGAACGACATCAGTTTTTTCTTGAAGGCGGGAACGATCATGGGCCTAATCGGCCCGAACGGCGCGGGCAAGAGCACCACCTTCAATTTGATCACGGGCGTCTTGCCGGCCACCAGCGGCAGCGTGCGCTTCATGGGCGAGCGCATCGACAAGCTGCCGTCCCGGGAGATCGCCAAGCTCGGGGTGGGACGTACCTTCCAGCACGTTCAACTGCTGCCGACGATGACGGTGCTGGAGAATGCCGCGCTGGGCGCGCATTTGCGCAGTCATACGGGCGTCGTATCGGCCGCCTTGCGCACGGATCGCCGCAGCGAGGCTCAGCTGCTGCACGAAGCCGCCAAGCAGTTGGAGCGTGTCGGCCTGGGCGATTATCTATACGAGCAGGCCGGCAATCTGGCGCTGGGCCAGCAGCGGATACTCGAGATCGCGCGCGCGCTGGCGGCGGACCCCGTCCTGCTGTTGCTCGACGAGCCGGCGGCAGGCTTGCGCTACAAGGAAAAACAAGAGCTGGCCAAGGTCCTGGAGCAATTGCGCGCCGAGGGCATGAGCATACTGCTGGTCGAGCACGATATGGATTTCGTGATGAATCTGACCGATCATCTGGTGGTCATGGACTTTGGCACCAAGCTGGCGGAAGGCTTGCCCGTGGACGTCCAGCGGAACCCCAAGGTGCTGGAAGCGTATCTGGGCGGCATCGACGACGATCTCGACGTGGAACCCGCCGTGGCGGCCCCGTCCGAGGCACAAGCGGAGGGCAGGGCATGACCATGAATGACGCCACTTCATCCATTCTGCAGGTGACGGATCTGTCCTCGCGCTACGGCAAGGTCCATGCCGTGATGGACGCCAATATACAGGTGCCGCGCGCAAGCATCGTGACCGTCATCGGCGGCAACGGCGCGGGCAAGTCCACCTTACTCAACTCCATCATGGGCGCCTTGCCGCTTACTGGCAGCTGCTCGGGCTCCATCCGGTACTTGGGCGACGACGTCGGAAAGTGGCAGGTGGAACGTCGTGTCGCCGGCGGCATGTCGCTGGTGCCCGAGCGCCGCGAGCTGTTCGGCAGCATGTCGGTCGAAGACAATTTGCTGCTCGGCGGCTTCCGCTTGTATCAGGCGCGCCAATCTGGCTGGCGCGAGAAAATCGACGAGGTCTATGAGCTGTTTCCCCGGCTCAAGGAGCGCCGCCAGCAACTGGCGGGAACCTTGTCCGGAGGCGAGCGGCAGATGCTGGCGGTGGGCAGGGCGTTGATGGCCCAGCCCAAGCTGCTGATGCTCGACGAGCCCAGCCTGGGCCTGGCGCCCAGGATAGTGCGTGAGATTTTCCAGATCATCGCGCGTCTGCGCAGCACGGGCGTCGCCATTTTGCTGGTGGAACAGAATGCGCGGGCGGCGTTGCAGGTGGCCGATTATGGCTACGTGCTGGAAACGGGCGAGGTCGTGCTCGAGGGGCCCGCGGCCGAATTGAGCGACAACCCTCGGGTCATCGAGAGCTACCTGGGATTGGGCACGACAAGGAAAGAGCCGGCTTGACCATCATGCCGGTCACGGGCCGCTGAGGCGATCTTTTGCTCGTAATCCAGCATGCTGTCCAGCCGGTTGACGATACGCCCGCCTTCCATGACATAGCTGCGCGCGGCGATCGCCTTCGATGAATCCGGATCCTGCTCGGCCAGCAGCACCGCGTAGCCTTGTTCGCATATCTGCCTGAGCGCGGTGCCGGCGCCGAAGCTCGCGTCCGGACCGATGGACTTGAACAGGTCTTCGAGCAGCAGGACGTTGGCGCCGCTGCGCAGCAGCCGGGCCAGCACGAGCAGGTAGCGCACGCCGGGGGACAGGCTGCGGACCGCATCGTCGCGCAGTTGCTCCAGAACGGGAAACAGGGCGTAGATTTCGGCCAGCGACATGCCGCCGCCCAGCGTCGTAGTTCCCGCGATGGAAAGGATGTTGTCTTCGCAGGACAGTTCGTCGTCGAGGTTTTGCGTTTGAAGAAAATGGCCGATGCCCAGCGCGCCGACATGCCGGGCCGGCATGGCAATGGATTCGGTGCCGCGTATCCGGATGGAACCCCGGCGCACGTCCGTCAGGCCGAGTATGGCTTTGAGCGTCGTCGCGGGACCCGAATCGGGCGCGCCCACCAGGCTGACTATTTCACCGGGGTCGACTTGAAAACTGATGCCGTGCAATAGGTGGTTGTTATCGTGCCAGACGTGCAGATCGGCGATTTCCAGCGCAGGCATGACGTTCATCCATCGGTTATTGGGTGATTGTCAGTATGAATTTTTCCTGGCCGCGTCGCCATGCGGGTTTCTCATAGGTCTATGGAAAACCCTTAATGGGAAATCAAGCCTCAAGCGCGGCGGGCCGAGTCGGGCGTTTTGTGCTTGTAATCGCAGAGATCGCTGATGGCGCATTGGGGGCACTTGGGTTTGCGCGCCACGCAGATGTAGCGGCCATGCAGGATCAGCCAGTGGTGCGCGTCCTGCCTGTAAACTTTTGGTACGACTTTTTCCAGTTTGCGCTCGACTTCCACGACGTTCTTTCCCGGCGCCAGGCCCGTGCGATTGGCGACGCGAAAAATATGCGTATCGACGGCAATCGTGGGATGGCCGAAAGCGGTGTTGAGCACGACGTTGGCGGTCTTGCGGCCCACCCCGGGCAAGGCTTCCAACGCTTCGCGGTCGTCGGGCACGGCGCCGCCATGGCGCTCGAGCAGGATGCGACAGGTCGCGATGACGTTCTTGGCCTTGGTCCTGTACAAGCCTATCGAACTGATGTAGTCGATCAGGCCCGTTTCGCCCAAGGCCAACAGGCCTTCGGGCGTGCCGTGTTCGGGGAAGAACTTGCGTGTGGCGATGTTGACGGACCGGTCGGTCGCCTGGGCCGACAGGATGACCGCGATCAGCAGTTGAAAGGGGGTGTCGTATTCCAGTTCGGTGGTGGGGTGCGGGTTGGCGGCTTGCAGCCGGGCAAAGAGTTCAATGCGTTTTGCGTTGTTCATTTTCTTGTCGGCGCGCCCTGGCGCGCGCCAGGGCGTCGTTGAGAATGCGGCGCCGCTCGTCGGCGCTGTTGTGGGCGGCCGCGGAGATCGGAGCCTTGTTGGCCAAGGTCTTGGCCGCCAGCGTCGAGCGTTCGGCGTGCTGCTGCCGCAGCCTGTCTTGCCGGCGCTGGTGGCGCAGGCGCGCCTGATCCGCATGGTCTTGCGTCCAGGCGAATCCGGCGGGCCGCATGTCGATGCAGTCCACAGGGCAAGGCGCGACGCATAGCTCGCAACCCGTGCATTGGTCCGCAAGCACGGTGTGCATCAGTTTGTTGGCGCCGACGATCGCGTCGACGGGGCAGGCCTGTATGCAGAGCGTGCAGCCGATGCAGTGGGTCTCGTCGATGACGGCCAGGTGCAGCGGCTTGTGCTCGCCGCATGCCGGGTCCGGCTCCGGGGCGTCGACGTGAAGCAGCAGGGCCAGTTCGGCGATGCCTCGTTGGCCGCCGGGAGGGCAGCGATTGATGGCTTCGCCGTCCATGGCGATGGCGGTGGCATAGGGCCGGCAACCCTCGTAGCCGCATTGGGTGCATTGCGTTTGAGGGAGCACGGCGTCAATGCGATCGATCAGTGACATGAAGGTGTCGAAAATGAAACCGGGGCGCGCGCCCCGGTTCGGTCAGCGTAGGTGGAGCGGCGTTTTATGCCGCGTTGCGCACGAATTCGGCTATTTTAGGGCAAATCGTTTCGCGCCACCGGCGTCCGGAGAAAATGCCGTAATGGCCGGCGCCGGGCGCCGTGTAATGGAACTTGCGGCTTTTAGGGATGCCGCTGCACAGCTTATGGGCGGCCTGCGTCTGGCCTTGTCCCGAGATGTCGTCGAGTTCGCCTTCGATGGTGAACAGGGACAGGGATGTGATGTCGGCGGGCTTGACGCGTTCTCCGTTGATTTCCCAGGTGCCCCTGGGCAGGCGGTGTTCTTGGAATACGATCCGGATGGTGTCCAGATAGAATTCCGCCGGCATGTCCAGGACGGCGTTGTATTCATCGTAAAAGCTGCGATGCGCCTGCGCGTCGCCGTCGTCGCCCTTGAGCAGGTCCAGGTAGAAATCGTAGTGCGAGCGCATGTGGCGGTCGGGGTTCATGGCCATGAACCCCGCGTGCTGCAAAAAGCCTGGATAGACGCGGCGGCCTTCGCCGGGATAGCGGGTCGGGACGCGGTGGATCAATTGGTTCTCGAACCAGGAATAGGGCTTGGTCGTGGCCAGGCGATTGACCTGCGTGGGCGATTCGCGCGTGTCGATCGGGCCGCCCATCATGATCATGCTGCGCGGCAGACAGGGGTCGTTGGCCGTCGCCATGAGCGATATGGCCGCCAGCACCGGCACGGTGGGCTGGCATACCGACATGACGTGAAGATCGGGCCCCAGATGGCGAATGAATTCCTGCACGTATTCCACGTAGTCGCTGAGGTGGAACGGCCCCGCCGACAACGGAACCATGCGCGCGTCCACCCAGTCGGTCACGTATACCTCATGAGCCGGCAGCAAGCCGCGCACGGTATCGCGCAGCAGTGTGGCATGGTGGCCCGACAGCGGCGCGACCAGCAGGATGCGGGGATCGGCCGGCGCATCGGCGGCCCGTTCGATATCGCGCTTGAAATGCAGGAGCCGGCAAAACGGATGGTTGACGACGACCTGTTCCTCTACCTTGACGGTGACGCCGTCTATGGTGGTGGCGGGAAGCCGCCATTGCGGTTTCTCGTACTCTTTGCCCAGGCGATGCGCCAGTTCGCAAGCCGCGGCCATCTGCCGGGATAGCGGGGTATAGGCAAGGGGGCTGTATGGGTGGGAGAACAGCTGGGAACTCGTATCGTTGAACGCCGCGAACGGAGACAAGAAAGACCGCTGGAGTTCGTGAAGGTCATACAGCATGCAGGTAATCCCATTTGGTAACTAATGATTAATCATAAACTAATCCAAAATTGTGGGAATTACCAGTAGTTTTCCACTGCCATAGTGCCTGGAATACCCCTGCGTCCCACGGCAAATCCGCGATCTGTCAGAAGTTTTCGGGAATCTTTGATCATATCCGGGTTGCCGCACAGCATGACCTTGGCGTGCGCGGGGTTCAATGGCCGGCCGGCCAATTGCTCCAGGCGACCGTCCTCGATGAGTGTCGTCAGGCGCGCCTGAGGCTTTCCTGGCAAGGTTTCGCGCGTGGCGATGGGGAGATACGTCAGCCCGGCCCGGGGCTTGGTCCGATCCGCGTCGGGATGCCCATGCGCCGCCCAGGCCGTCAATTGCTCGCGATAGGCCAGTTCCTCGGCCTGGCGCACACCATGCACCAGAATGATTCGTTCGTGGCGTTGCCAGGTGTGGGGATCTTGCAACAGAGACAGGTAGGCCGACAGACCGGTGCCCGTAGCGAGCAGCCACAGATCGCCGCCCGCTTCGAAGCGTTCCAGGGTGAGAAAGCCGAAGGCGGTCTTGTCGAGGTAGATCGTGTCGCCGACCGACAGCCGGGCCAGTCGCGTGGTGAATTCGCCGTTGGGCACGACGATGGAATAGAACGCCAGGTCGGGCTGATGCGGTGCGGTCACCATCGAATATGCGCGCCAGATGCCGGGCTGCGCGTTATCGCCGGGCTGGTCGGGCAGGCCTAGCCGGGCGAATTGCCCGGCCGTGAACTGGAATTCGGCCGGTCGCGTCGTGGCGAAGGAAAACAGCTTGCCGGGCACCCATTCTATGATCTCGGTAATGGTCTCGGAGGTGTAATTCAAATCAGGCATAGGCGCGGCAACGGTCAGCGTTCCAAATATGGGAGCTTATCGGGCACGCCATTCCATTCGTCCGCATCGGGCAAGGGTTTCTTGGAGCGGTTGATCGATCCGAACTGGGGGGCGAGCTCCGCATTGATCGCGATGAACTTCATCTGGTCCTGCGGAACGTCCTCCTCGGCGAAAATGGCGTTGGCCGGACATTCCGGAATACAGACGGCGCAGTCGATGCACTCGTCGGGATCGATGACGAGAAAGTTCGGCCCTTCTCTGAAGCAATCCACCGGACAGACGTCGACGCAGTCGGTGAATTTACATTTGATACAGTTTTCTGTGACTACGTGAGTCATTTCGGGATCCACCGCAACATTTACATATACACATAGGGATTTTACCTAATATTAAGGGCCGTTCTACGATAAACCCTCATCAAGGAATGGCGGGTGCGGATCGAAAGTCCGGCGCCCCGGCGAGCCTGCTCCATGGGACCTTGTCCATGGGCTATGATGCTAAGGTAGGCAGTGTTCCACGTCTGCCGCTGCGGGGCGTCGTCGTCCGCCTTGCGCGGCAGGACGGTCAAAAAGAACTCTTGGTTTCGCGATGATAATTACCTCGTTACTCGATACGGATTTGTACAAGTTCAGCATGATGCAGGTCGTGCTGCATCACTTTCCCGCGGCGCAGGTGGAGTATCGCTATAAATGCCGTACGTCCAACATCAATCTGAGCCCCTACCTGGACGAGATCCGCGCCGAGATCCATGCGCTTTGCCAATTGCGCTTCACCGAAGAAGAGCTGGACTATCTGCGCAGCCTGCGGTTCATCAAGAGCGACTTCGTGGATTTCCTCGGGCTGTTCCGCCTGCCGGAAAAATGCATTTCCATCGAACCGGCCGAGACGCCCGGCGAGCTGGACATTCAGGTCAAGGGCCCTTGGCTGCATACCATTCTGTTCGAAATTCCCGTGCTGGCGATCGTCAATGAAGTGTATTTTCGCAATGTGTGCCGCCAACCCGCTTGGGAAGAAGGTCGCAAGCGCCTTCAGTCCAAGATGCATCTGGTGCTCGACGACCCGGCGCTGAGCGATTTCCGGGTGGCGGAGTACGGCACGCGGCGCCGCTTCTCCAAGAAATGGCACGAAGAAGTCGTGACCACGATGAAAGACCAGATGGGCAAGCATTTCGCCGGCACCAGCAATGTGTATTTCGCCATGAAGCACGAGGTGACGCCGCTGGGCACGATGGGCCACGAATACCTGCAGGCGTGCCAGGCCTTGGGGCCTCGCCTGAGGGACTCCCAGGTCTATGCGCTGGAAGTGTGGGCGAAGGAATATCGCGGCGACTTGGGCATCGCGCTCTCCGACGTCTACGGAATGGATGCCTTCCTGCGCGATTTCGATATGTATTTCTGCAAGCTGTTCGACGGCGCGCGACACGACTCGGGCGATCCGTTCGTGTGGGGCGACCGGCTGTTGGAGCACTACGCGAAGAACCGGACCGATCCGCGCGTGAAGACGCTGGTGTTTTCAGATGGCCTGACCATACCGCGCGCGATCGACCTGGCCAAGTATTTCGCCGGCCGCTGCCGGGTTTCGTTCGGCATAGGCACCAACCTGACCAATGACCTGGGGCACCAGCCGCTGCAGATCGTCATGAAAATGGTGCGCTGCAACGGCCAGCCCGTGGCCAAGGTGTCGGACGCGCCCGAAAAAACGATGTGCGATGATCCGGCCTATCTCGCGTATCTGCGGCAAGTCTTTCAGCTGCCGGCTGACACGGCGCCGCAATCCCATTCCTAGGCTTTGTCGTCCAGGGCAGCCGGGCAAGCGTGCTTTTTGCGGGCAGGCCATGAGCCGCCATGGCGCAGGCCGCGCGGATGATGCCGTGTCCGCCCGGCATATGCGCCCGGACGCGGCCGGCGAGCTCCCGGCGCGACGTGGATCGATTTTCTTGATGGAGCAACTATGAGTGATATAAAAAGAGTCAATGTCGAAAAACGCTTGTCCGATATGGCGGTTTATAACGGTGTAGCCTATCTCGCCGGCCAGATACCGGATGATCCGACGCTGGATATCGAGGGCCAGACCGCGCAGGTGCTGGGCATGATCGATACGCTGTTGGCGCAGGCCGGCACGGACAAAAGCCGTATCCTGATGGCTCAGATATTTCTCGCCAATATGAAAGAATACGACGGCATGAACAAAGCCTGGGACGCCTGGGTGGCGGACGGCAACGCGCCTCCGCGGGCCACGGTCGAGGCGCGTTTGGCCAATCCCGATCTGAAGGTGGAAATCGTCGTCACGGCGGCGCTGGCCTGATTGCGCTTGCCGGTCGTCGGCCCGGTTCAGAGCAGCAGGGCGGCCAGTGTTCCGCCCACTTCCTTGCAGCGCTCCCGTGACGGAGCATCCAGCCGCTTCTCGGCAAGTATGGCCTGCGTGGTATTCGCGTGGGTGCGGGCGATGTACGTCGGCGCGATCGGTCGCAGGCGCCAGCCGGTGCATATACGCTCGGCCTGGCGGGCGGCGCCGGTTCCGTCCGTGCCCGCGCTGATCAGCAAAGCGTAGGGACGGCCGTTCAAGCGGTCGAGGACGGTGTAATAATTACGGTCGAAACATTCTTTCATGGCGCCGCTCAGTCCGGCCAGATTTTCCGGCGCGCAAAATACGTAGCCGTCGGCGCCGAGCAGGTCGTCGGCGCGAACCTCGTCGGCCGCAAGGCGTCGTATGCGCAGGCGCCGCCCGGCATCCAGGGCCGAGGCGGCCTCGAGCATGCCTTGTTCGGCGGCCTGACTCATCTGCCGCGCGGCGCCCGTGCGCGAATGCCAGATAATCAGTATGGTCGTCTGTTCTGTTTGCATGCGGGTCGTTCAGATTAAAATGAGGAAAAACGGGCCGAATGGCGATTCACTATATCTCAGCTCAATTATGAACGGGTTTGCGCACGATACCGCCACGCTATTCGACGAGACCTGGTTTGAACAGGCCGGCGCCGGATTGGACGATGCCGGGCGGACCATGCTGGCTCAGGCGGTGCGCCGGGTGCGCTCCGAAGGCGCCGATGCCGTACTGGGAACCGGCGAGCCCTTGGCCGAGCATGGCGCGGGCACGGTTCGTATCCTGTCCGAGCTAGGCGCCGACGCGCAGACTCGGGTCAGCGCTTTGCTGACCATACTGCCCGACGAGACCGCGCATGCGCCGGCTGCCGCGGGGCACGACCTGTTGCGCAAGGAGTTCGGCGCCGACGTGATGTCGCTGGTGCAGGGAAGCCGTGCGCTGCAGCGCCTGAGCCGCCTGGCCATGCAAGCCAGCGTCGACGTCCGCGTGCAGGGCAGCGACCAAAAAGAAATGCAGCGCAAAATGCTGCTGGCGATGGCGGCCGACTTGCGCATCGTGTTGATACGTCTTTCGTCGCGTCTGCAGTCATTGCGCTGGTACGCCAGTTCGAAGCTGCCTTGCCCCGTTTCCTACGCGCGTGAAACCATGGAGCTGTTCGCGCCGCTGGCCAACAGGCTGGGTATCTGGCAAGTCAAGTGGGAAATGGAGGATCTGGCATTCCGCTTTCTGGAGCCCCAAACCTATAAGACGATTGCGCGGCAACTGGAGGAAAAGCGCGGCGAGCGTGAAGCCTTCATCAAGAGCGTGGTCGCGCGCTTGAAGCAGGAGCTGGCCGACGCGCACATCCGGGCCGAGGTATCGGGCCGGCCCAAGCACATCTATAGCATCTGGGCCAAGATGCGCAACAAGGGCATCGCCTTCGATCGTTTGTACGACCTGCGGGCCTTGCGCGTCATCGTCGACGATGAGCGGGCATGCTACGGCGTCCTGGCGCTGGTGCATTCGCTGTGGACGCCGGTGCCGGACGAGTTCGACGACTACATTTCCAGGCCCAAGCCCAACGGCTATCGGTCTTTGCATACGGTCGTGTCGGACGGCCGGGGACGCGCGTTCGAAATCCAGATACGCACGCGCGAGATGCATCAGTTCGCCGAGTACGGCATGGCGGCGCACTGGCGCTACAAAGAGGCGGGCGCCAAGGGCGGGCAGGTTGCTGCTTCGGGCCGCTATGATGAAAAAATTGCCTGGATGCGGCAACTGCTGTCTTGGAATCACGAAGCGGCGGACGATGCGCGAGAGCCGGCTGACAAACCCAAGGACGCCGCCGACCACGAGCGCATCTACGTCATGACGCCGCAGGCGCGCGTCATCGAACTGCCCGCGGGGGCGACGCCGGTCGATTTCGCCTATTACCTGCATAGCGATCTGGGGCATCGTTGCCGCGGCGCCAAGGTCGACGGCCAGATGGTGCCGCTGCTCACGCGCTTGCGCACGGGCCAGACGGTGGAAATCATCGCCGCCAAATCCGGCGGGCCTTCCCGGGATTGGCTCAGTCCGCAGTCGGGCTTTCTCGCCAGTCCGCGTTCGCGCGCCAAGGTGCGCGCCTGGTTCAATGCGATCGAGCTCCAGGAACGCATATCGCAGGGCCAGGGCATGGTGGAAAAAGAGCTCCAGCGCTTGGGCAAGACCGCCGTCAATCTCGAGCAGCTGGCGCACCAGCTGGGTTTTGCCAAGGCGGACGATTTGTACGTGGCCGTGGCCAAAGACGAATTCAGCCTGCGCCACATCGACCATGCGCTATCCGACTCCGCGCCGGCGGTTCCCGCCACGCCGACCAGGGTGTACACGCAGCGCGAAGACAACGTCGCCCGGACGGGGAAAAGCGGCGTGCTGGTGGTGGGCGTCGATTCGCTGATGACGCAGCTGGCGCGGTGCTGCCGTCCCGCGCCGCCCGACAGTATCGTGGGGTTCGTGACGCGCGGGCGCGGCGTGTCCATTCATAGGCGGGATTGCTCCGCCTACAAAGTTCTGGCCGACAGGCAGCCCGAGCGCACCATAGCCGTGGATTGGGGGGATACGGGCGACGCCCTTTATCCGATCGACATCAGCATCCGCGCCCAGGAAAGTCCCAACCTGCTGCGCGACGTTTCCGAGGTGTTCGCCAAACTGCGCTTGAACGTCGTGAGCGTCAATACGCATAGCCGCCGCTCGCTGTCGCACATGGTGTTTACGATCGAAGTGCGCAATGGCGAGCAGATTGCGCGGGCCCTGTCGGCGCTGAATGAGCTGTCCGGAATTTCGGCGTCCCGCGTGTGAGCGGCGCAGGCGATACGCGTGGCGCGATGCGCTCGAGCGCCTTGCCGGTTCGCGGCTCATCCAGCGTGTGGAGTACTATCCTGCTATTGTGTCGCGCTTCCGATGAGGGCGCGGCCCCGGTTCTCCCGTCCAACCTACCTCGATAAACAGCATGTCACTGATAATTATCCTATCGCTTTTGGCGCTCGGCGCCGCCAGTGGTTTCTTCGCGGGCCTGCTCGGCGTCGGCGGCGGCATGATGATGGTGCCGTTCCTGACCGCCATGCTGTCGCGCACGGGGGTCGACGCGGGCCTGGCGATCAAGATGGCGATCGCGACGTCCATGGCGGCCATCATGTTCACTTCGCTTTCCAGCGTGCGCGCCCACCATCGGCGCGGCGCCGTGCGCTGGGACATCGTGCGCAAGATCGCTCCCGGGATCGTGGTGGGGAGCCTGATCGGCAGCCTGGGCATCTTCGCCATGGTCAAGGGCGGCTATCTCGCTTTGTTCTTCGGTATATTCGTCGCGTTCTCGGCAACCCAGATGCTGTTGAACAAAAAGCCGGCCGCGTCGCGGCAGATGCCCGGCAAGGCGGGGCAGTTCGCCGCCGGCGGCGTGATCGGCCTGATCTCGGGCCTGGTCGGCGCGGGCGGCGGATTCATGAGCGTGCCGTTCATGCTGTGGTGCAACGTAGCGATCCATTCGGCGGTCGCCACCAGCGCGGCGCTCGGCTTTCCGATCGCCGTGACCAACGTCCTCGGCTACGTCTGGGCTGGGCTGGGCTTGCATGGCTTGCCGCCGTGGTCGATCGGATATATCTGGCTGCCCGCACTGGCGCTCATCGTCATGATGAGCGTGCTGACCGCGCCGTTGGGCGCGAAAGCGGCCCACAATCTGCCCGTGGCCTCGCTCAAAAAGGTGTTCGCCTGCATCCTGTACCTGCTGGCCATTTATATGTTCTGGAAAGGCATGACGGAAACATGACGCGACGTCCGGCATACAAGGGAAAACCCGCGATTTTCAGGCGGATTTTCCCCGACTTGGTGGCGCGTTTCGAAGAAAGCGCGTTTTTTTTGAAAAAATCGTTGAGATTTGTTTGACTTGACTTTATTTTGTCCGTACGATGTGTGCTTAGATTTTCAAGTTCGTCGAAGTTAGTACAATATAAGTACCAGGAAACAACCAGTACTTTTTTGCTCCAATCTCTACACCTTGACAATCTTCTATAGAGCGGATTGCTCGTTACTTTTAGGGATTGCAAAAATGTCCACAGAAACTGGTATTGTCAAATGGTTCAACAACGAAAAGGGCTTTGGTTTCATCAAGCCTGAATCGGGCAACAAGGACCTCTTCGTTCATCACACCGACATCATCGGCTCCGGCTTCAAGTCGCTGGAAGAAAACCAACGTGTTTCCTACGTTGCGGCCGAAGGCCAAAAAGGCCCTCAAGCCAAGTCGGTCCAAGTCATCTAATTGATGCCGGCATGCCGATCACTTTGTTGATCGGCTTCCAAAGCCCGCTTCAAGGCGGGCTTGAAAGAAAACCCACTGTCCGCAGTGGGTTTTTTGCATTGCGCGTCCGGCCGAGAATCAAATGAAAGCGGACAGTTCCTCGAGCAGATCGGTTTTATCGGCTTCGGGCAGGAAAGACGCCCGGATGCTGTTGGCGGCCAGGATCACCAGGTCTTGGCGCGCCAGCGACAACGCTTCGGCGCAGGCCTGATAGTTCGCCGCAAGATAGCCTCCGAAATACGCGGGGTCGTCGCTATTGATCGTCACGTTCACGCCGCGCTCGAGCAGGCGCCCCAGATTATGCTCGCTCATGCCGGGCACGACCCGGAGTTTGACGTTGGACAGCGGGCAGAGCGTCAGAGGTATCTGCTCGTCGACCAGCCTTTGCAGCAGCTCGGGATCGTCTTCGGCGCGCACGCCGTGATCGATGCGCTCGACCTTCAGCACGTCGAGCGCCTTCCTGACGTAGTCGGCGGGACCTTCTTCTCCGGCATGCGCAACCAGCCGGAAGCCGAGTTCTTTGCATTTCCCGAAAACCCGCGCGTATTTTTCGGGCGGATTGCCGGCTTCCGACGAATCCAGGCCTATGGCTATCCAGAGGTCGCCATGGTGCTCGCGCAAAGGCAAGGCGGCGTCCAGCGCGGCGAAGGCGTCCCGCTCGTCCAGATGGCGCAGGAAACTGAGGATCAGGTAGCTGCTGACGCCCAGTTCCCGGCGCGCGTCGCGCAGCGCGCGCGCCAGGCCCGCGAAGACGGTTTGTATCGCGACGCCGCGTTGCGTATGCGCCTGGGGATCGAACATGATCTCGGCATGGCGTATGCCATCGGCACGGGCCCGCCGCATGTAGGCCATCGCCATGTCGTAGAAATCCTGTTCGTGCAGCAGCACCGTCGTGCCCGCGTAGTACAGATCCAGGAAGGACTGCAGGTTCTCGAAGGCATAGGCTTGCCGTAGCGCATCGACCGAGGCGTAAGGCAGGGCCACCTGGTTGCGCCGGGCCAGTTCGAACAACAGTTCGGGCTCCAGCGTTCCTTCGATATGCACGTGCAGTTCCGCCTTGGGCAGTTCGCGTATGAAGGCCAGGCGCTCCAGCGGCGAGGTAAACACGGCGCGTCTCCTCAAGCCGATCGGTAGGCGGCAAGCGCCAGCAGCGCCCATGCCGCGATGAAGGCCGTGCCTCCGATGGGCGTGACGGCCCCCAGCCATTTGACGCCGGTCAGCGTGAGCAGGTAGAGGCTGCCGCTGAAAACGAGGATGCCGGCCAGCATGAGATTGCCCGACCAGATCGCCAACGCGCCGTCGAGGCGGCCGATCAGCGAAGCCAGGGCCAGCATGCCAAGGCCGTGCACCATTTGGTAAAGTACTGCTGTGTGCCAGATGGCCAGCTCATCGGGAGACAGGATGCGTTTCAGGCCATGCGCTCCGAAGGCGCCCGCTGCGACGCCGGTCAGCAATACCAGCGCGGCGGCAATGATCAGATGTCGTTCAGTCACGGTAATTTCCTGCGAGGTTTGGGATCATCGAGAACCAGCATGACCTATTGTACCCAGGCCTCATCAGCCATGGCGGGGAACCATTAGGGGCCGATTGGCGGCATAATGGCAGTCCGTCCGGCGAGCTGGACGCGGCGCGTTTTTACAGGAGATGAAGTGGCGAGGTTTTCGAACGCAATCGCTAGGCAGGTGGTCGATGCTTTGATGCGGTATCGCTGGAGTCGCACGATCGTGGGCGTGCTCGTGTTGCTTGCCGTCGCCGGAGGCGGCCTGGGCGTCGTTTTGCAGGCCGCGTCTTCCGATACGCAGGCCCTGCCCGCGGGTATTGCCTATACCCTGACCGGCAAGGTCGTAAACGTGGCCGACGGAGATACCTTCACGCTGCTGGCCGACGGTCGGCAGCAGCGGGTTCGCCTGGCCAGCATCGACGCGCCGGAGCAAAGCAAGGATGCCAAGCGGCGAGGGCAACCCATGGCGTCGGCGTCGCGCAAGGCCTTGGCCGTTCTGCTGGCGGGCAAGACAGTCACCGCGCAATGCTATGAGAAAGACCGTTACAGCCGTCATATTTGCAACGTGCCGCTGGAAGACGGCCGTATCGTGAATCGGGTCATGGTGCAGGACGGCTTGGCCTGGGCCAATATGGAGGGACGCGGCAAGTTCATGCGCGACCCCGCCCTGCACGCCCTGGAGCGCGATGCCCGGCAGGCTCGCAAGGGTCTTTGGGCGGTAGGCAATCCGGTGGCGCCCTGGGCGTGGCGTTATCAATGTTGGACGCAGCATCAATGCCAGGGGGCGGGGTGATGGTTCGTTTTCTTGCGATGCTTGTCGCGCTCGCATGCCTCACGGCATGCTCGCCGCATCCGGTCAACAGCCCGTACGACCCCGAAGCGCTGGCGCAAAACACCTTGTTTACCGCATTCACCCAGCGCTCTCCCAAGCACCTGGACCCGGCGCGCTCGTATTCCAGCGACGAAACGCCTTTCACCTATTCGATCTACGAGCCGCCGTATGCCTACGATTACCTGCGGCGTCCCTATGTGCTCAAGCCCAAGACCGCCGTGGAGGTCGTGACGCCCCGCTATTACGATGCGCAAGGCAACGTCCTGGCCGAGGACGCGCCGGGCGAGCAGGTTGCCGTCAGTGTCTATGACATCAGGATCAAGCCCGGCATACGCTTTCAACCGCATCCTTCCCTGGCGCTGGACGGCGAGGGCAAGCCGCGTTACTGGCCGTTGAAAGAGGGCGAGCTCGACGGCAAGTACGGCATGGCCGATTTCGAACACACGGGCACGCGCGAATTGGTCGCCGACGACTATGTCTATGCCTGGAAGCGCCTGGCCAGTCCGCGCGTCGCGTCGCCCATATTCGGCGTGTTCGCCGAGCACGTCGTCGACATGCGGGATTTCGGTGAGCGCTTGAAGCGGCATGTCCGGGAGTCGGGCCTGCCGGCCGATGCCTGGCTGGACCTGCGGTCGTTCGATTTCGAGGGGGTTCAGGCCATGGACGACCACACCTTGCGCATCAAGGTGATCGGCAAGTATCCCCAGTTCAAGTATTGGCTGGCGATGACATTCTCGGCGCCCATACCCTGGGAGGCGGAGCGCTTCTACAGCCAGCCCGGCATGGCCGAGCACGATCTGTCGCTCAATACCTGGCCGGTGGGCACGGGTCCTTACATGTTGAGCGAGTCATGGGTGAATCGGCGCCACGTGCTGACACGCAATCCGTACTTCCGGGGCGAGCCCTATCCGTGCAAAGGCGAACCTCGGGACGAGGCGGACGGCTTGCTGGCCGATTGCGGAAAACCGATGCCGTTCGTGGATCGGGTCGAATTCATACTGGAAAAAGAAAGCGTGCCGCTGATGGGCAAGTTCCTGCAAGGCTATTACGACATCCCCCAGATCGAGCGCGGCGAATACGGCGTGGCGATGAGGGTGGCCGCGGGCGACTCCTCCGAGAAGGCCGCCCTGTACAACGAGCGGGGCATCCTGCTGCGCAGCGCGACCGAGGCGCAATACTTTTACCTGGGATTCAACTGGCTGGATCCGGTGGTCGGCGACGTAGGTTCTGAAGAGCGGCGGGAAAAGAACCGGAAACTGCGGCAGGCCATCAGCATTGCCTTCGATTGGGAGCAGTTCGTCTCGATTTTCCAGGATGGCGAAGCGCAGGCGTCGCACGGTCCCGTGCCGCCAGGGGTTCCGGGCTACGAGCCCTTGCCGCAGGGCCGCAATCCCGTGGTGTACGATTTGGTCGACGGACGCGTGACGCGGCGCGATCTGGATCAAGCCCGCCGGCTGCTGAGCGAAGCGGGCTATCCCGACGGGCGCGACGCCAAGACGGGGCGCCCGCTCATACTGAACTATGATTCGGCCGGCGGCATGGGCTCCAGCGCGATGCTGGATTGGATGCGGCGGCAATTGGCGTCCATCAACGTGCAGCTTGAAATCAGGGCGACCGACTACAACCGCTTCCAGGACAAGATGCGCAATGGCAGCGCGCAGATGTTCATGTGGGGCTGGCTGGCGGACTATCCGGATGCGGAAAATTTTCTGTTCCTGCTATACGGACCGAACGGCAAGGTCAAGCATGGCGGCGAAAATGCGTCCAACTACGAGAATCCCGAGTTTGACCGGCTGTTCGAAAAAATGCGCTTTCTGGATGACGGTCCCGAGAAGAACGCCTTGATCAAGGAAATGGTCGGCATCGTCCAGCAGGATGCGCCTTGGATGTTCGGCTATATCCCGAAATCGGGCGGCGCCTATCAGCAATGGGTCGGCAATGCCAAGCCCAGCCAGATGGTGCGCGACACGCTGCAATACTACCGGATCGATCCCGCCTTGCGCGCGCAGAAGGTCAAGGAATGGAACACGCCGCGTTGGGGGGCCTTGTGGTGGCTGGCGGGGCTGCTGGCGCTGTTGGCGTGGGCCGTGGCGCGCTTGACGCGCCGGCGGGCCCGCGCGACGGCGTTGGCGGCGCCGACGGAGGAACGTCCATGATACGGTACATTTTGCGCCGCTTGCTGTACGGGTTTTTCATCCTGGTGGGCGTCAATCTGTTGACGTTCGTGCTGTTCTTCGCCGTCAACACGCCCGACGACATGGCCAGGTTGGCGATAGGAGGGCAGCGCGTCAGCCAGGATGCGATAGAGAAATGGAAATCCGAACGGGGCTACGACAAGCCGTTGTTCGTCAATGCGCAGGCCCAGGACTCGGCCAAGTGGACCGACACGATTTTCTATACACGCTCGGTGCCCTTGCTGACGTTCGATTTCGGTTTCTCCGACGAGGGCAGGGACATCGGACACGAGATCGGGCAGCGCATGGTGCCCAGCCTGGCATTGGCCTTGCCCACGTTTGTGCTGGGCCTGTTCGCCTGCGTGGCGTTTTCCTTGCTGCTCGTGTTTTTCAGAGGCACCAGCCTGGATCTGGCCGGCGTCATGTTCTGCGTCGTCCTGATGTCGATTTCGGGGCTGTTCTACATCATCGCGGGGCAGTGGCTGTTCGCCAAGATGTGGCGATGGGTGCCGTATTCCGGCTACGTCGAAGGCTGGGACATGGTGCGGTTTCTTTTCCTCCCGGTATTGGTGGGCATCGTATCGCGCCTGGGCGCGGAATCCCGGTTCTACCGCGCGCTGTTTCTCGAGGAGGCCGGCAAGGACTACGTGCGCACGGCGCGCGCCAAGGGCATGGCCGAGCGTATCGTCCTGTTCCGC
Source organism: uncultured Burkholderiaceae bacterium (assembly GCA_964551305.1). Classification (GTDB taxonomy): domain Bacteria; phylum Pseudomonadota; class Gammaproteobacteria; order Burkholderiales; family Burkholderiaceae_B; genus JBAZDC01. The sequence continues at coordinate 31,989 of CAZKBT010000024.1, forward strand.
CACATCCTGCGTAATGCCATGCTGCCCATCTTGACCGGCACCGTGTCGGCCATCCCCTTGCTGTTCATGGGCAGCCTGATCTCGGAATCCTTCTTCGGCATTCCCGGCCTGGGCAGCTACACCATCGATGCGATCAACGCCCAGGATTTCTCCATCGTGCGCGCGATGGTGTTTCTGGGGTCCGCGCTGTACATCGTCGGGTTGATACTGGCCGACATTTCCTACACCTTGGCGGATCCGCGGATCCGCTTCAACTGAGGAATCAGGATCGCCATGCCTCAATTCGTATTTCTCTGGACGGATGTGTTCGTGCAACTGCTGGTGCTGGCCATCCTGGCGTACGGCTGGCACGTGGCGCGCAGTCCGGCGCTGCGCGCCGTGTGGGCCAGGGTCGGCGCTTCGCCGTCGGCTATGAGCGCGGGCGTCGTTCTATCGGTGTTTCTGGTGATCGGCGTGCTGGATTCCGTCCATTACCGTCCCTTGCTGCCCGCCATGGAGTCCACGGGCGCGGCCCAGGCGGGCGATGAGCCACCGGCGCGCACTTATTCCCCGGTTCTTCGCTCCGCCCTGGACGACCTTCTGGGTCTGACCAAATTGACCTCGCGGGAGAAAACCTATTCCGAGCCCCTGGCCTTGTACCAGTTCGTCAAGGAAAGCTTCCTGGTCGACGGCGAGCCGGTCAGGGATTTTCCGCGCCTGGCGCACGCCGGAACGCAGTTGCAGGACGAGGGTTGGCATCGTCGGCATATCGTCTCCAAGATTGCCTGGGGCGCGCTGTACGGGCTGGCGGCGGCCTTGGCGGCGGCGTTCGCGCTCACGCTATGCCATCGCATCGGCCGCGCCACGCTGGGCGCGGCGTTGGCGGCCTGGTGGTGCGGCGAGTCGGGCGTGCCTTGGCGCGCCATGTGGCTGACGTTCGGGGCGTTGGCCTTGCTGGCGGGCATGGGGCTGTCCTTGGCGACCGATTATCACGTGCTGGGCACGGACCGCACCGGCGTCGACGTGCTGTGGCAGTGCCTGAAAAGCATACGCACGGCCTTGGTCATAGGCACGCTCACGACCTGCGCCATGATTCCGCCCGCCTTGTTGTTCGGCATCTCCGCCGGCTATTTCAAGGGTTGGGTCGACGATGTCATCCAGTATGTGTATACGACCTTGACATCGATTCCGGGCGTGTTGCTGATCGCCGCCTGCGTGCTTATGATGCAGGTCTACATCGATACGCATCCGGAGCTGTTCGATACCATGGCCTCGCGCGCCGATCTGCGCCTGTTCATGCTGTGTCTGATCCTGGGGTTGACCGGATGGGCCGGCCTGTGCCGTCTACTGAGGGCGGAAACGCTCAAGCTGCGCGAACTGGAGTACGTGCAGGCGGCGCGGGCGTTCGGCGTCGGCCATTGGCGCATCATGGCGCGTCACGTACTGCCCAACGTCATGCACATCGTGCTGATTACGCTGGTCCTGGAATTTTCCAGCCTGGTGCTGTACGAGGCGGTGCTGTCGTACCTGGGCATAGGCGTGGATCCCAGCACGCCTTCCTTCGGCACGATGATCGATGCCGCCCGGCTGGAGATGTCGCGCGATCCGATGATCTGGTGGAATCTACTGGCGGCGTTCGTGTTTCTGCTCGTGTTGGTGCTTTCCGCGAACATTTTCGCCGACGGCGTGCGCGACGCGTTCGATCCCCGGTCCCGCCGCTTCAAGCCCACCCGCGCCGTGCAGCTCGCGCTGGCTGGATTGCGCGGATCCCGGAGCTCGCCCGCATCGGGCTCGTCGAACAAGGAAGCGGCGCGATGAATACGGACTTGAACACGAGCCTTGCCGTTCATGGCGGGGCGGCGCAAGCAAACGGCGATACGGTGCTTCGGGTCGAGGACTTGTCGGTCGTGGTGGCCGGCGAGCAGGACGTGCAGCAGGTCGTCGACGCGCTCGCCCTGGCGATCGCGCGCGGACGGACGTTTGCCCTGGTGGGCGAGTCGGGCAGCGGCAAAAGCATGACGGCGCTGGCCTTGTTGCGCTTGTTGCCCGATGCCGCCGCGATTGCGACGGGACGGATCTACCTGGGCGACACCGAGCTCAACGGCCTGCCCGAATACCGGATACGCGACGTGCGTGGCGGCGGGATCGGCATGGTGTTCCAGGAGCCCGCCACCAGCTTGAATCCCGTCATGACCGTCGGCCAGCAGCTGGCCGAAGTATTGCGACGGCATAAACGCCTGCGGGGCCGGGATCTGGCGCAGGGCGTGGTGCGCTGGCTGGAGCGTGTCGGCATCGAGGATGCCGCCAGGCGGCAGGCTGATTATCCCTTTCAGTTTTCCGGCGGCCAGAAGCAGCGCATCATGATCGCGATCGCGCTTGCCGCCGAGCCGCGCCTGTTGATCGCCGACGAGCCCACCACCGCGCTGGACGTCACCGTGCAGGCGCAGATCCTGGGTCTGCTGGCCGAAATCCAGAAGGAAATGGGCCTGGCCATTTTGCTGATTACCCACGACCTGGCTGTGGTGAAGGACGTGGCGGATCATATCGCCCTGATGCGCCATGGGCGCATCGTCGAATCCGTGGATGTGGAAACGTTTTTCTCTTCGCCCAGCCATCCCTATGCCAGGCAGTTGCTGGGCGCCGTGCCGACGTTCCAGAAGCGGGGCCGGCGCCTGTCTTCGTTGGCGCAAGTGCTGGATCCGGAGCCGGTCGGACGGCATGAGCGGGCGTCTGCGGCCGAGCGCGGCGACACGGTGCTGCGGGTCGACGGCTTGAGCGTCGCCTATGGGTCGCGCTCGCTGCTGCCCTGGCGTTCGGCGCCGGCGGCTTCCATCGTGCGCGATGCCAGCTTCAGTCTGAAGGCTGGCGAGACTCTGACCCTGTTGGGTGAATCGGGATGCGGCAAGACCACGACGGCCAAAGCCTTGCTGCGCTTGCTGGACAAGCAGGCGACGGTGCAAGGCGAAGTGAGCCTGGGCGGCATCGACGTGCTGTCCGCGTCGGGACAGGATTTGCGCCGGTTGCGCCAGCGCATGCAGATCGTCTTCCAGGATCCGTTCGCATCGCTGGATCCGCGCATGCTGGTGGGCCGGATTCTGGAAGAAGGCGTCATGGCGCTGCGCCCCGGCCGGTCCCGTGACGACAGGCGCAAGATGATCGCGCGCCTGCTGGACCAGGTGGGCTTGCCGGCCAACACGCGGGAGCGCTACCCGCACGAGTTTTCGGGCGGGCAACGCCAGCGCATCGCGATCGCGCGCGCCCTGGCCGTGGAGCCCGAGGTATTGATCTGCGATGAGCCGACCTCGGCCCTCGATGTGTCGGTCCAGGCGCAGATCCTGGACCTGCTTTGCGATCTGCAGGCGCAAACGGGCATTGCCTACCTGTTCATTACGCACAACTTCAGCGTGGTGGAATACCTGGCCGATCGCATCGCCGTCATGCATGAAGGCCGGATCGTGGAGCAGGGCGATGCCGCCGACGTGCTTCACAGGCCGCGGCATGAACAGACCCGGCGTCTGCTGGAAGCCGTGCCCAGGCTGGGCTAGGTCTCTATTTCCTGGAAATATGGCGATTTCCGGCGATGTAGAAGCGCAGCGGCTCGCGCGCCCATGCGCCCGCGTAATCCACGCCGATGCGCGGACGGGCGACGATCTCGGGCGTTGCTTCTTGCGGCGCTTCCATCAGGTAAAGCGTGTCCGCGCACAAGTCGCGGCCGTAGTCCTGCAGGTCGACACCCATGGCTTTGCACAGCAGGCCCGGGCCGCTGGTCTTGCCGTCCAGGTTTTGCACGGGCTCCAGGGCGCGTAGCAGCACCGCGGTGCCGGTACCTTCAGGTCCGGTCACCACGTTCATGCAGTGATGCATGCCGTAAATGAGGTAGACATAGGCGTGGCCCGGAGGGCCGAACACGGCGCGGGTGCGCGGGGTCAGGCCTTTCGACGTGTGGGCCGCCAGATCGTGCGGGCCGAGATAGGCCTCGACTTCGACGATCTTGCCGATCCGTTTTCCGCCGTTCGTTTCGCGCACCAAGTACTTTCCTAGCAGGTCCTGCGCGACCACGATGGTATCGCGGTCATAGAAGCTTCTGGGCAACTTTTTCATACCTGGATTTTACCCGGACGGCGACCGGGAGTATGCTGAAACGTATCAGGACCGAAACGCGAGGCGCTTCATGAATTCAGCAACGCAAACGGCATCGAACCAGGTTCCGGATCTGACCGACTACAACGTATTCGATACGGACGTGGTTTTACGCGATTTCCTCGAGCGCGAAGGCGCGCGCGCGCATGGACCGGCCTTGTCGCGGTACGGCGCCGATGTGGGAAGGCAGGCCATGTTCGCGTTGGCCCGCCGGGTCAACCGGCACGGGCCCGTGCTGGAGCAGTTCGACCGCCATGGACAGCGCGTCGACCGCGTCGTTTTCGATCCGGGCTGGCACGTGTTCCTGGGCATGCAGGTGGCCCTGGGCATGCATGGCCTGGCCTGGCTGAATGGCAGGCCGGGCGCCCATGTGGCGAGGGCGGCGGCGTATCTGCTTCATGGGCAGGTGGAAGCGGGATCGCTGTGCCCGATCACGATGACCGCCGCCGCCATACCGATACTGCGCCGGGAGGCGTGGTTCGACGACATCGGCGGGCGTCTTGCCGGCCTGAAGTATGACGAACGCGACCTGCCTGTGGCGGAAAAAACCTCGATGCTGGTCGGCATGGGCATGACCGAGAAGCAGGGCGGATCCGACCTGCGCACGGTCCGGACGTATGCCAAGCCGCTGGGAGGCGAGGGCCGCGGCAAGGTTTACAGCCTGGTCGGGCACAAATGGTTCTTCTCGTCGCCGATGTCGGACGCGCATCTGGTCTTGGCCGACTCCACGCACGGCTTTTCCTGTTTCTTCGTGCCGCGCTGGCGCGACGACGGCACGCGCAACGCGGTCGTCATCCAGCGCCTCAAGGACAAGCTGGGCAATTTGTCCAATGCCAGCGCCGAGGTGGAATTCGAAGGCGCGCACGGACGCCTGGTCGGCGAGCCGGGCAAAGGCATCGCGGTGCTGGCCGGCATGGCGGCCCATACCCGCATGGACTGTGTGCTGGGAAGCGCCGCGCTGTTGCGCCAGTCCGTGGTGCAGGCGATACACTATGCGCGCCATCGGGTGGTGTTTTCCAGCAGCCTGGTGGACCAGCCGCTGATGCAAAGCGTGCTGGCCGATCTTGCGCTGGAAAGCGAGGCGGCCTCGGTATTGGCCTTGAGCCTGGCGGCCGCGTTCGACCGGCCCGAGGAGTCGCCGCTCGTGTCCGCGTGGCGGCGCATCATGACGCCCGCGTCCAAGTTCTGGGTGTGCAAGCGCGCCGTGCAAGCCGTCGCGGAGTGCATGGAAGTCATGGGCGGCAACGGCTACATCGAAACCTTCGATATGGCGCGCGCCTATCGCGAAGCGCCGGTCAACGCCATATGGGAGGGCTCGGGCAACATCATGTGCCTGGACGTATTGCGCGCCATGGGGCGGGAACCGGATCAGGCCCGGGCGCTGCTGGATGACCTGAAAGACGGCTGCCACGACGAGCCGGCTATGATGCGCCGGCTTTCACGCCTGCAGTCCTTGGCGGGCGCGGGGCAAGAAGCCGGGGCGCGGTCGGCGCGTTTCATGGTGCAGGAGCTCGTGCTGCTGGCGCAGGCGGTTCTGTTGCGCCGGACGGCGCCTTCCCATGTGGCCCGGGCGTTCATCGACACCAGGCTCGGAGGCGACGCGGGACAGCTCCAGGGGGCGTTTTCGCTCGATCTGCCCGGCGCGTTTCTCATCGACCGGGCGTGGGCCGGGTGACGCGCGGCGTAGCGGTACGAAGGAATGGCCGCGCGACATGTTTCAGGTATATTGAAATGTCGCGGTGCGCCCTCATATTCCAGTCATGGCACTAAAAGTATTTGATCTTCAATGCGACCAGGCCCACGTATTCGAGGGTTGGTTCAGCTCGCTCGAAAATTATCAGTCGCAGCAGGAACAAGGCCTGTTGGCCTGTCCGGTCTGCGGCAGCGGTTCCATCGTCAAGAAGCCGTCCGCGCCTCGTATCAATATGGGACGAGGCCAGGCGGATGCGCAGCCGGCGGGCGAGGCGGACGCTTCCCGGGCCGGCATCAATGTGGCGTCGCTGGACGAGGCGACGCTGACCCGATTGCAGGCCCAGGTGCTGCGTCACATGCGCGACATGGTGCGTAATGCCGAAAACGTCGGCGTGCGTTTTTCCGAAGAGGCCCGGCGCATGCATGAGGGGGAAGCCGAGCGGCGTACGATACGAGGCGTCGCCACGCGCGAAGAGCGCGAAGCGCTGACCCGCGACGGCATCGCTGTGACGGCCATACCCGATTTTCTGGACGACGACCGCATGCAGTAGGCGCAGGCGGCGGGCCGGACGGCGGATCGTCCGGCCGGACGGATTTACATCACGCGGCTGCGATACTCGTTGGTGCGGGTATCGATCTCGATCTTGTCCCCGATTTCGCAGAACAAGGGCACGTTGATTTCAGTGCCGGTATTGATCTTGGCGGGCTTGAGCACCTTTCCCGAGGTGTCGCCGCGCACGGCGGGTTCGGTGTAGGTGATTTCGCGCACGATGATCGTGGGCAGTTGTACCGAAATGGCGCGTCCGTCGTAGAACACGACTTCGACGGCCATGCCTTCCTCGAGGTAGTTCAGGGCGTCGCCCATGCTTTCGGCTTCGACTTCGTACTGGTTGTATTCTTCATCCATGAAGACGTACATCGGGTCGGCATAGTACGAATACGTGCATTCTTTGTTTTCCAGCATGACGATTTCGAATTTCTCGTCGGCCTTGGAAACCGTTTCGCTGCCCGAGCCCGTGAGCAGGTTCTTGAATTTGAGCTTGACGACGGCGGCATTGCGGCCCGATTTGTTGTATTCGGCCTTTTGCACGACCAGAGGCTCGTTGCCGGCCATGACGACGTTGCCGACGCGCAATTCTTGTGCGGTTTTCATAAATATAAAAAACTCCGGGATGGAATGGCGCTCCACCAGATGGTGCTGCCGTGCTGGAGCGTGCGTAAACGGATAATTTTACCTTGTTCGCAGTTTCTGCGTGCAAAAGGCGATCAGGGCGCTGGTCAGGTCGGGAAGCGCGGACAGCCCTCCGGTGTGCCGGCGGCTCGCCTGGCGCCAGGATTCCCAGTTGGGAGGTTTCAGCAGTTCGCTCAACAGTGTGTCGACCCGCTCGGCGTCCCGGGTGTTCCAGGCCCGCATCAGGGCGCGCACGGACGTGGGCAGGGGGCTGTGTTCCAGCCACGCTTGCAGCTTGTCCAGGTGTACGTCGTCTTCCTGGACATAGATTTGCCAGATCATGGGCCGGCCGGCCCACAAGGATCGCACCAGCGAGTCTTCGCCGCGCACGAAGTTCAGGTCGCAGCTCCAGAGCAGGCGGTCGAAGCCGGGCTGGTCCACGAAAGGCACGGGCTGGATGCTCAGATTGTCGGGTATCGGCGCGAGGGGCAAGCGCGCATGAATGCTTTCGGGAACGAGCAGAATGCCGGGGCGGGGCTGGCGGGACAAGGCGCTGATCAGGCCTGCGACCGGGGCGTCCGGATAGCAGAACAGGAAGCTCAGGTGCGCGCCCTGGTCGAGCCTGGCGATCGTGTCGGCTCGCGCGCCGAGCGCTTGCAGCATGGCGCGGCGGCGTTCGGGATGCGCCTGCCAGTCCCGGCATCGCTCCATCAGGCCGGGTTCCCGGATCAAGCCGCCGGTGGTGGGCGTAAAGCCGGGAAAGAAGAAATATTTTTCCAGGCCCGACGGATGCATCGACGGCAGCCCGTGGCAGCCTTGCACCCATTCTTCAGCGCTCAGGTATTCCAGGTTCAGCCACAGGCTCTTCGTGCGCTGCATGGCCTTGACGAAAGAGGCGGGGGGGTCGCAGGCGAAGCCTTCGATGACGACCGCATGGGGAGTGGGCGGTTTGTCTTGCGCTTCGCCGCATGCGTTCCAGGAGACGATCTCGACGCGGCAGGCGCGCTGGCGCGAGAACGCCGGCCGGATCAGCGGTTCGATGCGTCCGAAACTGGCCATGTCGTCGACCCAAAGCCGCACGCGATGCCCGTCAGGGCGGTTGGCCAGATCTTTGGCCAGGCGCCAGCACACGCCGATATCGCCATAGTTGTCGACGACCCGGCAGAAGATGTCGAAAGACAGCGAACGCATGGCCTGGGCCCGGTCAATGAAACTGCACGGGTTCCAGGTCGGTTTCCTCGGGCAGCTCGGGGTGCTGCAGCTCGCCCAGGGCGTTGGGGAAATGCGGAGCGCCGCAATCGTCGCAGAACTCGATGGGGTACAGGCCGGGCAAGCGCCGCACTTCGGGTATGCCCAGTTCCTTGAGCAGCGCGGCGATTTCCTCGACGCTATCCATGCCTTCGGACGAATCCTGGTCGGCCGTGGCTTCTTCTTTGCTCAAGATCGGCCAGACGCAGCCGTAGATGACGTCGTTGCTGCGGCGCGTGGTGAATCCGATGCGGTACTCTTCCAGCGCGGCTTCGCCGCATCCGACGATGGTCGCGCGCAGATTGGCGGCGGGCAGATTGGCCGCGGTCTGCAGCCAGGTGACGGCGGCTTTCAGCGACAAAGGGCGGATATGACGGTCGGCTTCGCGATTGTTCGTGTAATAGGCGTCGGGCGTCAGGTAGTGCGTCTGGCAACCGGTAAACAGGCCGCCCACGATCGGAGCGCAGGATTGCGCCCAGGCTTCGCGGCATTGCTCGCGCGACGCAAAGCCTTCGCCCGCCGGATCCTGCCAGCGAAAGATGGCGTGTCCCTTGGGCGCGACGGCCACGCCGACGACGAAACGCGCATCGGCCAGCAAGCCTTCGAGCTCGGATTCGTCCTCCAGGGGGCACGCTTCGTTGGAAACGCCCAGCGCCTGATTGGCCAGGCGCTGCGTCCAGACGCGCGTGTCGTGAAAGCTCTGCGGCATTTGATCGAAGTTGACCAGTTGCTTCATTACCGCCAGCGCCACGCCGTCGGAAAAAACGTGTCGCTCGAGCTCGGTCCGCAGGCTCTTGGACTGCGCCGGCGTCAGCGTTCCGTCCGGCAGCTGGTAGCGCGTCCAGGCGATGATGGGCGCCGTGAACAGGACGGCGTCGTAGTCCTGGTCCTTGTGCCGTATCGCGAGCGATTCGGAGCATGTCTCGGCCTGCTCGACCAGCAGCTCGTAGGCGTTCTGATTGCGGTTCAGCAGATGGTCCAGCGCATGCTCGATGGCCTGGCCCTTCTTGCCGCTGAGCAGTTTGCCCAGGAGCTCGCCCAGCAGGTTTTCCCAATAGGCGTCTTCGACGCGGCAGCCGGAAAGTGCGAACGCCTCCGTCAATGCGATGAGACGCTGGGCATCGCGGGATAAGCGTGTTCGGGAAACGGCAGACATACGAGATCGTGATAGCAAGGGGGGAAATGTCGAAGGACAAAAGAGTAGTGTACCCCCCCTGGGCCGGGATTGCAGAACGGCCGTGCCTCGGGATGCGGCACGGCCGTTCGTGATCCGGCCCGTCAGTCGGACAGCAAGCCTCGCAGAACGTAAGGCAATATGCCGCCGTGCAGGTAATAGTCCACTTCCGTCGCGGTGTCGATGCGCAGCAGCAGTACGACTCGTTCCGTGGAGCCGTCCTCCCGTCGGATGGTCAGGACGACGTCCTGCTGCGGCCGTATGCTTTGCTCCAGCCCGCTGATGTCGAAGGTTTCGCGGCCCGTAATGCGCAGCGTGTCGACGCTGTCGGCGTTCTTGAACTGCAGCGGCAATACCCCCATGCCCACCAGATTGTTGCGGTGGATGCGCTCGAAGCTGCGGGTGACCACGGCCTTTACCCCCAGCAGTTGCGTGCCTTTGGCCGCCCAGTCGCGCGACGAGCCGGTGCCGTATTCCTCGCCGGCGAAAATCACCGTCGGCACATTGCGGCTCACGTAATTCATGGCCGCATCGTATATCGACAGCCGCTCGCCCGTGGGCTGCAGCAAGGTTTCCCCGCCTTCGTAGCGGCTGCCGTCCGGGTTGGGCGGCAGCATCAGGTTCTTGATGCGCACGTTGGCGAAGGTGCCGCGCATCATGATTTCATGGTTGCCGCGGCGCGAACCGTAGCTGTTGAAATCCTGCTTCATGACGCCGTGGGCTTTCAGCCATAGTCCGGCGGGCGAGCTTTCCTTGATGGAGCCGGCCGGCGATATGTGGTCGGTGGTGACCGAGTCGCCGAATATCGCCAGGGCGTGCGCGTTCTCGATGACGGGAATGGCGCCGGGCCGCATGCCGAAGTCTTTGAAGAACGGCGGTTCCGCGATGTAGGTGGAGGAGGGCCAGTCGTAGGTCTTTCCCGTGGAGCCGGCGATGTTTTTCCAGAGTTCGCCCGGATTGGTCTTGATCTCTGCGTAGTTGGTGCGGAAGGCGGTCGGGTCCATGGCCGTATCCAGCAGCGCCTGGACCTCGGCGTTGCTGGGCCAGATGTCGCCCAGCCAAACGTCGCCGCGCGTGCCTTTGCCGACGGGTTCGGTCATGAGGTCGCGCAAGACCGTGCCGGCCAGCGCGTAGGCCACCACCAGCGGCGGCGAGGCCAGGAAGTTGGCCTTGATATTGGGGTGTATGCGCGCCTCGAAGTTGCGATTGCCCGAAAGGACCGCCGAGCAGACCAGGCCGTTGTCCACGATGGCTTCGTTCAGGTCGGGCGTCAGGTCGCCGGCATTGCCGATACAGGTGGTGCAGCCGTAGGCCGCCACGTTGAAGCCCAGCTGCTCCAGGTAAGGCAACAAGCCGGTCTTGGTCAGGTAGTTGGTCACCACGCGCGAGCCGGGGGCCAGCGACGTCTTGATGTGCTTGGGGATGGTCAGCCCGGCCTCCACCGCCTTCTTGGCCATCAGTCCGGCCGCCAGCAGGACGCTGGGGTTGGACGTGTTCGTACACGACGTGATGGCGGCGATCAGGACGTCGCCGTTGCGGACCTGCGTGCCCGCGCTGGTGGTATAGACCTGGTGCAGCTTTTCGGGCGGCTGGTTGAAGCCGTCCGTGGAAGGATCGGAAAACAGGCGGCCGAAGGTGTTCTTGACGTCGCCCAGCTCGATGCGGTCCTGGGGGCGCTTGGGGCCGGCCAGCGATGGCGTCACGGTGGACAGGTCCAGCGTGACCAGCTGGGAATAGCCGATGTCCTTGGCGTCGGGGATGCCGTACATGTTTTGCGCTTTGAAATAGGCGCGCAGCGCTTCGATTTCCTGCTCGGTGCGTCCTGTTCCCTTGAAATAGTCGATGGTGCGGTCGTCCACGGGGAAAAAGCCCATCGTGGCGCCGTATTCGGGCGCCATGTTGCCGATCGTGGCGCGGTCCGTGACCGACAGGCTGGACGTGCCCGGTCCACAGAATTCGACGAACTTGCCGACCACTTTCTGCTTGCGCAGCAGCTGCGTCAGGGTCAGCACCAGGTCGGTCGCGGTGACTCCGCCACGCAGCTGGCCCTTGAGCTCGACGCCCACCACATCGGGCGTCAGGATGTAGACCGGTTGGCCCAGCATGCCGGCTTCGGCTTCGATGCCGCCGACGCCCCAGCCGACCACGCCGATGCCGTTGATCATCGTCGTGTGGCTGTCGGTGCCGACCAGGGTGTCGGGATAGTACACGCCCGTCTTGGGGTCATGGTGCACGCCGCGGGCCAGGTGCTCCAGATTGACCTGGTGGACGATGCCGAACCCGGGAGGCACGACGCCGAAAGTCTTGAAGGCCTGCATGCCCCATTTCATGAACTGGTAGCGTTCCTGGTTGCGCTTGAATTCCAGCTTCATGTTCAGGTCCAGCGCATCCTTCGATCCGAAGTAGTCGATCATGACCGAATGGTCGACGACCAGGTCGACGGGCACCAGCGGCTCGATGAGGCTGGGATCCTTGCCCATCGTCTGGGCGACCGAACGCATGGCGGCCACGTCCGCCAGCAGGGGCACGCCGGTGAAGTCCTGCAACACGACGCGCGCGACCACGAAGGGGATTTCCGCCGTCCGCTTGGCGCGGGGCTTCCAGCTTGCCAGTTGCTTGACGTGCTTGGCGGTGATTTTCTTGCCGTCGCAGTTGCGCAGCACGGATTCCAGCACGATGCGTATGGAGATGGGCAGGCTCTGTACGTCGACGCCGAGTTCCTGCCCCAGCGCGGGCAACGAATGGAACAGGGCGGTCTTGCGGCCTATCTTGAATTGCCGGAGGGTATCGAAGGTATGTTGCGGCATGAGCTGGCTCCATGTAAGGGTGCGGGACGCGGTATCGGTGCGCGGTATGCGGACGCGTCCAGGCGGACATTGTTATTTTAGGCTCGAATAGGGCTAGATGGTTAGGTGTCACTATACACCTGGGGGGCCGGGAAGAAAAAAACCGCCCGGGGCTTGCGCCGCGAGCGGTTTGGTTTCCGGCAAGGCCTGGACGGTTACACGTCGACGGCGTCGGCCACGTCCTTGTAGTCCTCGATTTTGTCGAAGTTCAGGTACTGGTAGATGGCCTCGCTGTTCTTGTCGATGATGCCCATTTCCGCCATGTACTCGGCTCGGGTCGGGATGCGGCCCAGTCGCGAGCAGATCGCGGCCAGTTCCGCCGAACCCAGGTATACGAAGGTATTCTTGCCGAGGCGGTTGGGGAAGTTGCGGGTGCTGGTGGACATGACGGTCGCCCCTTCACGCACCTGGGCCTGGTTGCCCATGCACAATGAGCAGCCCGGCATTTCCGTGCGCGCGCCGGCCGTGCCGAAGACGCCGTAATGGCCTTCCTCGGTCAATTGCTGCGCATCCATCTTGGTCGGCGGCGCGATCCACAGCTTGACCGGGATATCGCGCTTGCCTTCCAGCAGCTTGGACGCCGCCCGGAAGTGGCCGATGTTGGTCATGCAGCTGCCGATGAAGACTTCGTCTATTGCCGCGCCGGCCACGTCGGACAGGGTCTTGACGTCGTCCGGGTCGTTCGGGCAGGCCACGATGGGCTCGTGGATGTCGGCCAGGTCGATCTCGATGACGGCGGCGTATTCGGCGTCGGCGTCGGGCTCCAGCAGCTTGGGATCGGCCAGCCAGGCCTCCATGGCCTTGATGCGGCGGGCCAGGGAGCGTTCGTCTTCATAGCCGTTGGCGATCATCCATTTGAGCATCACGATGTTGCTGTTGATGTACTCGATGATGGGCTCTTTGTTCAGGC
>CAZKBT010000025.1:0-43479 GCA_964551305.1 uncultured Burkholderiaceae bacterium
TCGTGCGCACCCCGCGCCCGTGCCAGTTGTCCCAGGCCACCCCCTGCCCCAGATCCAGAAACGAGGCTACAACGAGCGCCTGTTCCTGGGGTCCATCGCGGCGGGCGGCTCCTTGGGGGTGCTGATTCCGCCATCGGTCGTGCTGATCGTATATGGCGTATTGACACAGACCTCGATACCCGAGCTGTATCTGGCCGGCATCGTGCCGGGATTGATGCTGGCCGGCTTTTTCTCGCTGGTGATCGCAGTCATCTGCTTGATCAAGAAAGACGGACGAGGCCAGGAAGTGAAGACCAGCTGGTCGGCGCGCGTCAAGGCGCTGCCCGACCTGATTCCGCCGTTGCTGCTTTTTTTCAGTGTCGTGGGGACCATCTATGCCGGGCTTGCCACGCCGACGGAAGCCGCGTCGCTGGGCGTTTGCGCCGCCTTGTTGCTGGCATGGTTCAAAGGCAAGCTTTCCGTGCGGATGCTGCTCAGCGCGTTCGAAGGAACGGTAAGAACCACGTCCATGGTGATGCTGATCATCTTCGCCGCGATGCTGCTCAACATCGTCGTGGGCTTCATGGGCGTGCTGCAAGCGGCCAGCGAATTCCTGGGAACGCTGGGGTTGACGCCCATGCAGACCATATTGATGGTGATCGTTTTCTATCTGGTGCTCGGGATGTTCATGGAAACGTTCTCCATGATGCTGACCACCATAGGCCTGGTTTTTCCCATCGTGACCAGTATGGGATTCGATCCGGTCTGGTTCGGGATTCTGGTGACCTTGCTGATGGAGATCGCCCTGATCACTCCGCCGATCGGCGTCAACTTGTTCGTGGTGCAAGGCGTGCGCAGCCGTGGCGGCAGCTTCAGGGACGTGTGCGTGGGCGCGGCGCCGTTCGTGCTGGCGATGTTGCTGTTGATTGCGTTGATGATCGTCTTTCCGGACATCGCGCTTTGGCTGCCCCGTCAATTCTATTGATTCATGAGAACGTGGAGTAAAGCTTATGTCAGAGCTGAGCGATTTGATAAAGCGGGTCGAGCGGCTGGAAGCGCGCAACGCGATTTCCGAATTGGTGACCGCGTATGCGGTTGCGTGCGACGAGCATGACCTGGCCCGTCTGGAGACGCTGTTTACCGACGATATCTGCTTCGAGTCGGCCAGCGGCGTGCTGCGTTCCGAAGGCAAGGAGGCGGTCATGGCGATGTTCGCTCGCGTGCTGGCCACGCGCGGGCCCGGCTATCACTGGACCCATGACCACGTCATTACGATCGACCCCGGCGATGAAGACTGTGCGAGCGGCTCCATACTCAGCCATGCGGAAACGACGCCCGACGGCAAGCCGAGCCTGGCTGCCATGCGCTATGCCGACCGGTACGTCCGCGTGGGTGGAAAGTGGAAGTTCCGCAGCCGCAAGCTCAGCTTCTTTTATTACCTGCCCGTGCATGAGTATGCGCAAACCTTGAACAACCTGGCCCGCGTGACGGTCGGCCGGGAAAAATGCGATGCCGATTTTCCCGAAAAACTGCCGAGTTGGCAGGAATTCGAGCGCGCTCATGGCGGGATTCATGTACAAGGAGGCTGATATGGAAAACTCTATGCTTGGCCGCGCCTCGTCCGCGCGCGGCGGCGCTGGCCCATACGATCACAAGCAGGAAATGATGTCGCTGGCGCGCCGAGCGCTGCGCCATCTGCGCAACAACACGACGGACCAGGCGGATCATACGATGTCCTTGCCGGTGCAAGCCTATGTCGATCCTGAGCGCTACGAGCGGGAAGTGGAGCAGATATTCAAGCGCTTGCCCCTGGCCTTGGCGATGTCACTGGAAGTACCCGAGCCGGGCAGCTACCGCGCCATGACGACGCTGGGGATACCGTTGATCATCGTGCGCGGCAACGACGGCAAGGCGCGGGCCTTCATCAATGTCTGCCGCCATCGTGGCGCCCAGGTGTGCAAGGAGGGCGCAGGCCGCGTTCGCCGGTTCGTCTGTCCCTACCATGCCTGGCAGTACGACCTGGAGGGCAGGCTCATCGGCATGTATGGCGCCGCCACGTTCGGCGAGGTCGGCGCCGATACGCATTCGCTCACGCCGTTGTGGTGCGAAGAACGGTCCGGCCTGATCTGGGCCTGCCTGACGCCGGCCATGCAGTTCGATATCGATGAATGGCTCGGTGGTTTCGCGACTCAGCTGGATACCCTGCAGCTGGATAAATGGCATATCTACGAAGAGCGCGAGCTGGAGGGACCGGGATGGAAGGTGGCGTGGGACGGCTATCTGGAGGCCTATCATCACAACACGCTGCATGCCAATACGGTGGGCAAGTACACGATAGGCAACTTGATGCTGCAAGACGTCTATGGGCCTCATCAGCGCATCACGTTCGGCCGGCGCAGCTTGAAGGAGATGCTCGATCAGGATGAGTCCGAATGGGAGCCCGACAAGCACTTGCGTCTGATTCACTCCATATTTCCCAACGTGTCGATATCGGGCGTTCTTGGGGATCATTGCCTGGTCAGCCAGGTGTATCCCGGACCCAGCATCGATCGCACGGTGACCCGACAGCTCGTGCTGGCGAGCCGAAAACCCGGGACGCCGCAAGAGCATGACGCATCGGCGGCCTTCAGTGCCACGGTGCTGCAGGCGGTGCGGGACGAGGATTATGCCGTTGGGCTGAATGTGCAGGCCGGCATACGCGCTGGCGGAAATCAGGTATTCACGTTCGGGCGCAACGAACCCGCGATACAGCACTATCATCAATGGGTGGCTCGGTTTGCGGCGCGCCCGATGGAAAGGACCGGGTCCGTCATCCCGATTCAACGTTCGGAGGCGGCATGCTCGTAGAACAGCGCACGTATACTTTCCAGCCGGGCATGGTGCCCCGATTCCTGGCATTGTACGAAGAGCAGGGCCTGGCCCTGCAATCGTCGATCCTGGGCTCGCCGCTGGCGTATTTCACGTCAGAGTTCGGAGAGCAGAACCAGACGGTCCACTTGTGGGCTTATGAAAGCCTGGAAGACAGGCTGGAACGGCGCTCCCGGCTCTTTGCCGATTTACAATGGCGTAGATTCTTCGATCAGGTCGCTCCCATGATCGTCAGGCAGGAAAGCAAGCTTTTGCTGCCTGCGCGTTTTGCGCAGGTGTTCGGCAAGTAGGGGGCTTGCATTGCTTGTACGCGGCGCATCGGGGCGTCTTCATATCGTATTTACACGGGATTCTTGATTTGAACCACGAGGCAGAACATCTCAACGAACGGTTTTCCTATCTGTTCCATCAAATCAGCGCGCGTCTGTCGATGATAGGGAACCGTCATTTCCGCCAGTATTCCCTGAATCATTTCTCGGCTCGGATCCTGGTGTTGCTGCTGGAGAAAAAAGAAATGAGGACGGGGGAGCTGGTGGAGATGATGGCCTTGCCTCAATCCACCATATCGACGCAATTGCTCGGCTTGCACAAGCGCCGCTTGATCCATCGCAGGCGCTCCCGCCAGGACAATCGTTCCGTCATCGTCACGTTGAGCAAGGACGGCGAAGTGTTGGCAAGGAACTGCGACGGCCTGAGCCGCAGCGTGCACAAATTGCTGACCGAGGCGATGACGGAAGAAGAATACGAGGCGGGCTATGCCTTCCTGAATAAAGTCAACGCGCATCTGGCCGGCATGGAAAATCGGGAGCTTTATCGTTTCGATGACGAACCGGCTTGAAAAATGCACTATGAATGGGCATTTTGTGCAGTTTTGAAAGACAATCGTATTTTTTTGAGAGAAAACGTGCAAAATTAGTGCATACCCTAAGTGTCACCCGACACTATATGGTGCACAATGCGGTCCATGCAGGTGAGGAGACAAGGCCCTGCATGGGCTAAGCCGGTTTTCCGGACTATAAATAAAAAGAGTAGCTGGACCCCATAAGAAATAGAAAAGCACGAAGGCCGACGGGATATCCCGCCGGCCTTCGTCGTTGTCCGGACGGAGCAGCGGTCAGCGAGAGGTCTTGAGCAAGACCTGCAATGCGCCGGAACCGCCTTGTGCCGGATGGCTTTCCGTGTAGGCGATGACGCCGGGCAATTGCGCCAGCCATCGCCTGGCGGCGGACTTCAGCACGGACTCGCCGTCTTCGGAGCCGTACCCCTTCCCGTGCACGACCAGCACGCAGCGCAGGTCATGCGCCAGGCAGGAGTGCAGAAAGCGGTCGAGCCGTTCCCGGGCGTCGTCCAAGGTGGCGCCGTGAAGGTCCAGGCTGGCTTGCACCGGCCATTTTCCCGATCTCAATTTCTTGAGAACGTCCGGGCCATGGCCGTCGCGCAGGAACCAGCCTTCTTCGAGGTCGGATAAGGCCGGAGCAAACTGATCGGACAATGCGGCGGGCCGCACGGCTTCTTCGCCGACGGCATGCCGCCGGCGTTGGCGCAGGATATCGGGCGTTTCCTGGCCATGGGTAGGCGCCGTCGCGCGCCGGACGGTCTGCTTGAGGGGGGTCACGCTTGACATGGCGCGACGAAACAGCATGGCATCGTCGCTGGGAGCCATCATGCTGGACGCCTCCGACGGCCAGCCATCGGCGCGGTCTCGAGGCCCCGAGCCGGGTTCGGGGGCGGGAGGGCCTGCCTGCGGCGGCCGTCCGGCCGGGGCGAGGGAAGGACGGCCGCCCTGGTTGTCCTTGTTCCCGCCGTGATTACCCTTGTTCTTGTGGGTCGGCGTGCGCCGCGCGGTGGCTCTTCCGGGAACCGTCGGCGCGCCGGCCACGACGAGCTGCTTGATGTCGGCAAGCGCCGCCACCCGCTTTTTGCGCCTACTCTGCATTCTCCAGCCATCGTTGAGCGTCCAGGGCGGCCATGCAACCCGTTCCGGCGCTGGTAATGGCCTGGCGATAGACGTGGTCCTGGACGTCGCCGGCGGCGAACACGCCGGGCACCGAGGTCATGGTTGCCAGGCCGTTCAGGCCGCTGCGCGTCATGATGTAGCCGTCTTTCATGTCCAGCCGGCCTTCGAAAATACCTGTGTTGGGTTTGTGGCCGATGGCGATGAAAACCCCCGTCGCTTGCACGTCCTTGGTTTGGCCGGTCCGATTGTCGCGCAGGCGCGCTCCGGTCACGCCGGTGTCGTCGCCCAGCACTTCGTCCAGCTCGTGGAACAATTCCAGCTTGATGTTTCCATTGGCGACTTTCTCCATGAGCCGATCGGTCAGGATGGGCTCGGAGCGGAATTTGTCGCGGCGGTGCACGACGGTGACGGTGCGGCAGATGTTGGATAGGTAGAGGGCTTCCTCGACGGCGGTATTGCCCCCGCCTATCACCAGAACATCTTGATTTTTATAGAAAAATCCATCGCAGGTGGCGCATGCGGACACGCCGCGGCCCATGAAGGCGGTTTCGGACGGCAGGCCCAAGTACTGCGCCGAGGCGCCCGTGGCGATGATCAGCGCGTCGCACGTATAGGTTGCGCCGCTGTCGGCAAGCAGGGTGAACGGTCGCTTGGAAAAGTCCACGCTAGTAACATAGTCGAATATGATTTCCGTATTGAACCGTTCGGCGTGCGCCAGGAAGCGCTGCATCAGGTCGGGTCCCTGGACGCCTTGGGGGTCGGCGGGCCAATTGTCCACATCCGTCGTGGTCATGAGCTGACCGCCTTGTTCGAGTCCTGTGATCAGCATGGGATTCAGGTTGGCGCGGGCGGCATAGACTGCCGCGCTGTAGCCGGCGGGGCCCGAACCCAGGATCAGAACTTTGGCGTGTTTAGGCGTTGTCATTGCAAAAATCCGTAAATGTGAACAGCCAATTATAATGAGTCCATGGCTAGAATTCCCGCTACCTCATCCCGCGCCTCGCGCAACGTGCGCAATGGTCCTTCACCTTTGCAATCCAGGATGTCCAGCTTGCTGCGCGAAGCGCGCTGGATACTGTTTGCCGCGCTGGCGGCATGGCTGGGCCTGATCCTTGCGACGTGGCATCCGTCGGATCCCGCGTGGTCTCATTCCGCGCAGTCGGCGATTACGCATAACCGGGGCGGCACCTTCGGGGCTTACCTTTCCGATTTTCTCCTGTTCCTTTTCGGCTATTCGGCCTGGTTGTGGGTGATCCTGCTGGCGCAGCGGGTCGTGGCCGGCTTCTACCGCCTGACGCACTTCGTCCTGCCCAAGGCCAGATCCAAGGACGAAGTCGAGCCCTTGCCCCGTGTGAAATGGGAAATCGGCATCGGTTTCCTGCTGTTGACGCTGGGGTCCATCGGCACGGAAGCCATGCAATTGCAGCAGACGGGCGCGGCCTTGCCGGCGGGGGCGGGCGGACAGCTCGGCCAACTGCTCGCGCACGGCTTGTCGCTCGCCGTCGGAGAGACGGGCAGCACGTTGCTGCTGCTGGTGGCCATGGCGGTCGGCGCCAGCCTGTTTTTCGGCTTCTCCTGGCTGACGGTGGCCGAGTATGTCGGCGGCGCGCTTGAAAAGGCCTTCCATCGCAGCGTGCAGTTTTTTGTCGCGCGCCAGGATAGAAAGCTGGGCGAAGTGAAAAAGGCCGAGCGCCAGGAGCAGGTCGTTGCCAAGCAAGAAGCCTTGGTCCATGAGCAGCCCGTGCGCATCGAGCCCGCCATTACCACGGTACCCAAGTCGCCGCGCATCGAAAAGGAAAAACAGCAGGTCCTGTTTACCGCCCCGGCCGACTCGGGCAGCGCGGGGGACTTGCCCGCGGTGTCCCTGCTGGACATGCCCGAAGAGGCGGTGGAGACGGTGTCGGCGGAAACCATCGAGTTCACGTCGCGCCTGATCGAGAAAAAGCTGTCCGACTTCGGCGTCAAGGTCACGGTGATCGCCGCGCAGGCCGGACCCGTCATCACGCGTTACGAAATTGAGCCCGCCACGGGCGTCAAAGGCAGTCAGATCGTCAATCTGGCCAAGGACTTGGCGCGTGCGCTCAGTCTGGTCAGTATCCGCGTCGTGGAGACGATACCCGGCAAGAACCTGATGGGGCTGGAGCTTCCCAATCCACGGCGCCAGATGGTCAAGCTGTCGGAAATCATCGGCTCGCAGACCTATCATTCCAATCCGTCGCTGTTGACGATGGCGCTGGGCAAGGACATCGCCGGCAATCCCGTGGTGGCCGATCTTGCCAAGATGCCCCATCTGCTGGTGGCGGGGACCACGGGGTCGGGCAAATCCGTGGGTATCAACGCCATGATCCTGTCGCTGTTGTACAAGGCGGACGCGACGCAGGTCCGCTTGATACTCATCGACCCCAAGATGCTGGAAATGAGCGTCTACGAAGGCATCCCGCACCTGCTTGCGCCGGTGGTCACCGACATGCGCCATGCCGCCAACGCCTTGAACTGGTGCGTGGGGGAAATGGAAAAGCGCTATCGCCTGATGAGCAAAATGGGTGTGCGCAATTTGGCGGGCTACAACGCGAAGATCCGCGACGCGCAGAAGCGCGAGGAGCCCATTCCCAATCCCTTCTCCTTGACGCCCGACGCGCCCGAGCCCTTGACCACGTTGCCGATGATCGTCGTCGTCATCGACGAGCTGGCTGACTTGATGATGGTCGTGGGCAAGAAGATCGAAGAACTCATTGCACGCCTGGCGCAGAAAGCGCGCGCCGCGGGCATACACTTGATACTCGCGACGCAGCGTCCCAGCGTCGATGTGATCACCGGCCTGATCAAGGCCAATATCCCGACGCGCATCGCGTTCCAGGTATCGTCCAAGATCGATTCGCGCACCATTCTCGACCAGATGGGGGCGGAAGCCTTGCTGGGGCAGGGCGACATGCTGTACATGCCGCCCGGATCCGGATTGCCCGCCCGGGTGCACGGGGCGTTCGTGCATGACGACGAAGTGCATCGCGTCGTCGAGGCGATCAAGGCGCAAGGCGAGCCCAACTATGTCGACGGCCTGCTCGAAGGCGCCCAGGAAGGCGAGACCGGCGACGGCGTGGGCGGCGTCACGGGCTTCGCCGATGCGGAGTCCGACCCGCTTTACGATCAGGCTGTCGAAGTCATACTCAAGAATCGGCGCGCTTCCATTTCGTCGGTGCAGCGTCATTTGCGCATAGGCTATAACCGCGCGGCCCGCCTGCTCGAGCAAATGGAGCAGGCCGGATTGGTTTCGGCCATGCAGTCCAATGGAAACCGGGAAATCCTGGTTCCCTCGGGAGGATCGAGTGAAGATTGAATTTAGCCGGAGGATGGTTCTGGCGCTGGTTTTGGCTTTGGCTTCGGTCATGGCGTGGGCGGCCGGCGCCTCCGAGCAACTGAGCCGATTCGTGTCGCAAGTGAATGCCGCCAGGGGCGAGTTCACCCAGCAAAGAGTGGGCGATCAGGGCGCGTCGGTGTCTTCCCGGCAGTCCGGCGTCTTTTCGTTTCTGCGGCCGGGGAAGTTCAAGTGGGAGGTGACGCAGCCCTACGAGCAATTGATCTTGTCCGACGGCAAGCAGGTCTACCAGTACGACCCCGACTTGGCTCAGGTGACCGAGCGCGGCGTGGACGAATCGGTCGGCGCGTCGCCCGCGGCCATCCTGTTCGGCTCGGGCGCGCTGGAAGAGGTGTTCGAGCTGCAGGAGCGTGGCGAGCGGGACGGCCTGGCATGGCTGCGGGCGACGCCACGCACAGCGGATGCGGGATTTGCGTACGTCGATATTGGTTTTCGGGACGGCATGCCGGCGCGATTGATGGTGCGGGATTCGTTTTCGCAGACCACGCGCATCGATCTGGCGGCAATAGAGAAGAATCCCTCCCTGCCTGCGGACGAGTACGTGTTCAAGGCGCCCGATGGCGTCGACGTGGTCAAGATGCCTTGAAGGGGGGCTGCCGGATGACGTCGTTCCCGTATCGTCGCCGAGGTTTTCGTGTCTGATCTGTTCGAGGTCCGGCCCACGCCGCCTCTTGCCGAGGCGCTCAGGCCCAAGAGCCTGGACGAGGTCATCGGCCAGTCGCATCTCTTGGGCCCGGGCAAGCCGCTCAGGCTGGCATTCGACTCCGGCAAGCCGCATTCCATGATTCTGTGGGGGCCGCCGGGCGTCGGAAAAACCACCTTGGCCCGGCTGACCGCCAAAGCGTTCGATTGCGAATTCATCGCCTTGTCCGCCGTGTTTTCCGGTGTCAAAGACATTCGTTCGGCCATGGAGCAGGCCGAAAAGAATTTGTCGATGGGCAAGCGGACCATTCTGTTCGTAGATGAAATTCATCGCTTCAACAAGGCGCAGCAGGATGCGTTGCTGCCTTATGCCGAATCGGGCCTGGTCACGTTCATAGGCGCGACGACCGAAAACCCGTCGTTCGAGGTCAATTCGGCTTTGCTGTCGCGGGCGCAGGTCTATGTGTTGAAACCGCTGAGCGACGAAGAGCTGAAGCAACTTCTTGCCCGTGCCCAGGAACACGCCCTGTCCCATCTGCAGTTCGACGAGCTTGCCGTCGATACGCTCGTCGGCTATGCCGACGGCGACGCGCGGCGCTTTCTGAACCTGCTCGAGCAGACCAATACGGCCGCCACGACCTCGGGCATTACCCAGGTCACGGCGCAATTCGCACAAGAAGCGCTGATGCTCAACGTGCGCCGCTTCGACAAGGGCGGCGACAATTTCTACGACCAGATCTCGGCCCTGCACAAATCGGTCCGCGGATCCAATCCGGACGGCGCGCTCTATTGGCTGTGCCGCATGCTGGACGGCGGCGTGGATGCGCGTTATCTGGCGCGGCGCATCGTGCGCATGGCCTGGGAGGACATCGGCCTTGCCGACCCCAGGGCGATGCAGATCGCCAACGATGCCGCGATCACCTACGAACGTCTCGGGTCGCCGGAAGGCGAACTGGCGCTGGCCCAGGCGGTGCTGTATTTGTCGGTCGCCGCAAAGAGCAACGCGGGCTACATGGCATACAACCGCGCGCGCGCCTTCGTCAAGAAAGACAAGTCGCGCGAGGTGCCCGTGCATCTGCGCAATGCGCCGACCAAGCTCATGAAGGAGCTGGGGTACGGGCATGAATACCGCTACGCTCATGATGAACCCAACGCTTATGCGGCGGGCGAAACCTATTTGCCCGACGGCATCGAAGAGCCGGGCTGGTACCAGCCGGTGCCGCGCGGGCTGGAAATCAAGATCGCGGAAAAAATGGCCGCCTTGCGCAAGTTGGACGACGCCTATGGCAGTCAGGGCGAGTGATGCGTTCCATGGCGAATGATGCATGCTCCCGATTGTTCTATGATCCGGTATTGTTCGTTTTTATTTTATTGGCCGATTATCGATTATGTTAGATCCCAGTTTGTTGCGCAAAGACCTTTCCACCGTGGTCAATGCCTTGGCCCTGCGCGGCTATGAGTTCGACGCCGAGCGCTTTACGCGCCTGGAGGCTCGCCGCAAGGCGGTCCAGATGCAGACCGAAGAGCTCCAGGCTCGCCGCAACGCCGTGTCCAAGCTGATCGGGCAGCTCAAATCCAAAGGCGAGGATGCCGGCAAGGAATTGGCGGAATCCCAGCAGATTCCGCAGCGCCTCGCCCAGCTGGAGCTGGAGCTCGCGTCGGTCCAGCAGGAATTGAGCGACTGGCTGATGACCGTGCCCAACTTGCCGCATGCCAGCGTGCCTGCCGGCAAATCCAGCGACGACAACGTCGAGGTGCGCCGCTGGCTGCCTGCTGCCTCCGACGCGCATGGCAACCCGGCGCCGCTGGGATTCGAGCCGCGCGATCACGTCAGCCTGGGCGAACCCCTGGGGCTGGATTTCGAATCGGCCCGCAAATTGTCGGGCTCCCGTTTCATGATGCTGCGCGGCCAGCTGGCGCGCCTGCATCGGGCGCTGGCGCAGTTCATGCTGGACCTGCAAACGGCCGAGCACGGTTACCAGGAATGCTACACACCGTATATCGTCAACAGCTCCACGCTTTTCGGAACGGGGCAGCTGCCCAAATTCAAGGACGACATGTTCTGGGTGACCAAAGGTGGCCAGGATACGTCGGCCGACGTGGACGAACAGGGTGATCCGGTCAGCCAGGAAGATCTTTACCTGATTTCCACCTCCGAAATTACGCTGGCTGGCTCGGTGCGCGACAGCATTGTCGGACTGGACGGCCTGCCTATGAAGTTGACGGCGCATACGCCGTGTTTCCGTTCCGAAGCGGGCAGCGGCGGACGCGACGTGCGCGGCTTGATACGCCAGCACCAGTTCGACAAAGTGGAAATGGTGCAGATCGTGCATCCCGACACGTCCTACGAGGCGCTGGAAAACATGGTCGGCCATGCCGAAGCGGTCTTGCAAAAGCTGGACCTGCCTTATCGGGTGGTGTTGCTGTGCGGCGGCGACATGGGATTCGGCGCGGCCAAGACCTACGACATCGAGGTCTGGCTGCCGGCGCAGAATACATGGCGGGAAATCTCGTCCATTTCAAACTGCGAAGCCTTCCAGGCGAGGCGCATGCAGGCGCGCTACCGTCCGGAAAAAGGCAAGCCCGACTACCTGCACACCTTGAACGGTTCGGGCCTGGCGGTGGGGCGCGCCTTGGTGGCCGTGCTGGAAAACTACCAGCAGGCCGACGGCTCGGTGATCGTGCCCGAAGTCCTGCGTCCTTATATGGGCAACGTCGACCGCCTGCGCTGACGGAGTTGAAGATGAGAAAGTAAGCCTATCCGCCCCGCGCCTGCGCAGCGGGCGCTTGCGGGTGGCTGCGCAATGCGTGCTTCTTTCAACTATGCAGATGCCGGTGCACGTGCCGGTGCGAGCGTTTCATGCGCATTCCCGGCGGAGGCGGAAGCAGCAAGGTTTTCTTGGAGACAGCCTCGCCGTTGCGGCCATCACGCGATGTCAGGCTGAGGATGGCACAGATCAGCACCAGCCAGCACAATAAGGAGATGAGCGTAGGGGTCAGGCCGTACAGGCTCGCATAGCCCGTGGCTTCCGACGCCTGGATGTTCAGCGCCGAGGCGACGAAGGGAATGTTGCCCAGGCCTTCGATGACCAGGCGGCCGGGCAGCTGATAGATCCACTTAAGAGCCTCCAGGTATTCCCAAGGACTAAATACGCCGTCGCCGTTGATGTCAAGCGCGAAGTCTAAAGATTTGATGTTCATGGTAGCCCCCTTATTCAATTCCACTGGACCAGGCCCGGGAGGAATCAGGAAAGTAGAGGATTCGATACCTCTTGATACCCATATTTATCGGCTCTTGACTACCACTATAGGCCTGTTGCGAGGTGTGGGCAATAACTTTGAATGCTGCGTCGCAGCAGCCGGGCGATGGAGTTATCGGCCTTGGGCATCCTGTTCGGCTTGCAGCAATTCCTGTTGAGCTTCCCCGAGCTTGCGTTGCGCCTTGGCTATGCCGTCGGGGTCGCCTTTTTCCACTTCTTCCAGAAGCTCGTTTTCGCGCTCTTCGACTTTTTCGCGCTTCTCCGCCACCTTCTTCTGGTGCGATTTTTCCAGTTGGTCGTCCACGCAGTTGGTGCGGGCTTCGCTCAGCGCTTTTTCCAGCCCTCGCGCCTTGCGCGCGTTGTTTTGCCGCTGCGCTTGGTCCAGTTCTTGCTGAATATTTTCGATTTTCTTGGCGCAGGGGCTTTGGGGGAGGTCGAGGCCCTGGCCCTCCGCGCCGAAGGCGGGACCGAAGCAGAGCAGACAGGTCGTTAACGCAAGGAAGGATCGGGTTTTCATAAGCATGCTGTCCATAATCGGGCGACGGGGAAATCGGGGCCTCGTCACTGTGTACTGTAACATTGGTTTTGGCCGGATTTCGTCCATAGTTTTGCAATCTGTATATGTATATCAGGCATTATCGCAGCCCATCAAGGCCGCGCTTGAGTGCGCGCGATACGCGGCGCTATGATGCACGTAGATCTGTTTTGAGTGTCGGCTAACCGCACGGACCATGTCGCCATTGACTTCCTCTCCTACTTTGCGCAAGGAATGCCCGCCAGGCGCCTGTGTTTGCGATCGCCAGCGCCTGCTGGCGACGCCGGATGCCGATATCCGGGTTCTGCTGTTGACCAAGGATCAGGAAAAGCGGCTGATCGCGCGCATCGAGGCCATCTCGGACTATGAGGATCTGCTGCACGTCCGCGATCTGATCTATAAGCAACTGGGCGTCACGTTGCGGATTACGCCTAGCGAGCACGGCGTGCGTACCGTGATGGGGCTGGCCATCAAGCTGGATGAGCGCCCGGGCTTGTGTTCCAAGACCCGCCAGACGATTCCAGCCGCGGTGCGTCGCTGCTTGAGCGGCAAGCCCGACATTGTTTATGCCATTCTGAATGCCCATGACCTGTTGGCCGGAAGCTGAGGAATGGAAAGCGCCGACTCAGGCAGGCGGGCTTCCTCCGCGGATTACGGCGATAGCCGCGCGTTCCGAATCGCGGCGGTACGGCTGTCGGCCTGTTCGGGCTACACCATGTTCGCCGACGAGAAGTGCCCCGGCACCATGGGGCCACGAAAAAGCCGCCATGAAGGCGGCCTGATGTTCTGTAAACGCTTTATTTTATGGCGGACAGGGTGAGATTCGAACTCACGATACGGGAGAACCGTATACCGGATTTCGAGTCCGGCGCATTCGACCACTCTGCCACCTGTCCTGTATTGCCGTCGCAGCCATTCTTGCCGTAAGGCAAAAATGTTCCCGGACCAGATAGGCATGGCTGGTCGATGGCCCTGCCGATTCCAGGAAAGACGATAATTCTATCAGAAAATTTCCGCGCTGTTTTTTGTCCCACGCCATATCTGGCGGCGGACATCTGGCGGTAAACTGCACTAGGACGGCTTCCCAATGACGTTGGCGATAGCCAAGAATGCTTTTTCGCCGCCCCGGCGGATGCGGACCGCAAGCCGCAAGGCCTAGCCTGGTGGCAATTTTCGAGGAACTGAATTATGTTGAAGAACAAACGCGCTGTGATTACCGGCTCCACCAGCGGCATCGGCCTGGCCATTGCCAGTGGACTCGCCGCCCAGGGGGCCGACGTGGTGATCAATGGGTTCGGCGATCCCGACTTGATAGAAAAAGAGCGCGCTGGCCTGGAAGCCGAATTCGGCGTCAAAGCCTATTACGTGAATGCCGACTTGATGAAGGCGGGCGCCACGCGCGACTTCATCAGCGAAGCCGCCGGCAAGCTGGGGGGCATCGACATTTTGGTGAACAATGCCGGGATCCAGCACACGGACAGGATCGAAGACTTCCCCATCGACCGGTGGGACGCGGTGATTGCGTTGAACCTGTCGGCGGTTTTCCACGGCACGGCCGCGGCCTTGCCCTACATGACTCAGCAAGGTTGGGGGAGGATCATCAACATCGCTTCGGCGCACGGCTTGGTGGCCTCCGTCAACAAAGCCGCCTACGTGGCGGCCAAGCACGGCGTCGTGGGCCTGACCAAAGTAACGGCATTGGAGAATGCCGGCAGCGGCGTGACGGCCAACGCCATTTGCCCGGGATGGGTGCGCACGGCGCTGGTCGAGGCGCAGATCGTCGAGCTGGCCAAGAAGAATCAGATCGCGGTCGAAGAGGCGGCCAGGCTGCTCTTGACGGAAAAACAGCCGTCCTTGCAGTTCGTCACGCCCGAACAATTGGCGGGAGCGGCCGTGTTCCTGTCGTCGCCCGCGGCGGACCAAATGACGGGAACGACCTTGACGCTCGATGGCGGCTGGACGGCACGCTGAGCGTGGAGCGGGCAAGAGATTGTCGCCCCCGGGTCGCCTCATGGCAACACGCGCCGCGCCTTTGGGACGGCAAGCCTGGGGCGCGACGCGGAGGTATGTCTTTCTTGGAAAATGAAAAGGAATGTCTATGTTAGTGGTGCTGTCGCCCGCGAAGAAGCTGGACTATGACTCGTCGGTACGGACGACGCTTCATACGCAGCCTTTGTTCGTCGAGCAGGCTCAGGGTCTGATCAACGTGCTGAAGAAAAAATCCGCGTCGGGCATCGCCGACTTGATGTCATTGAGCGATAGCCTGGCCGAGCTGAACGTCGAGCGTTATCGCGCCTGGCGGCCCGAGTTCGATCTTCGCAATGCCCGTCAGGCTTTGCTGGCGTTCAACGGCGACGTTTACGAAGGTTTGCGGGCGGTTGAATTGTCCGATGCCCAGCTGAAATGGGCGCAAGAGCATATTGCGGTGCTGAGCGGCTTGTACGGGGTGCTGCGTCCCTTGGACTTGATGCAGCCGTATCGCCTGGAAATGGGCACCCGTCTGCAAACGCCCAAAGGCAAGAATCTATATGAGTATTGGGGCACGCAGATCGCCGATTATCTCAATGAGCGCCTGGCCGGCGACAAGCAGGCGGTGCTGTTGAACCTGGCGTCGGACGAGTATTTCAAATCGGTGGATTTGAAAACGCTCGAGGCGCGCGTCGTGCAGTGTGTTTTCCAGGACGAGAAGAACGGTGCCTGGAAGGTCATCAGCTTCTACGCCAAGCGCGCGCGGGGCCTGATGGCGCGCTATATCATCGACCACAAAATCAACGATCCCGGGAAATTGACCGGCTTCGACAGCGACGGCTATGTCTATGCCGAGGACGAGTCGACGCCGGACAAATTGGTCTTCCGGCGCAAGCAGGCATAGCGCGGCCGCCGCTCGCGGCTCAGGGGATGGCGCCGGGGCACGAGCGGGGCTCGGCCGGCCGTTCAGGCGCCGTCCAGGCCGCGCATTTCCTGGCGGATCAGCTGCGCGGCCTTGATCATCTGGCGCAGAGGATAGGCGATCGTCGCTAGCTCGCCCGCCGTTTCGATGATCGTGGGCGCCGTGGCGTCCTTGCCGTCCAGGTAGGCCATGATGGCGTCCAGCGCGCTTTGCACGCCCGGCGGCACGTCGGCGAGGTTGGCCAAAACCGGGATGACGGCGCTGATTTGCGAGGCCAGGACGTGGTTCTGGATCATCAGGTTGTTCAGTTCGGGCACGTTCTTCTGGCGGCGTATGGGTTCTCCCATCATCCGGTAGAAGGCGGCCGCGAAGTTGCTGAATGCGATGTAGGCGCTCTTGCGCGCCAGGCGCCAGCGGACGTCGGCTTCCGCCAGATCGTCCTTGGATTGCGGCGCCGTGTCGGCACCGCGCTCGTTTGCTTCGGGTGGCGCGGCGTCACCGGCTTTGGCGCGCGCCAGGCCGGCGTAACGAAGGCCGGCATCGAGATATTCGCGATTGGCCTTGCGCACCGCCTTGGCCAGCGATGCCATGAAATTATGTTCCCACCAAGGCAGGATGTAGCTGCACAGCAGCGCGAGTGTGCAACCGATGAAGGTGTCCAGCAGCCGTTCG
Organism: uncultured Burkholderiaceae bacterium; assembly: GCA_964551305.1. GTDB lineage: Bacteria > Pseudomonadota > Gammaproteobacteria > Burkholderiales > Burkholderiaceae_B > JBAZDC01. The sequence continues at coordinate 16,177 of CAZKBT010000025.1, forward strand.
CTGATGGCGATGGGCGCATCGGGACTCAGGAAATGGAAGGCCAACAGGACGAAGATGGTGTTGAATATCGCCGCGACCATGAAGTTCACATGGATCAGGCTGTAATGCAGGACGCTGGTGATGATCAGCATCGCCAGAAAGAGATTGGGGTTATGCGTGACGTTGAACAGGGCGAACGCCAAAACGCATCCGATCAAGGTGCCGGCAAGGCGCGGCCCGCTGCGCTGGCGGGTCATGGCGAATCCCGGCTTCATGATGATGAAGATGGTCAGTACGATCCAGTAGCCATGCGCCCCCAGCGTCGGCGCCATGCGATTCAACGCGGGTATTGAGGCCATGACGGCCGACAGGCTCATCGCCAGGAAGGTCGCGACCGACACGCGCACCGCATAGCGAAAGTACGGCGAATCCCGGCGCAGGTTGCTGGTCAGCATCGCCAGCCTAATATCGGTCCGGGTCAGGAACCTGCCCAGCGATTGATGCAGGTTGCGATCGACCAGGGCGACGTCGCCGGCTTTCGCGGTGTGCAGGGCCATGCGCTCGACGATGCGCGATGCGTTGCGCAGGCGGCGCATCACTTGCACCAGCAGGGCGTAGGTCTCCGGATCGTTGTCGGCCATGCCTTGCCGGCGATAGGTTTCGAGTTCGAACTCGATCGCGCGCAGCTCGGCCTTGACGCTGTTGCGTTCCATTGCTTTCTTGTTGCGGGCAATGTTCAGGGCGATCCGGGCGAGATTGCCGGCCAGTTTGTACAAGGCATCGCGGGCGAACAGCATGACGTCGCTGTCCTGCAGATTGCGGCGCAAGGTTGCGTAATCGGTGTGCGTGGCGACCAGTGTGTCGAGCAGGGCCACCATGTCGATGAATATGTTCAGCGAAGCCACGCGCAGCCGGTCGCTGCGCCCGCGCCCGCGAGGCAGTTCGCGCAATACGATGTCGCGGGCGGCCTGGTGCGCTTCGGTCATGGCGGCCTGGGAGCGGATCAGGTTGCGGTAGTTTTCTTCCTGGTCCGTGGTCGTGTCGTAGAACCGCGAGCGGGCCAGCATGTAATCCGCCGTGGCGAATAGGGCAACGGACAGTGTCTGCTGCTCTTCCCGGTGCCAGAGCAGTTTATGGGAGGTGAAGCTGAACACGAAGTAAAAAAGGCTGCCCAGCGATGAATAGAGGGTGTGCCAAAGCGCATCGGTCGGCGTGAGCGGCGTGCGCATGGTCAGCGTCATGATGAGCAGGCAGGCGAAGCCCAATAGCCCGCCTTGCTTGCCGAAGGCGTTGAACAAGGAGAACACGAACGCCATCGCCGGCACGAACAGCCATATGGCCACCGCGTGCGACGAGACCAGTCCGGTAACGAATGCGCTCAAGGTGCCGAGCAGCATGGCGATCAGCATGCCGTTGGTGCCATAGCGCCGAGGGCTGCCCGGCTGGTCGATGATGGCCACGCAAACGGCGCCCACAGCGGCTATGACGCCGATGGTGTATTCCTGGAACACGCCGCCCAGGACGATGGGCAGGAAGAGCACGCCGATAGCCTGGCGCAGGCCGCCCAGGAAATAGTGGCTGTATAGAAACCTCTGCAGCGACGAGACGAAAGGCGTCATGGTGCGGGCGGAGAAGCTGGGAGTATAGGCGCAAAGCTCATCATGTTCTCTTTGTTCCAGGCATTATCCAGGCGCTATATTAATTTGATTCTATTGTTGCAACGCGGTAAAGTATCACGTCGGCTTATCCAGCTTATCCAGGATAAGCGCACCATGGCTCTGTTGCCCGGGCTATCCGCCCGGTTTTTTGCGCCTGCTTTTTTTGCTGTTGGCCGCGCCACAAGCGTGTGTTGCCAAGGTCTCCGTTTCTACCTCCCGCGTTCATGGTGAACGCACGCGCTGTGTTTTGACGAGCGCAGGCCGGGCGGCAATGTGTCTGGGTGGCGTGGCCCTGTGGGCCGCAAAGCGCCGGATCATGTTGCGGTTGTCGGGCTGAGCTCTGGCTTTTAAACAGCCGGTCAGGATATTTGCGCTGGTTACGAAAGGAATAACTCAAGATGGAAATGAATGGCGCAGATATCGTCGTGCGCTGCCTTGCCGAAGAGGGTGTTGAACATGTTTTCGGCTATCCCGGCGGCGCGGTGTTGTACATTTACGACGCAATCTACAAGCAAGATAAATTCAAACATATTCTGGTGCGTCACGAGCAGGCTGCCGTGCATGCGGCGGATGCGTATTCCAGATCGTCCAATAAGGTCGGCGTCGCGCTGGTGACCAGCGGGCCCGGATTGACCAATGCGGTTACCGGCATCGCGACGGCGTACATGGATTCGATCCCATTGGTCATCATCAGCGGTCAGGTGCCCACGCACGCGATCGGCGAAGATGCCTTCCAGGAATGCGATGCCGTCGGCATTACGCGGCCCTGCGTGAAGCACAATTTTCTGGTGCGCGACATCAAGGACTTGGCGCAGACCATGCGCCGCGCTTTCTATATCGCGCAAACGGGACGTCCGGGCCCCGTATTGATCGACATCCCCAAGGACATCACCGTTGCGATGCACAAGTACTCGCCCAAGCGAGAGGAAGTCAAGATGCGATCGTACGCTCCGGTGGTCAAGGGGCATCAGGGCCAGATCAAGAAAGCGGTGCAAATGCTGCTGACAGCCGAGCGGCCGATGATCTACACGGGCGGCGGCGTCGTCTTGTCGGACGCATCCGCCGAGCTGCGCCAGCTGGTCGATCTGGTCGGTGCTCCCTGCACCAATACGCTGATGGGCCTTGGGGCGTTTCCCGCCACCGACGAGCGCTTCGTCGGCATGCCGGGGATGCACGGCACCTACGAAGCCAATATGGCGATGCAGAACTGCGACGTCCTGCTCGCCATCGGCGCGCGATTCGATGACCGCGTCATCGGCAACCCGAAGCATTTCGGGCAGATCCCCCGCAAGATCGTCCACATCGACATCGATCCCTCGTCTATTTCCAAGCGGGTGCGCGTCGACGTGCCCATCGTGGGCAACGTGAAGGACATCCTGCAAGAGCTGAACGTTTTGTATGACCAGGCTGCCTCGGCCAAGCCGGCCAGGCCGACGTTCGCCAAATGGTGGGCGCAGATCGACGAGTGGCGCGGCAGGAAGTGCCTGCACTACGAGCCTTCGTCGACCTTGATCAAGCCGCAGTTCGTGGTCGAAAAGCTTTGCGAAGTCACGCGCGGCGAGGCCTTCGTGACCTCGGACGTCGGCCAGCACCAAATGTGGGCGGCCCAGTACTATCGCTTCAACGAGCCCCGTCGCTGGATCAACTCGGGCGGCCTGGGCACGATGGGCGTTGGATTGCCTTATGCGATGGGCGTGCAAATGGCCAATCCGGGCAGCGACATCGCCGTCATCACGGGCGAAGCATCCATTCAGATGAACATCCAGGAGCTGTCCACGTGCAGCCAGTATCATCTGACTCCCAAGATCCTGTGTCTGAACAACCGTTATCTCGGCATGGTGCGCCAGTGGCAGCAGATCGAATACGGTTCGCGCTATTCCGAGTCCTACGTGGACGCGCTTCCCGATTTCGTAAAGCTGGTCGAAAGCTACGGGCACGTGGGCATGCGCATCGAGAACCCGGCGGATGTGGAGCCGGCGATACGCGAGGCGTTTATCAAGCATAAGGACCGCCTGGTATTCATGGATTTCATTACCGATCAAACGGAAAACGTATGGCCCATGGTGAAAGCCGGCAAGGGCTTGACCGATATGTTGCTGGGTTCCGAGGATCTGTAGGAGAAAAACATGAAACACGTCATATCCATATTGCTAGAAAACGAGCCCGGCGCGTTGTCGCGCGTGGTCGGTTTGTTCTCCGCCCGGGGCTACAACATCGAAACCCTGACGGTCGCGCCCACCGAGGACGCAACCTTGTCGCGCATGACGATCGTCACAGCGGGCTCGGATGATGTGATCGAACAGATTACCAAGCATCTGAACAGGCTGGTCGACGTCGTCAAGGTGGTCGATTTGTCCGAAGGGGCGCACATCGAGCGTGAGTTGATGCTTATCAAGGTCCGCGCCGTCGGCAAGGAGCGCGAAGAGCTCAAGCGCATGGCGGACATTTTCAGGGGCAGCATCATCGACGTCACTGATAAGGCCTACACGATCGAGCTGACCGGCGACCAGGAAAAAATCGCCGCGTTCATCGGCGCCCTGGACCGCACGTCCATATTGGAAACCGTGCGCACGGGTGTGTCGGGCATAGGCCGCGGAGAGCGGGTTTTGAAGCTTTGAACTACGATTCCATGCGATGTTCGGCATGGACCTTTTATTGTCTGGTATTGAAAATACAGAGTTAGCGGAGCAAATTACATGAAAGTTTTTTACGACAAGGATTGCGATCTGTCCCTCATCAAGGGCAGGAAAGTTGCCATCATCGGCTACGGCTCTCAGGGGCATGCCCATGCGCTGAACCTGCATGATTCGGGCGTAGACGTGGTGGTGGGCCTGCGCAAAGGCGGATCCTCCTGGAGCAAGGCGGTTAACGCCGGATTGAAGGTCCAGGAAGTGGCCGAAGCCGTCCAGGGCGCCGACGTCGTGATGATGCTGTTGCCCGATGAAACGATCGCCCAGGTGTATCGCGACCATGTCGCAAGCAACATCAAGGCCGGCGCCGCCCTGGCGTTCGCCCATGGCTTCAACGTCCACTACGGCCAGGTCGTGCCGCGCGATGACATCGACGTGATCATGATCGCGCCCAAGGCGCCGGGCCATACGGTGCGCTCCACGTACTCGCAAGGCGGCGGCGTGCCCCACCTGGTCGCCGTCTACCAGGACAAGTCCGGCGCCGCGCGCGATGTGGCGCTGTCGTACGCCAGCGCCAACGGCGGCGGCCGCGCGGGCATCATCGAAACCAACTTCCGTGAAGAAACCGAAACCGATTTGTTCGGCGAGCAGGCCGTGTTGTGCGGCGGCACGGTCGAGCTGATCAAGGCCGGTTTCGACACGCTTGTGGAAGGCGGGTATGCGCCGGAAATGGCCTATTTCGAATGCCTGCACGAACTGAAGCTGATCGTCGACCTGATCTACGAAGGCGGCATCGCCAACATGAACTACTCGATCTCGAACAACGCCGAATTCGGCGAATACGAAACGGGTCCCAAGATCGTGACCGATGAAACCCGCAAGGCGATGCGCCAGGTCCTGACGGACATCCAGACGGGCGATTATGCCAAGCGTTTCATTCTTGAAAACGCGGCCGGCGCGCCTACGTTGACCTCGCGCCGCCGCATCAACGCCGAGTCGCAGATCGAAGTCGTGGGCGGCAAGCTGCGCGCCATGATGCCTTGGATCGCGGCGAACAAGCTGGTCGACCAGTCGAAGAACTGAGCGACCCGCCATCCTGCCGTTTTTCGCAGATTGGCGTGAAAAAGCCCGGGCTGTTATAGTCCGGGCTTTTTTCTTGGGGGCGCCCAGTCCGTGCCGGATGATATTTCCCTGATCCGGGTTGCATTTCCACTATAAAGCAGGCGCATATTTCGGTTATCCTTCCTCCTACAATGAATATACCTCCTTATCCCCATCCCATCATCGCGCGCGAAGGCTGGCCGTTCATAGCCGGTATCGTGCTTATTTCCATCGCAGCCAGTTTCTGGTCCTGGGCGGCGGCCTTGCCGTTATGGCTGGTGGCGCTGTTCGTGATCCAGTTCTTTCGCGATCCGCCGCGCGCGGCGCCTGAAGGCGCCGACAATGTCCTGTCGCCGGCGGACGGGCGCGTCGTCGCCGTCGAACAGGTCAGGGATCCGTACGCCGATCGCGAAGCCCTGAAAATCAGCGTATTCATGAATGTCTTCAATGTGCATTCGAATCGCTCTCCGGTCAATGGGCACGTCGCCAATGTCACTTATTTCCCGGGCCGTTTTTTCAATGCCGCACTGGACAAGGCCTCGCTGGAGAACGAGCGCAGCGCCATGGTGCTCAGAACGCCCCAGGGGCATGTCGTCACGGCCGTGCAGATCGCGGGCCTGGTCGCAAAACGCATACTCAGCTACGCCCAGCCGGGTGAAACCCTGTACGCCGGGCAACGCTACGGTTTCATCAGGTTCGGCTCGCGGGTCGACGTCTATTTGCCTATCGATGCCAGGCCTCGGGTTACGATAGGGGATAAGGTCCAGGCGACAAGTACCGTCCTGGCTGTTCTGCCCACTGCAAGCGAGTAAGCCTATGCCCAATACCTCCGAGGAAATACGCCGGCGCCGTAGCATCTACCTTTTGCCCAACGCGTTTACGACAGCCAATCTATTCGCGGGATTCTATGCTGTCGTGCAGGCGATCAATGGACGGTTCGAAATCGCCGCCATTGCGATTTTCTTGGCCATGGTGTTTGACGGCATGGACGGGCGCGTCGCCCGGCTGACCCATACCCAGTCGGCTTTCGGCGAGCAGTACGATTCCATGTCCGACATGGTGTCGTTCGGCATAGCTCCCGCCCTTGTCATGTATCAGTGGACCCTGCAGGGCCTCGGACGCTGGGGCTGGCTGGCCGCATTCATCTATGTCGTGGGAGCGGCGCTGCGGCTGGCCCGGTTCAATACGAATATCGCGGTCGTGGACAAGCGCTTCTTCCAGGGGCTTCCGAGTCCCGCTGCCGCCGCCCTGGTGGCGGGGTTCATCTGGCTCGCCGTCGACAATAAATTCTCCCTGAGCAACGCCAGTATTTCCTGGCTGGGCTTCGTTCTGACCGTATACGCGGGCATCGCCATGGTCACGAACGCGCCGTTCTACAGCGGGAAAACCTTCGCCTTGGGGCGCAGCGTCCCGTTCTGGATGATATTGCTGGTGGTGGCGGCATTTGTATTCGTGTCCACCGACCCGCCGATGGTCTTGTTCGGCTTGTTCGTCACATACGGCTTGTCGGGATGGTTCATCATGGCCTGGCGCTGGCGCAGGGCCCGGCAATTGACGCGCCAGCGCCAAGAAGCGCCCTGAATCCGGACGGCGGGGCGGGGTTTCGGGCGGGTGCCTGGGGGCCATTGCAATTTGCTTCTGGCGGTCCCGGGCCGGTTCCGGTATAATCGTCGATTGTCCGGTTGGCGCTTGGTTGCGTAGGCGGGATAAAATTTCATTCATCCACGTCAGGGCGCCTCGGCTCTGACGCCTGTTATTTGAGGCTATCCATCATGTCTGTTGCTGACATCAAAAAATCCGATATCGTCGCACAATTTCAGCGCTCCCAAGGCGACACGGGCTCGCCCGAAGTTCAAGTTGCCCTGTTGACGGCGCGTATCAATGAACTGACGGGTCATTTCAAAACCCACCTGAAAGACCATCACTCGCGTCGTGGCTTGCTGCGCATGGTCAGCCGCCGCCGCAAACTGCTTGATTACCTGAAGAGCCGCAATCTTGATTCTTATCGCACGCTGATCGAAAAGCTCGGTCTGCGTAAGTGATACTGGGGCTGGCTCCCCGCGCTGCGACCGTGGACACTACGATGCATGTCGTGGTGTGCACGGTTTTTTTATTGTAAGGAAAACTCCTAATGTTTAATAAAGTGAGCAAATCGTTCCAGTACGGTCAGCACACGGTAGTCTTGGAAACAGGCGAGATTGCTCGCCAGGCTTCCGGCGCCGTGCTGGTTTCGATTGAGGATACGGTGGTCCTGGCGACTGTCGTGGCATCGAAAAAAACCAAGCCCGGCCAGGACTTTCTTCCCCTGACCGTCGATTACGTCGAAAAAACCTACGCGGCCGGCCGCATACCCGGCGGCTTCTTCAAGCGTGAGGGCAAGCCGTCCGAAAAGGAAACGCTGACTTCGCGCCTGATCGATCGTCCTTTGCGCCCCTTGTTCCCCGAGGGCTTCTACAACGACGTCCAGGTCATCATCCACACGGTGTCGGTCAATCCTGAAATCGATCCCGATATCGCGGCCATGATCGGCGCTTCGGCGGCCTTGGCGATTTCCGGCATTCCGTTTCACGGTCCCATCGGCGCGGCCCGGGTCGGCTACATCGACGGCCAGTATGTTCTGAACCCCACCGCGACACAGCTTCAGAGCTCGAGCATGGACTTGATCGTGGCCGGCACGGATGCCGCCGTGCTGATGGTGGAATCGGAAGCCAAGCAATTGCCCGAAGACGTCATGCTGGGCGGCGTGGTATTCGGCCACGAGCAGATGCAGGCCGCCATCAATGCGATCCACGACTTGGTGTCTGAGGCGGGCAAGCCGGAATGGGAGTGGGAAGCCGCCCCCAATAACGAAGCGCTGACCCGCGCCGTGCAGGCCGCCGCCCAGGAAGGTCTGGAGGCCGCTTACAAGGTTCGCGAGAAGCAAGCTCGCACCGAGCAGCTGCGCGACGTGTACGCCAACGTGAAGGCCAAGCTGGCCGAGCATGCCGAAGCCAAGGGCGAAGCCGCTCCCGATACGGTGGAAGTCGAGAATCTGTTGTTCGAACTCGAAGCCAAGATCGTGCGCGGCCAGATCCTGAACGGCGAGCCGCGCATCGACGGCCGCGACACGCGCACCGTGCGTCCCATCAGCATACGCCTGGGCGTGCTGCCCCGCGCGCATGGCAGCGCATTGTTCACCCGTGGGGAAACCCAGGCGCTGGTCGTGGCCACCTTGGGCACCAAGCAGGACGAGCAGATCATCGATTCGGTCATGGGCGAGCATCGCGACCGTTTCATGCTGCACTACAACATGCCTCCGTACGCCACGGGTGAAACGGGCCGCTTCGGCGTGCCCAAGCGCCGCGAAATCGGCCACGGCCGTCTAGCCAAGCGCTCTTTGATTTCCTTGCTGCCCGAGCCGCAGGATTTCCAATACACGATACGCGTCGTGTCCGAAATCACCGAATCCAACGGGTCGTCCTCGATGGCGTCCGTTTGCGGCGGCTCCCTGGCCCTGATGGATGCCGGCGTGCCGATGCAGGATCACGTGGCGGGCGTCGCCATGGGTCTCATCAAGGAAGGCGGCAAGTTTGCCGTCTTGACCGACATTCTGGGCGACGAGGATCACCTGGGCGATATGGACTTCAAGGTCGCGGGCACCGAAAAAGGCATTACGGCGTTGCAAATGGATATCAAGATCCAGGGCATCACCAAGGAAATCATGCAGGTCGCGCTGGCCCAGGCCCGCGAAGGCCGCCTGCATATACTCGGCAAGATGAAGGAAGCGCTGGACGGCTCGCGTACGGAGTTGTCCGAATTCGCTCCCCGCATGCTCACGCTGAAGATCAATCCTGAAAAGATCCGTGACGTGATCGGCAAGGGCGGCGCAACCATCCGCGGTCTGACCGAGGAAACCGGTACGCAGATCGACATCGGCGACGACGGCACGATCACGATATCCAGCGCTGACCTGGAGCGCGCGCGCGACGCCGAGCGCCGCATCAAGGAATTGACCGCGGACGTCGAAGTCGGCCAGGAATACGAGGGCCCCGTGTTGCGCTTGCTGGATTTCGGCGCGATCGTCCAGGTGCTGCCCGGTCGCGATGGCTTGTTGCATATCTCCGAGATCGCCAATTATCGCATCGCCAATATCAACGACGTGTTGAAAGTCGGCCAGTCGGTGCGCATCAAGGTAATCGAAGCCGACGACAAGGGTCGTCTGCGTCTTTCGATGAAGGCCATCGGCGGAATCGAGGCTCAAGGCGGCCCACAGGCTGCGCCGGAAGCGTCCTGATGCCGTAGGCACGTCGATCCGGGTCCGGCTTGGTCCGGGCCTGCATCGGCCGCCCAAATGCGACACCCCGAGAAACCGGATTTCATCCTGGTTTTTCGGGGTGTTTCATTTGGCTGGCAAGCGACGATCGACAGCCGCTTTATCGCACTTGCTTATAGCGCTTTGGCGGCGCCGGCCGGAACGGCGGCTTCGGTCTCGTACGCGACGGATTCGGCGAAGTCGTCCTCATCCATGTCGAGCGTGAACGGACGGTCTCCGTGCTCGTCGCGGATGCGGGTGGGCAGGCCCATCTTGCCGAGCAGCGCCAGAAAGGGCTTGGGCGGCAGCTCTTCGATATTCGCCATGGTTTTCACGTCCCAGGTGCCGTCGGCGATCAGCAGCGCGGCGGCCACGGCGGGCACCCCGGCGGTATACGAGATCGCCTGGCTGCCGATTTCACGGTAGCTTTCGGCGTGGTCGCTGACGTTGTAGATGAACACTTCGCGCGGTTGTCCGTTGCGCATGCCTTTCACCAGGTCGCCGATGCAGGTCTTGCCTGTATAAGTGGGCGCCAGGGAGGCGGGGTCGGGCAGGACGGCCTTGACGACCTTCAAGGGAACGACTTCCAGGCCTTCCGCCGTCTTGACGGGCTGTTCGGACAGCAGGCCCAGGTTTTTCAGGACGGTGAACACGTTGATGTAATGATCGCCGAAGCTCATCCAGAACCGAATGTCGGGAATGTCCAGGGTATAGGCCAGCGAGTGGATTTCGTCATGCCCCGTCATGTAGGTGGTTTGCTTGCCCACCACCGGCAACTGCCAGGTTTTGCGGTATTCGAACATGCTGGAGGCGACCCATTGCCTGTCCTGCCATGACCATACCGTCGACGTGAATTCGCGGAAGTTGATTTCCGGATCGAAGTTGGTGGCGAAATAGCGGCCGTGATTGCCGGCATTGATGTCGATGATGTCCAGCGAATCGATGCTGTCGAAGTAGTCGTCGCTGGCCAGGCGCGCGTACGCATTCACGACGCCGGGGTCGAAGCCCGCGCCCAAGACGGCCGTGACGCCTTTTTCCCGGCACATGTCGCGCTGCTTCCACTCATAGTTGCCGTACCAGGGCGGCGTTTCGCAAACCTTGGCCGCGTCTTCGTGGATGGCCGTATCGATGTAGGCTGCGCCGGTTTCCAGGCACGCGGCCAGCACGGACATGTTCAGGAATGCGCTGCCGACGTTGATGACGATGCTGCTGCCCGTTTCCTTGATCAAGGAAACGGTGGCAGGCACGTCGAGGGCGTCCAGCTTGTGGGCGCGGATCAGGCCGGCCTTGGCCAGGCTGCCCTTGCTATGCACGGACTCGATAATGCGATGGCATTTTTCCACGCTGCGCGAGGCGATGTGTATATCGCCGAAATGCAAGTTGTTCTGGGCGCACTTGTGGGCTACGACATGGGCTACGCCCCCGGCACCGATAATCAGCACATTGCGTTTCATGGTCTGAGACTCCATTGGCTGGATGAGCTACGCATCAGGATAGGCTGGCTACGTAGTCGTGGAAGGAAAATTCGCGCACAGTCCGGATGTGGCCATCCACTTCCCTGATTGCGATCGAAGGCATGGTCACCCCGTTGAACCAGTTTTTCTTGACCATGGTGTATCCCCCCGCATCACGTATCGATATACGGGATCCAGGTTGTAAAGGTTCGGGAAAATCGAACTCCCCGAAAATATCGCCCGCCAGGCAGGATTTGCCGCAGATCTGATACCGGTAGGAGCCGGCATCGGGCGCGACCTTGGCGCTTTCGCGGTAGATCAGCAGGTCCAGCATATGCGCTTCCGTGGCGCTGTCCACGATAGCCAGCTCTTTGCCGTTGGACAGCGTATCCAGCACGGTGACTTCCAGCGTCGTGCTGTTGGTGATCGCCGCTTCCCCCGGCTCCAGGTAGACCTGCACGCCGTACTTTTCCGAAAATGCGCGCAAGCAGCCGCAGAAGGCGTCGAGCGGATAATCGGGCGCGGTGAAGTGTATGCCCCCACCCAGGCTGATCCAGTTCACTTTGGCAAGGACTGGCGCGTAGCGCTGTTCGACTTCGCCCAAAAGAGCCTGGAACCGTTCAAAACTGTGGTTCTCGCAGTTGTTGTGGATCATGAAGCCGTCCAGGCGATCCATGATGCTCGCGATGCGTTGCGGATCCCATTCACCCAGGCGGCTATGCGGCCTGGCCGGGTCGGCAAGGTCGAACGTCGAGGAACTGATCCGGGGATTGAGCCGCAGGCCGAGGGGCAGCGCGCTCGCGCGCGATTCGAATCGTTCGAATTGCGAAAGCGAATTGAAGATGATTTTGTCCGCGTTGGCGATGACCTCGTCGATCTCGTGATCCGCATAGGCCACGCTGTAGGCATGGGTTTCGCCGGGAAATTTTTCACGCCCCAGCTTCACCTCGTAAAGGGACGACGAGGTGGTGCCGTCCATGTATTGGCTCATCAGATCGAAAACCGACCACGTGGCAAAGCATTTCAGCGCCAGCAAGGCCTTGGCGCCGCTTTGCTTTCGCACGTAATCGATCTTCTGCATATTCTCCAGCAGCGCCGATTTGTCGATGAGGTAATACGGTGTTTGAATCATGCTCGTTCCTGGACGCGCGCCCGATGCGCGAGGTCCGGTGATGAAATGCAAAGAGAATGGGGCCGCGCGCGCATCCATGCTTTCCCGTAACGGGAATTCAGGGCCTGGACCCTGGTGACGCAGGAAGTGTGTGACGATGGTCCCGAGAGCCGCGGACCGCCCGGAAAAGTGATGAGCCGGGGCTCAGATCGGCATTCGGCCTGAATGGAGGTGGCACCTGGAGGTGACGTGGTGCGCGGTCGGGCGGACCTGATGCGCATTCAGGCACTCGAGCGGCAATGGACGATCGGCTTTCGACGAGCGATAGCGCGTGGACAGCCTGGCGTGCGACGACGTTTTTACGCGTGTGCTCAGGCGATCGACCAAATAGCCGAGATGTTCTTCCTTTTGGGAGGTTTTCAGAAAAACTGAGCCCATCCCCAATTGGAAGAGGGCGTCTTTAGACATGGCGTCCTCCCCAACCAGCAGATGAAATGCGCGCGCCGCCTTACACGGTGCTTCGCGCGGGCACTAAAGGTGAAATGGTAGTTCAAAGCGAACCTGCGCGTCAATTCGCCTCGCTTTGGCGAGGCTATGTGTGCGTCGCGGGCGGATAGTCAACAACGCGCTTACTGCGGCCATTGCTCGAGTGTTTGCACGAAGCGGGTGAGCCAGGCGTTGGTTTGGTGCCCGTCCAGTGCGCGATGGTCTATCGTGAGCGACACGTAGGCCATCGGGCGGATCTGGATGGCGTCGATGCCGTCGATCTCACGCACCACGGCTCGTTTTTCCAGCTTGCCCACCCCGAGGATGGCCGATTGCGGCTGATTGATGATGATGGGCGAAGCGATCAGCGATCCGGACACACCGTGATTGGAGATGGTGAAGGTGCCGCCCCGGACGTCCCGGCTGCTGAGCGAGCCGTTTCGCGCGCCGTTCGTGATCTCTTGCAGCCTGCGTGCGATCCCCTTGAGCGACAGATCCTGCGCCTTATGGATAACCGGCACGACCAGGCCTTTGTCGCCCAGGGCGGTGCCGATGCCGATATTGACGTCGTCGAAGATCTCTAGGCAGTCGTCGTGCCATCGGCTATTGACCGCCGGCACCTCGCGCATCGCGGCCACGCAGGCTGCGACGATGTAGGCGGTATAAGACAGGCTGATGCTTTCGGCGGCATACTGGGCCTTGTGCCGTTCGCGGTGGCGCATGATGGCCGTCCAGTCGGCTTCGAACACGGCGGTGACGTGCGGCGCCGTGGCGACGGACGCCGCCATGTGCTGGGCGATTGCCAGGCGCATGTTCGAATGAGGAACCTTCTGCGACGCCGGACTGCCGTCGCTTCCGGATGCCGAAGCGGATGCGGCCGCCGTGGATACGGTCGACGTGGATGCGGCCGGCGCGGAGGTCTTTGCCGGCTCGTACCGAACGTCCGCATGCGACTCTATTCGAGCTTGCGCCGCTTGTGCCGTTCTGGCCTCTCGTGCCGCATCCATGTCCGCGCGCGTGACCCTGCCGCCGCGTCCGGTGCCGTGCACGGTCGCCGGGTCGATATCGTATTCCTGCGCGGCGCGACGCACCGACGGCGAATAATGAGTGAGGTTCTTCAATCCGGTTTCGGGAGCCGTTCGCGTCGGCGTGTCGTCGCTTTGCGCGGCAGGCGTATCGGTGGGCGCCGCGTCGGCCTGCGTGTCGATGCGCCCGAGCACGGCGCCGGGCAGCGCATCCGCGCCGGTGTCCAGCAGTATGTCGGTCAGCCGACCGGCCGCGGGCGCCGGTATTTCCTGCGTGACCTTGTCGGTCTCCAGCTCCAGCAGCGGTTCGTCCAGTTCGACACGATCGCCGATGCGCTTGTTCCAGACGATGACCGTGGCCTTGGTGCCTTCTTGTTCAAAGGGAACCGTGATGTCTACGATGGCGCCCATGATTCAGAACTCCAGCAATTCGAGTATTTTCTTGCGGATGCGGTCTGTGGACGGCACGGCCCAATCCAGCAGTACGGGATTATGCGGGCTGGGGATGTCGGGCATGGTCAGGCGCGACACGGGGGCGTCCAGATCCATGAATGCTTCGTCGGCGACGACGGCGGCAATCTCGGCGCCGAAGCCCGCTGTGCCCAGGTCTTCGTGTACGATCAGGCAGCGGCGGGTCTTGCGCACCGACGCCAGGACGGCTTCGCGATCCCACGGCATCAGGGTGCGCAAGTCGATGACGTCGGCGCTGACGCCTTCCGCGGCCTGCTCGCAGCGGTACACCATGGCGCCCCAGGTGACGAGGGTGATGCGGTCGCCTGCGCGGGTGAACTGCGCTTTGCCGAAAGGCAGCACGTAATCATCGCCCGGATAAGGCCTGCGGGCCCATGCGTGATCCAGCATGGCGCGGTGCTCGAAGAAGATGACGGGATCGTTGCCGCGCAGCGAGGCGCGCAGCAGACCCACCGCGTCCGCGGCGTTGGAGGGTACGGCGACCTTCCAGCCGGGCTGGTGCACGAAGGCGACCTCGTTGGTCTGGCTGTGCCACGGGTCGCCACACTTGAAGTAGCCGCCGGGTACGCGCACGACGATGGGGGCGGCGAAACGGTTGTTGGTGCGCCAGCGGATCGTGCCGCAATCGTTGATTTGTTCGGTGGCGGGCTCGGCATACTTGCGGAACTGGATTTCCGGCACCGGCACCAGCCCGGCCAGGGCCATGCCCACGGCTCGGCCTATGATTCCTTCTTCGGATAAAGACGTGTCGAATACGCGTCCGGCGCCGTATTTTTGCTGCAAGCCCAGCGTGACGGCATGCACGCCGCCCTTGGGTCCAATGTCTTCGCCGAACAGCACGACGCGCTCGTTGATGGAAAGCTCATGATCCAGGGTCTTGCGTATCGCCGTTACCATGTTGATGCGCTGGCCGCTTTCCTGCGCCTGCTCGGTCGATGCGGGGCGGGTGTAGCCGTGCCGATACTGGCCGCCCATTTGTTGCAGCTCGCCGTCATCGAATACGTGCCGCAATACGCTTTGCGGATCGGCGATGCCGCGCGCTTCGGCGCGCGCGCGGGCATCTTCCGCGGCGGCTTCGGCCCGTTCGGTCAAGGCCTGCCAATCGTGTTCCGAGAGCAAGGAGGGCACCAGGTGATCCTTCAGTTTCGGCAAAGGATCGCGCTGCCATTCCTTGCGGATGATCTCTTCGTCCTTGTAGCCCTGGGTATCTTGAAAGCTGTGGCCTTCCAGGCGGGGCATCGTCAAGCGCAGCATGGCGGGCTTGCGCTGCTTGCGCACGAATTCCACGGCTTCACAGGTCAGGCGGGCGGCGTCGGCCGGATTCGTGCCGTCGCCGTTGAAAATGGTCAGGCCTTTCCAGCTGGCCAGGTTGGCTGCAATGTCGCCGCCGGGCGTCTGGAACGTGGACGGCACGGAAATGCCGTAGCCGTTGTCCTCGATATAGAACAGCATGGGCAGCTGTTGCGTGGTGGCGATCGTCAGCGCCGACCAGAAGCCATTGGATGCGACCGAGCCGTCGCCGCCGAGCACGACTGCGATGTCGCGGGCGTATTCTTCCTTTCCTAATGTATCTACATAATATCTTAGTGCCTGGGCCCATCCCGCAGTCGGCGTGTACTGCGTACCAACGCCGCCGCACATGGGCAGGGCGCTGGCGCCATTGGGATTCGGGTAGTTGAAGACCACGCCGATGTCGCGGCCGTCCGAATAGCCGCCGGCGCGTCCCATGGCCGAGCCCAGCGCCTCGACCGGATCCACGCCGATCGCCAGCAGCAGCGGTCTCGATCGATAATAGCCGCAGGCGGCGTCGTATTTTCCGGTCAGTTGCATGCCCAATAGGATCTGCGCCATATCGTGACCGCGGGCCGAGAACTGATAGAGCACTTTCTTCTCGGGCACCAGCCGGGTTTCTTCCATGTGATCCAGCGCGCGCGACAGCAAGGTCAGGTAGGCGACCTGTTCCCAGTCTGTGGTGGGGTCCGGAACATTGCGGGTGATGGATTTGAGTGCGACCTGAGCCATGACGAGTCTCTCTATCGTGCTGATATCTATGATGAAATGCTATCACTTGGTCATGAACGGATTCTTTCAATATTTATGTAGAATGCCAATGTTGTGAAACGTTTATTTCATTATTGGTGGAAATCATGGAAAACCCTGATTTGGATAATATCGATTCCGGCATCGTGCGCATACTGCAGCGCCAAGCCGATATCAGTCAGGCCGCGCTGGCCGAGCATGTGGGTGCCTCCCCCGCGTCGTGCTGGCGGCGCATACGCAGGATGGAGGCCATGGGTATACTGGGGTCGACAGTCAGGCTGGTCGATCCCGATCTGGTCGGGCGCGGCCTGAACGTTTTCTGCCATGTGCGGATGAAAGAGCACGACGCCCAGGCGCGCAAGCAGTTCGAGCGTTTCGTCGAAAGCCACGAAGAGGTGCTCGAGTGCTACTCGATGTCCGGCGAATGGGATTATTTGCTGCGCATCGTCGTGGAGGACGTGCGGGGCTACGAACGTTTATTGATGGAGCGTATTCTTGTGCATAACGCCGTAGCCACCTCGTCGTCCAGTTTCGCGCTCAAGCGGGTGAAGTACACGACCGCCTTGCCAATTTGAACTTTCAGGAGACTCGCCATGCCGGATCCCATGCAACCCGATAGTCCTTTCGACGTGGTCGTGGTGCCGCGCACGCATGACCTGGGCGACAACTTCGAAGTCAGGAGGGTGTTGCCTTCCGTGCAGCGGCGCATGGTCGGCCCTTATGTGTTTCTCGATCAGATGGGGCCTCACGTTTTCTCGCCGGGCAAGGGGCTGGATGTACGGCCGCACCCGCACATTGGGCTGGCGACCGTGACGTATTTGTACGACGGCGAGATTTTTCATCGGGACAGCGTCGGCAGCGCGCAAGCCATACGGCCCGGCGACGTCAACTGGATGACCGCGGGACGAGGCATCGTGCATTCGGAACGCACCGCGGCCGACGTGCGCCGGCGCGCGTCATCGTTGTTCGGCCTGCAGTGCTGGGTTGCGCTGCCGCGCGAGCACGAGGAAGACGAGCCTGGTTTCCGGCATATTTCCAAGAATGCGCTGCCGTTGGAGGAGGGCGAAGGCGTCACGGCCCGCATCATTGCCGGCCGCTTCTTCGGGCGGCGATCGCCCGCGCCGGTCTTGTCCGATCTTTTCCAGGTCGACGTGATCCTGGAACCGGGAGCCAGGCTCGACATTCCCGCCGAGTATCCGGAACAGGCCATATTCGTGACGCAAGGCATGCTGGATCTGGGCCGGGAAGGCTCGTTCGAGGCGGGGCGGCTGCTGGTGCTCAAGCCGGGCAAGGGTGTCACGGTCCGTGCCGGTGCAGCCGCGCCGGCACGGCTCATGATTCTGGGGGGCGAGCCCATGGACGGGCCGCGCCATCTAAGCTGGAATTTCGTTTCCAGCTCAGTGGAGCGCATAGAGCAGGCGAAAGACGATTGGCGTCACCAGCGCTTTGCCGCCGTGCCGGACGAGACGGAATTCATACCTTTGCCCGACATGCCCGGCAAGCCTGTGCGCTATCCGTGACGGCGATCCACGCGGCGCGGCAGCCTTTTGCCCTCAATACGGCCCGCCTGCCAGCGCGACGGTTCCGTCCCATGTGTCGTGAAACACGTCGAAAGACGAGCCGCCGCCTTCGGGCATTTCCGGAAGCAGGAAGCGGGTCCATGCCGCTTTGCCTCCCGCCTGCAATGGCACGTCTCCGGCGTTTTTCTCGTGGCGCCGCGTCATGATCAGGTAGGTCTGGGCGTCCCCGGGAAGACGAAAGGCAAGGTAAAGCCCGTCGCGCGTGGCGCGCAGGACGGGCGCCGACGCGGCGTGGTCGGCCAGTTTGACGTTCTCCGACGCTTCATGCAGCCAAAGGGCGCCGTTTACGCTCTCTTGCGCAACGATTACCGTAGCGCCTTGCGCACTGAGGGCAAGAGCGGGCCTGCCTATGTAGCGGATTCCCAGGTCGGTTGCGTCCGACCAGAGCGGTTTGGCATCGCCGACGCCGTTGGGCGGGGGAAGCTGGGCGATATGCAGCAGGTGGCCCGTTTCCCGGTTCCGGAAATACACGTGCGTCAAGCCGCGCCCGTCGGATAGGACGCCGAGGCCGCCATCCGTCGGCGGGGCGGCGATCGCTTGCCATGCCGCCCACCCGCCGTTGCCGCCAGCCCGCCGGGACGTCACGAATAGGCCGCCCTCGCGATCGACGGCGAATACCATCAGCCTTCGGCTGTTGCCGACAATGGCCGGCATGGTCCGGCCGTGCGGCAGGGCGGGCAGCGCTGCCCACGCCGGCCATGCCCGTTCGTCGCCGGAAGGCATGCTCCAGTAGTAGCGTCCGTCGTTTCCCGTAGCCACGGCGGCAAGCGGGGTCTCGGGACTGACGACAGGCGCATGAACGAGCCGCGAGCCCGGGATGGTTCTCCAGCCGCCCCAAGAACCTCGGGCATCCGGCAGGTTCAGCCAGATCTTTCCGATCGCATCCCGCGCCATGACGCCGATCGCGGCATCGGGATAGGAAAATGCGGATATCTGCTCGGGCGTGCGCCCTCCCAGCGCCAGCCAGCTGCTTCGTTGAGAATCCCAGAGGTTCGCGGCATTGTTCTCCTCGCCCGATGCGAACAGAAGCAGATTGCCGTCGGCGTCGGTCAAGAGCGCTGGCGCGGTGTCGTCCCGCGAGACGTAGTATTCCCGCTGCACCCAGGCTGCGGCGGGGCCTGTCGGTTGCGCGCACTGCTGAGAGCCGGCGCAATATTTTTGGTCTTGCCAGGCGTAGTACCGGAACGTTTCCGACTTCGCGCCGATCTCGTCGGGCGTCAGGTTGGCATCGCGTTCCTGGGTGGGGTAGTCGACGTAGCCGATCTGCGCGTAGTTTCCCGGAATCAGGATCATCGCCTCGCGCGTCAGCCTGGCGCTGGCGATATGGTCGGGGTGGTCATGGCCCGCGCAGCGCCAGCAGAGCTCGGAATACGGTATTGCCACTGTGTCGTCCATGTGACGGACCGTGGTGGGCTCATACGACTGGATGATCCGCGCGAGGGTCGCCACCAGTTCCTGACGGGTGTAGACGTCGCCGCGGGTGCCGCGGGTATCGACGAAATGCCCTGGAACGGACTCGAGCCGGCTCAGGGGAGTAAGGCTGCCCCAGCCTTTGCCCAGCCAGGGATCTTTCAGTCGCATATGCCAGAGCTGGATGCGCGGATCGCCTAGCAGGGTAAAGTACGTGATCTGGTATGCGCCGATCGCGGCTATACCCTGTCTCCAGATGTCGGCCTGCCCGGCCATATGGGAATAGGCTGCCCGCACGCCGCGTTCCCGGCTCAGCATATAGCCGTTGCCGGCATTGCGTTCGGCCGCCGTCAGATAAACCACGCGCACGCAACCGCCCGCCCGTATGGAAGCGGCGATGTCCGGATTCATGAAAAGAAGATCGTCGTCCTGGTGCGCCACGACGACCAGGTCCTTGATGCCGGCGCAGCGCGCCAGGTCGGGCGAGCCGACCTCGACGCCCAGCGATGTCCGTGTTGACAGCGCAAGCAGGACCGATGCCATTCCCCGCAGAGCCGCACGAACGGCGGGTCGGATGACGAACCTGAGGCGGCGCGTAAAGGGCTGGGTAGCCAT
Source organism: uncultured Burkholderiaceae bacterium (assembly GCA_964551305.1). Lineage (GTDB taxonomy): Bacteria > Pseudomonadota > Gammaproteobacteria > Burkholderiales > Burkholderiaceae_B > JBAZDC01. The sequence goes on from CAZKBT010000025.1 coordinate 36,028, forward strand.
GGGGAAGGGTGTGTCGAAAAGGACGGGGGAGTCAAGCCGGCTGACGGACCGGGGAAAACGTAACGGATCTTTGCGGGGACGCGTCGCGCAGTATAGCGCCGTCGGCGCCGTGACGGGAAGAGGGAATGGATGGCGGGCTGCCACTGCCGGACGTTGGAGGCGAACTTCGACATCCGGCGGTGAGCATTATGACGCGAGGCCCAAAAGGGCAGGCTGCGGGGCGGGGTCTACTCGACGCTATACAGCTTGCGGTCGAGCCGGGTCAGGCGCCGGGGCCCGGCTTTGTCGACCAGGACGGTTTCGCTGACCGCCAGGCCCATGGCCGACGTGTACATGTGAAAAACCATGCCGGCTTCCAGCGTCCAATCGGAGGCTGGGCCCAATACCCTGGTGAAATCGCTGGATCGTATCGGCTGCTGCGAATAATAGCCCAGCGTGTAGCCCGTGATGTTGTCGTAGCTGTCTCGCAGGCCGGCTTCGAGCACGCCGTCGCGCAGCAGCGCGTCGACTTGGCGTGCCGGGGCGCCGGGGACCATGGCGGCGATCTGGCGGTCCTGCAGCTCGATCAGCCGTTGCGCGGTGTCTTCCTGAGCCGCCGTGGGGCGCCCCATGACGACGCTGCGCATCAGCCGGGCGCTGTAGCCGCGAAACCGGGGAACCAGCTCCAGGTGCAGGATATCGCCTTCCTGCATGGGCGTGTCGTGCAGATGGCCATGCAGGAATCCCCATCCTTTGCCGTAAGTGATGGGGCCCACATGTCCGGGCGACGCGCCCAGTTCGATGTAGCGGCGGGCGGCAAAAGCGGCCATGTCGCGCCCGCTCATGCCCGGCCGCACGCGCTCGGTGATTTCACGCATCGTGGTGTCGGCGATGACGCAAGCCTGCTCGATATGCCGGATCTCGGCTTCGGACTTGATCAGGCGCAGCTCCCAAGGTACGCTCGTCATTTCCGTAAAGGTCGCTTGCGGCAGCGCATTCTGGAGTCGGCGAAAGACGTCCACGGTCATGCCGTGGCTGCCGAAGTCCAGGCCCAGCTTGACGCGGGAGCCGTAGCGCCTGGAGATTTCCGCGGCTAGCAGCGCGACGGGATCTTCGCCGTCCGCATAGCCCACATGCGCCTTGAACCAGGCTGCTTCCAGAAAAGGCGCCGTATCCAGGCTGCGCAGCACCATGACGGGCTCGCCTTCCAGCGGAATCAGGCATGCCCGGTAATAGCTGATCGAACGCTCATAGCCTGTGAAGTACGCAAGTATCTCGATATCGTCCAGCAGCATCGCATCGACCGAGCGTTCTCTCATGACCTGGCGCAGCCTGGCCAGGCGGTGCGCGAATTCAGAGCCGTCGAAAGGGGGGATGGATGCTGCGGTCATGCTTGCTCCTTGCGTTGCAGAAAATTGCCGACGGCCAGCGCGACCGCCGAAAACAGAATCAACATCGCGCTCACGGCGGCGATGGACGGATCCAATTGGAACTGCACCGCATTCCATATCCGCACGGGCAGCGTCTGCTGCTCGGGCGAGGAAAGGAACATGGCGACCAGCAGTTCGTCGAACGAGCTGAGAAACGAAAAGATCGCGGAGGCGGCGATACCCGGCGCGATCAAGGGCAGCGTGATGCGCCGCAAGGCGACCAGGCGACTGGCGCCCAGACTGCAAGCCGCGAGTTCCAAGCGAGTGTCGAATGCCTGCAGCGTTGCCGACAGGATGATCGTCGAGACAGGAATGGCCAGGGCGACGTGGCCGAGGACGATGCCCGCGAAGGCAGGTAGTCTGATCGAGGAAAAGAAGAAAAACACCGCGATCGAGGTAATGATGTTGGGCACGATCATAGGCAGAAGAATGACGGCGTACACGATTTTCTTTCCGTGAAAATCCGTGCGTACCAATGCCAGCGCCGCAGCCAAGGCAAGCAGTACCGCGCAGATCGTGGACAGCAAGGCGACGATGAAGCTCAGGCGCAACGACGCCAGCCAGCCCGGGTCCGACAGTACCGTGTCGAACCAGCGCAACGACAGGCCCTCGGGCGGAAAGGACAGATAGTCCGAAGGATTGAGTGCCAGGGGAAAGATGATGAGTATGGGCACCACCAGGAATGCCAGCACGAGCGCGCTAACGATCCTGATGAACCAGCCAGGCATGCGTTCTTTCATTATTGTTTGGCCCTGAAAAGATGTTCCATGCCAACCACGCGTTCGTACACGAAGAAGGCGATGAGGGTCAATGCCAGCAGCACGGCGGCCAGCGACGAGGCGAATGACCAGTCGAAGTAAGTTTCCACCTGTTGCTGGATGACCATGGAGATCATCGTATCGAGATCGCTGCCCATCAGCGCGGGCGTGACGAAGAAGCCCAGGCTCATGATGAATACGATCAATCCGCCGGCGGCGATTCCGGGGAACGTCAACGGCAGGAAGATGCGCAGGAAAGCCGACAGGCGGCTGGCGCCCAGGCTGTGCGCCGCCCGCAGCAGCGAGCTGTCTATGCCGCGCATTACGCTGTAGAGTGCCAGCACCATGTACGGCAGCAGCACATAGCTCATGCCCAGCAGCACGGCGAACCGGTTGTACATGAGCGCCAGAGGGCTGTCGATGAGGCCCAGGTCGATGAGCAGCCGATTGACGATGCCGTCCGTGCCCAGCAAGACCATCCAGGCGTAAGTGCGCACCAATATGCTGGTGAAGTAGGGAATGATGACCAATATCATCAACAATCCCGCCATCCGAGGCCGCAAGGCCGATAGCAGGTAGGCCAGCGGATAGCCTAGCAGCAGCGTGCAAAGCGTCGTCAACAGCGAGATCTGGAACGTGATGGAGATGATCTTCAGCCAAACGGGTTCGCTGGCCAGGCGCGCGTAATGCTCCAGCGTGTAGCCTTGGCCCTGTCCGTCCAGGCTGCGCAGCAGCATGTCGGCCATGGGGTAGATGAAGAAAACGAGCAGGAACAGCAAGGCGGGCGCGAGCAGCACCCATGGCCGTGGCCTTCCCGCTCCGCCTTGGGAGGGGCTTGCGAGGCCGGCCGTCATGACCTTGCTCCATCGTCGCCGGCCAGAAGCCAGCCGTCCTCGTAAGCCCAGTGCACGGATACTGCTTGTCCGGGCGCGTGCTGGCCGGATCCTGTGCGGTTGGCTTCTTGGACTTGTATGGTCGTTCCGTCCGGCAGGCGCACGAGGCTGCGCGTGGCGTGGCCGAGATAAACGACCTCCTGGACGGCGCCGACGAGCCGGTTGGTTCCCGCATGGCTTGCGTCCGCGTTGCGCAGGCGCAGCTTCTCCGGCCGCAGCACCAGGGTGGCCGCTGCGCCGGATGCCAGAGTTGGCGCGCCGCGCACCGTGGCGGTCGATCCGTCGGGAAGGCCGACCGTGGTCGGAGCATTGTCATCCGGGCGGGACAGCACGCGGGTTTCCACGAAGTTGGATTGTCCGATGAAGTCGGCGACCCAGCGGTTCGCCGGCCGTTCGTACAGGTCGGCCGGCCGGCCGATTTGCACGATGCGCCCGCCCTGCATGACGGCGATGCGGTTCGACATGGTCAGCGCTTCTTCCTGGTCGTGGGTAACGTACACGACTGTCGCGCCCAGTTCGTTATGGATGCGCTTGATCTCCATCTGCATGTGCTCGCGCAGTTTTTTGTCGAGCGCCCCCAGCGGCTCGTCCATGAGCAGGACGCGTGGGCCGAAGACCAGGGCGCGGGCCAGGGCGACGCGCTGTTGTTGTCCTCCTGATAACTGACGAGGATAACTGTCGCCTTTGTCCGGCAAGTGCACCATGTCCAGCGCGTCGCGCACCAGCCGTTCGCGCTCGGCTCGGCCGATCTTGCGCATCTCCAGCGGGAAGGCGATGTTCTGTCGCACGGTCAAGTGCGGAAACAGCGAATAGTTCTGGAAAACGACGCCGAGGTTGCGGCGCGACGCGGGCAGTCCGTTGACGGACTTGCCGTCGATCCGGATTTCGCCTGACGAGGGATCGGTGAAGCCCGCGATCATCATCAGGGTGGTGGTTTTGCCGGAGCCGCTCGCCCCAAGGAGCGTAACGAATTCGCCAGGCTCGATGTCCAGGCTTACGTCCTGCACGGCGGCGGATTTGCCGTAGTATTTGTTGACTTGACTCAACGACAGGCCCGCGCCGATGGGCGCGCGCGCCGTCGCCGCGCCGGCCGAGGCGGGGCGATCCGATGATTGGACTTCTTGCATGATCTACGTCGCTCCGATCAACCCAGCACCCAGGATTGCCACCGCCGTCCAACCGCGGAGAGGTTCTCCAGCCACCAGGCATAATCCATGTCGAAGGAGTTGCGGTAGTGCTCGGGCTCGCTCGGCAATTTTTGCGCATTTTCCTTTGCGACGTATTGCATGGCCTCCCGGTTCGTCGGGCCGTATGCGATGTACTTGGCGATCTCGGCCTGCACTTTCGGTTGCATGGCGAAATCCACGTACTTTTGGGCGTTCTCGGCGTTGGGCGCGCCCTTGAGCACGGCGAATCCCTGTACTTCGCGACGGGCCTGGTTCCATTCGATAGCCAGCGGCGCGCCCTTGTCGATGAGGTCTTGCGCGCGGCCGCTCCAGATAGCGCCCAGCACGGCTTCTTTGCGTTCCAGCAACTGTGCCGAGATCGCGCCCGTTTCCCACCATTTCACGACGGCGGGCTTGACCTTGCTCAGCGAGCCGAAAGCATGCTCGATGTCGATCGGATAGATCTTGTCCATGGAGCCGCCGGCGGCAAGGACGGCGAATTCCAACGGCACCGAGCCGGCCGATTGGCTGGCGATGGTGCGCGAGCCCGGGAATTTTTCGATGTCCCAGAACTCGGCCCAGGTGCGGGGGTGGTTCTCGGTGGAGAAGACCTGGGTGTTGTAGACCAATACCGTTGCGAAATAGAGATTGCCTGTGAAATTGGGCTTGCGCACCGCCTCGTAGATGTCCGCGGGGTTGGTGTAGGTCATGCCGTCGTAGTTCAATGGCGCCAGCAGCCCGTCCGCATCGAATGAATAAAGGCTGGGCAGGCCGATGTCCACCACATCCATTGCGCGGCCGGCTTGCACCATGGCGCGGACTTGTCCGGCGCTGGCCGTCTGCAGGACGACCTCGATGCCCGTGGCTTCGGTGAAAGGGCCGTGTATGGCTTGTTTCATTGCCTCGTCGTAGGCGCCGCCCAAGCTGCGCACGATGACGCGCTGCCTGGCTTGGGCCCGGACCATCGGCGCACCAAGCGCGGCGGCTGCGATGCCGGCCTTTATAAGCGTGCGCCGCGTGCGCGACGGCTGGTGTATTGTCAATTTTTTCTCCATCATGAAAGTTCCCCTTTTCTCGGTTGAATGCATCAATATTGGCCCGGACGCCGCTCAGCGATTCGCGCCGACGTCGGCATCGAACGATGAGCGGTATGCGAACAGCGCCGCCGAACCTCCCGTATGGATGAATACGACATTTTGTTCGTCGTTGAAGTGCCCATCGCGGATCCGGGCGATGAGGCCGGCCATGCCTTTTCCGGAATACACGGGATCCAGCAGAATCCCCTCGAGCTCCGCGGTCAGCCGAACCGCTTCTCGCATCTCATCGGTGGGCATGCCATAGCCTTCCCCCACGTGCGCGTCGTCGACGACGATCGCGTCGCGCGGCACGGTTTCCGGGGGCAGGCTCATAAAGTCGAGGGTGGCCTGCGTCAGTTCCCAGACGCGGCTTTCCTGTTGCCGCGTGCAAGCCCGAACGCTGACGCCCAGCACCGGAATGCCGCTGTGGGCGGCCGCCAGACCGGTTACCAGTCCCGCCTGCGTGCCGGCGCTGCCCGTGGCGTGCACGACGTGATCGATGCGCAGTCCGATCTCGAACGACTGGGCCAGTATCTCTTGCGCGCACGCGACGTAGCCCAGCGCGCCTACCGGGTTCGAGCCGCCGCCCGGTATTACGTAAGGCTTGTCTCCACCCGCGCGCAGTTCTTCCGACAAGGCCTGCATGGCGGCCTGCATGTCGGTGCCCGCCGGCAAGCGGGCTACGATCTCGCCTCCCATCAGCTCGTCGAGCATGACGTTGCCGGAGCTTGCGTAATCGCGGTCCGGTTCAGGCAGGCGCTCTTCGAGGAGTACCTTGCATTGCAGTCCGCACCGTGCGGCAGCCGCGATGGTCTGACGCACGTGGTTGGACTGCACCGCGCCTTGCGTAATGAGCGTATCGGCGCTGTTGGCAAATGCATCGGCTAGCAGGAACTCGAGCTTGCGGGTTTTATTGCCGCCCGTCGCCAGCCCGGTACAGTCGTCCCGTTTGATGTACAGGTTGGGGCCGCCCAGATAGCGAGACAGATTGGGCAACGGTTCCAGAGGCGTGGGAAAATGTCCCAGGCGGACACGCGGATAAGCGGCAAGATGCATAAGTTTCGAGTAGCGTAAAGATCAGCAAGAGCAACGGTACCGGGGATGGGTTTTTCTGTCCAATGCTATATTTTCTGGCTCACATGTCTTTTTTGCATGACTCTTCGCATATGAAATTTATCTGGCTGGAAGACTTCCTGGCGTTGCAGCAAGCAGGTTCTTTCTCGCGTGCGGCCGCCATGCGCAATGTCACGCAACCGGCATTCTCGCGCCGGATTCAGATGCTGGAGGATTGGCTGGGCGTCCAGCTTGTCGACCGAGGCAGCCTGAACTTGCGGTTGACCCCGGTGGGGGAGCGCTACAAGCATGAGTTTCGCGCATTGCTGATGCAGGCCACTGAATTGCGCAACCGCATTCAGGCCGAACAACACGGCTTGCGCCGGGTGTTGATTTCGGTCCAATACACCCTGGCTATTACCTGGCTGCCCGAGCTGTTGCGATTGACGCAACGCCATACCCCGGACGTGGAACTGGGCGTAGATTCGCAGGATCGGGGCCAAAGCATCGCTCGCTTCGCTTCGGGCGAAACGCAAATGCTGCTATGCGTGGAAGATGACGTGTCGTTGCAGACTTCCTTGCCCCATACCGAGCGCCTGGAACTGGGGCACGAGCGGCTGATCGCGGTCAGCATCGCCACGGCATCGGGGACGCCGGTGCACGGACTGCACGCGCGCCGCACCCTCAAACTGCTCGGCTACCCCGCGCAGAGCTTCATGGGATCCATCCTGTACAAACGCTGCCTTCCGCCGTTGATGGATCGCTACAAAGTGCAGATCGTTCAAGAGTCGGGTTTCATCGCGGCGATCAAAGAGATGGCGCTGGCGGGCATGGGCATGGCTTGGCTGCCGGAGCGCCTGGTTGCGCGCGAGTTGCAGACTGGCACGCTGGTGCAATTGAAAGGTGATTTGCCGACGGTGAACATTCCCGTGTCCCTGTATCGTGTTCGGGGGGGAATGACTTATGATGCCGCGGAGCAGATATGGTCGATGTTGAAGGCCACGTACGGACGCGATGGCGCTGCGCCGGAAATATGAAGATGGGCTCTACATCATAAACGGGGGACAGCGACATTCATTAGACTTGTTTTTGCGAAG
>CAZKBT010000026.1:0-43002 GCA_964551305.1 uncultured Burkholderiaceae bacterium
GTGGGCGGCGGCGGCGGCGACGGCGGCGCGAGTTCGGTACAGACCGAACAAACCGATAACACGAAATTCTCCGGGACGTTGTCCATCGGCGGTGGCGGCGGTGCGGCGGGAAGCGGCGCGCTGGTTACCGTGGATCAAAGCGGCGCCGGCAGGATCCTGACCTATGGCGACGATGCCGAGGGCGTACGCGCGCAAAGCATCGGTGGCGGCGGCGGCAATGGCGGCCTGGGCACGGCGAAAGCCACGGTCAAGAAAGAGGAAAAGAAGGACGACGCGAAATCGGCGGGCGATGCGAAATCCGCGGACAAGGACGGCGCCGCCGCGGGCGGCAAGGAAGCAGCCAAGAAAGACGACGCGAAAAAAGCCGACGAGAAGAAAGAGGCCTCGAACAAGCCTTACGTGTTCAATCTGGCCGTGGGGGGAAGCGGCGGCGCCAGCGGTTCGGGCGGCGACGTCAAGATTCTCCAGTCCAAGGTGGCGGCCATTGCCACGCAGGGCGATCGCTCCACGGCCATTCTTGCGCAAAGCATAGGCGGTGGCGGCGGCAAGGGCGCCGTGGGCACGGCGGATTCGGGCCATGGCGAGGTCGCGGGCACCGTGGCGCTGGGCGGCAGCGGCGGCGCGGCCGGACACGGCGGCGCGATCTCGATTGTGGATTCCGGCACGATCACGACGATGGGAATGTCGGCGCACGGCATTCACGCGCAGAGCGTGGGCGGCGGCGGCGGCATCGCAGCAGGCTCGAACAGTCAGGCCGGCGGCCAGGTCAAGCTGTCGCTGGGTGCGTCGGCGGGCGGCTCGGGCGGCTCGGCCGGCCACGGCGGCAAGGTCGAGATCGAGCATGGCGGCAAGATAGGCACGCAAGGCGAAGCCGCTTATGGCCTGTTCGCGCAAAGCATCGGCGGCGGCGGCGGTTATGCCGCGTCATCCAAGCTCGCCAGCGAAGCGAAGCAGCAAGGCTCTTTGGCCTTGGGCCAGGCCGGCGGCGCGGGCGGCAATGGCGATAAGGTTACGGTCCGGCAGCTGGCCGCGAGCGAGATCGCCACGATCGGCCGCAACGCGCATGCTGTGTTCGCGCAGAGCGTGGGCGGCGGCGGTGGTGTCGGCGGCGCCTCGGAAAGCGAAAACAAGCTCGACGTGAGGCTGGGCGGCGCCGGCGGCAAGGGCGGCTCCGGCGGCGAAGTGCTGGTCGACGCCAAAGGCAAGATCGCGACGGCGGGCGCCGGCGCATACGGCGTGTTGGCGCAGAGCGTGGGCGGCGGCGGGGGCGTCGGCGTGGATAGCGCCGTGCTCATCCTCGGCAAAGTGCCCATGGTATTCGACGCGGTATCGGGCGCTCAGGGCGAGGGCGGCAAGGTGACGGTCGCGGCAACGGGCGAGATCACGACGCTTGGCGAAAATGCGGCGGCGATCTTCGCGCAAAGCGTGGGAGGCGGCGGCGGCATGTCGGCCAAGGGCGTCGGCGCGGGTAAGCAGGCGGCGTCAGGTTCGCGAGGAGGCAAGGTCGACGTGACGGTGAACGGCGCGGTGCGTGCCTACGGCAACAATGCGCCCGGCATCTTCGCTCAAAGCACGGGTAGCGCGGGCGGTTCGCGCATCGACGTGCATGTCGGTCCCAACGGCATCGTCCAGGGCGGTGCGGGCGAGCATGGCGCGGCGATCATCCTGGCCAATGGCAATGACAATCACGTCATCATCGATCGCGGCGCGCACGTCTCGGCCTTGAGCGGCAAGGCCATCCTGACGCAAGGCGCGGTTTCAAGCACGTCGGTGGTCAATGCCGGCACGCTTTCGGGCTCCGTGTCGCTGGGCGGCATGCCGGGCAATACATTGCACAATCAGGCCTCGGGCAGGTTCAACGCGGGCGCCGTGGTCGATCTGGGCAAGGCCGGCCTGCTCGAGAACCAGGGCGTGTTCAATCCCGGCGGGCCGGGCGCCTATGGCGGGACTCGGCTGACGGGGAACTATCGCCAGCCGGGCGCATCGGCAAGCGCGCCGGGCGGCGTGTACGAGCCCAATGTCGATTTCCGCGCCAACAAGTCGGGCAAGCTGACGGTGGACGGCAACGCCGAGCTGGACGGCACGGTGCGCACGCTGGGCCGCTATCAGCTTCCTGAACGCCGGGTCGGGATCCTGGAGGTGGACGGCGCGAACCACACCGTGGCCATCGCCTCCGGTCTGAAGACGGAGAACCCCCTGGTCTATGACTACAAGCTGCATCGCGACGGCGACAAGGCGTTGGGCGTAAGCGTGGATGCGCATTTCGATGTCGTCAACGACCAGTTGTCCTCCGACGAGGTCAGCCTCGCCAATTATGTTCAGGGCCGTTGGAAGCAGGCGACGGACCCGGCCTTGGCGGAATTCGCGGACGTCTTCGACCATTTCGCCAACGTGAGAACAGTGGACGAGTATCGCCGCGCGCTGGCCGAGGTCGCCAATGACCTGAACCAGGCGCCGGCGGTGACGATGCCGGCCAAGAGCCAGGCGTTCATCAACCTGATGATGAGCTGCCCGGAGTTCCAGTCGGGAGACGCCTCGATGCGTGAAGGCAGTTGCTATTGGGGCCGCGTCATCGGCGCGCACACCAAACGTACCCATGACGGCGAGGATCAAGGCTTCTCGTCCAACGGAATGACCTATCAGATCGGCGGCCAGAAGGCGCTGAACGAGCACTGGATACTCGGCGGCTCGGCGGCGTTCGAAACCTCGCGTCTGCGCGGCACCGATAGTCCGGTTCGCACCGACGGCAAGTCCTTCAACGCCGGCGTGGTGGTGAAACGGCAGGACGGTCCATGGCTCTTCGCCGGAGCGTTGAACGTGGGCCATGGCTCGTACGACACCGAACGCAATATAACGGTCAGCGGGAACTTGCGCACGGCGGACAGCAGCTGGAAATCCACGCACGTGGCGGCTCGTTTGCGCGGGCAATATACCTATGCGCAATCCAACTGGTATCTGAAGCCCTTGATGGATCTGGATCTGGCGTATCAGAAGGTGCCCGGATACAGCGAAAGCGGCGCGGGCGCGTTCAATCTGCAGATGAAGTCGGCGGACCGCTGGAACCTGACCGTGACGCCGGCCCTGGAGCTGGGCGGACGCTTCGATTTCAAGGATTACACGCTGCGCCCCTATGTTTCCGTCGGCGTCAACTGGATGTCGAACAATTCCTGGAAGGTGAAGACCGGCCTGCAAGGCGACCCCTCGTCGGATACATTCCTGTTGCAAACGTCCATGCCCAGGGTCACGGGTGACGTCAGGACGGGCCTGGAGTTGATGAACAGGAAAGGTCTGGAGCTCAAGGCGGAATACAACGTGCGCTTTGCCAGGAATTACACGACCCAGCAAGGCATGTTGCGCCTGGCCGTGCATTTCTGAACCCACGCGAGCCCTCTTCGAGAAAAGAAGAGCCGACGTAAGCGGCATCAAGCCGAGTCTCGAATCGCCGAGGCTCGGCTTTTTATGCCGCGCGGGCGCAGTCCTGCGGCGGGTAGTATCCTGTGGAGCCCTTCCGCGGTTGGAATTCGACCGCAAGGAGCGGAGTGCGGATGTCCGCAAAAGATCCTAGACTGCAGTCACTCAGCATTCGACTACGGGATTCGCCATGAACACGACAGAGCCTGCTACGACACGCTATGCGACCGACGATGCGCGCTGGCGCGCCGTCCAGGCGCGCGACGAGGCGGCGGACGGCCATTTCGTCTACGCCGTACGCACCACGGGCGTATATTGCCGTCCGAGCTCGTCGGCGCGTCTGCCCAGGCGCGAGAACGTAGAATTTTTCGGCACGGCCGAAGACGCAGAGGCGGCGGGCTATCGGCCCAGCAGGCGGGCGAGCGGCGACCGGACCAGCGCGAGCGCCCAGCGGGCGGCGCTGGTGGCCCGGGCTTGCCGGGTGATCGAGGCGGCCCAGGCGCCGCCCGATCTGGAAACGCTGGCCGCCGGGCTGGGCGTGAGTCCTTATCATTTCCATCGCATGTTCAAGGCGGAAACGGGCTTGACGCCCAAAGGCTATGCCCGCGCCCATCGCGCAGGCAGGTTGCGCAAGGCGTTGAGCGCGCCGCATGTTTCAGTGACTCAGGCGATGTATGAGGCCGGATTCAATTCCAACAGCCGTTTCTACGAAGCATCGACCGCCTTGCTGGGCATGCGGGCGCGCGATTACCGGGATGGCGGAGCCGGAGAGGAGATACGCTTCGCGGTCGGCCAATGCGCGCTGGGCGCCATCCTCGTCGCCCAAAGCCGGCAGGGCATCTGCGCCATTCTGCTGGGTGACGATCCCGATGCGCTGGCGCGCGACGTGCAGGATCGCTTCACCAAGGCGCGATTCGTGGGCGGCGATCCGGAGTTCGAGCAATTGGTGGCTCAGGTCGTGGGCTACGTCGAAGCGCCGTCGGTGGGATTGAATCTGCCCCTGGACGTGCGGGGTACCGCCTTTCAGGAGCGTGTTTGGCAGGCGCTGCGCGAGATACCGCCCGGTGCGACAGCCAGTTATACCGACATTGCGGCGCGCATCGGCGCGCCCAAGTCCGTGCGTGCCGTTGCGCAGGCGTGCGCAGCGAACCTCATCGCGGTCGCCATCCCATGCCACCGTGTCGTTCGGCGCGACGGCGGCTTGGCCGGCTACCGCTGGGGCGTGGAGCGCAAGCGTGAACTGCTTCAGCGCGAAGCCGCGGGACGATGAAAAGCGGATTGCCCGCTGTGAAGATTCTTTCGCGCAAAAAAATTCCCAGCGATGAACCCGGCCGGAACGTCCGGGACCAGCCCATCGACTGGGGATGTCGTTGGTCTGGGAGACGCTTATTCGCGATCGCCGAAGAAGCCCAGCAGCATCAGCAGGTTGGCGAAGATGTTGTAGACGTCCAAGTAAACGGCCAGCGTCGCGGTGACGTAATTGGTTTCGCCGCCGTTGACGATGCGCTGCAGGTCCACCAGCAGCAAGGCCGAGAAGATGCCGATGGCCATTACGGAAATCGTCAGCATCAGCGCGGGCAACTGCAGGAAGATATTGGCCACCGCCGCGATGATCAGGAGCACGACCCCCATGATCAGGAACTTGTGCATCGTGGTGAAGTCGCGCTTGGACGTGCTGGCGACGCTGGCCATGACGCCGAAGACGACGGCCGTGCCGCCGAACGCCATCATGATGATGCTGGAGCCGTTTGCCAGGCCCAGTACGTGGCCGAGCAGCCGCGACAGCATGATGCCCATGAAGAACGTGAACGCCAGCAGCAGGGCGACGCCCACCGAGCTGTTCTTGTTGCGTTCGATGAAGTACATCATGCCGAAGGCGCCGGCCAGGAACACGACGGTGCTGACCAGCGGGCTTGCGCCCATGAGCTGATTGATGCCGGTGGTGAGGCCGACGAGCGCGCCGAGCACGGTTGGAATCAACGACAGCGCGAGCAACCAATAGGTGTTGCGCAGCACACGGTTGCGTACCAGCGCAGACGTGCCCGCGTAGCCCTGGCCCGTGATAGGTTGACGAAAGTCATTCATGGTCGGTTCCTTCCTTTAGTGAAGCAAGATCACGGATGATACCCGTGATCGGTCAACGAAGCGGATCGAGGAGGCGGTTTGCCACGGACCCGCGAATAAGCCTAGATTAACTTACAACTACCTGAATTAGCAAGGGGCTAGAACGGGATTTCCCAGCGTTTTTCATTGCGCTTTTCCCACTTGGTGGGCGCGCAAGGCATGGCCGTCCGCCTGGTATTGGCGCCACCGCTGCCGCGCCTTTTGCTTGTCGGCGTCGTCGTCCGACACGATTTCCAGGATGCGCTCGAAGGCGTGGGCGTTGGGCGGGCAGGCGTCGTCGAGATTGAGCAGCCAGACATCGGCGCCCGCCTGTTTTTCCCGCCAGGCGGCCGGGGAGGCGTCGACCAGCCAGATGGGCGTGGCGGCGGCAAGAGGGTCGTCCGCCCTGACGTGCGGCACGAACGACGTGGGTTCGACACTCCAGAGCATGCCGTCGAACTGCGAAAGCCGGCGCGCATCCTGGCTATAGACCAGTATGCGCCGGCCCGCCAGGTAATGCTTGTGCGCGACTTCGCACGCCATTTGCAGCCTGTCCGGCGCGCCGAAGGCAAAATCCACGCGAGCCATCTTTCCTATTCCCGCGGCATCAGGTCGCCTGGTCGATCAGGTACTGCACCAGCAAGGGAACGGGGCGGCCCGATGCGCCTTTGTCCTTGCCGCTGCGCCACGCGGTGCCCGCGATATCCAGGTGAGCCCAGGAATACTGCTTGGTGAAACGCGACAGGAAGCAGGCCGCCGTGACCGCACCGGCCGGTGGGCCGCCGATGTTGGCGATGTCGGCGAAGTTCGAGCGCAGTTGTTCCTGGTAGGCTTCGTCCAGGGGCATGCGCCAGGCGGTATCGTTCGCGTCGCGGCCCGCCTTGAGCAGCGCGTCGGCCAGCGTATCGTCGGTACTGAAAAGCCCGGTATTGACGTGGCCCAGCGCCACCACGCAGGCGCCGGTCAGCGTGGCGATGTCGATGACGGCGGCCGGCTTGAAGCGCTCCGCGTAGGTCAGGGCGTCGCACAGCACCAGGCGGCCTTCGGCATCCGTATTGAGGATTTCGATCGTTTGTCCCGACATGCTGGTCACGACGTCGCCCGGCTTGTTGGCGCGGCCGCTGGGCAGGTTTTCGCACGAGGCGACGAGTCCGATGACTTCGCGGTCCAGATCCAGCTGCGCGACCGCTCGCATGGTGCCCAGCACGCTGGCGGCGCCGCACATGTCGTACTTCATTTCATCCATGTTGGCGGCGGGCTTGAGCGAAATGCCGCCCGCGTCGAAAGTGATCCCCTTGCCGACCAGCACGATGGGCGCTTTCTTGGACCGGACGCCGCCGGAGCGGCTTGCCGACGGCGTGTGTTTCAGGACGATGAACGCGGGCGGCTCGTATGAGCCGCGCGCAACCGACAGGAATGAACCCATTTTCAAGGCGGCGATCTGCTTTTGATCGAGCACCTGGGCTTTCAGCGTCTTGTATTCCTTGGCGAGCTTTTTGGCCGTCGCTCCCAGGTAGGTCGGCGTGCACACATTGGGGGGCAGGTCGCCGAGCAGGCGGGTCAGCGCCATGCCGTCGGCGATGGCGGCGCCTTCGCGCAGGCCCTTCTGCGCGCCCGCGGCTTTGGCGCGGGGCGTCCAGACGGCCATTTTCTTCAAAGCAACGGGCTTGTCGCTCTTGGACGAGCTCAGTGTCGCGTTATAGCGGTAGCCGGCGCGGCCGGCAGCGATGGCCGCGTTGCGAGCCCGGGCGTGCAGCGTCGATCCCGCCACGTCGATGCCGGCCAGCGTCGACACGCCTTCCGTCAGGCCCGCCGAAACGCAATAGTTTGCAAAAACCAGCTCGCCCGCCGCATGGGCGGCCGCGTCATAGCTGTCTTGCTTGCCAAGACCGATTAGAATGACGCGCTCGGCGCAAACGCCGGGCAGGTTGCGCAAGACCAGGTGGGTTCCGGGCTTCGCTTTGTATTCGGATTTCAGGACGGATCGGATTGCGCCTTGGCTGGCGCGGTCGATGACGTCGGCCGCCTCGCCGAGTTTGCCGTCGGCGAAGACGGCGACCGCCAGGGCCGCCGTCTTGATTTGATGCAAGGAAGCCGAGCTCTGTGTGCTAAATTCCATTCAAGTTCCCAAAAAAGTGTCCATCGGATACTGGCAATTATCCCGCAAATTCGTCCATGTCACTATTCAAGCGTTCCGTAGTCTCTGAAATCCTGGGCCATGCCGGGGTCGTTTTCTCGACTTTGCTGATTGTCTGGCTCAGCGTGCTGCTGGTGAGACTGCTGGGCGAAGCCGCCAACGGTTCGATCGGGGCGGACGTGGTGTTCGGGCTGGCCGCGTTTTCCAGCATCACCGCCTTGCCGGTCATTCTTTCCGTCTCGTTGTTCATCGCGGTTTTGACAACCGTCACGCGCAATTTTCGCGAATCCGAGATGGTCGTCTGGTTCGCCAGCGGCCTTTCGCTGAAAGACTGGATGGGGCCCGTCCTGCGCTGCGCCGTGCCGGTCGCGGTCCTGATCGCCTTGCTGACGTTGTTCGCCTCGCCCTGGGCGTACCGCCAGATCGCCGAATACCGCCAGCGTTACGAACAGCGCTCCGACCTGTCCAAGGTGTCCACCGGTCAATTCATCGAGACGGAAAACGGCGCCCGCGTGTTTTTCGCCGAAGAGCCCGAGCGCGAAGGCGATGAAATGGGGCGTGTCGTCGCCCGCGTTGTGGAACAGGATTGGCTGAGCGTCGTCACCGCGGACAACGCGCGCATCGAGACGGCGGGCAACGGCGACCGTTTCCTGGTCCTGGCCGCGGGCCATCGCTATGACCTGCAGCCGGGCAAGCCCGATTTCAGGCTGTTCGACTTCGAGCGCTACGGTTTCCGGCTGGAGAGCAAGAGCGATGCCTCCTCGCCCGGCCTCTTGCGTGAATACGCTGAAAGCCAGATCAAGGCCAGGCCCACCGAGCAGCTTTTCCTGGACGATACGGACGAGGCGCGATCGCAGATCATGTGGCGGTTCGCCCTGCCGCTGGCGGCCCTGAACCTGGCCCTGCTCGCCATTCCGCTGGGGGCCGTCAATCCTCGATTGGGCCGGTCGGGCGACATCCTGATCGCCGGCCTGGTGGGGTTGCTCTATATGAATCTGATCAACTTGTCCCGGGGCTGGATAGGCAACGGCTCGCTCAGTTTCAGCCTGGGCGTCTGGCTGGTGCACGGCGTTTTCGCGGCGCTGATGGCTTTCATGATGTGGCGAAAGTTGCGGGTTCGCGCGCCGAAACCACCGAAGGACACGTCCCGGGCCGCGGCCGCTTGAACTGTCCCGATAAGCGTAAACTTATAACTGAAAATTATATTAACTAATTTCTATATTCCATATAATAGCTCTAAAACCTAGGGCTCCTTATATGAATCTCCAGCAGTTTCGCTTCGTGCGTGAAACGATACGGCGCAATTTCAACCTGACCGAGGCGGCGCGCGCGCTTTATACGTCGCAGCCGGGCGTGTCCAAGGCGATCATCGAGTTCGAAGACGAGTTGGGGGTCAAGGTGTTCGAGCGCCATGGCAAGCGCATCAAGGGGTTGACCAAGCCCGGCGCATCCATCGCGCAAGTCATCGACCGCATCATGCGCGAAATCGACAACTTGAAAAAAGTCAGCGACGAGTTCGCGCGGCGCGACGAGGGCGGCCTGGTCATCGCATGCACCCATGCGCAGGCGCGCTACATCCTGCCCAAGGTCATCCCCGCCTTTCGCGACCGTTTCCCCAAAGTGCGGGTGTCCCTGGCCGAAGGCAGCCCGCCCCATCTGGCGCAGATGGTGCTGCATGAACAGGCGGATATGGCGCTGGCGACGGAAACCCTGGCGCAAACGCCCGGCCTGGCGGCGTTGCCCGTCTACTCCTGGGAGCACACCATCGTGGTGCGCCCCGATCATCCCCTGGCCGACCTGAAGTCGAGCCAGGCCAGGAATATTTCGCTGGAGCAGCTGGCTCGCTATCCGATCGTAACGTATGACCATGCGTTTTCCGGCCGCCGCAGCATCGATGCGGCGTTCGCCGGCGGCAACATCCAGCCCGACATCGTGCTCGAGGCCATCGATGCCGACGTCATCAAAACCTACGTGGGAGTAGGCCTGGGCATCGGCATTATTGCGGGCATGGCGTTCGACCCGCGCAGGGACGAAGGTCTGGTGGGCTTGCCGGTCGGCCATTTGTTCGGCCGCCACGTGACGCGTGTCGCCGTCAAGAACGGCATTTTCCTGCGCGATTACGTGTATGTCTTCCTGGAAATGCTGTCGTCGGAATTGACGCGCGAGGTCGTCCAGCAGGCGATCGATGGCGCCACGGCCGAAGACGTCGGCATATGAGTCCGGGCCGGCGCTTTTCGGCCGAATGCCGCGGCCGGCGCGCCGGCGAGGCGCGCGGAATGCGCGGGCCATTCCACGCGCGCCCCGTGCGCCTGTCCAGGATGGTGGCTGTCGATTACAATCCCCCGATTTCAACGCTATGACGAAGGCGCGCAGCCTGGCTGAGCGTACCTGGAGCAGGGCATTTTTCCGGGAATGTGGCAGTGCGAAAAATAATACTTTCAATCGTGTTGTTGCTGGCGGAAACAGGGATGGCGCGCGCTGCGGCCCTGTCCGAGGAGGTTGTAGGAACGTATGCTGACATCGGCTTGGCCGGGTTCCAGGACGCCCTGACGGCGGCGCAGCGGCTCGACGCCGTGATCGACGCCTTGCTGGCGGCCCCCGGCGAACAAACGTTGAAAGATGCGCGCGCCGCCTGGATCCAGGCCCGAATACCTTATCAGCAGGCTGAAGTGTTCCTCTCCGGCGACAAGGTCGCCGACAGCCGGGAAGGGCGCATCCACGCCTGGCCGCCGGACGAGGCAATGATCGATTATGCGGACGCTTCGGGTTATGGCGCGCTGCAGCCGGATGACAAGGACTACGATGTGTCGAACGCCATCGCCGGCAAACAGTTGAACGTGGGCGGCAGGATCGTGGACGCCGGCTCCGTCAGCGCGGATTTGTTGAACGAAGTGCTGCGCGAGGCCGGCGGCGACGCCGCCGATGCGCTCGTCGGCTTTAACGCCATCGAATTCCTTCTCTGGGGGCAGGATAGCGGCATCGGCCCGGATCCCGCGGACCGTGTCGGCTCCTCCGGGGAACGGCACGCCGGTACTCGACTCTATACGGATTTCGATCTCGAACATTGCACGGGCGGGCAATGCGCGCGCCGTCGCGACTATCTCAAAGTCCTCAGCCAGTTGTTGCTTTGCAACTTGGAAGGAATCGTGGTGAACTGGCAGGAAGAAGGCCAGGCCAGGCATGAGCTCGCGCGCGATCCCGAGACGGGGCTGAGCACCATGCTGACCGGGCTGGGCAGCCTGTCCTATGGCGAGCTGGCGCAAGAGCGCGCGAAGCTTGGGCTGACGTGGCATGACGCAGAGCGAGACCAGGACGAGTTCTCCGGCAATGCGCATGATGCGCATTACTATAGTCAATTGGGCATGATGAATGCGTATAACGGCCGATATACGCGTTTGGACGGCAGCGTGGTATCCGGCCCCAGCCTATCCGACTTGGTCAGGGCGCGCGATGCCCGGCTGGACCAGGAGATGCAGCAGGGCATGGAGTGTGCTTACCAGGCGCTGCTTGCGATCAAGCAGCGCGCCGAGACCATCGAAACTTATGATCAGATGATCGCCAAGGGCAATGCCGAAGGCAACGCTCTGATTCAAACCGCCATCGACAGCCTGGTGGCGCAAACGCGCCTCATCGAGCGCATCGCTTTGGCCCTGGGGCTGCACGATGTGCGGGTCGAAGGCCTGACCGGTTTGATGGAATCCGATTCGGCGGCCCGCTAGGCAGGTGGGAAAAGCATAGACTGCGCTTATTTTTCTTGATGAAAAACACCTTTTTAAAACAGTCTATTACGGCGTTTAGTTGAGAAATTGATCAAAATCTTCCGAGCCGAGGTCCCGTTTGAAAGGAGGCGGTTCAAAACCAAGGGTAAACACTGCCTTTTCAATTGTTTTTCGGCCGGTTTGTTGCGATCGACCAACAGATGGGAAGGAAAACAACACATTTGGCGACACGGTAATAGCCAGCCAGCCCGAATTTTGATGCAATAGCACCAACTTCCCATCGCGGAGTTAGAAAGAGCAGCAGCACATCGGTACAAAGTAGTCGCTGCTCTCGTTACTCAAATCTACGGAGATTTCTTACATGAAAAAGACTCTGCTCGCTGCTGCTCTAACTGTCGGCTTCGTCGGCGTTGCTCAAGCAGACACTTCGGTCACCCTGTACGGTATTCTGGACGCTGGTGTTGGTTACCAACGCGTCAAGCTGGATGACGCCAAGGCCACGAAAACCGGCTTGATCAACGGCATTCAATCCGGCAACCGCTGGGGCCTGCGTGGCACGGAAGACCTGGGCGATGGCCTGCGCGCTGTTTTCACGCTGGAAAGCGGTTTCGATCTGGGTAACGGTCTGAGCGCTCAAGGCGGCCGCCTGTTCGGTCGTCAAGCCACTCTGGGTCTGGCCGGCGATTCCTGGGGTCAACTGGACTTCGGTCGTCAAACCAATATCGCTTCCAAGTACTTCGGTCCTCTGGACCCGTTCGGCACGGGCTTCGGCCAAGCCGGCGCTGGTTCGTCGTTCAGCTCGGCCAACACCGTTCGCTACGACAACATGATCATGTATCAAACGCCCAACTTCTCGGGCTTCCAGTTCGGCGTCGGCTACAGCTTCAACGTGAACGCGACTTCCCAGCACTGGAAGATCAGCGGCCAAGAAGACCGCAACACGCCCGCCATCACGACTGGTTTGCGTTACGTGAACGGTCCCATCAGCTTGGTCGGTACCTATGACCAGCTGAACAAGGCCCCCAACGTGGTTGCCGGCGGCGACACCGGCCGCGTCCGTGCATGGAACGTCGGTGGCGCGTATGACTTCGAAGTCGCCAAGCTGTCCTTGGGCTTCGGTCAAACCCGCAACGGCTTCTTCGAACTGGCTACCGGCAACGTCGGCCAAGCCGGCGGTCTGATCGATATCCCCGGCTACCAGTATGCTGACGGCCTGAAAGCCAACAACTACCTGGTTGGTTTGACTGCTCCTATCGGTCCCGGCAAGATCCTGGCTTCCTGGCAGATGTCTTCGCCCACGGGTGATTTCAAGGACGTCGGCGCCAAGAAGCAACAAGTCTACAGCTTGGGCTACACCTACGACTTGTCCAAGCGCACCAACGTGTACGCCATCGGTTCTTACGCCAAGAACCTGGTTTACATCGACGGCGCCAAGGGCAGCCTGGTCGGCGTTGGTCTGCGTCACCAGTTCTAATCGGACTGCATAGCTCGTCTATGCGCCGAGGCGGTCCGGCTTTGCCGGGCCGCAAAAAGAACACACGAAAAAGCCACCTTCCGAGGTGGCTTTTTCGTGCGCGCGCGCTTTGCCATTCAAGGAAGCATCGGCGCTTCGGGTTCTTTGTTTTCTTTGTTGTAATACCTGAGCGCATGAGTAAGGGTTAACACGAACAGGCTTCGTAAAATGCTACAATCCATGAGTTTAATTACCGCAAATGGATGCTTTGCATGAACCTGCAAGAGTACTTTCCTGTCCTGCTGTTTATCATCGTTGCAACCGTCATCGGTTTTGCGCTATTGACAGTCGGGCGCTTGCTCGGGCCCCATCGCCCCTACGATGAAAAGCTTTCGGCGTACGAATGCGGTTTCGAGGCGTTCAGCGATTCGCGCATGAAGTTCGACGTGCGCTACTACCTGGTGGCGATACTCTTCATCATGTTCGATCTGGAAATCGCATTTTTGTTCCCCTGGGCCATGGCCAACGGCGTCGTGGGAATGGTCGGGTTCTGGACCGTGCTCGTTTTCCTGGCCGTACTGACGGTGGGCTTTCTCTACGAATGGAAGAAAGGCGCGCTCGACTGGGAATGATCCGTCGTGGTCGGCGCGGGCCGACGGCGTGAACGACAATTTTTCGTCTGGCGGTCGCCAGACCTACTGCTGTACGGGTAAAGAGGTGTTTTATGGCGATTGACGGCATTATGAAAGAAGGCTTCATCACCACCAGCGCGGATAAATTTCTGAATTGGGCCAAGACGGGGTCCTTGTGGCCCATGACGTTCGGCCTGGCCTGTTGCGCGGTGGAAATGATGCATGCCGGCGCCGCGCGTTACGACCTGGATCAGTTCGGCATCATTTTCCGTCCCAGTCCGCGGCAATCCGATCTGATGATCGTGGCCGGCACGCTGTGCAACAAGATGGCGCCCGCTCTGCGCAAGGTCTATGACCAGATGCCCGAGCCGCGCTGGGTGGTTTCGATGGGATCCTGTGCCAACGGGGGCGGCTACTACCACTATTCCTATTCGGTGGTGCGCGGCTGCGATCGCATCGTGCCCGTGGACGTGTATGTGCCGGGCTGTCCTCCCACCGCCGAGGCGCTCGTCTACGGCTTGCTGCAGATGCAGAACAAGATTCGACTGACCAATACGATCGCCCGCTAGGGCGGTCTCGGCAGCTACTTACGTTGGATTGCTAGTACTATGACTCGGTTAGAAACGCTACAAAACCGATTGCAGGCCGCGCTTGGCGGTGATGCCGCTCTCGCGCTTGCATTGGACGAGCTGACGCTCGTCATTCCGGCAGAAGAATGGGCCTTGATCTGTGCGCGCTTGCGCGACGATGCCGATTTGGGTTTCGAGACCTGTATCGATTTGTGCGGAGTCGATTATTCGGCTTGGGGCGCGCCAACCTTGCCCGCCACGGCCAATCCCCATCCGCAGCGTTTCGCCGTGGTGGCGCATTTGTTGTCGGTCAAGCACAACTGGCGCCTGCGGGTGCGTACCTATCTGGGCAACGACGACTTTCCCGTGGTGGACTCGCTGGTGGACGTCTGGCCGGCGGTGAACTGGTTCGAGCGTGAAGCCTTCGATCTGTTCGGCATTGTCTTCGAAGGGCATCCCGACTTGCGCCGCATTCTGACGGATTACGGCTTTATCGGCCACCCCTTCAGAAAAGATTTCCCCGTCTCAGGGAACGTCGAAATGCGCTACGACGTGGAGCAGCAGCGGGTCGTATATCAGCCGGTCACGATCGAGCCGCGCGAGGTTACGCCGCGCGTCGTGCGTGAAGAAGGTTACGGAGCAGGGCGATAGATCATGGCAGAAATCAAGAACTACACATTGAACTTCGGGCCGCAGCATCCCGCCGCCCACGGCGTGCTGCGCCTGGTGCTCGAATTGGACGGCGAAGTCATCCAGCGCGCCGATCCGCACATCGGACTGCTGCATCGCGCCACGGAAAAGCTGGCCGAGCACAGGACTTACCTGCAGGCGCTGCCCTATATGGATCGTCTCGACTACGTGTCGATGATGTGCAACGAGCACGCCTACGTGATGGCGGTCGAGAAACTGCTGGGTATCGAAGTGCCCTTGCGCGCCCAGTACATCCGCGTCATGTTCGACGAGATCACGCGCCTGCTCAACCACCTGATGTCACTCGGCTCGCATGCCTTGGACGTGGGGGCGATGGCGGTGTTCCTGTATGCGTTCCGCGAGCGCGAGGACCTGATGGATTGCTACGAAGCGGTATCGGGCGCGCGCATGCACGCCGCCTACTACCGGCCCGGCGGCGTATACCGCGATTTGCCGGCCACTATGCCCCAGTACGGTGAAGCCAGCAAGTATCGCGGCGAAAAAGAGCTGCGTGCCATGAACGAGGCGCGCTCGGGGTCGCTGCTGGATTTCATCGAGGACTTCGTCAACCGCTTCCCCGCCTGCGTGGATGAATACGAGACCTTGCTGACGGACAACCGCATTTGGAAGCAGCGCCTGGTGGGCGTGGGCGTGGTCAGTCCGGAACGCGCCAAGGCCCTGGGCTTCACCGGCCCCATGCTGCGCGGTTCCGGCGTGGAGTGGGATCTGCGCAGGACCCAGCCTTACGAAGTCTACGACCGTCTCGATTTCGACATTCCGGTCGGCGTCAACGGCGACTGCTATGACCGATATCTGGTGCGGATCGCCGAAATGCGCGAAAGCAACCGCATCATCGGCCAATGCGTGCAGTGGCTGCGCAACAATCCCGGTCCGGTGATCGTGGACGGCTACAAGGTGGCGCCGCCCAGGCGCGAAAGCATGAAGAGCGGAATGGAAGAGCTAATTCACCACTTCAAGCTCTTTTCCGAAGGCTTTCACGTGCCGGCCGGCGAAACCTATGCCGCGGTGGAGCACCCCAAGGGCGAGTTCGGCATCTACATGGTGTCCGACGGCGCGAACAAGCCTTACCGGCTGAAAATCCGCGCGCCGGGGTTCGCGCATCTTCAGTCCCTGGATGAGATGTCGCGCGGCCACATGATCGCCGACGCGGTGACCATTATCGGTACTCAAGATATTGTGTTTGGCGAAATCGATCGCTAAGCGCGATAGCCAAGGTAAAAACCGGATTCAAACTATGCTGCTTTCCGAACAAGCCTATAAACGAATCGACAGGGAGCTGACCAAGTTCCCCGACAACCAGAAGCAATCCGCGATCATGGCGGCATTGGCGATCGCCCAGGAGGAGCACGGCTGGGTGTCGCCCGAGGTGATCAAGGACGTGGCCGACTATCTGCGCGAGCCGCCCATCGCCGTGCAAGAGGTCGCCACCTTTTACAACATGTTCGACAAGCGACCCGTGGGGCGTTTCAAGATCACGGTTTGCACGAACCTGCCCTGTGCTTTGCGCGACGGCGTGGCCGCCGCCGATTATCTCAAGACCAAGCTGGGCATCGATTTTCACGAAACCACGCCGGACGGCTTGTTCACCTTGCAGGAAGGCGAATGCATGGGCGCGTGCGGCGATTCGCCCGTCATGATATTGAACAATAGACATATGTGTGTGCGCATGTCGCCCGAACGCATCGACGCGATGCTCCAGGAACTGAAACAGCACGGAGAATCAGCATGAACGCGCCGGGCTTTCTGCAGCAATTTTCCCAGGGCCTGACGCCTGACCCTTTGCGCGATCTGTCGCGCAGCATGATTTTCCACGGCCGCCACATCAAGCCGCAGATCATGGCCGAGCTGGATGGATCGAACTGGCGCCTGGAAGACTACGTCAAGCGCGGCGGCTACGAGGCCTTGCGCAAGATCCTGACGACGGGCATGACGCCCGACGACGTGATCGCCGAGGTCAAGGCCTCCGGCCTGCGCGGACGCGGCGGCGCGGGCTTTCCCACCGGGTTGAAATGGAGCTTCATGCCACGCACCCTGCCGGGCCAGAAATACCTGGTCTGCAATTCGGACGAAGGCGAGCCGGGCACCTTCAAGGACCGCGACATCCTGAGATTCAATCCGCACATCGTGATCGAGGGCATGGCGATCGCCGCCTATGCCATGGGTATCAGCGTCGGCTACAACTACATCCACGGCGAGATCTTCGAAATCTATGAACGCTTCGAGCAAGCGCTCGACGAGGCGCGCGCCGCCGGCTTCCTGGGCGATGCCATACTGGGCTCGGGCTTCAACTTCCAGCTGCATGCGTTTCACGGCTACGGCGCGTATATTTGCGGTGAGGAAACGGCGCTGCTCGAATCGCTGGAAGGCAAGAAGGGCCAGCCTCGTTTCAAGCCGCCGTTCCCGGCCAGCTTCGGCCTGTACGGCAAGCCCACCACGATCAACAATACGGAAACGTTTGCGGCCGTGCCCTGGATCTTTCGCAACAGCGCCCGGGACTACTTGGAAACGGGCTTGCCCAACAACGGGGGCACCAAGCTGTTCTCGGTGTCGGGTGACGTCGAACTGCCGGGCAATTACGAGATTCCGCTGGGCACGCCGTTCAGCACCTTGCTGGAACTGGCCGGCGGCATGCGCGGCGGCCGCAAGCTCAAGGCGGTGATCCCGGGCGGATCCAGCGCCCCCGTGCTGCCGGCCGACATCATGATGCAGACGACCATGGACTACGATTCGATCGCCAAGGCCGGCTCGATGCTGGGTTCCGGGGCGGTCATCGTCATGGACGAAACGCGCTGCATGGTCAAGTCCTTGCTGCGCCTGTCGTATTTCTACTTCGAAGAAAGCTGCGGCCAATGCACGCCTTGCCGCGAGGGTACCGGCTGGCTGTATCGCATCGTGCGCCGCATCGAAGAAGGCGAAGGCCGTCCCGAAGACCTGGACGTGCTGGATTCCGTGGCGCACAACATCATGGGCCGCACGATATGCGCGCTCGGCGATGCGGCCGCCATGCCGGTGCGCAGCTTCATCAAGCATTTCCGCGACGAGTTCGCACACCACATACAGCACAAGAGCTGCGTGGTGCCCAAATATCTGTAGCATCAGGACACGCTAATGGTTGAGATCACCATCGACGGCATAAAAGTAGAAGCGGCAGAGGGCAGCATGGTCATCCAGGCTGCGCACAAAGCCGGCTTGTACGTGCCGCATTTCTGCTATCACAAGAAGCTTTCGGTCGCCGCCAACTGCCGCATGTGCCTGGTCGACGTCGAAAAAGCGCCCAAGGCCTTGCCCGCCTGTGCCACGCCCGTGACCAACGGCATGATCGTGCATACGCGTTCGGAAAAAGCCGTGGCGGCGCAAAAAAGCGTCATGGAGTTCTTGCTGATCAATCATCCTCTGGATTGTCCGGTGTGCGATCAGGGCGGCGAATGCCAGCTGCAGGATCTGGCCGTGGGCTACGGCGCGTCGGCGTCGCGCTACCAGGAAGAAAAGCGGGTGGTGTTCCATAAGCCCATGGGCCCCCTGATATCCGCCGAGGAAATGCAGCGCTGCATCCATTGCACGCGCTGCGTGCGTTTCGGGCAGGAAATCGCGGGCATCATGGAAGTGGGCATGATCAATCGCGGCGAGCATTCGGAAATCACGACCTTCGTCGGCCAAGCCGTCGAGTCGGAGCTTTCCGGCAATATGATCGACATTTGCCCGGTCGGCGCCTTGCTGTCCAAGCCGTTCCGCTTTTCCGCCCGTACCTGGGAGCTGGCGCGTCGCCGCTCGGTCAGCCCCCACGACAGCCTGGGCGCCAACCTGGTGGTGCAGGTCAAGGGCGAGCGCGTGATGCGCGTGGTGCCGTTCGAGAATGAAGACATCAACGAATGCTGGATCAGTGATCGGGACCGTTTCTCCTACGAAGGCCTGTACACGGAAGACCGCCTGGGCCAGCCCATGATCCGGTGCAAGGATGGGCAGTGGCGCGAAGCCTCATGGACCGACGCCTTGCAGGCTGTGGTGCACGGGCTGAACGGCGTGCGCGAGCAATTCGGCGCCGAGCAGCTGGGCGCCATCGGCAGCCACGAGGCCACGACCGAAGAGCTGGCCTTGCTGGCGCGTTTGACGCGCGCCCTGGGCTCTGAAAACGTCGATTTCCGTCTGCGCGGCACCGATGCGTCGTTCGACCAGGCCGTGGCCGGCGTGCCCTGGCTGGGCCTGCCCATCGCGGAGTTGGGCCGGCAGGATCGGGTGCTGGTGGTGGGCTCGTTCCTGCGCAAGGATCATCCGCTGATGGCCCAGCGCTTGCGCCAGGCCGCCAAACAGGGCACGCAAGTGTCGTTCATCGATGCCGCCGCCGAGGACCCTCTGTTCCCCGTCCACGCGCGTGTCACGACCGCGCCGTCCGCCTGGACCAATGCCTTGGCCGAAGTACTGGTCGCCGTTCTGCAAGCCAGGCAGGGCGCGATTCCGCAGGCCTTGGGCGACGTCCAACCCTCGGACGCGGCGCGCCGGATCGCGGACAGCCTGGCGTCCGGCGAGCGGGTGGCCGTCCTGCTGGGCAATGCGGCCGTTGCATCGAATCAAGCCAGTCTCATCGCCGCCAATGCGTCGGCGCTGGCGCAGGGCCTGGGCGCGACCTTCGGTTTCCTGACCCAGGGCGCCAACACGGTGGGCGGCTACCTGGCGGGCGCGATTCCCGGCAATGGCGGATTGACCGCCGAGCAAATGCTGTCCGTGCCGCTGAAAGCCTATCTGGTTCTGCATGGCGAGCCTGCCTTGGACAGCGACAACGGCGAGCGCGCCGTGGCCAATCTGAAGGCCGCGTTCTCGGTGGCCCTGACGCCGTTTCGTTCGGCGGCGCAGGAATGGGCCGACGTCATGCTGCCGATCGCGCCGTTTACCGAAACGTCCGGCACCTTCGTGAATGCCGAGGGCAGGGCGCAAAGTTTCAAGGGAGCCGCCGCGCCGTTCGAAGAATCCCGTCCGGCATGGAAAGTCCTGCGCGTGCTGGGCAATCTGTTCCAGCTGCAGGGTTTCGATGACGAGACCTCTGAATCGGTGCGGGATGCCGTGCTGGTGGGCGGCGTGCAAGAGCGCCTGTCCAATGCCGTATCCATCGACGCGGGCCTGGCGCCCGCCGCGCAAGGCGTGCAGCGCGTGGCCGACGTGCCCGTCTATCGCAGCGACGCGCTGGTGCGCCGCTCCGAACCCCTGCAGGCGGCGCCCGCATCGCGCGCGCCCACGGCGCGCATGGGGGCCGCCATGCTGCAAAGCCTGGGCATCCAGGCCGGCGACATGGTGAAGGTATCCAGCGATCAAGGCCAGGTCGTCCTGGCCGCGGAGCTGGACGATACCGTCGCCGCCGACTGCGTGCGCATCGCGGCGGCGTTTGCCGAAACGCGGGCGCTGGGCGGCAGCTTTGGGCAACTTACGGTGGAGCGCGCCTGACATGGATATCTTGGCAATCATTGAAAGTTACGGCGTCGACCTGCTGGGGCCGACGCTATGGCACGTGATCTGGACGGTGGTCAAGATACTGGTCGTCGCCGTGCCGATCATTCTGTGCGTGGCCTACCTGACGTACTGGGAGCGCAAGATGATAGGCGCGATGCACGTGCGCCTGGGGCCCACCCGGGTCGGCTATCGCGGCTTGCTGCAGCCCTTCGCGGACGTATTCAAGCTGCTGACCAAGGAAGTCATCGTGCCCAGCAAGGCGAACAAGGTTCTGTTCGTGCTGGCGCCGGTCGTTACCTTGATGCCGGCGCTGGCGGCGTGGGCGGTGGTCCCCTTCGGCCCCGACATCGTCCTGTCCAATGCCAACGCGGGCTTGCTGTACGTGATGGCGATTACCTCCATCGGCGTCTACGGCGTCATCGTGGCGGGCTGGGCCTCCAACTCCAAGTATGCGTTCCTGGGCGCCTTGCGCGCCGCCGCGCAGATGGTGTCCTACGAGCTGGCGATCGGCTTCGTCCTGGTAACGGTGCTGCTGGTGTCGGGCACCTTGAATCTGAGCGGCATCGTCCACGGCCAGTCCGCGGGCTGGTTCGCCGAGCGCGGCATCAATTTCCTGTCCTGGAACTGGCTGCCTCTTTTGCCGCTGTTCGTCATCTACGTGATATCGGCCGTGGCGGAAACCAACCGCCACCCATTCGACGTGGTCGAAGGCGAATCCGAGATCGTGGCGGGACACATGGTGGAATATTCGGGCATGGGCTTCGCCCTGTTCTTCCTGGGCGAATACGCCAACATGATTTTCCTGTCGGCGCTGGCGTCGATCATGTTCCTGGGAGGCTGGATGCCGCCCTTGGACATCGCGCCGCTGACCTGGGTCCCGGGCTGGTTGTGGCTGGGCTTGAAGACATTCGTCGTAGTATCGATGTTCATATGGTTTCGCGCGACGTTCCCGCGTTACCGCTACGACCAGATCATGCGTTTGGGATGGAAGGTCTTCATCCCGATAACGGGCGTCTGGTTGCTGGTGGTGGCGATCTGGATGCAGACGCCGTGGAATATCTGGCAATAGGGCACAGAGGCTGAATTATGGAAGCGATCAAAGATTTTTTCGGCAGCCTGATGCTGACGGAAATGCTCAAAGGCATGCGCTTGACGGGGAAGTATTTCTTCAAGCGCAAGGTCACCTTGCGCTACCCGCAGGAAAAGACGCCCGCGTCGCCGCGCTTTCGCGGCCTGCACGCGCTGAGGCGGTATCCCAACGGCGAAGAGCGATGCATCGCCTGCAAGCTGTGCGAAGCCGTCTGCCCGGCCTTGGCGATCTCCATCGAGTCGGCCGAGCGCGAAGACGGCACGCGCCGCACGACGCGCTACGACATCGACCTGGCCAAATGCATTTTCTGTGGTTTTTGTGAAGAAAGCTGCCCGGTGGACTCCATCGTGGAAACGCATATTCACGAGTATCACGGCGAAAAGCGCGGCGATCTTTACTACACCAAGGATATGCTCCTGGCGATCGGCGACCGTTACGAGACGGAAATTGCCCGCCGACGCGAGCAAGACGCCCCTTACCGCTGATGCCTGGACACGAACCTATGACTTTTACCACCGTCCTGTTTTATTTGTTGGCGCTGATTCTGGTAGTGGCGGCGTTTCGCGTCATTACCGCGCGCAGTCCGGTCACGGGCGTCCTGCACCTGATACTCGTCTTTTTTACGGCGTCGATGCTATGGATGCTCCAGGGAGCGGAGTTCCTGGCCCTGCTGCTGGTGCTGGTCTATGTCGGCGCGGTCATGGTCCTGTTCCTGTTCGTCGTCATGATGCTGGACGTGCGCATGGAGTCCATGCGCGCGGGGCTCAAGACCTACATGCCCATGGGCATCGTGATCGGACTCGTCATGGTGCTGGAAATGGGTTTCGTTCTGGTCAAGACCTGGTTCGACACGGCTCCGGCCGCCGTCATGGGCGATGACTACGACAACACGCTGGCCCTGGGCCAGGCCATGTACTCCGACTATGTGTTCGCGGTGCAGGTCGGCGGCGTCATCCTGCTGGTGGGCATGGTCTCGGCGATCGCCCTGACGCTGCGCCAGCGCAAGGATGCCAAGTACACGCGTCCGTCCGACCAGGTCAAAGTGCGCGCGCGCGACCGCGTGCGCCTGGTGAGCATGCCATCGCAGAAAGAACAGCCCGCCGCGGCTGCCGACACCGCTACGGGAGAAAGCAAATAATGACGATCACCTTGGCGCACCAACTCATTCTCGGCGCAATCCTGTTTTCCATTGGAATCTTCGGCTTTTTTCTCAATCGCCGCAATCTGATCATCCTGTTGATGTCGATAGAGCTCATGCTGCTGGCGGCGAACATCAATTTCGTGGCTTTTTCGACTTGGTACGGCGATGCCGCCGGACAGGTGTTCGTATTTTTCATCCTGACCGTGGCGGCTGCCGAAGCGGCCATCGGACTGGCGATCCTGGTGTTGCTGTTCCGCAACCTGAACACGATCAATGTCGAACAACTAGACCAGCTCAAGGGTTGATGGGACTGCATCGGTTATGACTTCAACGAATCTTTATCTTCTGATCGCGCTCGCTCCCTTGGCCGGCGCGATCCTGGCCGGTCTTTTCGGCACGGGCTTTCTGGGCGGCTTCGTCGGCAGGTACGCGGCGCATCGCATCACGATCGCGGGCGTGGCGATATCGTTCATCGGTTCGGTCGTGGTCCTGTTTCAGGTACTCAACGGACAGGTCTACGACGGCACGCTCTACACCTGGTCGGTCATCGGCTCCACGCCGCTGGAGCTGGGCTTCCTGATCGATCCTCTGTCGGCGCTGATGATGGTGGTGGTGACCTCGGTTTCCCTGATGGTGCACATCTACACCATAGGCTATATGGTCGACGATCCGGGCTATCAGCGTTTCTTCGCGTACATTTCGCTGTTCACCTTCTCCATGCTGATGCTGGTGATGTCCAACAACATGGTGCAGCTGTTCTTCGGCTGGGAAGCCGTGGGCCTGGTGTCGTATCTGTTGATCGGCTTCTGGTACACCCGGCCGACCGCCATCTTCGCCAACATGAAAGCGTTCCTGATCAACCGGGTGGGGGATTTCGGCTTTTTGCTGGGCATCGGCCTGCTGTTCGCCTATACGGGCTCCATGCACTACGGGCAGGTATTCGAGCAGGCGGATTCGCTTTCGCTCATGCTGTTCCCGGGCACCGACTGGCAGCTGCTGACGGTCGCGTGCGTGTGCCTGTTCATCGGCGCCATGGGTAAATCGGCCCAGGTTCCGCTGCACACCTGGCTGCCCGATTCCATGGAAGGCCCGACGCCGATCTCGGCGCTGATCCACGCGGCGACCATGGTCACCGCGGGCATCTTCATGGTGGCGCGCTTTTCGCCCGTGTTCGAGCAGTCCGACGCGGCCTTGTCCTTCATCATCGTGATCGGCGCGACCGGCGCCTTGTTTCTCGGCCTGCTGGGCATCATCCAGAACGACATCAAGCGCGTCATCGCGTATTCGACCTTGTCGCAGCTGGGCTACATGACGGTGGCGCTGGGCGCGTCGGCCTACTCGGCCGCGATCTTCCACCTGATGACGCACGCCTTCTTCAAGGCGCTGCTGTTCCTGGGCGCGGGCTCGGTCATCATCGGCATGCATCACAACCAGGACATCCGCGGCATGGGCGGCTTGCGCAAGTACATGCCCATCACCTGGATCACTTTCCTGGTGGGCACGCTGGCCCTGGTGGGCACGCCGTTCTTTTCCGGCTTCTACTCCAAGGAGCACGTGATCGAAGCGGCCGGCGCGGCCACTGTCTGGGGCGCGGGCTATGCCTATTACGCGACCTTGATAGGCGTGTTCGTGACGTCGCTGTATTCCTTCCGCGTCTATTTCCTGGTGTTCCACGGCCAAGAGCGCTTCGAGCAGCATGACGATCATCACGCGCACGACGATCACCATGCGCACGACGATCACGGCCATCACGGCGGCAAGCCGCACGAATCGCCCTGGGTGGTGACCCTGCCGTTGGTGCTGCTGGCCATTCCGTCCGTCGTGGCCGGCGCCTGGTTCATCGATCCTTTGCTGTTCGACGGCTACTTCGAAGGCGCGATCACGGTCCTGTCGTCGCATCCGGCCATGGCCGAGCTGGCATCGCATTGGCATGACTGGGTAGCCTACGCGCTGCACGGCTTCGTCACCGTGCCGTTCTGGCTCATGATCGCCGGCCTGGTGGTCGCCTGGTACTGCTATGTGATCAATCCCGCGCTGCCCGCGGCCGTCCAGCGCAAGCTCTCGGGCGTGAACCGGATACTCGAGAACAAGTACTACGCGGATTGGTTCAACGAAAACGTTCTGGCGCGCGGCGCGCGCTGCCTGGGGCAGGGCTTCTGGAAGGCGGGTGACCGCGGCGTGATCGACGGTCTGCTGGTCAATGGCAGCGCCCGCGTGGTGGCCTGGGTGGCGGCGATCAGCCGTCATCTCCAGTCGGGCTATATCTACCACTACGCCTTCGCGATGATCATCGGGATCATGGCTTTACTAACCTTTTTTGTACTGACGGTTCAATGATGGCTGGCGATATGGCGTCCTCTACTCTTCCCTGGTTAACGCTTTCGATTTTTGTGCCCATCGTTGCAGGCCTGTTGGTGCTGCTGGCGGGCCGCGACGATCGGGCTAACATGACGCGAACGTTGGCCTTGCTCGGCGCGATCGCGGGCTTTCTCGTTACCTTGCCGCTGTATACGGGATTCGATCCCGGCACGGCCGAGATGCAGTTCGTGGAAAAGACGGGCTGGATCGAGTCGCTGGCGGTGAACTATCACCTGGGCATCGACGGCATCTCGATGTGGTTCGTGCTGTTGACGGCCTTCATCACGGTCGTGGTCGTGGTGTCGGCCTGGGAGGTCATCACCAGCCGCATATCCCAGTACATGGGCGCCTTCCTGATCCTGTCGGGACTGATGGTCGGCGTGTTCGCCTCGCTGGACGGCATGCTGTTCTATGTGTTCTTCGAGGCCACGCTGATACCGATGTACTTGATCATCGGCGTCTGGGGAGGACCGAACCGGGTGTATGCCGCGTTCAAGTTCTTCCTCTATACCCTGCTTGGCTCGCTGCTGACGCTGATCGCCTTCATCTACCTGTGGCACGCGGCCGACGGGTCGTTCGACATCCAGACCTGGCATCACCTGAAACTGGGCTTCGAGCCGCAGGTGTTCATCTTCGTGGCCTTGCTGGCGGCGTTCGCGGTCAAGGTGCCGATGTGGCCGGTGCACACGTGGTTGCCCGACGCGCACGTCGAAGCGCCCACCGGCGGCTCCGTCGTGCTGGCCGCCATCATGCTCAAACTGGGCGCGTACGGCTTCCTGCGTTTTTCGCTGCCGATCGCGCCGGATGCGTCGCATGCCTTGTCGGGCATGATGATCGCGCTGTCCCTGGTCGCGGTGATCTACATCGGCCTGGTGGCGATCATCCAGGAAGACATGAAGAAGCTCGTGGCGTATTCGTCGGTGGCGCACATGGGCTTCGTGACCCTGGGTTTTTTCCTGTTCAATACCGCGGGCGTGGAAGGGGCGATCATCCAGATGGTCTCGCACGGCTTCGTGTCCGGCGCGATGTTCCTGTGCATCGGCGTGCTGTATGACCGCATGCACACGCGGCGCATCGCCGATTACGGCGGCGTGATCAACGTCATGCCGCGCTTCGTGACCTTTTTCGTTCTGTTTTCCATGGCCAACAGCGGGCTGCCCGCCACCAGTGGTTTCGTGGGTGAATTCACGGTCATCCTGGGGGCGGTTGAATACAATTTCTGGATAGGTTTGCTGACCGCGACGGCATTGATCCTGGGCGCATCGTATTCGTTGTGGATGCTCAAGCGCGTGGCTTTCGGCGACATCGCGAACGACAACGTGCGCGCGATGCCCGATCTGTCACCGCGCGAGTTCTTCCTGTTGGGCGTCATGGCGATCGCCGTGCTTTTCATGGGAATCTATCCCAAGCCGTTTACGGATGTCATGCACGTGTCGGTCGATGCCTTGCTGCAGCATGTCTCCATCTCGAAACTGTAGACCTGAAAGATTATGCAAAACTCATTTCACTTCGCTTTGGCTACGCCCGAGATACTGCTTCTGATATTCGCGTGCGGCATATTGCTGATCGACGCATTCAACAAGACGCCTTCCCGTCACGTGACGTTCACGCTGAGCATATTGGCCATGGTGGTGCTGGCTTGCGTGTCGCTCTGGCAGTGGCATGGCGGCGTGCAAGGCGTGACGTTCGGCGGTTTGTACGTCGTCGACGAGCTTTCTCATTTCCTGAAAGTTCTGTCGTGCGTCGCCGTGGCGATCACCCTGATCTACGGCCGCGAGTATTCCGAACAGCGGGATATGACACGCAACGGCGGCGAGCTGTATTCGCTTTCCCTGTTCGCGCTGCTCGGACAGTTCGTCATGATTTCCGCCGGCAGCATGCTGACGGTCTACCTGGGCGTCGAGCTGATGTCCTTCGCCCTGTATGCGCTGGTGGCGCTGCGCCGCGACGACGTGAAGGCGACGGAGGCGGCGATGAAGTACTTCGTGCTGGGCGCCATGGCATCCGGCATCCTGCTTTACGGCATGTCGATGATCTACGGCGCGACCGGCCAGCTGGATCTTCCCGCCATCGCCGACGTCATCGCCCGCGGTGAAGCCGAGCGCCTGCCCTTGGTGTTCGGCGTCGTGTTCATCGTATCCGGTCTGGCGTTCAAGCTGACCGCGGCGCCGTTCCACATGTGGACGCCCGACGTGTACACCGGCGCGCCCACGTCGGTGACGTTGCTCGTGGGCAGCGCGCCCAAGCTGGCGGCCATCGCCATGACGTTCCGCCTGCTGACCGAAGCCCTGCACGGCATCGCCGTCGACTGGCAGCCCATGTTGTTGATCCTGGCGGTCGCGTCGTTGGCGATCGGCAACCTGACGGCCATCGTGCAGACCAACTTCAAGCGCATGTTGGCGTATTCGACGATCTCGCACATGGGGTTCGTGTTCCTGGGCCTGATGGCCGGCGTCATTCCGGACGCGGCGGGGCAAACCGGCGCGGCGTACGGCTCCGCGCTGTTCTACGTCGTGATCTATGTCTTGACGACGCTGGGAACCTTCGGCCTGATACTCATGCTGAGCAGCCAGGGTTTTGAATGCGAGAACATCAGCGACTTGAAAGGCCTGAATCGGCGCAGCCCGCTGATGGCGGCCGTCCTGCTGCTGTTGATGTTTTCCCTGGCCGGCATTCCGCCGCTGGCGGGCTTCTATGCCAAGCTGGCCGTCTTGCAGGCGCTGGTCGGCGCCGGCCACGTTGCAGTGGCGGTGGCCGCCGTGCTGTTCTCGCTGATCGGTGCGTTCTACTACTTGCGCGTCGTCAAGGTGGCGTATTTCGACGAACCCGAGGGCGAGCGCGAGCCGCTCAATCCCGGCTTGGTGACGGGCGGCATCATGTCCTTGAACGGCCTGCTGATCATCGGCCTGGGTGTATTGCCGAGCGCCTTGATGGCGTTGTGCATCCGGGTCATCGACAGCTCGCTGGCCTTTTAGCGGCGCCGCATGGCTCAAACCACTGCGATCTGGATAACGATAGTACTGGCGTTGATAACGGCGAATCTGCCGTTCTTCGTTGAGAGACCGTTTTTGGCCACGCCCTGGCGGCAACCGGGCGAGCCCGCTCGTCCGGCGTGGCTGGCGCCGATCGAGTTCCTGTTCTTCGTTCTGGCTTTGGCGGCATTGAGCTACGCGGCTTGGCAGGTGATCGGCCATGGGTTTTTCATCGCCTCGGATCCGCTTTCCCTGCTCGCTCATATCGGAAAGGTGTTCGGCATCCTGTCCGCCGTCGCGGCGGTCCTGGCCTATCCGGGCTGGCGCAGCCGTGGCCACGCGGTGCGCAAGACTTTCCTGGTGCGGATCCTGGAAGTCATGATGTTCTATGCGCTGGTCGGCGTGCTGGGCTTGGCGTTCGAAGCCAGCCTGGGCAATGTGTTCGCCCAGACGTGGGAGTTCTATGCCATCACCATGAGCCTGTTCCTTGTTCTGGCGTATCCGGGCTTCGTCTTTCGTTATTTGATGCGCCGCTCGAAAAAGGCCGAGCGCTCGTCGCCGAGCAAGCACCCGCGCGACGCCGATGCCGCCGGCTGGACGAAAGGCTAGCGACGCTGTGCTTCAGGTGGCGAATCGGGCCGCGCGCATTCAATAGGCAAGCCGATCATGTCTTCCAAAGCATCCTCGTTGGCGTCCACGGCCGCCATGGCGACCTTCGTGTTGGTGTGGGGAAGCGGAGCCATTTTCACGCGCTGGGGACTCGACCACAGTTCCGCGTTCGCGCTATTGATACTGCGCTACGGCTTGGCGTTCGGCGTGCTGCTGCTGATCGGCGTGCGGCGGCGGAACTGGTGGCCCGAGCCGGGTACGCGCGTGCAGGTCGCCGCCGCGGGATTGATGCTGATCGCGGGCTATTCCGTCTTTTATTTCCAGGCGATGGTGCACGGCGTCACGCCGGGCATGTTGGCGACGCTGCTGGGCGTGCAGCCGATATTGACGCTGTTGATGACCGAGCGGCGGTTTCCGTTGAGCCGGCTGCTGGGGTTATTGCTGGCGCTGACGGGGCTGGCGCTGGTGGTCTATCAAAGCCTGGCGCAATCCGAACTGTCCAGCCTGGGCCTGGGTTTCGCTTTCGCATCCTTGTTGTGCATGACGTTCGGCGCCATGATGCAAAAGCGCGTCAAGCAGGCGCCGGCCGAGGTCTTGCCGTTGCAGTACCTGGTCACGCTGGTGGCGTACCTGTTTTTCATGCCGTTCCAGCCGTTTCATTTCGAGCTCAGTCTGGATTTCCTGATACCGCTGGTATGGTTGGGCCTGGTCACGTCCGTCGGCGCGCAGCTGTTGTTGTATCGCCTCATCCGCAGCGGCAACCTCGTCAACGTCACGAGCCTTTTGTATCTGGTGCCGGTGGTCACGGTGATGCTCGACTACCTGATACTCGGCAACGCCATGCCGATGCCGGCCATCTTGGGAATGGCAGGCATCATCGCCGGCCTGATCCTGGTGTTCAAGCGGCCGGCTGCCCGATCCGCATAGAGACGGGCCGCGTCATAAGGCGGCGGCGCGTTCGAGGGGCCGGTCCGTCTTCGCGGAACGTGCCGCTGGTTTCCCTAGAATGTGCTGCTGACTTGCAGGAAGTAGCTGCGTCCCGGCTCGTTATAGGTGTAGGCGCCCGCGCCGGCGATCTCGTTGGGCGTGCCCACGTTGACGCCCGCAGAATTGCCGCGGCGGAATATGCGCTTGTCCAGCAGGTTGTTCACGCCGGCGGTCACGCTGACGTGCTTGTTGATCTTGTACATGCCGCTGATGCCCACCAGGGCGTATGCCGGCACTTCGTCGGCGGCGGTGCCGGTGACCGGCTCGCCGTGATAATCGTATTTCGGCGCTTTTTGCTTGCCGTAGAAGGTGACTTTGCCCAGCAGCGACAGCCGCTCGTCGATACGCCAATCCAGCGCGGCGTTCACGGTGTATTCCGGGATGGTCGACAGCCGTTCGCCGGTCGATTTGTTCTTGGACTGCAGCATGTAGGTGAAGTTGGTCGACCACGTCAGGCTGTCGCTCAAAGGCAGCGTGACGTTGCCTTCCAGGCCTTCGACCAGGGCCTTGGGCACGTTTTCCCACTGGAACACCCGGCGACCCGCCTGCGTGCCGATGGGCGTGGTGCCGGCCTGGACTTTATTCTTGTAGTCATTTCGGAAATACGTCAGGCTGGCCAGCAGGCCGCCTTCGGAGAATTCGATCCCCAACTCCTTGTTGATACTGGTTTCCGCCTTCAGGTCGTCATTGCCGACCAGAAAGCAGCCGTTGCCGGCGCCGCCCCAGCAGCCGATACCGGCGCTATAGAGCGCATAGCCCGCATTGCTCTGATACAGATTGGGCGCCTTATAAGCGCGCGCGATGCCCGCCTTGATCGTCCAATTGTCGTTCAGATAATGCGACAGGTTGAGCGACGGGCTCCAGTTGACGCCGTGCTTGCTGTGATGGTCCAGACGCAGGCCGGGTGTCAAGGTGGTGCGGTCGGTCACATACAGATTGTCCTCGGCGAAGATGGAGGCGATCGTCGCCTTGGCCGTATCGTTGTAGGCGCTCGGCGCTTGCGGGACCTGCGGTTGCGGATTGCGCTCCTTCAGTTCGGATACGGGGTCGTGCAGGCGTTGCTGCACCCATTCCACTCCGAACGTCCCAACCTGGTTGACGCCGCCGAGCTGGAAGCGATGATTGACTTCGGCATGCGCCGTCAATTCGCGCAGGTCGATGTCGCCATAGCCGCCGTCATTGATGCGAACGTCATCGGGATCGTTGAACGCGCCTTCGGTGCCGCCGGCCAGGCCTTCGAGCAGACGCGTGTTGCGCGTCCGCTCGTATTGCAGATAGGCCAGGGTGCTGGTGGCGTCGTTCCAGTCGGCGTGGTGCGTGACGGCATAGTTCTGGCGGTAAATGCGGTTGGTTTCGTCGCCGATGTGGCGTTTGACTTCGGCGTTGGTGTTCGTGTTTTGCGTGTCGCCGGCATAAATGTTGCCTTGGCGGCTGGTGCCGGCCTCGAAGTCCACGCGGTGGCCGGCAGCGGGTTTCCACGAAAGCAGGCCGTTGATGTCCCGGTTCCTGACGCCTTCCCGGCCGGCGGGAAACGTGCCCAGGTTGGACCCTTTCCGGGCGGAGGCGTGATCCGCATTGATGTCGTAGGCATCGGAGTCCGTCTTGCTGACGTTGCCGTACACGCGAAATGACAATGTATCGGTGATGGGACCGTTCAAGCCGAAGGTTGCGCGCCGCGTCGCGCCTTCGTCGTCGTGGTGGGGATGATTCAAATAAACGGTCGCGCTGCCGCCGAACGCATCGCCCGGCGCCTTGGTGATGATGTTGACGACGCCGCCGGCCGCGCCGTTGCCGTAGCGCGCCGCCGCCGGACCGCGCAATACCTCGATGCGCTCGATCTGGTCTGGAGGCACCCAGTTTGTATCGCCGCGGCTGTCGCGTTCGCCGCGCCAGCCGAACCGCACGGAGTTGCGTGATGAGACCGGCTTGCCGTCGATCAGGATCAGGGTGTTCTCGGGGCCCATGCCCCGGATATCGATCTGGCGGTTGTTGCCGCGCTGGCCGCTGGTCGAATTGCCGGTCAGATTCACGCCGGGCATGGTCCGAATAATGTCGGCGACGTCGTTGGCGGGCGGGGACTTCTGTATGTCCTGGGATGTGATCACGGATGAGCCGAGGGACTGCTTTAGCTCCGTTTCCGCCGTGACGGTAATGGTGTCCAGTTCCGTTACCGAGGCGGCCTGGCCTCCGGTCTGAGCGTACGCGCCGCCATAACCCAGCAGGCCGATGCCGGCGGCCAGGATCTTGAGCATGAAGAAGCGGCCGGTCGTGTTTCGTAGAAGAGGTGGGTTGATCCGGCCGATGCAGTACATGATCCATTCCTTTTAAATAATAATGATAACTATTATCAATATTAATACTAAAGATGGACTAAAGGCCAGTGGCAAGGGAGTCTGGACGCTCAGGACGAGCGGAATTGTTGCGGAAATAATTCACCCATGCGAGAGCAGCGGCATCTCTTTATGCGCCGCAGCGGTTCAGGATAGCGCCCGGGCTGTCGACGTCCAGCTTGAGTTTCCGCTTCGCTCTTGCGCACCGGCGTCATTCAGTGCCGATGACGAAAAGTGATCATGCATTGAACCACTCTAGGATAGAGTCCAGGCCGCCCACGTTCAGCGCATAGTTCGCCTGTTCGCTGACGATGGGCTTGGCGCGGTAGGCCACCGAATAGTCGGCCAAAGCCATCATCTCCAGATCGTTGGCGCCGTCGCCCAGGACGATGATGTGTTCGGGCCGGGCGTGAAGGCGGGCTGCCAATTCGCGCACGGCCTCGGCTTTGCCGTGGCCGTCGAGTATGTCGCCCAGCACCCGTCCGGTCAGCATCCCGTCCACGATTTCCAATGTGTTCGCCCGCGTCTCGTCCAGCCCCAGGCGCGCTTTGAGCCTGTCGGTGAAGAAGGTGAATCCGCCCGATACCAGCAGGGTCTTGAGTCCGGCCTGCTTGGCTGCCGCGATGAGCGATTCGGCGCCCGGATTCAATTGCAGGCGTTCCTGGTAGACCTTTTCCAGCGCCGCGACCGGCACGCCGCGCAGCAGCGCGACGCGGCGCACGAGGCTTTCCTTGAAATCCTTGATTTCGCCGCGCATGGCGGCCTCGGTGATGGCCGATACTTCGGCTTTGCGGCCGGCCATGTCCGCGATTTCATCGATGCATTCGATGTTGATCAGCGTCGAGTCCATGTCCGAGGCGAGAATCCTGCATTCGCTCAACGGCTTGATGCGAGCCAGGAAAGCGAAATCGATGCCCAGCATAGAGCAGCAATGAGCGATGTCGCCTTTGCTGTCGGCGTCTACGTCGATCAGGCGAACGGCGGTGCGCTTCAGGTTCTGTACGCCGTTGGCCTGGGCGATCGCCGCCAGTTTCTCGACGTCGGAGGGGCGTAGATCGGGAGCTTGCAGTATCAGTTGTGCGGTCATGGCGAGAGGGGAAAAAAGAAGGCGGCGCCAAGGCTAGGCCAGGGCGCGCAATACGTTGCGGATGGCGTCGATGCGGAGGTTGACGGCGGGATCGGGCTTGAACTCTATTTTGAGCTTGTCCTGGCCGGCCAGCTTGACGTGCTTGTGTTTCTGGATCAATTCGATGATGCGCAAGGGGTCGACGTTGGGCTTGGCGCGGAAATGGATCGTGGCCTGCGATTCGCTGGCGTCTATCTTCAGGATGCCGAGGGCCTCGGCGCTCAGGCGCAGGCGATGGTTGGCGATCAGCGTCTGCGCGGCCTGCGGCAGCTTGCCGTAGCGGTCGATCAATTCTTCCTGGATGACGATCAGATCATCTTCGCGCCGCGCATTGGACAGTTTTTTGTAAAAGCCCAAGCGTGCATGGACGTCGGGGCAATAGTCGGACGGCAGCAGGGCGGAGGCGTGCAGATTGACTTCGCATTGCAGGGAAAAGGGCGATTCCAGATCGGGCTCTTCGCCGGATTTCAACGCGCGCACGGCGGCGTTGAGCATGTCGGAATACATGGAGAAGCCGATCTCCTGAATATTGCCGGATTGGGATTCGCCCAGCACTTCGCCCGTGCCCCGGATTTCCAGGTCGTGCATCGCCAGGTAAAAGCCCGCGCCCAGGTCTTCCATGGACTGGATGGCCTCCAGGCGTTTCTTGGCATTGGCGGTCATCGCGTCTTCGCCGGGGGTCAGCAGATAGGCGTAGGCTTGATGGTGCGAGCGCCCGACCCGGCCGCGCAATTGATGCAGTTGGGCCAGGCCCAGCTTGTCGGCGCGGTGGATGACGATGGTGTTGGCGGTGGGAACGTCGATGCCGGTTTCGATGATGGTGGTGCACAGCAATACGTTGTAGCGCTGCTGGTAGAAGCCCTTCATGACTTCTTCTAGCTCGCGCTCGGGCATCTGGCCGTGGGCCACGGCGATGCGCGCCTCGGGTACCAGCTCTTCCAGGCGCGCCCGCCGGTTCAGGATGGTGTCGACCTCGTTGTGCAGGAAGTACACCTGTCCGCCGCGCTTCAATTCGCGCAACAATGCCTCGCGTATCGTGCTGCCGTCTTCGCGCCGCACGAAGGTCTTGATGGCCAGGCGTTTTTGCGGCGCGGTGGCGATGACGGAAAAATCGCGTATACCTTCCAGCGACATGCCCAGCGTCCTTGGAATGGGCGTGGCCGTCAAGGTCAGGATGTCGACCTCGGCGCGCAAGGCCTTCAGGGCTTCCTTTTGGCGCACGCCGAACCGGTGCTCTTCATCGATGACGACCAGCCCCAAGCGGTTGAACTTGACGTCCTTGGACAGGACTTTGTGCGTGCCGATGACGATGTCGACGCGCCCGTCGTTCAAGCCCTGGATGGCGGCGGCGATTTCCTTGGCGCTGCGGAATCGGGAGAGCTCGACGATGCGCACGGGCCAGTCCGCGAAGCGGTCGATGAAGGTTTGTGCGTGCTGCTCGGCCAGCAGGGTGGTGGGGCAAAGCACCGCGACCTGCTTGCCGTTCATGACGGCCAGGAAGGCGGCGCGCAAGGCGACTTCGGTCTTGCCGAAGCCGACGTCTCCGCATACCAGCCGATCCATGGGGCGCCCCGACGTCATGTCCTCGATGACCGCCTGGATGGCAGCCGCCTGGTCGGGTGTCTCCTCGAAGCCGAAGCCCTCGGCGAACGCCTGGTAATCGGACACAGGCAGGTTGAAGCGGTAGCCTTCGCGGGCGGCGCGCTGGGCATACAAGGCCAGCAGCTCGGCCGCCGCGTCGCGCACTTGCTTGGCGGCCTTGCGCTTGGCCTTGTCCCATTGGCCGGAGCCCAGCTGATGCAGCGGCGCCTGCTCGGGGTCGGCGCCGCTGTAGCGCGAAATGACGTGCAGTTGCGCGACGGGCACGTACAAGGTGCTGCCCGTCGCGTACTCCAGGTGCAGGAATTCCATCGGGCCGTCGCCCATGTCCATTTCCACCAGGCCGTGATAGCGGCCGATGCCGTGCTGCGCATGGACAACCGGGTCGCCGGCGCGCAGCTCCGACAGGTCGCGCACCATGGCCTGGACGTCGCTGCGCCGTTCCTGGCCGCGCTTGCCGCGCATCGAGGTGCGGGCCTGATTCGGGTACAGATCGTTTTCGGTCAGCAGGGTCAGGGCCGGCTCGACCAGGCTGAAGCCCTCGTGCAGCGGGGCGGTCAGCAGCGCGAACCGGTGCTCCGACGCCAGGAAGTCCTGCAGGGTTTCTGTTACGGTGTCGGGCTCCAGGCCGAATTCGCGCAGCATCTGCAGCAGGGTTTCGCGCCGGCCGGCCGAATCCGCGCACAGCGCCAGGCGGCCCGTGTTCTGCGCCAGCAAGCGCCGCAGATTGGCGACGGGATCGTCGGCGCGCCGGTTGACGGCGACGTTCGGAGCCGGCCGGAAATCCGGGTGCGGGTCCTGCGCGGCATAGCTGAGCCGCGGATAGGCCTTGAGGTGGGAGAAGAACTGCTCTTCGGACAAGAAGAGCAGTTCCGGCGGCAGCGCGGGCCGCTCGCGGTCGCTCTTCAGGAACTGGTAGCGCCCCAGCGTGTCCTGGGCGAAGCGCTGCATGGTCTGGCCGACGTCGCCTTGCGTGACCAGCAGGGCATTGTCGGGCAAGTACTCGAACAAGGTCGCCGTGCGGTCGAAGAACAGGGGCAGGTAGTATTCGACGCCCGCGAACGCGATGCCGTTGCCGATGTCCTTGTAAGGCAGCGCGCGCGAAGGGTCGCCGTCGAATACCTCGCGGAACCGGGCCCGGAACTGGTTGCGGGCGGCCTCGTCCATGGGAAACTCGCGTCCGGGAAGCAGCTGGATTTCCTTGACCGGATAGAGGCTGCGTTGCGTGTCCACGTCGAAGCTGCGCAGCGATTCGATTTCGTCGTCGAACAGGTCGATGCGGTAGGGCAGGACCGAGCCCATTGGAAACAGGTCGATGAGTCCCCCGCGCAGGCTGAACTCGCCGGGCGCGGCGACCTGGGTGACGTGGCTGTAGTTGGCAAGCGTGAGCTGGCGCCGCAGGGCTTGTTCGTCGAGCTTGTCGCCTTGCCGGAACGAAAACGTATAAGCGGCCATGAACTCCGGTGGCGCCAGGCGGTACAAGGCGGTGGTGACCGGAACGATCAGCACGTCGACGTTGTTCCCCATCAGTGCATGCAAGGTGCGCAGGCGCTCGGAAATCAAGTCCTGGTGAGGAGAAAATCCGTCATAAGGCAGGGTTTCCCAGTCGGGGAACAGGCGCAGCCGCAGCTCGGGCGCGAACAACAGGGTTTCGTCGCTCAGGCGCTGGGCGGCCAGCGGATCGGCGCAGAATACGACAATGGGCCGTCCGCCGGACAGTGCGAGATCGCCAAGCAGCCACGCGTCGCCGGAGCCGGGCGGCTGCGGCTGGCTGTGCCGCAGGCCTGGCTTTAAGCTGGTCAACAGTTTGGACGTGGAAGGCAGGGACAGGGGTGGGTGTATTTCGGTAACCATGTGGCGCTCATTATA
Organism: uncultured Burkholderiaceae bacterium; assembly: GCA_964551305.1. Classification (GTDB taxonomy): domain Bacteria; phylum Pseudomonadota; class Gammaproteobacteria; order Burkholderiales; family Burkholderiaceae_B; genus JBAZDC01. The sequence goes on from CAZKBT010000026.1 coordinate 36,256, forward strand.
AAATCTTTCCATGTACAAAAAATTGATTGCCATTGTTCCCGCCGCCGGCATAGGCGCGCGCGCGTTCACTTCGTCATCCGCCCCCAAGCAGTATCGCTTGCTCAACGGCCGGCCCATGCTGCGATGGGCGGTGCAGGCGCTGCTGGCGGATGCGCGGATAGATCAGGTAAGAGTCGCGGTGGCGCAGGGCGATGCCTGGGCGGCGCAGGCGCTGGACGGTTTGCCCCGCACGGTATGGCGGCCCTGCGGCGGCCCGACCCGGGCCGAAACGGTGCTGGCGGCCCTGCGTGAGGCCGGACTGGAAGAGGGTGACTGGGTGCTGGTCCATGATGCCGCCCGCCCGGGGTTGCCGCCGCGCGCGCTTGCGGGCTTGATCGATGCCTGTCTTGAAGGTGGTCGCGGCGGCCTGCTGGCCCAGCCGGTCAGCGACACGGTAAAGCGCGGCGAGCAGCGCGACGCGGGGCATTCGCAGTCGGCGGCGACGGTCGACCGCTCGGCCCTTTGGCTGGCGCAGACGCCGCAGATGTTTCCGGCGCTGGAGTTGCAGCGCGCCCTGGCCGATGCGCTGGCTGCCGGTGCGGCGGTGACTGACGAGGCGTCGGCGATGGAAATGGCAGGGCATCGCCCATTGCTGGTGGCGGGATCCGTGCGCAATTTCAAGGTCACGTGGCCCGAGGATTTTACGTTGATGGAAAAATGGCTGTAGCGCGTTTTCTCGGGCGATGACAGTTCATGCAACAGGAGTAGTGATGGATTTTCCTTATCGCGTTGGTCAAGGATTCGACGTGCACGCCTTGGTCGATGGCCGGCCGTTGATCATCGGCGGCGTGCGCATCGAGCACGAGCAAGGCCTGCTGGGGCATTCGGACGCCGACGTGCTGCTGCACGCCGTCACCGACGCCGTGCTCGGCGCGGCGGCGCTGGGCGACATCGGCAGGCTGTTTCCCGATACGGATGCGGCCTATGCGGGCGCGGATAGCCGCATGCTGCTTCGCGCGGCAATGGAAAAAGTCGCGCACGCGGGATGGCGGGTCGTCAATGTGGACGCGACGGTCCATGCGCAGGCCCCCAAGATAGGCCCGCATGCCGCGGCGATGGCCCGCCATATCGCCCAGGATCTCGGGATCGCGCCGGACTGCGTCAACGTCAAGGCGAAGACGAACGAAGGCTTGGGTTATCTGGGCCGCAAGGAAGGCATCGCCGCCACGGTGGTCGCCCTGCTGGTTCGGCGCGGCGAAGGCTGAGCGCCGGCGCGTCACAGCGTGGCGCCTCCCAAGGCGCGATTGCATGCGCACAGCCCTTCGGTTTGCAGGCCGTCGAGCGTGCGCAGGATTTCGGCGGGGTTGCGGCCCACGTCCAGGTTATTGACCGAGACGTGCTGTATCGTGTTGTCCGGGTCGACGATGAAGGTGGCGCGCAGCGCGACGCCTTCCGCTTTTTCGCGTATGCCCAGCTGATCGACCAGCGAGCCGGCCGTATCGCCGAATTGGTAATGGGCCAGGCGGCTGAGCTGCGCGTTTTCGCGGCGCCAGGCCAGCTTGACGTATTCGTTGTCCACCGACCCGCCCATCAGGACCGTGTCGCGCTTTTCAAATTCCTCGGCAAGTTCGTTGAATCCGACGATCTCGGTGGGGCAGACGAAGGTGAAGTCCTTGGGATAGAAGTAGATGACTTTCCATTTGCCCGGAAATGAACTTTCGCTGATCTCTTCAAAGGCGGATACGCCGTTTTCTTCCGGTTCGTTGAAGCCGGGCTTGACGCCGATGATTTTGAAGGGTTCGAGTTTATCGCCGACCGTTTTCATGTACGCTCCTGTCGTTATTTGATCTTGGCATGGCATCGGGCTTGTGGCCCGCGGATGCCTTGTGATCATTCTACGCTAAGCGTCGGCGCTTTCCGCGGCGGGGCTTTTACTTTTGGTTCGCGGCAGTTCGATGCGGGCGATCAGGCCGCCCGTGGGGCTGGTAATGAGCCGCAGGCGTCCGCCCACCTGGCCGAGCAGGCGCTCCACGATCGCCAGGCCCAGCCCCGCGCCGCTGACGCCGGTGCGGGCCGTTTCGCCGCGCGAAAAGGGCCGCAGCAGGCGCTGCACGTCTTCGGGCGCGATGCCCGTGCCGTGGTCGCGTACTTCGATGGCGATGACCGGACCCTGTTGCGAGGCCTTCAGCTCGATATAGGCGCGGTTTTCGGAAGGAGAGCGTCCGTAGCGGCGCGCGTTTTCGATCAGGTTGCTGACGATGCGCTTCAAATCGTGCGTGCTGATCTTGGCGTAGAGATTGGACTCTATGGAGGCCGTCAGCGAATTGCCCAGCGATTCCGTATGGCTGCGCTCGCGCTCGAAGAGCTCCTGCAGCACGGACGAGACGTCGGCGCCTTGCGTGGGGATGGCGCCGGCGGGGCGGGCGTACTCCATGAGCTGGCCGATGCTGTGATCGATTTGGGCCAGATCCTCGTCGATGGCCTGGCGGGTCTCGTCGGACACGTTGCTCATCTCGATTTCCAGCCGCATGCGCGCCAAAGGCGTGCGCAGGTCGTGCGAGATGCCCGCCAGCATGATTTCGCGGTCGGCTTCGGTCTGCCGGATGTCGCGCGCCATGCGATTGAAGGCGATGTTCATATTGCGGATTTCGGCGGGACCGGTTTCCGGCAGCGGCGACGGGTTCTCACCGCGCGCGATCTGCTGAGCCACTTTGGCCAGCTGCGCCAGGGGGCGGTTGACGAATCGCACGCTGACGGCCGCTCCGATCAGGGCCAGCAGCAAGGCCGTTGCGCCCCATCCGAACCACTCCACGCCCGCGGTCAGGCCCAGCTGTTCCCGATCGAATACCAGCCAGTAGTTGTCTTGGTTGATCTCGAAGCTGACCCAGATGCCGGGAATCTTGTTGATGGACCACATGACCTGCGTATCCTGCCCAAGGCGCTCGCGGATGTCCGTGGCGACATGGCTCCAATAGTTGGAATTGGGCAGGGGTTCCAGGACGTCCATTTCCTCTCGGGGCTGCACCCGCAGGCTTTCCTTGGTGGCCAGGTCCAGCAGCAGCGCCGGGCGCACGCTGGCCGGCGCATAGATCAGGGCGGATCGGGTCACGCTGACCGCGGTGGCGACGCGCTGCGCCATCTGCGTGGCCCGGGGGCCTTCTTCCATGCTGAAAAAGATCTGCAGCCACGCGCCCAGACTGACGAACATCAGCCCGGCGATCAGGAGAAAGGTACGACTGAAGAGCCCCAGGCGAAAGGATATCTTCGCGAGACCGCGGGGCTTGACTGCGGGGGTCAGGGACATGGAGCTTCAAGGGCAGGATGCCGCCATCCTCAAGTCAGTTGCCGCCGTCGGGAATGAAGACGTAACCCAGGCCCCAGACGGTCTGGATGAAGACCGGCTTGGACGGATTGGGCTCGATCAGCTTGCGCAGGCGCGATATTTGCACGTCCAGGCTGCGGTCGAAAGCTTCGTATTCGCGGCCGCGCGCCAGTTCCATCAGCTTGTCGCGCGACAGCGGGATCTTCGGGTGGCGAGCGAAAACCTTGAGCACCGAGAATTCTCCGGTGGTGATCGGAATTTGCTCGTTGTTGCGCATCAAGGTGCGCGTGGACAAATTCAACACGTACGGGCCGAATTCGATCGACTCGTTTTCCTGGCTGGGCGCGCCGGGATGCTCTTCCGTGCCGCGACGGCGCAGGATGGCATTGACGCGGGCCAGCAGCTCCCGTGGGTTGAAGGGCTTGGACAAGTAGTCGTCGGCCCCCATTTCCAGGCCTACGATGCGGTCGATCTCTTCGGCCTTGGCGGTCAGCATGATGATCGGCGTATTGTCGTGGCCGCCGCGCAGGCGCCGGCAGATCGACAGGCCGTCTTCGCCGGGCAGCATGAGATCCAGGACCAGAAGGTCGAAATGCTCGCGCTGCCATAGCTTGGCCATTTCCTTGCCGTCTTCGGCCACGAAGACATTGAACCCCTGCTCGGAGAGGTAGCGCCTGAGGAGATCGCGCAGTCTGGGATCATCGTCGACGACGAGAATTTTGCGGGCTAGGGTTTGATTTTGTGTGTTCATGGGAAAAATGTAACAGGGTCGGAGAACCGCGTATAGTCCTTCGTAGCAAGATATTACACATTTAGCCTTTCGTACAAAATACCTTCTGAAAGCAGCTTTGTCCAGAGTTCTTTAAAATGCTTTCATGAGCAGCCATTTTATCGCCCTAGAGACGTCTTCCAGCCTATGCAGCGTGGCGCTGTTGTCCTGTGCCGGCGACGACGCGCGCTGTGTGGTCCGCGCGCACGAGGGCGTCGGCGAGCATGCGCAACGGCTGCTGCCCATGGTGGATGATCTGCTGCGGGAAGCCGCCGTTTCGCGCCATGACGTGACCGCCGTGGCGTTCGGCCGGGGACCGGGCGGCTTCACAGGGTTGCGCGTGGCCTGCGGCGTGGCCCAAGGGATGGCGTTTGCGCTGGACGTGCCGGTGCTGCCGGTCACGTCGCTGCTGGCCGTGGCGCAGCGCGATTTCTGGACGCTGTCCGAACAGGCCGGGGCCGCGGAGCCGCGGCGCGCGCCGCGCTTGTTCGTGGCGATCCAGGATGCGCGCATGGGCGAGGTCTATCTGGCCGCCTACGAACCCGTCCGCGATGCCGGCGGCGTGCGATGGCGCGAGCGCCAGGAACCCATTCTGCTCGACGCCGCCCAGGTGCTCGATTGGCTGCGGCAGGCCCGCGACAGTTGGAGCGACGAGTGGGGCGAGGACGCGCGGGGCCGGGGCTTCGGCCGGCCGGCCGAGCGGGAGGCGGTGTTCGCCCGTGTCTGCGGCGACGCCTTGCACGCCTACCCGTCCATGCTGGCGGGTGAAGAGGATGCGCCGTGGCTGGAACGGGGCACGCCGGCTGTGCCGGACGCCCGGGCCGTGGCCTACCTGGCCAGGGATGCCTGGGAGCAGGGCCTGGCAGTCCCGCCGGATCAGGCATCGCCCCTTTACGTGCGCGACAAGGTCGCCTACACCACCACGGAACGGGAGTCCGGCCTGGGGGGCAATCCGAAAGCGGCCGCGCTGCCGCCCGCGGTCGAGCCCATGGGCGACGCCCATCTGGACGATGTGGCGCGGCTCGAGCGGGATCTACAGTTCGCGCCCTGGAGCGAGCGCAATTTTTCCGACGGCCTGCAGGCGGGGTACGCCGGTTGGATCGCGCGCCGCGATGGCCGGATTCTGGGCTATTGCATGGTGATGTTCGCGCCGGACATCGCGCAGCTGCTGGTCCTGGGCGTCGCGCCCGATGCGCAGCGCCAGGGCATAGGCCGCCATTTGCTGCGCCACGTGGAAAACCAGGCGCGCCTGCGCAAGCTGCCCGCGGTCATGCTGGAGGTCCGGCCGTCCAATTCCGCCGCGCTGCAGTTGTATGACAGGGCGGGCTTTCGGAAAATTTCCGTTCGCCGCGACTATTATCCAGCGGTCGATGGATCTCGGGAGGATGCCTACGTGTTGCGCAAAGAGCTGGATGATATGGGGGCCGCCGCATGAGCCTGGTCTCCGCGCCCCCGGTTCTGAACCGCTTGCAGCAGGCCTGGCTGCTCGAAATCGGCATGGATGCGCGGCTATTGGGCCGCTATGCGGCGGACGAAGCCGGCCCCGCCCAGGCTTGCGCGGCGGCATCGTCCGACGAGGCCGCCGCCCGGGCGCGGACCGGCCAACCGGCGCAGGCCATGACCGGGGCCGCGGATGCGGCCGCGATTACGGTTGAGGCCGCGGCTGCGGCTACCGCTATCGCGCCGGCCGTGTCCGGCGGCCGGGCCGCCATGCCGGACGCCGCTGCGGCCCGCAAGCAGCCGACGCCGCTTGCCTCCATGCGCACCGCCTTGCTGTCGGGCAAGCCGGTGCGTCAATCGCAGCGGCCCGCCCAAGAGATACCGGCCGCCGAAGCCCTGGATACGCCCATCATCGATGTCTCGGGCGTGCACGACATGGCTTCCTTGCGTGCCCTGGCGTCGTCCTGCCAGGCTTGCGCCCTGCACGAAGGGCGCAGCCGCGTCGTGTTCGGAGCGGGGAAGGCCGAGCGGCCGCGCCTGTTGATCGTGGGCGAGGCGCCCGGCGACCACGACGACCGTGTCGGCGAGCCGTTTCAGGGGCCGACCGGCAAGCTGCTGCACGCAATGCTCGACGCCGTCGGCATCGATCCGGCGGGATCGGTGTTCTATACCAATATCGTGAAATGCCGCCCCTTGGCCGGCCGCCCCGCGCAGGCGCCCGAGGTGCAATCCTGCCGGCCGTACCTGTTGCGCCAAATCGACCTGCTCAAGCCGCGGTCCGTGCTGGCGCTGGGCCGCATGGCCGCCCTGGCCCTGATGGGCGGTGACGGTGCCTTGGAGTCGTTGCGAGGCCGCGTGCATTACATCCGTACGGCGGACGGCGGGCAGGTGGCGCTGGTCGCGACCCATCATCCTGCCTCGCTGTTGCTGCGCGCGCGCCAGAAAGCGGAAGTCTGGGCCGATTTGAATGTGATGCGCCAGGCCTTGCCCGGCGACGACTAGCGCGTTCCCGATTTCAGGGCTTGGCCGTGCCCGTGTTGCCCGATCAGGTTCTGCAGGCCGGGGTTGGCTTCGTGGTTGAGCCGGTTCCAGCGGATGAAGACCAGCATCAGCAAGGCGACCATCAAGCCGAAAATGATGATGATGATGTTGATCGGCAGGTTCAGCCACAGCATCAGGCTGTAGACGGCCAGCATCAGCAGGATGTTGAGCTGTTCGTTGAAGTTCTGCACGGCGA
>CAZKBT010000027.1:0-41017 GCA_964551305.1 uncultured Burkholderiaceae bacterium
TCGTTGGCGTCCGCAAGTAATACCCTCGGGTAACCGCAAGCGGCGTTACACGCTACAATACAAGGGCTCCGCTCACGCGGGGCCCTTGTTCTTTTCGGGCCCGGCAGCCCCACTCTGCGCGCCCGACGGGCCGCAACGCCCTCTCCGTCCGCATTGCTCAGGATACAGGCCATGACTACTTCCTCTACTTCCCGCCCGGTCGCGAACGTGGATCCGTCCGAAATCGAAAAATTCAGCGCCCTGGCCGCGCGCTGGTGGGATCCCGAAAGCGAGTTCAAGCCCCTGCATGAAATCAATCCGCTGCGCTTGAATTGGATACTCGGACATGCCGGACCGCTCCATGCCAAGCGCGTCCTCGACGTGGGATGCGGCGGCGGTATCCTGACCGAAAGCCTGGCCCGGGCCGGCGCGGCGGTGACGGGGATCGATCTGGCCGAGAAGTCCCTGAAAGTCGCGCGGCTGCACAGCCTGGAGTCCGGCGTGAAGGTCGACTACCGCCACGTCAGCGTGGAAGACCTGGCGCAGGAACAGGCAGGCCAGTACGACGTGGTGACCTGCATGGAAATGCTCGAGCACGTGCCGGACCCGGGATCCATCGTGCAAGCGTGCGCGAAACTGGCAAAGCTAGGCGGCTGGGTGTTCTTCTCGACACTGAATCGCAACATGAAGTCCTTTCTTTTCGCCATCGTGGGTGCGGAGTACGTGTTGCGGATGTTGCCGCAAGGCACGCATGCCTACGAGAACTTCATCAAGCCCAGCGAACTGACGGCCGCGACCCGGCGCGCCGGCCTGTCCGACGTCGAGCTCAAAGGGCTGGAATACAACCCGCTGACCAAGCTATACAAGCTTTCCAACGATGCCTCGGTCAACTACCTGCTGGCCACGCGCCGGGAAAACTAGGATTTTTTTCGTTCGCCTCATGTCCAAACTGGTACTTTTCGATTTCGACGGCACGTTGGCCGACACCGCTCCCGATCTGGCCGCCGCCGCCAACCAGCAGCGCGCGCGCCGAGGGCTGGCCCCACTGCCGCACGAGGCCTTGCGCCCCTTCGCCTCGCATGGCGCGCGCGGATTGCTGAAGCAAGCCCTGGACATCACCCCCGACCACGCGGACTACGAAGTCCACCGGCTGCAGTTCCTGGAGGACTACCGACGGGACATGTTCTCTCGAACCGCCTTGTTCCCAGGCATACGCGAGCTGCTGGCCACGTTGACCGGCCATGGCTATGCATGGGGTATCGTGACCAACAAAATGCAATCGCTGGCCTTGCCCATCATCGCGCATCTGGAATTGGCCGAGGAATGCGCGGTCGCGGTAGGAGGCGATACCACGCCCCACGCCAAGCCGCATCCCGCGCCGCTGCTGTATGCGGCGGAGAAAGCCGGCTTCCGCCCCGCTGAATGCGTCTACATAGGCGATGACGAGCGCGACATCATCGCCGGAAAAGCAGCCGGCATGGCGACGATCATCGCCGCCTATGGATACTGCGGACAAGACACGCTCCTGAGCGACTGGCAAGCGGACGACATCGCCTACGCTCCGGACGATATATGGCCCGCAGTTCAGAAATGGGCGGGCAAGGCCTGACAAAAAAGCCGGTCCTTCCCGCCCGCTTTCTAACCCCGGCGGCCGCAGCTGCTCAGGCACGCCCCCAACAGTATTCCGCCCACCATGGCCAGGACGCTCAGTTCCCACGGCCGGCGACGCGCGCATTCATCGGCGCAATCGAGCGCCGAGCGATAGATCCGCTGCGCCTCACGCCCCAGGCGCGCCGCGCGGCGCCGCCGCTGAAAAGCGGCCACCTGCCGCGCCAGCTTCTCACGCGCCGCCTCCAGCTCTTCGCCGGCCAGCGATGCGCTCGCGTGCAACAACTCCTGGACATCGTCGATCAACGCCTCGATTTCGCCGGTGTCGTCATCCTGATCTTCGACTTTATCGTTTTCCTTGTCGCTTTCCTGTTCCTGTGCCATAGAATGCTCCTGAAAATGAAGGTGAAAAACGGATCCAGCATTTACTATGCCCGATCCGACGTCGCCAAGTTGCGACCTCTGGTATCAGGTGAAAACAAAGCCTCATCGTCCGTGGCGGCCACCGCCGCATACGCATCCAGTCGGTTATAAAGCGTTTTCTGGCTGATACCCAGAAGCTGCGCCGTGTCCTTCCTGACGCCGCCGCATTTTTCGAGTGTCGCCATGATCATCATGCGGTCGGCTTCGGCCAGGGTGACGCCAAGAGGCACGTGTATGTGGTGGACGCCGGACCAGCCGCCGGCATCGCCGTACGGCAACAACGTATCCGCATCGAGCTCGTCGCCCTCGGCCAGTATGAATGCGCGCCTGACAAAGTTGCGCAACTCCCGCACGTTTCCAGGCCAATCATAGCGGGTAACAGCCGCCGAGGCAGCTTGGGAGAAATACCGATTCTGGCCGTACCGGGTATTCAGCCGCCGCAGAAAATCGTCGGCCAGCGTCGTGATGTCTTCTCTGCGCTCGCGCAAAGGAGGAAGGTTGATGGGGAACACATTGAGGCGGTAATACAAGTCCTGCCGCAAGCGCTTTTCCTGCACGGCTTGCTCGGGGTCGCGGTTGGTTGCCGCCACGATCCTGACATCGCACTCGATTTCACGATGGGTCCCCACGCGCATCACGCAACCGCTCTCCAGCACGCGCAGCAAGCGCACCTGCAATGCCATGGGCATTTCCGTTATCTCGTCAAGAAACAGCGTGCCGCCGTCCGCGCTTTCAAAGTATCCCTTATGCTGCCGCTGCGCCCCTGTAAAGCTGCCTCGCTCGTGCCCGAACAACTCGCTTTCTATGAGATTGGGCGAAATAGCGCCGCAGTTCACTGCCAGGAACGGCCCCGAGGCGCGTGCGCCCTGCGTATGTATGGCCCGCGCAGCCAGCTCTTTGCCCGTCCCGCTTTCCCCCGTCAGCAGCACCGTCGCGTCCGTTGCAGCCACGCGCCCGATTTGTTCGCGCACCTCTTGCATGGCCGCGCATTGTCCAAGCATGGCCTCGTTCGGCAACGCCTCGCCGCCCTTCTCTCGCCGGCCGCGCGCGCGCGCCGATTCCGCCGCCTGCCTGAACAAGGCAGCCAATCTGTCCATGCACAAGGGCTTGCTCAGATAATCCGCAACCTTCAAGCGCAAGGCGCCGACCGCCGTCTCCACGCTGGCGTGACCCGTCATGACGGCCGCCTCGACACCCGCCGGCAATATCTTTTCCAGCATTTCCAAGCCATTGGAGTCCGGCAGGCTGAGGTCGGTCAATACCAGGTCGGGCTGTTTGCGCTCGAATTGAATCAGGGCGTCTTTGACGCTCGGCGCTCGCGACGCGGTAAAACCGTGATCGGCAGCCACTTCGGCGACCACTTCGCAAATGGCATGGTCATCATCGACTATCAGTACATGCGGCATATGCGTGTTCCCGTCAGAGTTTGTTAAAAATTCACGCTCGCCGTCCCGCCGGATCGAGCGTTCCCGGCCTTTCTGCTCTTCAATAAGATTAACGGCTCGACAAACGACGACGGTAACCATTCACAACCGCCAGCTTGTTGCCATCTTTCACATATGGAATCATTGCCCGGCATCGTTTTGGCTAGACTCGAACCGACTCTTTGAATTCCTTCTCCAAGGAGTAAACAGGAGCAGAATCGTGCAAACTGAACCTTCGCCCCGTCTACGCGCCCCGCGCCGCACCGCGCCCTTGGGCAATAGCAAGGTAACGCGCAGGTTGGCGTCTTTGTGCGAGCGCGCAGCCGCCACGTCCGAGCCGGTCTTTATCGTCGGCGAGAGCGGGACCGGCAAGAACACGATTGCGCAATTCATCCATCAACTGAGTGCCAGGCCGGGGCCGCTCGTCACGGTCAACTGCGGCGCGATCAGCGAAACATTGACACACTCGGAATTTTTTGGTCATGAACAAGGCAGTTTTACCGGTGCCCTGGAAACGACGGCCGGCTACTTTGAAAGCGCGGACGGCGGCACCTTGTTCCTGGACGAGCTGGCAGACATGCCGCCGGCGCTGCAAGTCCAGCTGTTGCGCACTCTGGAAACGGGTACGTTTCGCCGACTCGGCGGCACCGCCACCCGGCGCGCCGACGTACGCCTGATCAGTGCGATGAACCGGGACCCATACGCCGCCGTCGACGAAGGTTCGCTGCGCCTGGACCTGCTTCACCGTTTGTTGACCATACCCATCGAAACACCTGCTCTGCGCAAGCGGCCCGGCGACATCGCCTTGCTGGCCCAGCATTTCGTGGACGAGCTCAACGCTTCGGGCAAGACCGCCAAGCGGCTGCCGCCGGATGCAGGCGCCACCCTGGGAAGCCACGACTGGCCGGGCAACATACGGGAACTGAGAAACTTCATACAACGCATCCATATTCTGGCCGGGGACAATCCGGTGCTGGACGTAGGCATGCTGCGCGACGTCGCGCCTCGGAAAGCAACGCATGCGCAGCCTCTCGTCGACGGCAACGTTCTATCCGTCAAAATCGGCACGCCGCTTGCCGACACGCAACACGCGCTGATCCATGCCACGCTTCGGCAACATCGGGGCAATAAGCGCACGACGGCTAGAGCCTTGGGCCTGAGCTTGAAAACACTGTATAACCGCCTGCACGCGGCGCGGCCCTCCGGCGACAGGGAGGCGGTATGAACGAACTCATGCAAGAAACGAGGCTGGGCATCCACACCACCCTCTCCCCGCGCCTGCAACAGTCCGTCAAGCTGCTGCAGATGTCGGCGCTGGAATTCTCGGCCGCTTTGCAGCAGGCCCTTGCCAGCAATCCATTTCTCGAATCGGCCGAGGAGCCCGCGCAAGAGGATCCGCAAGCAGCGCCCCTCGGCGCGCCTCCCGCCGGCACGTCCGCCGGCGAAACCGTCGTGTTGAGCGACGACGCCTCTCCAACCGACAGCCGCGACTATCCTGGCCAGCGCTTGCAGGCCGCCCAGGAAATCCACGCGGCGCGCGCCTCTGACGGACCAACCCTTGCGCAGCATCTGTACGACGCGCTGGCCCTATCCGATGCCGACGCGCGCCTGAAATTGCTCGCCGCCTTCATCATCGATGCCATCGACGAGGACGGCTACTTGCGCACACCGTTCGACGAATTGACCCGGCCCGGCGACATCCAGCCCCCGGCGCGCGACCAGGAATGGGAACAGGCGCTGGACATCGTACAGCGCCTGGACGCGCCCGGCATCGGCGCGCGCGCCGCCGACGAGTGCCTGCGCTTGCAGCTGGCAGCCATGGACCGCGTGGATCGCCGCAACCGGCGGCTGGCCATGGCGATCGTCCAGGATCATCTGAAATCGTTCGCGACGCATGACGATGAACTGCTCAAGCGCAAACTCGATTGCAGCGGTGATGAGTTGGCGCTGGCCGGCGACCTCATACGCAGCCTCGATCCCAAGCCGGGCAGGCGCTATTCCTGCGTGCAGGCGCCCTACATCATTCCGGACGTCACCGTGCGGAAATGCGACGTGGGGTGGGAAGTGTGCGTCAATCGAAAAGCCATGCCCCAGGCCCGTCTTCACCAGCAGTACGCTCAAATGTATCGCCGCGCCGGAGAAAAAGGCCGCACGCCCATGGCGCGCGAGCTCCAGGAAGCGCGATGGCTGGTAAGAAGCGCCGAACAACGCTACACGACGATCGCCCGCGTCGCGCATGCGATCGTCAGCCGCCAGCTCCGTTTTTTCGACTACGGCGACGTCGCCTTGCGTCCCTTGATGCTCAAGGAAATCGCGGACCAGCTCTCTTTGCACGAGTCCACGATTTCAAGGGCGACGGCCAATAAATACATGCTTACGCCGATGGGTATCTATGCGTTTCGCCATTTCTTTTCACGCGAGCTGGCCACGGACTTGGGAGGAAGCTGCTCGGCCCGGGCCGTGAAATCCCGCATCAAAAGCCATATTCTCGAGGAAGATCCGCACCGCCCATTGTCGGATGTCGCCCTACGCCAAAAGCTGGCGAAGGAAGGCATCATGCTGGCTCGGCGAACCGTGGCGAAGTACCGCTCCGAACTGCGATTGGCGTGCGCCGAAGCCCGCCGGATAGCCTGAACCGTCTGTCTTCCCTTACTCGAACAAGAACGGCGTCGACCGCCTTTACGCGAACAGCGCATATTGGCGGTACACTCGCTTTATTTTGCCCATCCATGGCTTTACGCGCGACTATCTACAAGGCGGAAATCCACGTGGCCGACAACGACCGCGGCTATTACGGCACGCATGCGGTCACCGTGGCGCGCCACCCTTCCGAAACCGACGAACGCCTCATGGTCCGGCTACTGGCCTACGCGCTCTACATCGATGGCGAAGATACCGTGGCCTTCACGCGCGGGCTGAGCGAAACCGACGAGCCCGATCTGTGGCGCCGCGACTTGACGGGCGCCATCGAACAATGGATAGAAACGGGCCTACCGGATGAACGGCGCCTGCTTAAAGCCTGCGGGCGGGCCGACGAGGTCATCGTCTTTGCTTACGGGCGCAACGTCGATGTCTGGTGGTCGGGCATTCGGAACAAACTGGGGCGAGCCCGCAATTTGAAGGTCCATGCCCTTCCCGCGGCGGCGACGCAAGCGCTCGCCGCCCTCGCCGAACGCGGCATGACGCTGCACGTCAACGTGCTGGACGGCACCGCGTGGGTGTCCAGCGCCAAAGGCGAAGCCGGCATCGAGATCGCCGCGTTGAACTAGCCGTCCCTCAGATCGCTTTATTCTGCTCCTGACGCTGGCCCGGCGCGTCTATCGGCACTTGATCGGGCGGTTGCGTCGCATCGAAATCAACCCATTTTCCATCTCGCCACGTGCCGTTGGCCCGCTCGATGGATTTTCCTCCCGCCTGCTCGAGCAAGGCAATCATCTCCGCCTCGCTGGCCTTGGCGATGCGCACCGCCAGGAGCACCCCGGACAGGCGTACCTGCGCATGCTCCATATCGCTTGCAGGGCCGGTCCCGCTCTTGCCGTCACGCTTGCCCAACCCGAACGCGGCGCCGTAAAACGCGCCCACATAGGCCCCGATGCCGGCAAAAACGATCGCGGTCGCCCAATGCCAGCTCGTCATCGACACCACCCATGCCCCGAACAGCCCGAACACGATACCGCCCAGGGCGCTGAATAGCGCCGAGCTACTGCCCCCGCCCCGCGCATGCCGGTCCACCGCGCTGTCGCCCCCGATCGGATACGTGGCATGGCGACCGCCCGGATTGACGTAAAAAATCTGTACATCTTGATCGCCCACTCCCCGGTCGAACAAGCTCTCCGCGGCGCCGGTGGCCCCGTCGAATGTATCGAATCTGGCTGCAATGATGCGTGTCATGGTGGCCTCCGTATTCCTGACAAAGAAAACATCTTTGCCCGCAGCAAGAACCATGCCCATCCATGGAACCCGACGCGGCCGCCAAGCCCTGCCGACCTCTTGCTCGGTAATAGCCAAAACTGCTGCTCGCGGAAAAATTTACCGACGACGCGAGGATCGGATCCTGTGCCGCCCCGCGACATCCTAGCCTGGCATGCTAGCTGCTGTAGCCGTCATGCCTCTATTCTTTCTGAGGAAAACCACCTTGGCAAAGGAGTTTGCATCATGACTACCAAACCTATACCGGACGTCGGCAATGGCCCGCAAAAAAACCAGAAACGCGGCTTTGCCGCCATGGACCAGGAACGACAACGCGCCATAGCGTCGCAAGGGGGAAAAGCAGCCCATCAGGCCGGCACCGCCCATCGATTCACGTCCGACGAAGCACGGGTCGCGGGCGCCAAAGGCAGGCAAGCGGCCCGCGCGAAACACGGCCTATAGACCCGTCGAGGACATAGGCGCTCAGGAGTCATCATGGCGACCTCGAAACAAACCAAATCCCCCATCGTTCTCGAAGACACCTCGCCCGCTGTGGCGAAGCAGCGGCGCATCCAGCAAAAACAGGATCGCAAGGATGCGCGCGGAAAGAACAAAAAAGCGATCGAGTCCGGCGGGGCGCGGACCAGATCGGCCCGGCATCTGTCCAAGCCCGGCAATGAACACGATATGCGGGATCCGCCCCGCTATGAAGCCCCGGAATATCAGGGCAGCGCGAAGCTGAAGGACAAGGTCGCCCTCATAACGGGCGGGGATTCGGGCATAGGCCGGGCCGTCGCGGTGCTCTTCGCCCGCGAAGGCGCCGACGTGGCGATCATGTTCCTGAGCGAGACCGAGGATGCGCACCGGACCTGCCGGGAGGTCGAGAAGGAAGGACGGCGATGCCTATCGATCATGGGCGACGTCAAGCATCCCGGCACTTGCCAAGCGGCCGTCGATACGACCATCAAGAAACTGGGCAAACTCGACATTCTGGTCAATAACGCCGCTTTTCAAGAGCATGCCGACTCCCTGCTGGATATCACGCCGGAGCGATGGGAAGAAACCTTCCAAACCAACGTGCACGGCTACTTCCGGATGGCCCAGGCCTGCCTGCCACATATGCGGCGCGGTGCGGCCATTATCAATACGGGATCCGTCACCGGGCTTCGCGGTAGCCCGAATCTCCTGGACTATTCCAGCACGAAAGGCGCAATCCATGCGTTCACCCGCGCTCTGGCCGCCAATCTGGCGAAATCAGGCATACGCGTCAACGCCGTCGCGCCGGGACCGGTATGGACTCCATTGAACCCCGCGGACAAGCCCGCCGACGACCTGGAGAACTTCGGCAAGGATACGCTCTTAGCGCGACCCGCCCAGCCCGAAGAGCTTGCCCCGGCCTATGTCTTCCTTGCCAGCCAAGCCTGCTCTTCCTATATCACCGGGCTGGTGCTTCCCATTACCGGCTCAACCGAATAGCGACGAGAGCGAGAGCCGTGCCCGGCCTACAGCCAGCGTTCCCATATCCGGGAGAGAAACTCCATGAATCGAAGATAAAATCCCCTGTTCGCCCAGACCTGTTCGTCCACACGATCCGATAAGGCCAAGTCCTCTTTGAAATCAGCCTGCATGCGGGCGCCGAACTGCCTGCCCAGCACGACGGCATTGATTTCGTAATTAAGCAGAAAACTGCGCCAATCCAGATTGCTGGAACCCACCGTCGACCATACGCCGTCGATGACCGCCGTCTTGGCATGCAGCAACACGTCATGGCGCTCATGAATGCGGACTCCCGCCCGCATCAAATCCTGGTAGTGTGACCGGCCGGCATGAAACACCATGGCCGAGTCCGAAAAGCCAGGCAGGATCAGCACGACCTCGACACCCCGCCGCGCTGCCTGCCTCAAGGCCTTGATGAATGCCGGATCGGGAACGAAATAAGCCATCGTTACGTAGATCGATTCGCGCGCGCTGCCGATGGCTGACATCAACGCCAGGTAAATGGAATGACCCTGATCTTCACCGGGCTGGTTGGCCAATATGCGCACCGTGTGCGGCCCGGCCTCATCGATGCGCGGAAAAAACGGCCGTTTCTCCAAAAGCGGACCTTTCTGCGTTTCCCACGCCCACAAAAACACCTTGACCAGGTCCGCGACCGCCGGTCCTTCGATGCGGATGTGCGTGTCCCGCCATGGCGGATCCTCGGCCGACGCCGACGTAGCGGCCTGCCGCGGCGCCTTTCCTCTTCCGCTGGCGCCCGAGCCTCCCGCCGACCCGGAGGAATACACGTCGCTGATATTGATTCCCCCGATGAACCCTATCTTGCCGTCGATGATCAACACCTTGCGATGATTACGCCGATTCGGATTCCACTGGCCCGTATCGGAAAAAGGATTCAGGGAATTGAATATCAAAACCTGCAGCCCCTCGGCCTTCATGCCTTGCAGCATGTCTTCGGAGACGGCAAGGCTGCCCACGCCATCGACGATGACGGCCACGGCCACGCCTTCACGCCGCTTGGCGATCAGCAAATCGGTGAAACGCCGCCCGATTTCGTCGTCCTCGAAGATGTAGCTCTCGAGATGAATGAAATGCCGAGCTCCGCGTATGGCCGCCTCCATGGCATCGTAGGCGGACTCGCCGTCGGTATACATGTCGATGGCATTGCCTTTGCGCAACGGCCCGTCGGCGATCGCCCGCTCCACCGCGAGGTGCTCGGCAAGATAATCCTCGTGCGCCTGGCCGTCCTTGATACCCTGGATGGCGGCCCGGCTTTCCTCGTACGTGCGCCAACCATGGGCCGTCGACGCTTCCGCTTGGCCGCGTCCCGCCGGCAGTTCCCCGGCATCGGGCATGACCACGCACTGCGCGAGCAGGAGCAAGGCGCCCAAAGCGGCCGCGATGCCGATGAGCTGCCTTACACGCAAGCCGATTTTCGCTTTGGATGCCATGGTCGAATCGTTACGAGAGAACGCGCCGGCGCGAGCCGGAAATTAAGCACACGTTTTTATGAACACGACGGGCAATCCCGTCATTGCCGCCACGGTCAATGCGGCGGCGTCCATGATTACTGCAAGTCTACGCAGGAATCGATGCGCCGCCTCGTCCAGAAGTAAGCTATTGTAGCGACGGGACTGCCGTTTTCGCAGGGCGCCAAGACTGCGAAGCAGCATGAGCAAAAGCAATGCAAGGTAGGCCAGCCATACGATAACCAAGCTCGCTTTGCCCGCCGCCGGCGATAAAGCAAACGCATCCAGGCAAAGCACCGCTTGCAATCCATACAATGACACAAAGCATAGCGACCATACGCCGAAAGCGGCGAACACCCGCAGTAGCGGACCGGCGTCGCGCCACCACGATACCCATCCTCGGTCGCCTCGGCCGTCGATCATAGCGCCACGCCTGGAAAATACATGAGCAACGCCACGCCCACGATTCCGGACACGGCCGTATAACGCAGCCATAATCGAAGAATGGACAGGTCCAGGGCAATGCCGGCGCGCCGATCCCAGCTGCGCCGCAATACATACGCGGCCATGACGGAGGCCAGGCCCGCATGCAGCCCCATGTAGACCGACAGCACGCGCATCGCGGCCGCGCTGGCGTGGCTCGTCGGGTCCGGCATTCCCACGGCCAAGACGGCGATGCCGGCCAGGAGGAGCAAGCTCACGGAAACGGTGGCCGCGAGCCACCCGCGTGCGCGCCCCGTTTGCTCATGGAATGCGGCGAGCCCCGCACGCCCCGCTGACATGCCCATGAAGAGAAAACCCGCGCACAACGCGATACTCATGCTCCACGGCACGGGCGTCCATCCAGAGGTCGGCCATCCCGGCGCAAACAGGCGCAGATACCAGCAGCCAAACACCAGCGAGGCGAACAGCGCGCCGTCGGCAATCAGCGCGCTCGCCATGCCCCACCAGCCCGGCGCGCCGGCTACTTGACCATGCGCGGGCAAGCGAACCTCGTCGCGCGCCGTTATCCGTCTTGCCGACACGACCCCTTGCCATGTCCAAAACAGGAACAGAACGAGGGTCAAGGCGGCAAAGCCCAGCGACACGGCATACAGCTTGAACAGGACGCAAAGAAAGAAGCCGGCAGTCGTCAATGCGCTGTACAAAGGCAGCCAGCCAGGACCAGGCAAGTGCAGCACGGCACTTGGCGTTCCGGTAACGACATCGACGGACAGCGTCTGCCGATGTCCCGGTGACGGCTGCGCCAGCCAATGCCTGCCGGCCGCCATCTGAGCGCCCAGCGCGGGCGTCGCCCACAACGGCTCTCGATCCATGACCTGTGGTTGGCTGGCGATGTTGTAGGATGGCGGCGGCGTCGCCATGGCCCATTCCAGCCCCCCCGCCTTCCAGGGATTGCGCGGCGCAAGCGGACCATTGCGCGAGAACAGCATGACGTCAAGCAAGAAAATGGCGAATCCCACGGCCTGGATGAAGGCGCCCAGCGACGACGCCTGATTGAGCGCATCCCAGCCCATATCCTGGACATAGGTATATATCCTGCGGGGCATGCCGAAAAGCCCGGTCAAATGCATAGGCAGGAAGGCCAGGTTGAAGCCGATGAAGATGAACCAGAAGGCGACGCTTCCCATGCGTCCCGAGGGCATCCGGCCCGTGATGTGCGGCAGCCAGTAATGGCAGGCCGCCAGCAAAGGAAAGATCAGCCCGCCGGTCAACACATAATGCAGATGGGCGACGACGAAATGCGTGTCATGAACCTGGACGTTGAACGGCACCAGTGCCAGCATGACTCCGGTAAGGCCGCCGATGACGAAGACGAACAGGAAACCGGCCAGGTACAACATGGGAACGCCCCACTTGACCGTCCCCGACCACAGCGTCGCCAGCCAGGCAAAAAACTGGATGGCTGTCGGAACGGCCACCAGCATGCTGGCCGCCGAAAAAAAGGCCATGCCCAATTGCGGTATGCCTACCGTGAACATGTGGTGCACCCATAGTCCGAAGCTCAGAAAGCCCACCGCGATCACACTATTCACCACCCAGACATAGCCGACCAACGGCCTCTGGGCGAACACCGGAACCATCGTCGACACCATGCCCGCCGCTGGAAGGAAGATGATGTAGACCTCGGGATGGCCGAATAGCCAGAACAAATGCTGCCAGAGTATGGGGTCGCCGCCGCGCGCGACGTCGAAAAACGGCCAGCCTAGCGACCGCTCCAGTTCGAGCAGGATGCTGCCCAGGATGAGCGGTGGAAAACCCGCCAATATCATTCCCGCCGTCACCAGCATGTACCAGGCGAAAACGGGCAGCTTGTTCAAGCCCATTCCCGGCGCCCTGACCTTCAATATGGTCGCGACCAGCTCAACCGCGCCGCAAACGGCGGAGATTTCCGCGAACGTGATGCCGATCAGCCAAACATCGCTATTGATGCCGGGCCGATATTCGGAACCCGCCAGCGGCGTATACATGAACCAGCCGCTATTGGGAGCCAGGCCGAGCAGCATGGCGATCAGCAGAATGCTTCCCCCGAACAAATAGCACCACCATGCGTAGGCGCCCAGACGAGGATAGGCCAGATCGCGCGCGCCCAGCATTTTGGGCAAGAGATAAAACGCGAAGCCCTCCAGCATCGGAATAGCGAACAGGAACATCATCAGCGTCCCGTGCATGGTGAAAATCTGGCTGTAGAGCTCGCTATCCAGGAAAGCGCTATCGTGCGAAGCCAGTTGCGCGCGCATCAGCAGCGCCAGGATGCCTCCCACGAGAAAGAATGCCAGGGCCGCGAGCATGAAACGCTTGCCCATGACGGTATGATTGACGGCTGAAAGGCTGCGCCATCCTTTGGGCGATCCCCAATCACGCTCCAGGGCGCGGTGCCTTGCCCAAGGCGAAAGCGTTTGCGTCATGGCCGATCCCGTTCTGCGACACGCGCCGGGTCGCCGCCGTCCTCGGGACGCTGGCGCGCCAGCCATGCCGGCCCATCGTGCGCCACCACGCGAAAAGCCATGTGCGCATGCTGCGCGCCGCAAAATTCGGCGCACACGCCCAGGTAGACGCCAGGCTCGCTCGCCATCAGCTCCAGGCGATTCACCCGGCCGGGAATCGCATCCATTTTCCCCCCCAGCCTCGGCGCCCAGAAACTGTGGATGACGTCCTCCGACGTCAATTCGACATGGATCGGCCGGTTCACGGGAATATGGAGCTCATTGACGTCATACGGCGCGTCTTTCCCGCTCGCGACCGGCCCTGCGTCCGGATAGCGCACCTCCCACCACCACTGATGCGCATGGACCTGTACCCGAAAAGGCGGTCCGTGCGCCGCGCCCCCTGCTTTTCCATCCGGATAATGTCCGTACACCAGCAACGCGATCAACACCGACAATGGAAAAATGACGCCACCGCCCCAAAGCAGCGCGGCACGGCTGCCCCTGCTCGAACGCGCCGCCGGACGCAGAGACGCCCAGACGGCAAGAAGCACCATTAGCAGCAATATCAACGCGCTCCCCGCAGCCATGGCGTACCACACCCGCGCGACATGTTCCGCCTGAGGCCCCACGGGCTCCAATATCGACAAGGGCGCGGGCGCGCATCCTGCCAACGCTTGACACGCCGCCAACATCAAGTGCGCGCGACGGACGGCGTGCGATCGGCATGAAAATTGCTGGCTGCGTTCTTTCATGCAAGCAACGCTTTTCGCACAAGGAGCGCGCGTCATGGAAAAATTCGCCCAGCCCATGCCCAAAGGCTCGGAAACCGTGGTCGCCATCGCCCGCCACCCGCTGCATCCCATGCTGGTCACGTTTCCCATCGCCTTTCTGGTCGGCGCGCTGTGCAGCGACCTTGCGTTTGTCGCGCTGGCCGATCCATTCTGGGCCCGCGCCTCTTTGTGGCTGATTGGAGCGGGGACGGCCATGGGCATGCTGGCCGGCCTGACGGGCACGGTCGAGCTCCTGATCATCGCCCGCATCCGCCGTCGCGCCGCCGCATGGAGCCATTTCGTCGTCGCGGTAATGTTGCTGGCCGTCAGCTCGTCCAATTGGCTTATGCGCATGCCATCGCCCCAGGACAGGATCTTGCCATTGGGATTAGCGTTGTCGCTATTGACGGTCGCGCTGGTGGTCGCGGCGGGCTGGCTGGGAGGGAAACTGGTGTTCGAGCATCATGTGGGAATAAAGAACAGCGAACAAGAGCGGGATTCCGCAACATGAACACCGTGGCCACGGGCCGATCCAGCCACGTCGCCGGCCTGACCAGCACCAGCCACAGCACGGCGGCAATCAGCGTCACGGGAATCAATACCGTCCAGGCGCCGGCCTTATGACGGACGCGTCCCGACTCATGTCCCAGCAATACCAGCACATGCCCGCATCGGGCATGAAACAACGCCATCAAGCTGACCACGCCCAGCTTGAAAACCAGCCACCCGCTCTGCACCTCCTGCAAGTAAACCAAGGTCCCGCCGGAAACGATGGCTGCGATCGCCGCCGGCGACGCGATCACGACAAACAAATACCGGCTCATCATCCGCAGGCGCAGAAACTGCGCCCGGGTGCGCATGTGGCGCTGCCGGGCATGCAGCAAAGGCATGTACACCAGGGTGGCGCACCATACCACCAATGCCGAGATATGCAAGGCTTTGACCCATGCCATCCCTTCATCCCCCGGCGCGACAAGGCGCAAGATCGGACTGGCGGCGGCATCGGGCGGGAAAGGTGTAAGGAATCATGACGCGAATCGCATCATTTCTTTTTCGATGCGGCTTTCTTCTTCGGCACCTCGACGCCGGCCTCCCTGGCCTTGGACAGCCCGATGGCGATCGCCTGCTTGCGGGTCTTCGCGGCGGACTCATGCTTTTTCATATCGTGAACCTCCTGGCCTACGAAATGGCCGGCCTGAGTCTGGGGAGACTTCCCCTCCCGTTTATCCTGCCTGGCCAACTTGGCCGGTTCTTTCTTGGGCATGGCGTTCTCCTTGTCGATCCGCGTCGAGGCATACGCGCATTTCTTGCATCCGAAGGAAAAATTTACCGTTGGATCACGCCGCGGCCGGCCATCCCGCCCCGCCGCGTATTCGCGCGTTTCTTCACTGAATCAGCAATTGCCGTACCCGAGCCCCCCATCGATGCAACAAGCCTTCGTCCATCGCCCGCTTTCCCATCCATGAAGGAGACATCAGCATGACGTTGATCAGCCAGATTTTTGCCATGGAACTGGACGTGTCTGAATCACTCGCCCGGGGCACGATCATCTATTGGGCGATCTATGTGCTGTTTCGCGCGGGGGGCAGGCGCAACATCGGATCGCTCGGGTTTGCCGACATCGTGGTCGTCATTCTGGTATCCGAAGCCGTCAGCAATGCGCTGTCGGCCGGCTCCAAAAGCCTGACCGACGGGTTGCTGATCGCCGCCACGATTATTTTCTGGTCTTGCCTGGTCGATCGCCTCTGCTATTTTTTTCCCCGGCTGAACACCCTGCTGGCCCCCTCCCAGCTATGCCTCATCAAGAACGGCAAAATGGACCTGCGCAGCATGCGACGGGAATTCATCACGCGAACAGAACTCCTGGAGCAGTTGCGGATCCAGGGAATAGCCTCGATGGGAGACGTCAAGCGCGCTTACCTGGAGGCGAACGGCGAAATCAGCGTCATCCGCTACGAAGAACCGAAGAACCAGGGTGAGACGACTTATTCGGATTGACGGGAACATGGCGCCATCGCGCCGGACAAGCGCGGACGGCGTCCTGCGGATTGGACACGCCCGTCGGCGCTAAGCTGGCGCGTCCCGTCACGGCTTGCGCAATCGTGGTCGCATCATCGCAACTGCCGACATGAAAGCCCAGTCGCCCGCCCATGAAAGGCGCCAAATAGGTCTGGGCGGCGATCAAAGTGCGCCCCACCACCAACGCCAACCGCTTGCCTGGATATCGATCCGTCGAGGCGGCCAGAGCGCTCGAGGCCGCCGGGCTCAGCCCCAGCACGAGCAAGCCCAGGCCTTGCGCCGTAACGCCGGCTTGCACGCCGACGATGCCGCAGCGCCGGAAAACAGCCCGCGGATGCACGTACAAGGTGTCCGCGGACAAGGGGATGGCCACCCAATCATCCTGAATTGCGGTATCCGACAGAAATAC
Organism: uncultured Burkholderiaceae bacterium; assembly: GCA_964551305.1. Classification (GTDB taxonomy): domain Bacteria; phylum Pseudomonadota; class Gammaproteobacteria; order Burkholderiales; family Burkholderiaceae_B; genus JBAZDC01. Next base: position 16,438 of record CAZKBT010000027.1, read on the forward strand.
GCCAACGGGCGTACCCGTCTCGCGCTCGAGGAAGGGATGGTCCGTCATCCTAAACACGCCCAGTGCATCTTCCGCCATCAAAGGATGGGAAATCAAGGTCTTGATCGCACTTCTATAACGGGAATCCATACGTCTCTCGCCGTCGCTGAAATTAACAGCCAATATCGCCCAAACCCGCCAGGTTCAATAATTCGAAAAGACTAAAAACACCTTTTGTACTCCGCGCTTCCAGTCTGGCGACCGACGCCCGGACGGCTTGCTTCCTATTCCTATGAATAACGGGCGGCGGCCGAAGGAACCTGATACGGTAGGAACGCGTCCTGCACGTCGTACGGAAATGGCATTTCGTATCAGCCGGCCTCAAAAAACAGGCCTGCCATCTCCAACAACCAGATGGCAGGCCATCCACGGAGCCGCACATTAAAGACCTGACTACTTTTTTCTGTTATGCGTAAAGTATCGCTAATTCATTGCCTCTACCGATATCAAGTGCCAGGAAATGTAACAACAAAAAATGAATAGCCTAGAGCGACAAGTAGTAAACACACTTTTTGTTAGTCTTCTCCTACATTAAGCAATAATGCCGCTACTATGCGGCCAGCCGCGATGATCACCACGGAGCCGCGAATACGATGAATCCCGCCGCCCTACCCTGGGCCCTGTCGGCCGCCACCGCCGTTTCGGTCGGCTTCGGACGTTTTGGATACACGCTCATCCTGCCCGCGATGCAAACCGACCTCGGCTTGAGCCACGTCCAGTCCGGCTGGCTGGGCACGGCCAATGCGCTCGGCTACTTACTGGGGTCGATCCTGAGCCTCTGGCTGATCCCCTTATTGGGAAACCGGCGCATGCTCGCCATCGGCCTGATCGTCACCACGCTGGCTTTGATCGCGACGGGGTTGACGCATCATTTCCATTGGCTGTCGTTCCACCGTTTCATGGCCGGCGTGGGAGGCGCCGGCGCATTCATTACCGGCGGCGTGCTGGCAGGATCGCTGGGAACCCGGGCGATCGTGGTCTTTTTCAGCGGAGGCGGCGGCCTGAGCATGCTGGCCACGGGCGCGCTGCTCCCCTGGTTCCTCGATGCCGCGGGCCCCGCGGCCTGGCCCCAGGCCTGGCTGTTCGTCGGCGCCATTTGCATCCCCTTGTCCCTGGCCGCGATTCTTGCCGCCCGTGCGCTGCCCGACAGCTCGGCGCCCGGCACGGCTTCGGCTTCCTGGCCCTGGCGGCGCTGCGTGCCGGCGCTGATCAGCTACGTGCTGTACGGGCTTGGCTATATCGCCTACATGACCTTCATCATCACTTGGCTGCGCACCCAGCCCCTCGAACAGCTGTCGTACACCGCCATGTCATCGCTGATGTGGAGCCTGCTCAGCGTCATGATGGTGATCGCCCCCTTGCTCTGGCGACGAGTCTTCCATGGCCGGCGCGACGGCATCCCCATCACCCTGTCCACGGCGGTCGTCGCCGTCGGTACCTTGCTGCCCCTGGTCATGCCGAACCTGATCGGCGTCTGCCTGTCGGCAGCGCTGGTGGGAACGAGCGTGTTCATGGTGCCGTCCGCGGTGACCGGATTCATCAAAACCAATCTCGTTCCAGCGGCATGGAGTCCCGCCCTGGCCGTCGCGACCTGTCTTTTCGCGGTAGGCCAGACGATCGGTCCTGTTGCGGCGGGATGGATCAGCGACGTATCCGGATCGCTTTCCGCAGGACTGGCGGCTTCCACCGTGCTGCTCGCGCTAGCCTCGATCTGCGGATACCTTCAGAAAGCCGTGCCTGACGACGCGCCCGCCCCGGCCGTCGCCGGCCAAGCAAAAGCCGAGGACAAATGAAAAAGATCCTTTTCAATACCCTCGGAATCGTGGCTCTGGCGCTGGGAGCGCTGGGCGTAGTCCTGCCGCTGCTGCCCACGACGCCCTTCCTTTTGCTCGCCTGCGCCTGCTTCATGCGCGGCTCGCTGAAACTGCACCAGTGGATGCTGAGCAATAAAGTATTCGGCACGTATTTGAACGATTATCAGAGCGGCCGGGGCTTGTCCCTGCAAGCCAAAGCCACCGTGCTGGCCATGCTGTGGGCAACGCTGGCGGTTTCCGCCTGGCATATCGAGCACAATGGCTTGCGCGTCCTACTGTGCCTGCCGGGCATAGCGGTAACCATCTACATCCTGCGCATCAAAACCCGCGACGGCGGCGAACGCGATTGACGCGGCTGACGCTCCCGTCCCGGTCCGGCTGCATAGGGAAACGTTATCGCCTCAATGTTGAAATTTCTTCACTTTTTCAACGAAAAAGACGGCTCGAAGACGTTAGCAGCCAAATTCATATCGTATTATTAAGCCTGTCGCGCATATCAAAATAATCTCAGTTACGCCTTGATGTCCTTAATTATTATCCTTGCTCTTCCCTTCGCAGGCAGCATCGTCGCCGCCCTGCTGCCTTCGAATGCCCAAAAGCTCGAAGCCTGGTTGGCCGGCATCATTGCTCTAATCTGTACCGCGCTCGTACTGGTCCAGCTGCCGCACATCATGGACGGCCAGGTCGTGCGAGCCACCGTCTCGTGGATGCCGGAGCTCGGCCTGGATATAGTATTGCGCATGGACGGCTATTCGTGGCTATTCTCCGCCATCATCAGCATGATGGGCGCCTTGATCGTCCTTTACGCCCGCTACTATCTCTCGCCCCAGGACCCCGTACCGCGCTTTTTTGCGTTTTTCCTCGCCTTCATGGGCTCGATGCTGGGCGTCGTGCTGTCGGGGAACTTGATCCAGTTGGTCGTTTTCTGGGAGCTGACCAGCTTGTCGTCGTTCATGCTGATCGCTTATTGGCATCACAGGCTGGATGCCCGGCGCGGTGCGCGCATGTCCCTGACCATCACCGGCGCCGGCGGGCTGTGCTTGCTGGCGAGCATGCTGATGATAGGCAGCGCGGTGGGCAGCTACGATCTGGACGTGGTCCTGGCCTCGGGCGACCTGATCCGGTCGCACCCCTGGTACAACGCGATCCTCGTGCTTTTTGCCTTGGGCGCCTTGACGAAAAGCGCCCAGTTTCCGTTTCACGTATGGCTGCCCAACGCCATGGCCGCGCCCACCCCGGTGTCGGCCTACCTGCATTCCGCGACCATGGTCAAGGCCGGCGTCTTTCTGCTCGCCCGATTCTGGCCCGTTCTCGCGGGCACTGATGAATGGATGTGGATCATCGGCGGAGCCGGGCTGGCGTCCCTGGTGCTGGGCGCGTATGCGGCGACCTTCCAGCAGGATATGAAAGGCGTATTGGCGTATTCGACCATCAGCCACCTGGGCCTGATCACACTGCTGCTCGGCATGAATAGCCCCCTGGCGCTGGTAGCCGCCGTATTCCACATGATCAACCACGCTACGTTCAAGGCGTCGCTGTTCATGGCGGCCGGCATCGTCGACCACGAAACGGGCACCCGCGATCTCGGGCGCCTGTCCGGTCTGCGACGCAGCATGCCCATCACCACCACGCTTGCAGTCGTGGCCGCCGCGTCGATGGCGGGCGTGCCGTTGCTGAACGGCTTCATTTCCAAGGAAATGTTCTTCGCCGAAACCGTTTTCGTCAGCGGGGAATGGACGACGCGCATAGGCCTGCCCGTCGCCGCCGTCATCGCCAGCGCCTTCAGCGTAGCCTACTCGCTGCGGTTCATTACCCAGGTATTCTGGGGGCCGGCGCCCCGCGACCTGCCGCGCGCCCCGCACGAGCCGCCCCTGCGCATGCTCATTCCCAGCGCGGTGCTCGTCATGACATGCCTGGTGGTGGGCATCATCCCCAGCGTCACCGTCGGCCCGCTGCTGCACAACGCGACCACGTCCATATTGGGCGGCGCCACGCCCGTTTACGACCTTCGCGTATGGCATGGCTTCAATCTGCCGCTGATCATGAGCTTCATCGCCATGGGCGGAGGCATCGCGCTGCTCTGGCTCTTGCGGCACCGCCATCGGAATCGTCCCGGCAAGGCGCCGCTGATCTATCGCCTGGACGGCCGCCACACCTTCGAGACGTTGCTGGAAAGCCTGGACAGTCTGGCGTCGTTCGTCCTGTCCTGGACACGCTCCGCGCGCCTGCAGCCGCAGCTGATGCTCATCGTCGTGATAACGCTGTGCGTCGCCACGCTGCCGCTGCTGGTCGGGAATTGGCTCCAGCCCGAGCGTTCGGTCGAGCTGAACCCCTTTTTCGCGCTGATGTGGATCGCCGGCGGCGCCTGCGCGATCGCCGCGGCCGCGCTGGCAAAATACCATCGGCCCGCCGCGTTGCTGCTGTCCGGCGGCGCGGGCATCATTACCTGCCTGACATTCGCCTGGCTGTCGGCGCCCGACCTGGCCCTGACGCAACTGGCGGTCGAAGTCGTAACGGTCGTCCTGATATTACTGGGGCTGCGCTGGCTGCCGCCGCGCATCGAGCGCCACGAACGCTCCAGAAAATCCCCCGTCATCGCCTTCGGCCGCCGCATCCGAGATCTGGTCATCGCCGTGGCCAGCGGCATGGGCATGACCGCCCTGGCTTACGCCATATTGACGCGTAACGCGCCCGACGGCATTTCGTCCTTCTTCGTCGAACAATCGCTGCCTCTAGGGGGCGGCTCGAACGTGGTCAACGTCATACTCGTGGATTTCCGCGCCTTCGATACGTACGGGGAAATCACGGTGCTGGGCATCGTCGCGCTGACGGTCTATGCCTTGCTGCGGCGCTTTCGACCGCCCCCCGAAAGCATGGCGCTTCCCCTGGCTCAACGCCAGCCCGTCGTAACGGAAAAACTGCTGGGCGAGTTTTCCGAGCCGGACGTCAAAGCATTGATACCCGGCGGCGTCATGATGGTGCCCGCCATCCTGGTGCGCCTGCTCATGCCTATCGCCGCGCTGATCTCGCTGTATTTCCTGCTGCGCGGCCACAACCTGCCCGGCGGCGGATTCGTCGGCGGACTCATCATGGCCACCGTCATCATCCTCCAGTACATGGTGGGCGGCACCCTCTGGGTGGAACACCGCGCGCGCATCCATCCCCAGTATTGGATCTCGATAGGCCTGTTGCTGGCCGGCGCCGCCGCGACCACGGTGTGGCTGGCGCAACGCCCCTTCCTGGCCGCGCTGGCATGGGATCTGCACTTGCCGCTCGTGGGCGACGTGCATCTGTCGTCGGTACTGATATTCGACATCGGCGTGTACATGCTGGTCGTGGGAGCCACGGTCCTGATGCTCGTCGCGCTTGCCCACCAATCCCTGCGCCTGTATCACCGCCGCGCCACCGTGGCGGCCGATGCCGACGCCGCGCCCGTCAATCCAGGAGCTCACTAGTGGAAATCGTTCTCGCCCTTGCCATCGGCGTGCTGACCGGCTCAGGAGTCTGGCTGCTGTTGCGCCCCCGAACCTTCCAGGTCATCATCGGCCTTTCCCTCATCGCCTACGCCGTCAATCTGTTCATCTTCGGCATGGGCCGCATTACCCTCGACGCCCCGCCGGTCATCGATGCCAATTGGGCGGCCAACGCCGGCCAATATGCCGATCCCCTTCCCCAAGCCCTGGTCCTGACGGCCATCGTCATCAGTTTCGCGACCACCGCCCTTTTCCTGGTGGTGCTGCTGGCGTCGAGAGGCCTGTCGGGCACCGACCACGTCGACGGCAGGGAGAGCAAGCGGTGAACGGTTGGCTGCAACATTTCCCCATCTTGCCGGTAGCCATTCCCATGATAGCGGGAGCGGCCATGCTCCTGCTGCGCGACAGCCAGCGCGCGCTGAAGCTGACATTGGGCTGCGCCTCGATCGTGGCGCAGCTGGCCATCGCCGTCGTATTGCTATGCCTCGCCGCCGGCATCATGCCCAGCGGCTGGGCCGAGGGCGTGGGCGTTTACCTGCTGGGCGACTGGCAGGCGCCGTTCGGCATCGTCGTGGTCGTCGACCGCCTCTCCGCCCTGATGCTCGTGCTCACCGCCGTGCTCGGCCTGGCGTCGTGGATCTACTCAACCGCGCGCTGGGACCGTTCGGGCGTGCATTTTCACCCGCTTTTCCAGTTCTTGCTGATGGGATTGAACGGCGCCTTCCTGACCGGCGACCTCTTCAATCTTTTCGTCTTCTTCGAGGTCCTGCTGGCCGCCTCGTACGGATTGGTGCTGCACGGATCGGGGCGCGCGCGGGTTGCCGCGGGCCAGCACTACATCATCGTCAATCTCGTTGCTTCGTTCCTGCTGCTCATCGCCATGGCGATGATCTACGGCGTGACGGGCACGTTGAACATGGCGGATCTCGCCTTGCGCGCCGGCTTGCTGCAGGGTCCGGAGCGCCGGCTCTTCGAAGCGGGCGCCGCCATCCTGGGCGTCGCCTTCCTGATCAAGGCGGCCGCCTGGCCATTGAATTTCTGGCTGCCCGCCGCCTATGCCAGCGCCTGCGCGCCGGTAGGCGCGGTCTTCGCCATCATGACCAAAGTAGGGATCTACGCCCTGCTGCGGATAGGCTCGCTGCTGCTGCCGACCGGCGCGCCTGCCGCGTTCGGCGGCGAATGGATGTATCCCTTGGGTATTGCCACGCTGGCATTCGGCGCGATCGGCCTGCTCGCCGCCACGCAATCCGAGCGGCAAGCCGGCTATTGCATCATCATGTCGTCGGGCACCCTGCTCGCAGCACTGGGCATGCCCGGCGTCACCCTGACGGGACCCGCCTTGTACTATCTGGTCACCTCGGTGCTGGCGCTGGGCGCGTTGTTCATGCTGCTGGAAATGATCGAGCGCACGCAATCGTTCGGCGCCGACGTGCTGGCCGTCAGTATGGAAGCCTTTGATCTCGACGACCCCGAGCCCTCGGATTATTCCGACGACGTCGTCGGCGTCGCGATCCCGGCGGCCATGGCCTTTCTCGGGATGTCGTTCATCGCCTGCGCGCTGCTGATTGCCGGCCTGCCCCCCCTGTCCGGTTTCGTAGCCAAATTCTCGCTGCTTTCCGCCGCGCTCGAAACCACGGCCAACATGAGCCTGCCGTCCATGGCCGCGTGGGTACTGGTCATCAGCGTCCTGATTTCGGGACTGGTCGGCATCATCGCCTTCGGCCGCACAGGCATACGCTTGTTCTGGAGCTCCGAAGACACCGTCACGCCCCGGTTGCGCCTGTCCGAGGCCGCTCCCGTCGCTACCTTGATCATCCTTTGCATAGCGCTATCGTTCTGGGCGGGTCCCGTCATGCGCTATCTCGACCAGACGGCCAACTACCTCGATAGCCCCGGTGCGTACATCAACGCGGTGCTCAGCCAGGATTCGATTCGGGCGGTGGCCCCGACCGGAGGCCTGCAATGATGCGTTTCCTGTATAAACTGCTGCTGCCCGCCTGCCTGCTCGTCATCTGGCTCATGCTCAACGACAGCATGTCGGCGGGGCAGATTCTGCTGGGCGCCGTCCTCGCCGTTCTGCTGAGCTGGGCCGCGACCACGCTGCGCCCGTTGCGGGCCCATCCGAAACACCCCTGGACCATATTGAAATTGATTTGGCACGTGGCCATCGACATCACCCGATCCAATATTGCCGTCGCGCGCATCGTATGGCTGGGGAGCAAAGCCAATGCGACGCCGGGCTTCATCAAAATCCCCTTGCGCCTGAAGGATCCGCACGCGCTGGCCGCGCTCGCCTGCATCGTGACCTATACTCCCGGAACGGTCTGGTCCGACTATTCCGAAACGGAACGCCTGCTCACGCTGCACGTTTTGGACCTGAAAGAGGAACAGGAATGGCTGGACATCGTCCAGCTACGTTACGAACGTCCCTTGATGGAGATTTTCGAATGACCACACTCGTATTCTGGGCCGCCACGTTCGCGCTGGGCTGCTATGTGTTCGGCCTGAGCTTTGCCGCGCTGCGCCTGTTGCGCGGTCCCTCCAGCTCCGACCGCGTCCTGGCGCTGGACACCATGTACATCAACGCCATGCTCATATTGCTGGTGCTTGGCCTGCAATTCAACTCCAATCTTTATTTCGACATTGCCTTGCTGATCGGCCTGTTCGGATTCGTCGGTTCGGTCGCACTGGCCAAGTTCCTTCTGCGCGGCGAGGTCATCGAGCCATGAGCACATTACCTTTCTGGATCGCCGTTCCCGCGGCGCTGCTCTTGGTCGCCAGCGGCATACTGACCGTTACCGGATCGCTGGGTCTGCTGCGGCTGCCCACGTTCTACAGCCGCATCCACTCGCCCACCTTGGGCAATACGCTGGGCGTCTTTTTCGTTCTTCTGGCCTCTGTACTGGTATCGTCTTTCCTCGAGCAGCGGGTGATCATGCATCAACTGCTGATCACGGTATTGCTGGTCATTACCTCTCCCGCCACGGCGATGATGCTGATGCGTGCCGCCATTCACCGGAACATCGCCCGGCAACGGCCGCGCAGCCGCAGGTAAACATCGCGGCTTACAACTCCATCTGCATGCCCATTTCCACCACGCGGTTGGGCGGGATCTTGTAGAAGCGCGTGCTGCGGCTGGCATTGCGCGCCATCAATGCGAAAAGACGGCGACGCCAGGCGCGCAGCAAAGGCCGCTTGTTGACGACGATGACGGTCTGGCGCGACAGGAAATAGGAAACCTGCATGGGCTCCAGGTTGATCTCAGGGTATTCGTTGTGCACCTGCTCGAGCAGCTGGGGCACGTTCGGCTCCTGCTTGAACCCCCAGCGCGCCACGATCTGCCAGCTCGCCCGGCCGACGTGCTCGATCTGAAAGCGCTCAGTGAACGGGACGTAGGGAACGCCCGCGCTCTGAACCGTCAGAAAAACGGTTTGCTCATGCAGCACTTTGTTGTGCTTGAGATTGTGCAGCAAGGCGGGCGGCACCGTATCCACGATCATGCTCATGTACACCGCCGTACCCCCCACTTTCGTCAACGGATGTTCTTCCAATCCTTGCATGAACGATCTCAGATCCTGCTGATCCGCCGCCAGGGTGTTGTGTATGAGCTCGCGCCCCTGCTTCCAGGTCAGCATCAAGGTCAGCAGGAACGCGGCGACCGCCAAGGGCACCCACCCGCCGCTCGCTATCTTGAGCGCATTGGACGAGAACAGCAGCACGTCAAGCCCGAGAAAAGCGCAGATCAGCGCCAGCCACAGAATGCGCTTGGGACCGCTGGAAAGAGCCGGCAGCACGGAAAACGCCAGCAAGGACGTCATCAGCATGGTGCCCGTCACCGCGAAGCCGTAGGCGCTTGCCAGGCTTTCCGACGTGCGGAACTCGAGCACCAGAATCAGTACGGCGATGAACAGGATCAGGTTCACCTTGGGCAGGTAGATCTGCCCTTCCTCTTTTGCGGAGGTATGCAAAATGACCATGCGCGGCCAAAAACCCAGCTGCACGGCTTGCCGGGTGACGGAAAACGCGCCGGATATGACCGATTGCGACGCAATGATGGTCGCGCAAGTCGCCAGCGCGACCAAAGGCGCAAGCGCCCATTGCGGCGCCATCAGGAAAAACGGATTGCGGGCGGCGCCCGGATCCGCCAAGATCACCGCGCCTTGGCCGAAATAGCAAAGCACCAGTGCGGGCAAGACAAATGCAAACCAGGCCCGCCGGATCACCGAACGCCCAAAATGCCCCATGTCGGCGTATAGTGTTTCGGCTCCGGTCAGGGCCAGGACCAGCGCCCCCAGCAAGAGATACGTCTCCCATGGCGCCTTGCCTATCAAGCCGATCGCCCAGGCGGGATTGATCGCCTGCAGGACCTCCGGCGTTTGCCATATCCGCCAACCGCCCAACAAACCCAGCGTCAGGAACCAGCACAGCATGATCGGACCGAACATCTTGCCCACCGCGGCCGTGCCGCGCGATTGGACCATGAACAGGGCGGCCAGCACGCCTACGGAAGCCGGCACGATCCAAGCATCGAAACGATGGGAAATGACCCCCACCCCTTCGATCGCGGACAATACGGAAATCGCCGGCGTAATGATGGTGTCGCCGTAGAACAGACAGGCGCCGATCAGGCCCAGCATTGTCAAATAGCGCTTGCGCTTGCCCGCGGCCATATTGCGCACCGCCAATTGCATCAGCGCCAGCGTGCCGCCTTCTCCCCTGTTGTCCGCGCGCAGCATGATGACGACGTATTTGAGCGACACGACGATGATCAGCATCCAGAACAGCAGGGACAGGATGCCCAGGACGTCCGGCACCGAAGGCTGGCCCATCCTGGCCATGGCGGCCTTGATGGTGTAGAGCGGGCTGGTGCCGATGTCGCCGTACACCACGCCCAAGGCGCCGATCAGCAATGCCGATTCGGCGGGCGCCGCCATCTTTTTGCCGTCGCTGCTCTTCGGCGCAATTGCCGTCGTTACGTCCTTCATGTCTGCCTTATCAACGCGTCAGCTTCAGTCCGATACGGGGACCGGGGAACACTACTGTAATACGAGTGCCCGAAAAAGTGGGAAGACTGTGCACATTCCACCACGCCCCGTGCGCGCGCGCGATTTCGCGCACAATGGCCAGGCCGAGCCCCGATCCTTCCCCCTGGGTGGACGGTGAACGATAAAAGGCGTCGAATACCCTCTTGGCGTCTTCCAGCGGTATGCCTGGACCGTCGTCCTCGATGGTCAGGCTGGGCGGATTGGCCCCCACCTGCAAGGTGATGACGCTCGCGCCGACCCCGTAGCGCAGCGCGTTGTCCAGCAAATTGGCCAGCATTTCCTCGAGCAGGATGGGATCGGCGTCGATCAGGACGGCCTCGTCGGGCGCCGACAACTGTATCTCGATGTTCTTGGCACGCGCCGCGGGTATCCAGTTGGCGCCGCTCACGCGCACCCATTCGCACAGATCGATGCGCTCGAAACTGTCTTGCGGACGGGCGGAGGAATCGACCCTGGCAAGCACCAGCAATTGCTGGCCCATGCGTATCATCCTGTCGGTCACGGTTTTGATGCGTTCCGCGCGCACACGGATATCGTCGGGCAAGGGCCGGGACAACATCAGCTCCGATTCGAGCCTCAGGCCGGTCAGCGGCGTGCGCAACTGATGCGCCGCGTGCCCAAGAAAACGCTTCTGAGCCTGCATCGCATCGTCCAGCCGGCTCAGAAGGTCGTTCACGTGCATCACCAGCGGAGCGACTTCCAGCGGCAAGTTATGCGTATCCAAGGGGTGAAGGTCGTCGATGGAGCGCTGGCGTATTTCGTCGGACAAGCGGTTGACCGATACCAGGCCGGAACGCACACCCGCCACGAGCACCCAGGCGAACAAGGAGATCAAGGCTATCTGGCTGATCACCATCAACCAGAAAATGTCACGCAATACCCAATCGTCCAGATTGATCTTTCGCGTCATGAACCAGGTCACGACAATGTCGAGCACGACCAGCAGCAGCACCGCCGGCATCAGACGAACGAGCAAATGACGCGCCAAGGAACCACGCGGCATGAAATGTCTGAAACGCATCGGACGATCACCCGCTAGCGCGGGGCATCCTCTTCGAGCAAATAGCCGAAGCCGCGCACGGTCTGGATGCCCATGCCGGTGCCTTCCAGCCGCTTGCGCAGGCGATATACGTAGACTTCGACGGCATTCTCGCTGAAATCGGCGTCCCAGGCCGACAGCGAATTGACGATCTGCCGCTTAGTGACGACTCGCCCGGCCCGGGCCATCAGCATTTCCAGCACCGAGAGCTCGCGCACCGACAACGGCAGACGCTCGCCATCGACCCGCAGCTCTCGGCTCACCGTATCCAGCACCAGCTTGCCGACTTCGAGTTGCGGCTGGGCCTGGCCGCTGCGTCGGCGTGCAAACACCCGCACGCGAGCGGCAAACTCCGCCAATTCGAATGGCTTGGTAACGTAATCGTCGGCGCCGGCATCCAGGCCTGCGACCCTGTCCTCGATGCCGTCGCGGGCGGTGAGGATGAGCACGGGCACCTGATGTCCCTCGGCGCGCAGCTCGCGCAGCACCTGGAACCCGCTCTTTCCCGGCAGGTTCAGATCCAGCACCAGAAAATCATAGGGCTGCCCCGCAAGGGCGTCCAGCACCTTGGCGCCGTCCTGTAGCAGGTCCACGGCATATCCCTGTTCGAGCAAGAATTCCTGCAGGGCGGGCCCGAGGCTGGCGTCGTCTTCTATTACTAGTACTCGCATACCGCGATTCTAATCCAGACGCGGGCAAACTGCTCGCACTACTCCTAGTCGTCAGGCGGCGACTCTTGCGTGTCCTGCGCCGCAGGCGTCGCGGGGGCCGGACGCGTGATGAAGCCGATCCGCTTCAAGCCGCCGGACTTGGCGCTGCCCATGATCTGCGCCAACACTTCATAGCGGGTGTTCAAATCCGCGCGGATGCGGATCTCCGGCTGAGGATCGAGCTTGGACTCCGCCGCGAAGCGCTGCGCGAGCTCATCCAAGGTGATCGCCTGCTCGTTCCAGAACAAGGCGCCGTGCTCGTTCACCGCCAAATCGATGGTCTTCGGATCCTGCTCCACGGGCTCGGCGGACGCCTGGGGCACGTTGATCTTGATGGAATGACTGAGCAAAGGCGCCGTGATGATGAAAATCACCAGCAATACCAGCATGACGTCGATCAACGGCACCATGTTGATTTCGGATACGGTGCCGTTACTTCGCTTGTTGTCGAAGCTGCCGAAAGCCATGATCATGCACCCTGTTGAGAACGCAGCTCGGTAACGCGCTGCTTACGGCCTTTCGAATCGAGGACTTGCTGGCCCGTCGTCAGGAACGTGTACAAGTCGTGGGCAAACGCATCGAGGCTGGCCAGGTAAACACGGTTGTTGCGCACGAAACCGTTGTAGGCCAGAACGGCGGGAATCGCGACGGCAAGCCCGAGGCCGGTCATGATGAGCGCCTCGCCCACCGGACCGGCGATGCGATTAATGTTGACACCGTCGGACAAGCCGATGCCGATCAGCGCATGGTACACCCCCCAGACCGTGCCGAACAAACCGACGAACGGCGCTGTTGAGCCGATGGACGCCAATATCGTCAGGCCGTTTTCCAGCCTGGCGGTTTCCTCGTCGATCACTTTGCGTATGGTGCGCCCCACGAACGCACCCGTCGATCCCTTTTCTTCCAGCTTCAGCGCGCCGTACTTCGCATGGTGATTGCGGGCATGAATGGCGTGGCTGGCAAGATGCGAGAACGGCTCGGTGGCGCCATGAGTCGCGATTTCGTGCTCGACCTGCTCCAACGAACTGGCCGCCCAGAACTCTTTCAGGAACTTTTTGGAACGCCTGCGCGCGCGAATGTTGGAAAACGATTTAACGAAAATCAAATACCAACTCACGATGGACATCAACACCAGGACAGCGAACAGGCCCTGGCCGACGAAATCGCTTTGCTCGATGAAATGCAGCATGCCGCCATCCGCCACGTCCACCGCCGTCGTCCCGGCATTTTGCATCGCGGGGCCGCCGGCCATTCCGGCGCCCGGCGGCATTGCCGATTGGGATGCCGCGCCCACCGTATCGGCCTGGGGCGCTTCGGCCTGAGCAATCACCTGCGCGGCATTATGTAGAAAGTCCACCATTCATCGCATCCTATAAAACAAAATCGAAAGGAATGTCCGCCAAAGCCCGATAGGCTATGCCGTTTTCCGTATAAGGTTTGAAACGCGCCGTACGCGCCGCCTTCAATCCGGCTTCGTCCAGCCGGGCGTAACCCGACGATGACTGCACCTTCGCATCCAACACCGCGCCTTGCGGCGAAATCAGGACCCGGACCACGACGCGCCCCTGCTCTCCTCGACGCTCCGATTGGCGCGGATACGTCGGGCGCGGAGCAGCGCCCAGATAATCCACCTTGCCGATCATGCGCGGCCGATCGGGATCGACGGGCGCCGTCGGGGCCTTGGGCACGGGCGCGGACGCCTGACCCGAGAAGGCCGGCGCCGCGGGCTGTTCTTTTATGACCGGAGCCGGCTTGATCACGGGTTTGGGTTTCGGCTTGGGCTTCGGTTTGGGTTTGGGCTTGGGCGGCTCGACGATCGCTTCCGGCTCAGGTTCCGGCTCGACGACAGGCTCGGGCTCAATGATTTCCTCGGGCTCTTCAATGACTTCGGGCTCAGGCTCTTCGATGACTTCAGGCTCCGGAGGCTCCTCTTGCACGACTTCCTCGACGGGCTCTTCATTCGGTGCTGCGTCCACGACTTCGTCGGACAGTTCGACGAAACGGATCTCCACGGTTTCCGGCAAATTTATTTCAGGCTTGCTCGTCGTGGCGGATAGCATGACGCCGAATACCGCCGCATGCAAGCCAACGGCGACGAGAGCTGCCGCCAATTTCAACAGCTCGGGGCGCTTGCCCTCTCCTTCGCGGTAATGCGGCATGAATTCTGCTACTGTTCAGGGATAGCCGTCATTGTTGGCGGGCTATTTATTGATAAGTGGGATTTAAATATTAACAGTAATGCGAACTATTCGCAATATTTACCTAGGCTGGTCTCAAGAATACTCGGTTGCGGCGCGCGCCGGTGACTCTCTCCTGAGACCGACCGCAGACGCAAAAAAAGCACTTAAGATCCTTAAGTGCTTTTAACTTTGCTTAACGCTTCCGTTCAAGTTTTGCTTGAATGATTTGCAGCTTTCATGGTGGGTGCTGACGGGTTCGAACCGCCGACCTACGCCTTGTAAGGGCGCCGCTCTACCAACTGAGCTAAGCACCCATTCCTGAATGCCACTAAATTATGCTGCAAAACGTAAGCTGGGCATTTTAGTGCAGCCGATCCCATAACGCAAACCGGCCGGCACCCCACCCCGCTGCTTTAGTTGACAGCGTCTTTCAGAGCCTTGCCCGGACGGAACTTGGGCACGCGCGCTTTCTTGATCTTGATGGCTTCGCCGGTGCGGGGATTGCGGCCCGTGCGAGCAGCGCGCTCGGACACGGCGAACGTGCCAAAGCCGACCAGCGTCACGGAACCTTTCTTTTTCAGTGTCGTTTTGACCGCACCGATGAAAGCGTCGAGCGCGCGTCCGGCGTCAGCTTTGGACAGATCGGCTTTAGTGGAAATGTGTTCGATAAGCTCAGTTTTGTTCATTCAGGATTACCCCTAAAAATTATTGTTCCCGGATGCCTTTCGAAGATCGGCATCCGATCAAAACATACGCGACATTAGGCATGCGCTACGTATCTTCTACAGCAGACTATGCAGGCTCAGCCGCTTGAACTCTTCAAAAGAGTCGGCTAGCTGGCTACCGGCTATTAAGCCTTTGAACTATTCCCTTGTCAAGTAAAAAACCTTGTAAACCCGCACCAATGTTGAGGTGTAGGCTTTTGCGCTACAAACATTGCAGTTATTTTCAATGCGGCATGACAAAAACGGAACGAGGCCGCGCAACAGGATGCATCAGGATAATGCTTGCTCGAAGTCGCCCACCAAGTCTTGAATATCTTCGATGCCGATGGATACGCGCAAATAATTGTCCGAAATTCCCATCTCCGCCCTACGCTGCGGACCCATTTCGTAATAGATCGTATGCGCCACCGGCAGGACCAGGCTGCGGTTATCCCCCAGGTGCGTGGCCAAGGCCAGTACGCGCAAACGGTCCAGGAACTCGAACACGTCGATGTCGCGCGCCAGCTCCACGCCCATCAATGAGCCGTAGCGTCCTCCGAAAATCTCGGCGGCGCGCTCATGCTGGGGGTGGCCGGGCAAGCCCGGGTAATGCACTTTCGACACGGAAGGATGATCCTGCAGGTACCTCGCCAGCTCCAAGGCGTTGGCGCAGGCCTTGGCCATGCGCAGCGGCAGGGTTTCAGAGCCCGCCGCGATGCGGTGGGCGGCGTCCGAGGACAATGTACCGCCCATGTCGCGCAGTCCTTTCTTCTTGATCTGCGTCAGGCCCCAGCTGTACGGCGAGCCGCTGCGATACGGCTGAGCAATGGCCTCGAAGCGGGACCAGTCGTACAGTCCGGTATCCGTCACCGCGCCGCCGAGCGCATTGCCATGGCCTCCGATATGCTTGGACAGGGAATTGACCACCAGCGACGCGCCCATGGATTTGCCCGTGCACAGCCAGGGTGACGACAAGGTATTGTCGATGACGTAGACCAGATTGTTGCGCGCGCACCAGTCGCCGATGGCGCGCATGTCGGCGATTTGCGTACCGGGATTGGCCAGCGATTCCAGAAATAGCATGCGGGTGGTCGGACGCAAGGCGGGCTTGACGAGCTCCACGTCCGTGCAATCCACGAACGTGACTTCCACGCCCAAGCCGGCCAGGGTGCCCAGCAAGCTGTTGGTGTTGCCAAAGATGTGCTGGCTGCAAATCAGGTGGTCGCCCTTTCTCAGGAGCGTGAAAAACACGGCCGTCAGCGCCGCCATGCCCGTGGCGAAACTGACGGAGTTGACGCCCTGCTCCATCTGGGTGATGCGCGCTTCGAGCGCCGCCGTGGTCGGCGTGCCCTGACGCGCATAGGTAAACCCCGACTTGCCCTGGAAAACGGCGACCAGCTCGCGGGAACTCGCGAACGCATACTCCGAAGAGGGATGCAGCGGTTTGTGGATGGCGCCATGCTCGACGTGCGAGCGGCGGTCCGAATGGACATTCGTAGTGGTGAAGCCGTTATTTGACATGAGAGACTACCTATAGACCGGGCCAAGCCGCGCTGAGCATGCAGGCGAGTAATTATTTTATACCTGGCGCTGGCGCACCGATTCGAATAAGCATATGGCGCTGGCCACGCTCACGTTCAGGCTTTCAACGGTCCCACGCATGGGAATGGATACCAGTTCGTCGCAGGTCTCGCGCGTGAGCCGGCGCATGCCCTCGCCCTCGGCCCCCATCACCCACGCCATGGAGCGGCGCCCGTCGATCTGATACAGCGACGACTGCACCTGATCATCCGTCCCGACCAGCCAGACGTCGCGCTCTTTCAACTGTCGCATGGAGCGGGCGAGATTGGTCACCATAATATAGGGCACGGTTTCGGCGGCGCCGCACGCGACGCGACGCACGGTGGTATTGAGCCCGACGGCGCGGTCCCGCGCAGCGACGACCGCATGCGCGCCGGCGGCATCGGCGGTGCGCAGACAAGCCCCCAAGTTATGCGGATCCGTGACGCTGTCCAGAATCAGGAACAAAGCCGGAACGCCCCGCTCCTCCAGGTCGTCCAGGATCTCATCGAGGTCCACTGCCAGGACGCGCGCCTCGGCCAGCGCGACGACGCCCTGGTGGCGCGTGCCTTTGCCCAGTCCGTCCAGGCGATCGGCATCGACGGGCCTGACCTTGACGCCGGCTGCCTGCGCGAGATCGATCAACTGCCGCATCCGCTTGTCCCGCCGCGTCGCGTCGACGTACAGCTCGCGCACCGAGCCCGCCGCATGGCGCAGGCGGGCCTGCACGGCGTGAAATCCCGCTAATACCTGATGAGACGACATGTGTTCCTTTCAAACGATACGATTTCAACGGCGGCCGCGCGGCGCCTTCCTTGATGAGGTTTCCTTGGCCGAACGCTTGGCCTGGGCCCGCCGCTGGCGCGACGTCGTGCCTTTCAATGCCGCCGGCTTGGCGGGAGCGGCGCGCTTGATCTTCGGCGCCGCATCGGCGTCGGACTCCATCGCCGCGGACTGCAAAGCCTTGAAGCTCGTGCCCTTCACTAAACGGAACTCGATGCGCCTGGCCTCGAGGTCGACGCGCGAGACCTGGACCTGCACGGCATCCGTCAGGCGATAACGTATTCCCGTGCGCTCGCCGCGCAACTCATGCATGGCCTCATTGTATTGGAAATAATCCGAGCCGAGCTCGGAAACGTGCACCATGCCTTCGACGAACAAGGTATCCAGGGTAATGAAAATACCGAACGTCGCCACCCCGGTCACGCGGCCGCTGAACGTTTCGCCGACATGCTCCTTGACGAACCAGCATTTGAGCCAAGCCTGCACGTCGCGCGACGCGTCGTCGGCCCGGCGCTCCCTGGCCGAAAGCAGCACGCCCAGCTTCTCCCATATGGCGTGCTCGTGCTCGGCCCTGGACTCGCCCGGTACGAGCATGACGTCCTCCACCTTGGGCGTGTAGCGGTTGCCCGCCAGCACGCTTTTTATGACCCGATGCGTCAACAGATCCGGATAGCGCCGTATCGGCGAAGTGAAATGTGCATAATGCTCGTAAGCCAGGCCGAAGTGCCCGCTCGGCTCCGGACTGTAGATGGCCTGCTGCATCGAACGCAGGCACATGCTTTGAACGATCTCGAAGTCTGGCCGGTTGCGGGCGGCGAGTATCAAGCGCGCGTAGTCCTCGGTGCTGGGATCGTCTCCGCCTTCGAGCGTGAGCCCGAGGTTGCGCAAATACACGCGCAAGGCCTGCAGCTTGTCCGGCGTCGGCCCCTCATGTATGCGATACAAGCCGTTGCGCTTGTTGCGGACCACGAAGTCGGCGGCGCAGGTATTGGCCGCCAGCATGCACTCTTCGATCAGCTTGTGCGCATCGTTGCGGTGATACGGCTCGATGCGTTCAATGCGGCCCAGCGGATTGCATACGATGCGCGTCTCGATCGTGTCGAAATCGATCGCGCCGCGCTTGGCGCGGGCTTGCGCCAACAATTGGTACAGCTCATACAGATTGCGCACGTCCGGCATGATGTGCTGCATGTTCTGGGCCGCGGGGCCGGTCGGCTGCTGCAGCGCCGCCCAGATGTCCGTATAGGTGGTGCGCGCCTTGGAATGGATGACGGCTTCATAGAACTGATAGGCCGTCACCGTTCCCGCCTTGGCGCCGCTTGCGGCGATCACCATGTCGCAAACCAGCGTCAAGCGGTCGGCCGAGGGATTCAGCGAGCAAATACCGTTGGACAGCGCTTCCGGCAACATGGGAATGACCCGACGCGGAAAATACACGCTGGTGCCGCGCTCTATCGCATCCTTGTCCAGGGCGTCGCCCGGCTGCACATAATGGCTGACGTCGGCGATCGCCACCAACAGGCGCCAGCCCGGCCGCTTGCGTTTGGCCGTGCCCAGCTCCACAGACTCGACGAACACGGCATCGTCGAAATCCCTGGCGTCCTCGCCGTCGATGGTAATGAAGTTCACGTCGCGTAAATCGACGCGCCCTTTCAGGTCGGTACGCTTGACCGTGTCGGGCGTGCTTTCCGCCTGCTCCAACGCGGCGTCCGAAAACGCCAGGGGAACATCGAATTTACGCACGGCGATTTCTATTTCCATCCCCGGGTCATCGATCTCTCCCAGCACCTCGACCACCCTGCCCAATGGCTGGGTGTGCCGGGTCGGCTGCTGGACGATCTCCACGGTGACGACCTGGCCGTTCTCTGCGCCGCCCGCGTCCTGCGCGGGGATCAGGATGTCGTGCTTGATGCGCTGGTCTTCCGGCACGACGACGTACGCTCCGCGCTCCTTGATGAAGCGTCCCACCAGCTTGTTATTGCGGCGCTCGATGACCTCGACGATCATCGCTTCGGGCTTGCCCCGGTATTCGCCGTCGATCTTGGCCAGCACGCGGTCGCCGTGCCAGACCTTGAGCATCTCGCGGGGAGGAAGGAACAAGTCGGGTCCGCCGTCGTCGCGCATCAAAAAGCCGAAGCCGTCGCGATGCCCCTGGACGCGCCCCGAAATGAAATCGGACCGCTCATTCAGGCCGACCCGGCCCTGGTCTGTAAAAACAAGCTGTCCGTCACGCTCCATCGCCTTCAAGCGGCGCTCGAAACCGACGGACAACGGCACGACGGCGCCCAATGCGCGCGCCAGCTTTTCCGGAGCCAAGGCCTTTTTGCCCCCGGCTCGCAAGTACTGCAAGATAACTTCGCGGCTCGGTACGTCCGGATCGAAATCGGGCGGCACGTCGATGACGCCCATCCCTTTGCTTTTCGAACCCATGTCGCCGGGTGAGTTTGTCGTTTTTTTAGATCTCGTGGCCAATGGCTATTTCCATTCAATAAAAGTGTGTGCTA
The DNA here is from genome assembly GCA_964551305.1 of uncultured Burkholderiaceae bacterium. Classification (GTDB taxonomy): domain Bacteria; phylum Pseudomonadota; class Gammaproteobacteria; order Burkholderiales; family Burkholderiaceae_B; genus JBAZDC01. The sequence continues at coordinate 36,289 of CAZKBT010000027.1, forward strand.
TAATTTTTTTCTGTCTTGTTCTAGGGCTTATCCAAAAACGTTCCAACAGAATTGGTTTTTGGCAAAGCAATAGCATACAACGATATTGCCCAGGTGGCGGAATTGGTAGACGCGCATGGTTCAGGTCCATGTGCCGCAAGGTGTGGAGGTTCGAGTCCTCTCCTGGGCACCACCGCTGGTAAAGAAAAACCTCGCAAACTCAAGGTTTGTGAGGTTTTTTTTCGGGGCTTGCGCCAGCCATTCCCAGGGAGTTCCGCATCCTCACCGCGATGAAGAACCCGTAGATACCGCCTTTGAATAAATCCTTGAGTCCGCCTTGGTTTGAAGGATGCTAGGATAACTATTGGACCTCGCGGAAGTCGGCACGGTCGATTCTTCGTTTCGTACATTGTCTGCGCAACCGGCGCTCGGTTATTGAAGCCCAACCCTGGCCGGGTACGCCGCACCCAAGGTTTTTATGTCATCGCAAATTCAAATACGCGCTTTTTTTGACGAATCCACGAACACGATCAGCTACCTGGTCGCCGACCCCTGTACGAAGCAGGCGCTCGTCATCGATCCCGTACTCGATTTCGACTACGAAAGCGGCCGCGTGACCGCGGCATCCGCCGACCGCATCCTGGAGGCGGCGCGCACGGCGGGCTGGGAGATCGCCCTGATCCTCGAAACCCACATCCACGCGGACCACCTCAGCGCCGCATCGTATATCAAGCAGCAGACACGCGCGCCGATCGGCATCGGCGAACATGTCCAGGACGTGCAGGCGATTTTCGCTCCGCGTTTCAACCTGAGCGATGTCTCCCGGGACGGCGCGGAATTCGATCACCTCTGGCGCGATGGCGATCGGTTCTCATTCGGAAATCAATTCGTCGACGTCATGCATACGCCGGGCCATACGCCTGCCTGCGTCTCGTACCGGATCGGCGACGCCGTCTTCGTCGGCGACACCTTGTTCATGCCGGACTACGGCACGGCCCGCGCCGACTTCCCGGGCGGCAGCGCCCCCGCGCTGTATCAATCCATCCAACGCCTGCTTGCCTTGCCGCCCGAGACCCGCATGTTTCTATGCCACGACTACCTGCCTGAAGGCCGCCGGCAATACACATGGGAAACGACCGTCGCTGAACAGCGCCTATGCAACGTCCACGTTCATGACGGCGTCACGCAAACCGAATTCGTAGCCATGCGCCGGAAACGCGACGCCTCATTGAGCGCGCCCGCTCTTCTGCTGCCTTCCATTCAAGTCAACATGCGCGCGGGTAGGCTACCCAAGGCGGAATCCAATGGCACGCGATATTTGAAGGTACCGCTGACCGCCAATGCAGATTTGCCCTGATCGCAGGGCGGACGGCGCCCGCCGGCTCAAGCGGTCAAAGTGCGCACCATGGCGACGTGCTCGATGTCGCAATCCAGAAACACGTCGCTTTGCGCTCGGAAGCCATGCGCGGTGTAGAAATCCAGGGCATGAACCTGCGCGGCCAGCGCCACCTGAACATGGCCGCGCCGCCTGGCCTCATCCACCAACTCCGCCAGCAAGGCCGAGCCGATGTGGCGGCCACGATACGGCGGCAAGACGGCCAGCCGTCCGATGTGCGCATCGGGCAAGAGCCGGCCCGTTCCCACGGGGTTCCGCTCCGAATCGACGAACGCCAGCGCATGAATGGAGGTCTCGTCGTCCGCATCCAGTTCCATGTCGATCGGAACGCCTTGTTCCTCGACGAAAACGGCGTGGCGGATCCGGGTGGCGTGCTCGTGGCAGCTCGACCAATCCAGCAATTCGATATGCAAAGAATTATTCACGGAAATGCCTCGTCGCAACTGCCGCCCTGCGCACAAGCCGTGCTCAGGAAAACAACTTCAAACCAATAATGCCGGCTATGATGAGCGCCACGCTGGCAAGACGAGGCCAGGATGCCGGATCGCCGAACAGCATAATGCCGATTATAACGGCCCCGACCGCGCCCACTCCCACCCAAACGGCGTAGGCCGAGCCAAGCGGCAACACCTTCATGGCAATCGCCAGCAGCCACACGCTGATAAGCATGGCCGCAAGGGTTCCCACCGACGGCCAGAACCGCGTGAAACCTTCCGTGTATTTGAGTCCCACCGCCCAGCCCGTTTCGAACAGGCCGCCGATGAGCAGAATCAACCAAGCCATCGCCGTAGACATATGCATACCCCTTTTAAAATACGGGGCCGTCCCCTGATCGATGCGCCATCAGCTTGGCGGCAAGGCCGTCCTTGCAATAAAGTGTGACTATTCTAGTATCAAAAATCGAAAACAGGAATAGTGCGCCATGCAAGCTCCCGTACCCCGGTATATGACGTTCTACTTTGTCGCCATCGCCACCCCAGTGCTTTTGGCGCTTGGCATTTTCTCCAGCGCCTGGTGGCTGCTTCCGGCCGCCATCTGCACGGCGCTTACTCTTTTGGGGTTGCGCGACTTGAGCCAGACACGCCACTCCATCCGGCGCAATTATCCCGTCATCGGCAACTTGCGCTTCCTGTTCGAGTTCATTCGGCCCGAAGTCCGCCAATATTTTTTTGAAGACGATACGCAACGGCTGCCTTTTTCGCGCGTGGACAGATCATTGGTATACCAGCGCGCCAAACAGCAGATCGACAAACGGCCATTCGGCACCCAGATCGACGTCTATCAAAGCGACTATGAATGGATCAACCATTCGATGACTCCGACCCACCCGGATATCGAAACCTTTCGCGTCACCGTCGGCGGACCGGCCTGCACACAACCCTATTCATTGTCGGTGTTCAACATCTCCGCCATGAGCTTCGGCGCCTTGTCGGGTAATGCCGTGCTCGCGCTGAACAAAGGCGCGGCAATGGGCAACTTCGCTCACGACACCGGCGAAGGCGGCATCAGCCGGTATCATTTGGAACACGGCGGCAATCTGATCTGGAACATCGGCTCCGGCTATTTCGGATGCGGTGACGGCAAGGGCAATTTTTCCGAGAAGGCGTTCAGCGCGCGCGCCCGCCACCCGGCCGTCAGAATGATAGAGATCAAGCTGTCGCAAGGCGCCAAGCCGGGCCACGGCGGCATGTTGCCGGGCGCCAAAGTCACGCTCGAGATCGCCGAAGCCCGCGGCATTCCCGTCGGCGTGGACTGCAACTCCCCCGCCCAGCACAGCGCGTTTCACACGCCTATCGAGCTCTTGCATTTCGTCGCCAAGCTGCGCGACCTGTCCGGCGGCAAGCCCGTCGGCTTCAAGCTATGCATCGGACACCCTTGGGAGTGGTTCGCCATTGCCAAAGCCATGCTCGCGACCGGCATCACTCCCGACTTCATCGTCGTCGACGGTGCCGAAGGCGGAACGGGAGCGGCGCCGATCGAATTCGTGGATCACGTAGGCACACCCCTGCGTGAAGCGCTGCGGCTAGTGCACAATACGTTGGTGGGCATCGGCCTGCGCGAACAGATCAAGCTCGGAGCATCGGGAAAAATCATCAGCGCATTCGACATGGCGCGCGTCATGGCGCTGGGAGCCGATTGGTGCAATAGCGCGCGCGGATTCATGTTCGCCATTGGCTGCATTCAAGCGCAAGCCTGTCATACCGGCGCCTGCCCCACGGGCGTCGCCACCCAGGATCCGCGGCGGCAGCAAGCCTTGGTCGTGTCGGACAAATGCCAGCGGGTCGCCAATTTTCACAAGAATACGCTCAAAGCCCTGGCTGAGCTGCTGGGCGCGGCCGGCTTGACTAGCCCCGGCGATCTGCGTCCTCATCACATCGCCCGGCGCATTCCCAACGGCGAAGTTCGCGTGCTTTCGGCGCTCTTTCCCGACTTGGAAAAAGGCGAGCTGCTGCAAGGTAAATTCCGCCAGACCATCTTTCGCACAGTCTGGCCCATGGCCCGGGCGGAATCGTTCGAACCTCTGTATAGCTTGAGCGCAGCCATGTCCGGCAACACCGGCACGGCGCCGGCGCCCGAAGGCGCAGGCTGACGCGTGCCGCGCAGCCGGGCGATCAGCGTGAAATGCTCTGGCTGCCCACGCCAATGTCCATGACGCCATAGAACTCCAGGCTGGAGCCGCCGGCCGGAGAAGAGGTCTGCGTCGTCCCGGGAGAACGATCCGTGGCGCATCCCGCCATCAGCAACAGAGCTAGAATGCTTACACATAATTTCATATTAGGTATTTCCCCCGCTTGCTACGCGAGCAAATCGGAACTATCGTGAAGGTGCTGCTAGATGCAGCTCTTGACCGCCTTCCTCGGCGGTTGACCAAAGCCGCTACATTGACAGTAACGGTTGCTGCCATCAAGGCAGTGAGATCCCGCCAAAAGGCGGGATCTCTACGTTAACACGCCGAAAACCAGATAAAAATACAAGCGTTTCGCTTTTGCCGCAGCACGCAAGCATGAAGGCGGCCTGCTGATGGAAAATCCTCCGTGAACCAACGTGCAATAAGAAAAAAATCATGTTATATTTTCGTGCTTGGCGCATTAGCTCAGCCGGTTAGAGCGACGGAATCATAATCCGCAGGTCCCCTGTTCGAATCAGGGATGCGCCACCAGGAATATCAAGGACTTAGCGATGACTCGCTAAGTCCTTTTCTACTTCTGGGCCGCCCCTAACGCCTTCGTGTCCGAAATGTGTCCGAAATTTCCGGCGCGAAAAGCGGGATATCTTGAGACGCGCGATGTTGCGGCGACGGGCTCTACCCCATAAACGGGGGATCTAGGCATTCATCAGACTCGGTTAATCACA
>CAZKBT010000028.1:0-40168 GCA_964551305.1 uncultured Burkholderiaceae bacterium
ACCGTCCGCCGGGGGTAGGTGCGAACGAGCGTGCGGAACACGTCGGCCAGCGACATGGTCCTGACTCGTTCAAGCAATGCGAAGGACAGCCTGGCGGAGCCCGGCGACCCGGCCTTGAACGTCTTGCCCGCGCGCGCCAGCCAAGGATCCTCGTAATCGGCCAGCGTCCCGATCGCCGCGGCGATCGACGCCAGGTCCCTGCCATCGGAAATCCGCCTGATCAGACGGTAGTGTTCCTGCAACGGTCCGGCAGATTCCGGACCCTCGTCCTCGCGTTGCCGCAGCAGGCCTTGCAAAAGCAGATCGTTGCGCGCGCGTGTTTCGCTCCATGCTTGTTCGCACAGTTGCGCGATCAGCAGATCCCAATCACCCGACGGCAGGCAGTAATCCGCCAAACCCAGAAAAAGGCAATCGGAAGCGCCGAGCTGCGCGCCGGTCAATGCCAGGAACAAGCCTGTGCCCCCGGGCAAATGCGACAGCATCCAGCTCCCGGCCACGTCCGGGTAAAGGCCGATGGAAATCTCGGGCATGGCAAAGCGCGTGGTATCGGTGACCACCCGGTGCGAAGCGCCCATCATCAAGCCGACGCCGCCGCCCATGACGATGCCGCTGGCCCAGCACACCAGGGGCTTGCCATAGGTATGTATCTGGTAGTCCAGGCGATACTCCGCATCGAAGAAATGCCGCGCATGCCGATTGCCCCAGGCGTGTCCTTCGCTATTCTCCAGCATGCCTTTGTACATGCCGTGCAAATCGCCGCCGGCGCAAAACGCCTTGTCGCCCGCGCCGCGCAACACGACCAGCGCGATGGCGGGATCGTGTTCCCAGAACGCCAACTGCCGCGACAACGAACGGCACATGTCCGTGGTCAGGCTATTCAAGGTTCCAGGACTGTTCAGGATCGCCACCGCGATTTTCTTTTCGCCGGCGGTGTCCAGCACTTGATAGTCGATGGGGGCGCTCATCGGATGTCCGCTCCTTTTTCCAGCAATTGACGCGCGACGATCACGCGCATGATCTCGTTCGTTCCTTCCAGGATCTGGTGCACGCGGGTATCGCGCACCAGGCGTTCCAGCGGGTAGTCTTTCAGGTAGCCGTAGCCGCCGTGGATTTGCTGGGCGTCGAGGCAAGCCTGGAATCCCAGATCGGTGGCCAGGCGCTTGGCCATTGCGCAATAGGCGCCGGCGTGGGGATCTTTCGCATCCAGCTTGCCGGCCGCCAGGCGCACCATCTGCCTCGACGCCACGATGTGCGTCAACATGTCCGCAAGCTTGAACTGGAGAGCCTGGAAGTCGGCCAGCTGCTTGCCGAACTGGCTGCGTTCGGCCATGTAGCGGCGCGCCGCATCGTACGCACCTTGGGCGGCGCCGACCGAGCAGGTGGCGATGTTGATGCGCCCACCGTCCAGCCCTCTCATGGCGATCGTGAAGCCTTCCCCTTCCTCGCCCAGGCGATTTTCCGCTGGAATTTCGACCTTGTCGAAGGCGATCTGGCGGGTCGATTGACTGTTCCAGCCCATTTTGTTTTCTTTGCGGCCGTACGTAACGCCCGGCGCGTCCGCCGGCACGACGAATGCGGAAACGCCTTTGGGTCCCGCCGCGCCCGTTCTGGCCATGACCACCAGCACATCCGTATCGCCCGCGCCCGAAATAAACGCCTTGTTCCCCGTCAATACGTACGAGCCGCCTTTGCGCTGGGCCGACGTCGCCAGGGACGCGGCGTCCGATCCCGCTCCAGGCTCGGTCAGACAATACGAGGCCAGTTTTACGCCCGACACCAGATCGGGGCCGAGTTCGCGCACGACGCCATCCCCGCCCCAGGTGCCTATCATCCACGTCGCCATATTGTGAATCGTCAGGAAGGCCGCCGTGCATGGGTCATGCGCGGCTAGCTCCTCGAACACCAAGGTGGCGTCCAAGCGCGGCAAATCCAGGCCACCGATGCGCGGCGGCGAATACAAGGCGCAGAAACCCAGTTTTCCCGCCTTGGCGAAGGTCGACTTGGGAAATATGGATTCAGCGTCCCAGCGCGCCGCCTCGGGAGCGATCTCTCCCTGCGCGAAATCACGCGCGGCCTGGACAAACGCAAGCTGTTCGTCGTCGAGCTCGAAATTCATTCTGCGTCCCCGGTAGTTTGATAGTTGGTATTGTCAGCCGTTTCGGCATGGAGGCGTTTTTCACCGGAACCTTAGCACAGAGCTCATCGCCGCGCAGGGCCGTTTTTCCGTTGCATCCTGTGCTGGGCGCGGCGCCTGCGCGAAACCATGGGATCGAAAACCAGCGGCCGCAGTATTTCGACGCGATCGGCATCCTGCAGCACTCTGTCCAGGGCGCATGATTGCCCGAAGATGCCGACGGGCAGGTCGTCCAATGACAAGCCCGGATGGTCTTGCAGCAGCCCGCTGCGCACGATCGCGTCTCGCACTGTGCTGCCACGGGGCAAGGCCAGCGTCCGCTGCCAGACCTCGTCCAGCAGCGGATAGACCATCTCGATATGCAGCGGCGTGTCGTTCATTCGCCGTAAACGACCTGGGCGCGCTGCGTGAAAGAATCGATGAAACTGCTGGCGATACGGTTGAACACCGGCCCGACCACGGCCTCCAGCGCGCGGCTGGAGAAGGCATATTCCATCGTGTACACGACCTTGCACGCATCCTCGGCCAGCGCGATGAACTCCCACGTTCCACTCAATGCCGAAAACGGCCCGTCGACCAGGTTGACGGCAATGCGGTTGGGATAATCGTGCTCGTTGCGCGTCGTGAAGGTCTGGCGCATTCCGGCAAAACTGATGGTGATGGAAGCCTCCATGCCATGCTCGTCCCGCCTATGCACCTGAGAACCGCCGCACCACGGCATGAACTCGGGATAGGTTTCCACGTCCGCCACCAGATCGAACATCTGCGCGCAACTATAAGGGACGAGAACGGAGCGCTTTACGGTATGCATTAAAAGCCATTAGTCGATAGAATGTATTGATTTTAGCGTTTAGAAGCAATTTATTCATGAGCATCGTCGAGAACCGCAAAGCCACCCACGATTACTTCATCGAAGATCGCTTTGAAGCCGGCTTGGTACTCGAAGGCTGGGAAGTCAAGGCGATCAGGGCCGGCCACGTGCAGCTCAAGGAAAGCTACGTCATCGTGCGCGACGGCGAGCTTTTCATTATAGGCATGCACATCAGCCCGTTGCCGACCGCCTCGACGCACATCCACCCCAATGCCACGCGCACGCGCAAATTACTGCTGAAGGCGGAAGAAATCCGCAAGCTGATCGGCAAGGTCGAACAACGCGGCTACACACTGGTGCCGCTGAATCTGCATTACAAAAACGGTCGGGTAAAGCTGGATTTCGGCCTGGGCCGGGGCAAGAAACTGCACGACAAGCGCGACACGGCCCGCGACAAGGATTGGCAACGGGAAAAAGAGCGCGTCATGAAGCACGACACGCGGAACCGGCGCTCCGACTGATCGCGTCGGACTACATGCCGCTGATCGCGGCCGCCGCATTGACCAGCAACGGCACGACGCGCGACTTCATTTCATCGAGCGACCAGCTGTCCGTGGACACGGCCACGTGCACCGCTGCGATCGGCTCGCCGTTTTTATTGGTCACCGCCGCGCCGGCCGCCATCTCGCCCAGCCGCCATTCGCCAACCTGTACGGCATAGCCTTGCCGGCGAGCTTTGCCCACCTCTTCCATGATGGTATCGACGTCGGTAATGGTCATGGGCGTATATTGCCGCCTGTTCGAGCGCATGACGACGTCCAGCGCTTCCTGCTCCGGCATGTGGGCGAGCATGGCCCGCCCGCCCGAGGCGCAAAACAGCGGCAGCCTGCGCCCCACCAGGGCCGTCGAATAATGTTCGCGCTTGGCTTGCATGCGTATTACGTACAGCAACGACGTGCCGTCGGGGATGGACAGGTCGACCCTTTCCTGGACGGCCTGTCTCAGGTCGACCAGCACCGGCGCGGCGCGCGCCGTCAGCGTGTGCGAATTCAGGAAACCGAACGACAGATCGAGCACGCGACGGCCCAGCGCATACCGGCGGGTAGCCGGATCCTGCTCAAGATAGCCCATCTGCTTGAGGGTATAAGTGAAACGCTGGACCGTGCTCTTGTCCATGCCGGTGGCGTCGACCAAGTCGGCCAAACCCAGGAAGGGGCCTCCGTCCCGAAATGCCTCGAGCACCCGGAATGCCTTGGCGACCGATTTCACGTGCAACGCGCTTTCCGCGGCCGCCGTCGTCTGGCCCGATACAGCCACATGATCGATGGAATCGTCTCTTCTCAAGTGTGTTGACACAGTTTGACCCTAGGTTTATTATCTTAAATAAAAATACAAAGTATTGTAATGCAATTCGGTGGCGAATTCCACAGTTTCGAAACAGCACCCTCGGCAGGTTCGTCCACAGGAGGACATTCTCATGGAACTATCCGAAAAGCAGCTTGCAGAATACCGCAATCGCGGCTATCTTTTTTTCCCCAGCTTACTCTCCTCTTCCGAAGCGGATATTCTCAGGAACGCCCTGCCCGATCTCATGGCAAGCACGGGCCCCGAGGTCAAGCGCGATAATCCGGAAGACGTGCCCAAGATCATCTATGCACCGCATGCGACCGACGAACGGTACAAGGCGGCGGCCCGCCTGCCCCGTATTCTGGGGATCGTGGAGCAATTGCTCGGCGAGCAGGCGTATGTCTACCAAAGCCGCGTCAATTTGAAATTGCCGTTCACGCGCGACGCCTGGTCGTGGCACCAGGATTTTACGGCATGGCATCGGGGCGACGGCATGCCGCGCCCTCATGCCATGATGGTGGCGGTCTTCATTGATGCCTGCACGCCCGCCAACGGTCCGCTGCTGGTCATGCCGTCCAGCCACAGCGAAGATCTGGATGAGATTCTCGGCCGCGAAGCCGAGGTCGTCGGCTATGACGTGCAAAGGATGGAAACCGACGTGTTGCGCCAATATGCGGATCGCGGCGGCATCGCCGACCTTGCGGGTCCCGCGGGTTCGGTCGCGTTCATACACCCCACCCTGCTGCATGGATCAGCGGCCAACATGAGTCCCTGGCCGCGATCCATCCTGTACATCAATTACAGCGCCGTGACGAATCGCACCGTGGCCAATAAACGGCCGTGGTTCATGAACAATACGGATTCGACGCCGCTCGCAGTGTGCGCCGACAACACCCTGATCGAATCAACGGCCGGCGCGCCCCAAGCATCATGAAAAAACGCTTGCAGGACAAAGTGGCGATCGTGACCGGCGCGGGTTCGGTCGGGCCGGGCTGGGGCAACGGCCGGGCGGCGGCAGTCCTGTTCGCCCGCGAAGGCGCCAAGGTGCTGGTCGTGGATCGGGACATGCGGGCCGCGAAGGCGACGGCCGAACTCATCGAGCAGGAAGCCGGCGTCTGCGAAGTGGTAACGGCGGACGTCACCGATTCGTCGTCCGTCCACGCGATGCGCGATCGCTGCGTGGAGGCGTTCGGAGCGGTGGATATCCTGCTCAACAATGTCGGCGCCTCGTTTCCCGGCGGACCGGTCGAGATGTCGGAAGACGATTTCCGCGCCCAGCTGGATCTGAACCTGACCAGCGTTTTCCTGACTTGCAAGGCCGTGCTTCCCGTCATGACGGCGCAACGCTCGGGCGTCATCCTCAACGTCGGTTCCGTGGGCGGCATGCGCCACCTGGGGCATCACCATGTCGGCTATTCCGCCGGCAAGGCCGGCCTGGTGCAGTTCACCCGGCAGATCGCCGTCCAATACGGACCGGACAACGTCCGCTGCAACACCGTCATTCCCGGGCTGATCGATACGCCGCTGCTCGAGCACCGCGTGTCGCGCCAGAAAGGCCGAGCCGATCTGGCAACGTTGCAGAAGGAAGCCGCGACCCGGGTTCCGCTGGGCAGACGGGGAGACGCATGGGACGTCGCCTACGCCGCGTTGTTTCTGGCCTGCGACGAAGCCAAGTACATCACGGGCACGGAAATACTCGTGGATGGCGGCCTGATGGCCCGCAGTCCCTGACCGGCTTGCGCCGGCGACCGAAGCGGATTCACGACTTCAGCCACCATAGCAGGATGGGTATCGTGACCAGCGATACCAGCGTCGAGATCAACACGGCGCCCGCCACCGGATCCGACACCTGGGCGCCGCTGGCGCGGGCATAGACATAGCTGATGACCGCCGTGGGCATCGCCATCTGTATCATGACGACCAGCCCGAACTCGTCCGTCACATCCAGGGCCGTGACGATCACCCAGGCGGCGAACAGGCCCAGGCATAGCCGCAAGGCGGCCAGCACGGAGCCGATGCGCAAGCTGGTGCGCGGCATGTTGGCCAACGCATTGCCCAGGACGAGCAGCATGAGCGGAACCGTCAGGGCGCCCAGCAGGCGGGTGGTTTCCAGCACGGGGCCGGGCATGTCGAAAGGACTCAGCCGTCCGATGACGGCCAGGATGACCGCGACCAGGGGCGGCAAGGTGAAAAGGCGGATGAAGCTGAAGCGCTTTTGCAGCGCGAGCGAGCTGAGCGTGTGTTGAGCGACGGCGCAGGACGCGAAGAAAACGACGGCGACGGCAAAGCCCTGTTCGCCCAAGGCCAGGTAGGAAATGGGCAGGCCGAAATTACCCGTGTTGGGAAACGTCACCGCCGGCAGCATACCCCCCACCGGCAGCCGGAACACGTACAGGCATACAGCCCCCATGACCGCGCACAACAAGAGCGCCGCCCAGGCAAGCAGCGCGATTTCCATCAGATCCGATCCTTCGAGCGCGATGGTCGAAAGCGTATGGAATACGAGCGCCGGCGTTGAAATGCGTATGACCAGGACGGTGCAGAATTCCATCTGGAAACGGCCGACGTGGCTCCAGACGTAGCCTATGGTGAGACACACCGCAAGGGGCACCATCAAACCGAACAGCTCTGCATAGATTTGCCACATAGACGTCGTTACCGGCCTGGCCGTCCTCGCTTGGAAGTCGAAGGCTCAAGGATACACTTCAATCAAGCCTTTATCGGCTTTGTCCTTGAATTCCAGCGCGGCCTGCTCGAGCGTCATGAATACGGCGCCTTTTTTCGTCAAGGAGTCGACCAGTCCCTCGAGCGCTTTCATGCGGTGCCCCCGGCCGATGACATAAGGGTGGAAGGTGTAGATGATGATGCCCCACTCCTGGTTTTCGGCCATGTAGTCGAAATCCGCGATCCAATTTTCCAGCACGAGGCGCGCGTTCATCAAGCCCGGCATCAGCTGGTTGGCGGTGCGTAAAAATTCGAAATGTGGGAAATCGTCCAGCGACCAGGCGACCGGCATTTCGATCAGCGAGGTATGCTTGCCGAAACGGGCGGCGGCATCGGGGCGGACGACGTCGCCCTTGCGCACGAAGTATGGGGTATAGTCGTTGCCCATTAGACTGCTGTCATACAGAAAGCCATGCTCGAGCATCAACGATACCGTGCGATCGCTGATGTCCCACGATGGCGAGCGGTATCCCGCCGGCTTGCGGCCCGTGAGTTCACGCAGCAGCGCGTTCGAGCGCTCGAAGCCTTCCGCTTCTTCGGATTCGCTCAGCGTCGTGGGTATGGCGTGAGTCCACCCGTGGTTGCCGACTTCGTGGCCGGCTTCGACGATGCGATCGCAAACGGACCGGTAGGTTTCGATCACGATGCCGGGGATGAACCAGCTGGCATTGAGTCCACGATCCGCCAGCAGCCTCAGGATGCGTTGGACGCCGACGACGCCGAACTCTCCTCGCGAAACGGGCGTGGGGGTCGTCAATCCGCGCGCGGCCAGTCCCGACCAGGCATCGAAATCGAACGACAGGCAAACGATGTGGCGTGGCATGATTTCAGCTCCCTCTTCTGTTCAATCGTCCAAAGTAAGAATCGCCAAGGCGAGCGCCTTGGCCCGCGGCACGATGGTCGCGACCTCGGTATACTCGTCGGGGCTATGCACCCGCGCGCCCACCGGACCGGTCGCGCACAGCACCGGCACGCCCATGGAGGCGGCAAACCCGGAATCGGCGCATCCCCCCGTGAATTCGCCGTCGACGTGGAATCCGCACTCCGACGCGCCGGCCGCGTAGTGCTCGAGCAGCCGCTCGGAATCCGGCGTTTTGAACAGGGGCAGGAATTCGCCTGTGACTTCGAACGTCGCCGAGGTATCGGGAACGTATTGCGTGTCCACGATCCGCGCCACGCGTTCGAGCAAGCCGTCGCGCAGGCCGGGATCGACGTACCTGAGATCGAATTCCGCCTTGGCGTGCGGCGCGACGGTATTGACCGCGGTGCCGCCCGAAGCCAGCCCGACATTGAGCGTAATGCCCGCGTCGATGTCGGTCAGTTTGTGCAGGGCGATGATCTTCTGGCTCAGCTCTTCGATGGCGCTGCGTCCGTCCGCGTAGTTGACGCCGGAATGCGCGGCCCGGCCGACTATGTCCAGTTTGGCGAACACGCAGCCGCGGCGTCCGGTCACGACGTTGCCATTGGCGCGGCCCGGCTCCGCGTTGAAAACCGCGTGGGCGCCGCGAGCCTCGGCTTCGATCAAGGGGCGGGAAAACGGCGAGGCGATTTCTTCGTCGCCCGTATATAGCGCCACCACGGGGCGCGTCGCGGCATTGAATTTGGCCAGTGCCGCCATGACGAAACTGTTGATGACCAGCCCGGATTTCATGTCGGCCACTCCCGGACCATAGGCGATCCCGTTTTCGATGCGAAAAGGCCGGCGGGCCGCTTCGCCTTTGGGAAACACCGTATCGCGATGCCCCATCAGCAAGACGTGCGTGCGCCCATCGCCCGGCCCCACCTCGGCGCGGATCACGTCGCCCACCGTGTCGCTGGCCTGCGTGCGATGCCCGATGCCGTAAGCATCGAGAAAGCGCGTGATCTCGGCGCCCACCGCATCGACGCCGGGTTTGTCGTAGCTGCCGCTGTCGATATTGACCAAGGTGCGCAGCATGTCGATCATGGCGCTTTCCTGTTCTTCCAGCCAGGCGAGCACGCGGGACGCCTCGACCGCGGCGCGGGAATCGATTTTCTGAGTTTCGGACGTCACGATGAATACTCCTTCTTTTGTTTAACCCGTCTTTGCCACGGACAGGCCGCCGCATACGAAAAGCGACTGGCCCGTGATGTAGGTGCTTCGGGGATGCAGCAAGAACGCGACGGCATGCGCCACTTCGCTCGGCTCGCCGATGCGCTTCATGGGTATGGCGTCACGCAGGCGCGACACGTCGGGAGCGTCCGGCGGATTGTTGCGCCGAAAGAGCTCGGTATTGATCATGCCCGGCCCCACGGCGTTGACACTGATGCCGTCGGCGGCCAGCTCCAGGGCCCAGCTTCGGGTCATGGCCAGCAACGCCGACTTCGTGGCGGCATACACGCTTCGGGTGTCCCTGCCGTAAACGGCGCGGCTGATGAGATTGACGATGCGGCCTTCCCCGGCCTGCCGCATGGCGGGAAGCACGGCTTGCGCGCAGGCGATCGCGCAGGCCAGATTGAGACGGACCAGTGTGTGCTCGGCCTGCCCGGTTCCGTCGCGCACAAATTCCCGATAGGAAGAACCGACGTTATTGACCAGGCGCGTAATGTCGTAGCGACCCGTCAAACGCCCCAGCGCCAGGCGCGTCGCCCGCGCATCGGTCAGGTCCACTTGCTCGAACGCGCTCAGGCCGTCCGGCGGCTGCGCCGAGATATCCATGCCGAGCACACGGTAGCCATCCTCGAGCAGCCGCTCGCAAATGGTTCGGCCTATGCCTTGAGCCACGCCGGTCACCAATACAGTTTGCAATGAAGTCGTCATCGTCGCGCCTCAGACGGGAATGGTGGCCGGAGTCCTGCCGCCGCATACGGCAATGACCTGGCCGCTGATCGACTGCGCGCGCGGATCCAGGAAGAACTGGATCGCATAAGCCAGGCCGTCGATGCTTGCCTGCGGCCAAAGCGATGCATCATCCCGTTCGGCCATGAAGTCGGGGCCGGGGATGACCGCATTGACCGTCAGGCCCAGCGGCGCGAATTCCAGCGCCCAACTGCGCGCCAAGCCCAGCATGGCGCCCGCGACCGCCGATCGGGCCGAGCGACCCATGCTTCCATGCGCTTCCCACCCGCTCAACACGACCAGGCGGGAAAGACTGGCTGCGCCGGAACGCAGTCCGGATTCTCGCAACTTGACGCCCGCATCGACGAGCATGGACTCCAGCCCGCCTACGAACACGTCGATGTCCACGTCCTGGAGCGCGGCATCGGGCGCGCTCCAGGGAAACAGCACGGCAAGGGACGGCTGCCCCGCCTCCGCTTCGCCCGGACGGCGCGGGCTGTAGCCCGCCCGCTCAAGGCTTTTCGCGATCGACCGCGCGAAAGGCGAGTCGGCATTGAGCAGCAGCACGCTTGGCGCCGATTCCTTGGCGTTCATAGCGAGTCCAGGAACGGCATCAAATCCTTGATGCAGCGTTGCGGCACGGCATCCGTGATGTTGTGCGGCATATTCTCGTAGACGATGAAGTCGCGTAGTCCAGGAACCGCCTTCACGGTTTCGTAGTTCTCCATGGAATGCACCGGATCGCCGCTGGGCACCACGGCCAGCATGGGGCAACGGATCTGCGGCAATTGATCGCTGAAATCGAAGCTGGTCATCATGCGCACGAAACGGGCCAGGAACAGCGGATCATTGCGCGCGCTGTTCTCGATGAACCAATCCACAAAGCCCGGTTCCACCTGATCGACGTGAAAGCGCTGCTTGACGGTTCGGCGCAGAAAGTTACGCACGCCCTCTTTCACCAGACCATGATTCCAATCGTTGTAGTCATTGTGGTCGGTCGATTGCTGCAAACCGGGAATCGCCGCATAGGACGCGATGCTGCGTATGCGTTCGGGATACTGGATCGCCGCATACATGGCGATAATGCCGCCCGTGGACGAGCCCACGATATGCGCGTCGTCCAGCTCCAGATGGTCCAGCATCTCCACGAGATCCTTGCTCAGCCGGCCGATCGATAGTTCGAGATCCTCTTGTGGCTCGTCCGAATTGCCGTGTCCCCGCATATCCCATCGCACGACGCGATACTTCTGGGCCACGGGGGGCACCCAGGCATAAAATCGTTCCAATGAACCCATGGCGGCGTGCAGCATGACGACGGTGGACGACGGCTTCCATGGCGGACTGAAGTCGTCGACGGCATAGTTGATGTTCAGTCCATCGGAGGTGCGGAACGTATTGAGGCTGGACATGGTCTGGTTCCCGATGAAGCGCCGGCCGAAGCGCGGGCGATTGAGGTTTGCGACATGAAGCTATCGACGTGAAAGTATCTTATTACACTCACAAAGTATTTTTATACAATATTATGTACTGACCTACGCATTGTCAATCAGAACCGCCCCCGATCTCCTCTTGCCACCGGGCATCCTGATCCAACGGGAAAAGCGGTCGCCGCAGCGCCTTGAAATCAAAAAGCGCATAGTCCGAACTGGTCACGCCGACGCCGTTGCATTCGATGATCTCCCGCGCGATGGGGGCGAACACAGCCCGGTAATGCATGCGCGATTTGAGCAGGACGAACTTCTTTCGCGTGGGCTCGATGCCCACGGACCGCAGGCAGCCCAGGTCCCAAGGCTCGTGGTGGCGCTCGCAGACGACGATGTCCGCCTGACCCGTCTGGAACACGGCCGTGCGGCCCATCGATGCCTGCGTGCCGGTCAACACCGGACCTGAGACCGTGAACATGCCGTCGCTGATGAGCTTGACCCGCCCCGTAAGCGTCAAGGGCTCCCCTTGCAGGCCGATGGCCGGCATGTCCATCTTGCCCCCTATCGGCAAGGTGACGGTTTGCCCGACGCCGGCCTCGATCATCCTGGCTACGGCCCAGGGATCGCAAACGGCGAACATGGCCAGATCGTCCATACCCTGGCTCAAGGCTTCCTTGAGAACATGCATCGTGTCTTGGGTTCCTCCGGAAGCGCAGTTATCGGCGTGATCTATCAGCAACACGGGACCCTGACGGCACGCTGCGGCGCGCGCAATCGACGCTTCCAACGGCTCGGCCTGGTAGACCATGGCGGCCCGCGACTTCCAGGCATGGTCCAGTATGACGTCGAGCTGCGCCTGGGCCGCGGCCCGGTCCGCGTCGGCGACGACCAGCGCCGACAGGCAAGGACGCGCGATGTCGGCCAGCGTAAAGCCGCCGAAGACCGACGCATCGAGTATGCCCTGGGCCTGTTCGGCCTGAACGGTCATGCCCATCAGTGTTTGAAACGGCTCGGCCTGCGTTCCCATGCAAAGCGTGTGCGCGAGCATCGGCGGCTGTCCCCAAACCATGATCGGCTCGATCTTTCCCGCCATGGCGTCGAGCACGATGCGGGCGGCGCGAAGGCCTGTTTCGTACTGGTCCGTGTGCGGATAGCTGCGATAGCCGGTAATGACCGTGCTGTTCTCGACCATCTCGGGCGTGATGTTGGCGTGCATGTCCAAGGCCACGGCAACCGGCAGCCCGGGCTTGATGGCGCGCAGGCGCTTGAGCAGCGCGCCTTCCCCATCATCGGCGCATTCAGCCACCATGGCGCCGTGCAAATCCAGCATGACGACATCGCATCCGTTTTCCACCGCGCGGCAGACCGCATCGCAAAGCGCCCGGTAGACCTCGTCCGGAGCCCGGCCGCTTGGCCTCGCATCGGCCGCCAAGGGCGTGTCGTAGCTTATGCCGTTTTCTTCGCATACCCGCATGAACGCGCCCATCGCGGTCCGCGTGCCCAGGAAAGCCTTGCGCGCGTCGGAACCGTAGTACGGCCCCGCCTTGCCGAATCGCGCCAGAGGCGTCGGAACCGGGGAAAACGTATTCGTCTCGTGCTTGAGCATGGCAATGACGGCCTTCATGCTGTCTCCTTTTCGTTATCCAATACCGAGCACGAGCGCGGCGCCGTCCCCACGGCGCCTATATCGCCTTTCGGCGCCGCCATTTGCGCGGATGATCCAGGGGGAAGGCCATGCCGCTGGCATCGTAGCCCAGGTTCACCAACAGTTTTAAATGCTCCAACGCGCTGCGGTACCCTTCCAGCACCGGTATGTCCCATCCCGCCTCCTTCAGGCGGCTTTCCAGGATGGGACGCATCCAGAAGCTGGCCGAGCACCCCAGGATGAGAGCTTCGGCGCCGTCCTCCTCGATCGAGGCGATGCTTTCCTGCAGCGCCGCCTCGATCATGTCGGATTTGTCGCCCCGCAGCGCCTTTTCCTTCTCTTCTTCCACGCGATAGGGATCGGTGTACGGAGGGCGCGGCCACGGAAAATTGACATTCCGTATGGAGACGCAGCGATCGATGAACCGATACTGGACCACCAGGTCGCGCATGCGAATGTTGTGTGCTTCGGAAATGTCGATCACGCCGAACTTGTCGCCCAGCATGGATGCCAGATGCATCTGGGAATGGCCGCAGCTCGTGACGGGCACACCGAAACGATGGCCGATTTCCCTGGCGGCCAGGAATCCCGGATCGCCTCCGCCCAGAAGCACGATGCCGTTGTACTTGCCGCTTTCGCAAGCCTCCCGGACGATGGGCAGGCGCGCGGCGCCGACCATCTCGAACTCCTCCCTGGTCTCCACCGGCCAGTCGCCATGCGGCGCCAGCGGACCGGCATGCAAATCCCATTCCACGTTCGCCAGACAGGGGCGAAGGGATTCATAGTTCATCAGCGACGTTTCCTTGGCTCCGGACATCGAGCGCAAGCGGTACTTCGCCGTTGGCGGAAGCGTGAACGGCAAAATCAGCAGGAACCGATATTCTTTTTGCTGCGCATCCATGATCTGGAGCCTCCTGGGACGTCAACGCGTCAGATCGACCTCTTTGGCAAGGGTCAGCCACTGGTTCACCAAGCCTTCGGTCTGCTTCTGATGCTCTTGCGGCGTGTTGGCCAATACGTGATAGCCCAATCCGCTCAAGCGTTCCTGCAGCGCGGGCTGCTTCATGACTTCGGCGATGGCATTGCGTATTTTCTCGCGGATCTCCAAGGGCGTTCCCGCCGGAGCATGTATGCCCCACACGCTCATGACGTCCGCATCCGCGACCCCTGCTTCGGTATTGGTCGGAACATCGGGCATGGATGGGTCGCGTTCCGCGCCGGACAGGGAAATGGCCTTCACCTTGCCGCTTTCTATCATCGGCCGGGCCGAGCTAATGCCGCCGAACTGCGTGTCGACCTGCTGGCCGAGCAAGGCGTTCAAGGCTTCACCGGACGACTTGTAGGGCACGTGGATCATCTGGACGCCGGTTTTCCACGACAAGAGAACACCCGCCAGGTGCGTGGATGAGCCGACGCCGCCCGACGCATACGAGATGGCGCCCGGCTTCTCACGGGCCAGCGTGATCAGCTCTTGCAGCGTGTTGGCGGGCAGGTTCGGCTTTGCGATCAGGATCACCGGTCCTTCGGCCAGCATCGTGATCGCGCTGAAGCTCTTGATGGTGTCGTACGGCAATTCCTTCAGCAAGGCCGGATTCTGGTAGAAGGAATTGTCCGCGAGAAACAGCGTATAGCCGTCCGGCTTGGAATTCGCCACCGTGGACGCCCCGCGGACGGTGGTGGAATCGGGCCTGTTGTCGACGACGATCGTGACGCCGAGCTTTTCTTGAAGTCCTGGAGCGATCAAGCGGGCAATGATGTCGGATCCCCCGCCGGGCGCGCGTGGAACGATGATACGGATGGGCTGATCGGGAAACGTGGTGGCGGCAATGGCCGCCGGCATCGAAAAAATGGCGAGTAAACCCGCGAGCACAACGCCGAGCCTTAATTTTTCTAGCATGATAATTCTCCGTGGTTACCTACGTTCCCAGGCGGGAGAACAGTAGATGCTTCTATAGAAAACTACGTGCTGCTGTCCTTGGTACGACACACTGAGTCCGATTGCCTGCCTATAAATCAATACAGTGTATTGTTATGCGATATTGAAGCATCAGTTTATTGATGTCAATAGGTGAGGCCCCTAAAAAAATGGGCGGCATCATGCCGCCCCGCGCCGAGGTCCAAAAGGGAGTGGGTTCGATCAGGCGATCGCCATGCCTTCGATTTCGAGCAAGGCCAGCTTGCGGGCGAGGCCGCCCGAATAACCGGTCATCGCCTTGGCGCCCGATACGACTCGATGGCAGGGAATGATGATGGAAACGGGATTGGCGCCCACCGCGGTGCCAACCGCCCGGGCATGCGACGCCAGCCGGCCCAGCTGCCTGGCGATGTCGCCATATGAGACGTAGCGTCCGTAGGGAATGTCGAGCAGTGCGCGCCACACCGCCTGCTGGAAGCTGGATCCCGACGCGCGCAGCGGCACCGTGAATTCCCGCCGCGCGCCCGAGAAATAATCCCGCAGCTCGCTTCTTGCCAGGCGAAGCAAATCGAGCGCCGCGGCCGGCATGTCCTTCTCCAGCGGCTTTAATGCGCCCAAGGCTACGCCATTGCGTGCCCTGGAAGACGACAGCTGGCCTTGACGAACCCGCGAAGCGGCAGCCGCGGGCTTGTCCTCGAACAAGGATAAATTGGCCTCTTGCCGTATACGCAACAACCGTATTTCGCGGCCCCGATGCATGCCGTGCGAGGGCTTGAACGGCAGCGGCGTCCCATCCGGCGCGGGACAATCCCGCTGGTCGACGAAATACAAGCCCGTCAGACAGGCCGCGTCCGTGCATAGCAACACGGTTCCCAGCGGCGTCTCGACGTGCGCGTGATAGGAGGGACGGGACTCTTTGATCGGCATGCCGGTCCTCAATGCAGCTTGACGCGCGGCGCGCCGCGCTTGAGCAATAGCCGTCCGAGCGCGACCGTGACGGTGCGCAGCGGCCCCAATACCGACCAGTGATGCATCAAATGCAGGCTCATGTACATCGTCCTTGCCAATAGACCTTCGACGAACCAGCTTTTCCCCGATAGCACGCCCATCAGGCTGCCGACTCCCCGGCTGTGGCCTATCGAGACCAGTGAGCCGTAATCGCGAAAGACGAAAGGCTTGCCATGGGTATGCACCTGCCGGATGCGCGCGGCCAGCTGCGGCAACAGATAATCGGCCTGCTGGTGGGCGACCTGGGCGCGGGCCGGCAGATGGCGCCCGTCTTCGTTCCACGGAGCTTGCGCGCAATCGCCCATGGCGTAGATCGATTCGTCGGGCGCGCGCAGACGCGCATCGACGACGAGCTGGCCCATCCGATTGACCGGCAACTCCAGTTGCGACAACAACGCGGGCGCTTCGATGCCCGCCGCCCACACGCAAAGATCGGCCGCATAGTGATTGCCGTCGGCATCCACCAGCGCATCGGGCAGGACCTGCGCCACCCGCACGGACGTATTGACGACGACGCCTTTTTCTTCGAGCAATTTCCGGGCCGACGCGGACAAGCGCGGGGGCAAGGCCGACAATATGCGGTCGCTGCCTTCCAGCAAGGTAATCCGGACGTCCCGGTCGACATTCAGGTGCTCCCAGCCGTAGAAAACGGCGTCTCGGCAGGCCTCGAGCAACTCGGCGGCCAGTTCCACGCCGGTGGCGCCGCCGCCCACGATGGCAATCGTCAGCTTGCGTTCGGCGCCCGCCGCGTTCTGCTGGTTCAATATCGCCATCTGATGCAACAACTTCAAGCGAAAGCGTTCAGCCTGCTGCGTGGAATCCAGGGCGATCGCGAACTCGGCCGCGCCCGGCGTGCCGAAAAAATTGGATTTGCTGCCGATGGCCAGTACCAGGGTGTCATAGGCCAGATGACGCGCGGGAAACACCGGCTCGCCTTGCGGCATGAACATGGCTTTCAGGCTGATGGTCTTGTTCAGACGGTCGATGCCGTCGATTTCGCCGCACAAGAAAGTGAAGCCGCAATCCTTGGCCAGCATGAAGTAAGACAGCCCTTCCCGGTGGATGTCCAGCGTTCCGGCGGCCACTTCATGCAAGGAGGGCTTCCAGATGTGGTCGCTCGCTTTGTCGACCAGGTAGACGTGCGCCGGGCCGAACTTTCTGCCCAGCTTGGCGGCCAGTTCGAGTCCGCCCGCCCCGCCGCCGGCAATGACGACTTTGTGTGCCCTGTCCTTGCTCATGTGTGTTCTCCCGGTCGCCGCACCATGCGGCGATGCGCGGCGCAAAACGCGCGTTGCCAACCCTCAGGATACCAATAAGACGGAGAAATAGCGGTAAAAATGCAGAGAATTTATTTGACGGCATGCCTGCGGCCGAGAGAGCCGGCAGGCATGCCTGGCGACAGGCGCGATCAGGCTTTAGCCAGGCGCTGCCACGTATCGACCACGGTATCGGGATTCAGCGACATGGATAGAATTCCTTCGTCGCGCAGCCAATTGGCCAGGTCGGCATGATCGCTGGGACCTTGGCCGCAGATACCCACGTACTTGCCGGCTTTCAGGCACGCCTGGATCGCGCGGCGCAACATGAACTTGACGGCCTCGTCGCGTTCGTCGAAGTCCGCGGCCAGCAGCTCCATGCCCGAATCGCGGTCCAGGCCCAGCGTCAACTGGGTCATGTCGTTCGAACCGATCGAAAAGCCGTCGAAATACTGAAGGAATCCGTCGGCCAGGATCGCATTGGACGGCACTTCGCACATCATGATCAAGCGCAGCCCGTTCTGGCCGCGCGCCAAGCCGTGAGAAGCCAGCAAGTTCACGACTCGCTCGGCCTGCGACAAGGTGCGAACGAAAGGCACCATGATTTCGACGTTGGTCAGCCCCATTTCGTCGCGGACCTTTTTCAAGGCCTCGCATTCCATACGGAAACACTCTTCGAATTCGGCCGATATGTATCGCGACGCGCCGCGAAAGCCCAGCATCGGGTTTTCTTCCTCGGGCTCGTAGCGCGAACCGCCCACCAGCTTGCGATACTCATTGGACTTGAAGTCCGACAAGCGCACGATGACCGGCTTCGGATAGAACGCCGCGGCAAGCGTGCTGATGCCTTCGGCCAGCTTTTCGACGAAGAACGCCCTCGGGCTGGCATAGCCGCGCGCGGCCGATTCCACCGCCTTTTTCAGCTCGGTGTCGACGTTGGGATAGTCCAGGACCGCCTTGGGATGCACATTGATGTTGTTGTTGATGATGAATTCCAGGCGAGCCAGGCCCACGCCGTGGTTGGGTATCTGGGAGAAGTCGAAGGCCAGCTGCGGATTGCCGACGTTCATCATGATCTTCAGACCGATATCGGGCATCTCGCCCCAGCGGACTTCCTCGATCTCGGTCTCGATGAGGCCATCGTAAATGCGGCCTTCGTCGCCTTCGGCGCACGAGACCGTGACCTCCTGGCCGGTCTTCAGGACGTCGGTGGCATTGGCGCAACCCACCACGGCCGGAATGCCCAGCTCGCGCGCGATGATGGCTGCATGGCAGGTGCGCCCGCCGCGGTTGGTCACGATGGCCGACGCGATCTTCATGACGGGCTCCCAGTTCGGATCCGTCATGTCCGTGACCAGCACGTCGCCGGCTTCGATCTGATCCATTTCGGACACGTCGCCCACCACGCGGACTTTGCCCGAGCCGATCTTCTGGCCGATGGCGCGGCCCGTCACCAGCACTTCGCCAGTGGCTTTCAGGCGGTAACGTTCCTGTACGTCATGGCCGCGCTGCTGCGATTTCACAGTTTCGGGGCGAGCCTGCAGAATGTAGATCTTGCCGTCGATGCCGTCGCGGCCCCACTCGATGTCCATGGGACGCTTATAATGCTGTTCGATGATCACGGCGTAGCGGGCCAGCTCGATGATCTCGTCGTCGGTGATCGAATAGCGATTGCGCTCGGAGACGGGCACTTCCACCGTGCGTACCGCATGCCCGTTTTCGCGTTTTTCGTCGAACTCCATTTTGATCAGCTTGGACCCGATGCGGCGGCTGATGATGGGGTAATGGCCCGATGCCAAGGTGGGCTTGAACACGTAGAACTCGTCGGGATTGACCGCGCCTTGAACGACGGTCTCGCCCAGGCCGTAAGACGACGTAATGAAGACCGCGTCCTTGAAGCCGGATTCCGTATCCAGCGTGAACAGCACGCCCGCGGCGCCGCAGTCGGAGCGGACCATGCGCTGCACGCCCGCGGACAAGGCCACGTCGGCATGCGCATAGCCCTTGTGCACGCGATAGGAAATGGCGCGATCGTTGTACAGCGATGCGAAAACGTGACGGATCTTTTCCAGGACGTCATCGATGCCCACGACGTTCAGAAAGGTTTCCTGCTGGCCTGCGAACGAGGCGTCGGGCAGATCTTCCGCCGTTGCGGACGAGCGCACGGCGAAGGAACCCTTGCCGTCCGCGTCCAGCACCGCGAAGGCATCGCGGATTTCCTGTTCGAAGTCGGCCGGGAAAGGCGTTTCGATGATCCATTGACGAATCTGCGCGCCGACGCTGGCCAGGTCGCGCACGTTTTCAGGATCCAGGCTGGTCAGCCTGTCGGCGATGCGTCGATCGAGCGAGGTGGACTTGAGAAAATCACGGAACGCATCGGCCGTGGTCGCGAAACCACCGGGCACCCGTACTCCGGCGCCGGCCAATTGACTGATCATTTCCCCTAGTGATGCGTTTTTTCCTCCAACCGAGTCGACATCCGTCATGCGGAGCTGCTCGAAAGATACGACATAAGACATAAAGTCACCTTTGAAAGATAGAAAGAAAGCGTGTTTGCCCAAAACGCAGTACCTGGGTTCGAGGTGGGGCTGCGTGATCTACGTGCTGGGCAAACCAGCCTTGCCTGCTGTTGCGGCGACTGTTAATCTTGCGATTGTACCGTTTCCCGCCGCTTTTCGCGCTTTACATTCCCCTCATGAATTCCTCCCCCGCCGAACGTACCGTTTTCGTCGTTTCCGACAGTACGGGCATCACCGCCGAAACCTTCAGCAACTCCGTCCTGTCGCAATTTGAACAGGTCAAGTTCACGACCATACGCCTGCCTTTCATCGACAGCGCCGACAAGGCCCAGGCCGCGGCGCAGCGCATCAATCATTGCGCGCAGGCCGAAAACCAGTTGCCGCTGGTCTTCAGCACTTTGGTCGACGCCGAAATCGCCGCGACCATACGCAGCGCCCAATGTACGTTCTTCGATTTGTTCGGCACCTTCGTTCAGCACATCGAAGCGGCGCTGGGCATGAAATCCAGCCACTCCGTCGGCCGCTCGCACATGGGCGGCATGACCAAGCAGTACAACAGCCGGATCGAAGCGATCAACTTCAGCCTGGCCCATGACGACGGCCAGTTCGTCCATGGCCTGGAACAGGCGGACGTCATCCTGGTGGGCGTATCCCGCTGCGGCAAGACACCCACCAGCCTTTATCTCGCCATGCAATACGCCGTCAAGGCCGCCAATTTCCCGCTCATTCCGGAAGACTTCTGCCGAGGCTCCCTTCCCTCCACGCTGCTGCCTTATCGCAGAAAGCTGTTCGGGCTGTCGATTCAGCCGGAACGCCTGGCGGAAGTGCGTAACGAACGCCGGCCCAACAGCGAATACGCCTCGCTCAAGCAATGCATATATGAAGTCGCCGAAGCCGAGCGCCTGATGCGCATGGAAAGCATCCCTTGGCTTTCCACCACGACACGCTCGATCGAAGAAATTTCCACCAAGGTCCTGGATGAAATCGGCTTGAATCGCACCAGTTATTGAGCGTGCTGGCGGCGCTGCTCGAACAGGCACACGCCCGCCGCCACGACGACGTTCAACGACTCCACGGCGGAATCCTGGGGAATGAAGACACGGCGGTCGGCCGCTTGCAGCAACGGCGCCGCCAGCCCCTGTCCCTCGTTGCCGAAAAACCAGGCGCAGCGCGCTGGCAAGGGCGCCTCGTACAAGGCTTGCGCCCGTTCCAGGCTGGTCGCCAGCATGGGCACGTCCAGTCTGCCGCGCAGATCCAGCAAATCCACGTGCTCATGGATCTCCATGACGAAATGCGCTCCCTGGCCGCTGCGCAAAGCCTTGCCCGACCAGGCGGCCGCGCATCCCGCTGACAAATACGCATGCCGAATCCCCGAAGCGGCGGCCGTGCGCAGCAGCGCGCCGACATTGCCGGGATCCTGGACGCGGTCCAGGCAAAGGCAATTATGGGCGATCCGCCCGGGCAAGGCCGCCGCCGGAACATGCACGATGAAGAAAACCCCCTGGCCCTGCTCCACCTGGGACAAGGCGCGCATCAGCTTGGCCTCGCAGGCGACGGCGACGCCCTCGGGCACCTCGGAGGCCAGGGCCCGCAGTTCCGTATTACTCTCCAGGCGCTGCGCATCGAACAACGCCGTCTCGGGCAAGCCCATGTGCTGCAGCCAAGCCTGGCAAAGGTGCACTCCTTCCAGCAGGGCCGGCCGGCCCTCGCGCGATGGGCGCGACATGTCTCGCTTGCCTTGCGCGATGCGCAGCGCCCGTTGAAATACAGGGTTCTCGCGCGAAGCGATGTATTTCACGGCTTGCCCACGGCCGCCGCAACGGCTTGTCCTGCAAGACGCACGGGCGCGAAGCTTCTCCGGTGCACGGGCGACGGTCCATGCAGCATCAGGCGTTCCAGATGCAAAGCCGTCCCGTATCCCTTGTGCCGGTCGAAGGCATACATCGGATAGCGCTCGTGCAAGCGCAGGCAATCTTCATCCCTGGCGGTTTTCGCCAGGATGGAGGCGGCGGAAATCGCCGCCACCGTTGCGTCGCCCTTGACGACGGCCAGAGCGGGACACGCCAGGCCCGCGGGAACGCGGTTGCCGTCGATCAGGGCCTGTTCGGGACGCATCGCCAACCCTTCGCAGGCTCTGCGCATTGCCAGCATCGTGGCATGCAATATGTTCAAGCTGTCGATTTCCTCGACGCTGGCCCGCGCTATGCAGTAGCACAACGCCTTGGCGCGGATTTCGTCGGCCAGGAAGCTGCGGCGAGCGGCGCTCAGCTTCTTGGAATCGGCCAGGCCGCCTATCGCGGCGCCGGGATTCAGGATGACGGCGGCGGCATAGACCGGGCCGGCCAACGGCCCGCGCCCCGCCTCGTCGATACCCGCGACCGACACGAAAGACGCGCCTTCCTGGCAAAAGAGATCAACCTGCGCCATGTTCCACCTGCCGCAAAATCGCGTCGACCGCCAGCGCCGGCGTATCGCGATGCAAGACTGCATGCATGGCATCCAGCTTCGCCGCCGTGGCCCGCACGTAGTTCGCATCCGTCAAGGCCCGCCAGGTCTCCTCCGCCAGCGCCTCGGGCTGCGCGTCGTCTTGGAGCAACTCGGGCATCAGGAACTCGCGGGCCAACACATTGGGCAAGCCGACCCAGGGAACGTAAGGCCTGGCCTGGCCCGACTTCCAGGCCATCAAGCGGCGCATCATCGGCGACAACACGTAAGAAATCACCATGGGCCGCTTGAACAAGGCAGCTTCCAATGTAGCCGTGCCGCTGGCGACCAGCACCGCATCGGCAGCCTCCATCGCATGCCAGGCGGCGGGCCATCCGGCACGGCCTCCCTCGCCGTGCGGCGCGGCGTCGCCCACATCGACCGCGTGCGGCGCGCGCGCGAAATCGGCAGTGTCGACGATGCGGCAATTGGCTATCGGGTGGCTGCGCAACAGGGATTCGAATTCGGCGCGCCGCTGCGGGTTCACCATGGGCACGACGATCTGCAAGTTCTCGTCCCGGCGCAGCAGGATCTGCACGGCTTGCAAGAAACGAGGGGCGAGCAGCCGGATCTCCGAGGAGCGGCTGCCGGGCATGACCGCCAGAACCTTGACATCGTCGGCCAGGCCCAGGCGCCGCCGGGCCAGCGTCTTATCGGGGCGCATGGGGATCAGCTGGGCCAGCGGATGGCCGACATAAGTGACAGGTATGCCTTCCTTTTCGTAGATTTCCACTTCGAAAGGAAAGAGCACGAGCATATGCGAGACCGCGGCCCGGATGCCGTGTATGCGCTCGTAGCGCCATGCCCAAATCGAGGGGCCGACGAAATGCACGGTGGGAATACCGGCTTTCTTCAATTGCGTTTCCAGGCGTAGATTGAAGTCGGGCGCATCGATGCCGACGAATACGTCGGGCCGCGCGCGCAAGAAGCGTCGTTTCACGTCGAAATACGTCGCCGCCAAGCCGGGCAGGCGCTTAATGGCATCGACATAGCCGAACACCGTCAACGCATCCATGGAATGCCAGGCATCCAGGCCTTGCACGACCATATTCGGACCGCCTATGCCTTGGAAGACACTGCCGGCCGACCGGTTTCGCATCCCCTGGATGATACGCGCCGCGAGCAGGTCGCCAGACGGCTCGCCGGCTACCATGCTCAC
Organism: uncultured Burkholderiaceae bacterium; assembly: GCA_964551305.1. Taxonomy (GTDB): domain Bacteria; phylum Pseudomonadota; class Gammaproteobacteria; order Burkholderiales; family Burkholderiaceae_B; genus JBAZDC01. The sequence goes on from CAZKBT010000028.1 coordinate 23,224, forward strand.
AGTAATGCTCATGACCGGACGATGCCTCGCGTGGAGCTGTGCAGAAAGTCCAGCAGGACCTGGACCGCGTCATGGGATTGCGGCTCCTTGCTTTGCAAGGCTCGTATCTCGGCCACGGCATCCTCCACGGTCAGCTTGCGCCGGTACAGCAGCTTGTAGGCTTCCTTCAGCGTGGCCACGGTCTGCGGCGCCACGCCTCGTCGCTGCAGGCCTTCGGAATTGATGCCGACCGGGCGAAACGGGTCGCCCGCCCCGATGAGGTAGGGAGGAATGTCTTGGCGGATGGAACTGGTTCCGCCCACCATCACGTGGGCGCCGATGCGCACGAACTGGTGCACCGCGGATAGGCCGCCCAGTATGGCCCAGTCTCCGATGCTGATATGGCCGGCCAGCTGCACGCCGTTGGCGATGACGGTGTGATGGCCGATCTGGCAATCATGAGCGATATGCACGTAGGCCATGATCCAATTGTCGTCGCCCAGGCGAGTGACGCCGACATCCTGCGCCGTGCCGGTATTGATGGTCACGTACTCGCGCACCGTGTTGCCGTCGCCGATCTCCAGCCGAGTGGGCTCGCCTTGGTACTTTTTGTCTTGCGGTATGCCGCCTATCGAGCAGAACCGATAGAAATGATTGTTCGCGCCTATCGTGGTATGGCCGTCGACGACGCAATGCGGCCCGACTTTGGTGCCGGCGCCGATGCGGACGTGTTCGCCTATGAGGCTGTAGGCGCCCACTGTCACGTCCGGAGCCAGGACGGCTCCGGGGGAAACGATCGCCGTGGGATGAATCTGGGCGGACATTTCAGTCTTCCAACATTCGGATTGCACACATGAGTTTCGCCTCCGCGGCAACCTGCCCGTCCACCGTGGCTTGGGCCGTGTACTTACAGATGCTCCGGCTTATGCGGTCCGCCGTAACTTCGAGGCGCAGCTGATCACCCGGAACGACGGGACGGCGAAAGCGCGCGCCGTCGACACCGACCAGGTAATAGGCAACCTTCTTGTCGGCGGGATTGACGTCGCTTTCGTCCTCGAACGAGAACAGCGCCGCCGCCTGGGCCAGGGCTTCGATGATGAGAACGCCCGGCATGACCGGATGATGCGGAAAATGCCCCGTGAAAAATGGCTCGTTCATCGATACGTTTTTTATGGCAACGATACTTTTTCCCGGCACCATTTCCAGGACGCGGTCGACCAGCAGCATCGGATAACGGTGCGGCAGACGATCCATGATATTTTTTATGTCGAGCTCCATCTTCACTTCCTGAATTGCTGAAATAATTTCTCAGACCGGATCGTCCGAGTTCTCGTGCTTCTCCAATGCCCTCGTTCGGCGACGCAACTGGGCCAACTGCCCCACGACCGCCGCGTTGCGCTGCCACTGCTTATGCTCGGCGAACGGATAGACGCCGGTATAGCGTCCCGGCTCGTCTATGCTGGAGGTAATCGCCGTCCCGCCCGATATATGCACGTCGTCGGCCAAATGAATGTGGCCCGAAAGCATGGCCGCGCCCGCGATGGTGCAGCGACGGCCTATGCTCGTCGAGCCGGCGATGCCCACGCAGGCGGCGATGGCGGTGTGATCGCCGATACGCACGTTGTGCGCCACCATGATTTGATTGTCCAGCTTTACGCCATGACCGATGACGGTATTCTCCAATGCGCCGCGGTCGATCGTGGTGTTGGCGCCGATTTCCACGTCGTCGCCGATCTCCACGCTGCCGACCTGCGCGATTTTAGCCCATGCTCCCTGCTCTTGCTGCGGGGCCGGCGCGAATCCGAATCCGTCCGCGCCGATCACGCTGCCCGAGTGCAGAATGCAACGGTTGCCGATGCGCACGTCATGATAAACCGTCACGCGGGCATGCAAGAGACAGTCGGCGCCGATACGGCTATTGGCGCCCAGCACCGTTCCCGGGCCGATGCGGCTATCGGAGCCGATATGGACGTGGCTTTCGATCACGCAATGGGGGCCGATGCTCACGCCTTCGGCGATGACGGCCGACGGCGCCACCACGGCGGTATCGTGGATGCCCTTGGGCAAACTACGCAGGCGATGCTGATCGAACCATTGCGCCAGCAAGGCGTACATCAGGTAAGGGTGGCCGCATACGACCACCGGCCGATCCAGCGCCAGCGTTTCGTAGGCATCCGCCGTCAAGATGACCGCCGCGGCCCGGCACTGCCGCACCTGATCGATGAGCTTGGGATTGGACAAGAAACTGACTTCCGACGGGCCCGACGAAAGCAAAGAGCCTATGCCCCGTATCGTGGGCGTAGGCTCTTTGTCGAAACCTGCCAGCTTGTATTCGAGGCCGACCGTATTGGCCTGATCCAGCAACGAGCTCAGGGTCGGGGCCTGGTCCGCCGACAATAATACCGGCACGCTAGTTAGCCGCCCAGTGCCTTCATGACCTGATCGGTTATGTCCACGCGCGGACTGACGGTCACGGCATCCTGAATGATCAAGTCGTAGCCCTGGCTTTCTGCGATGGACTTGATGGCGGCATCGGCGCGCTCGACGATGGCGGAAAACTCTTCATTGCGGCGGCGATTGAAGTCTTCCTGGAATTCCCGGCGCTTGCGCTGCAGATCGGAATCCAGGTCGGCCAATTGACGCTGGCGCTTGATGCGCTCGGATTCGGACAGAACCGGCGCGTCTTTGTCGAATTTTTGCACCAGATTGCGCAGATTGTTGGTCAGGCTTTCCAGCTCGGCGTCGCGCTTCTTGAATTCCGATTCGATCTTGGCCTGGGCCGCCTTGGCCGGGGCCGAGTCACGCAATATGCGTTCCGTGCTGACAAAGCCAATCTTGGTGCCTTGCTGCTGTTGCGCATGCACGGGCGCGGCTGCCAACGAGCCCAACCCCAATGCGGCGGCCAGCACCAATGCGCGCTGAGCGCACTTGAGGCGGTGGGAGAAAGCAGACGGCGATAGTACGACTTGAGACTTCATGGAAAATCTACCTTGCGAAGTAGCAGAGATGAAAGAGCTATTGTGCCATTAAATGGCCCGATACATCAAAACGCGGTGCCGATCTGGAACTGGAAGGCTTGCTTCTCGTCGCCTTCCTTGGCATTCAACGCCCGGCCGTACGACAATTGCAGCGGGCCCATCGGCGACTGCCACGACAAGCCCACGCCCGCGGAGTACTTCCAGCCGCATGGATCCTCCGCGTTGTTCGTGCCTCGGGCGCACGGCGTGCCGCCCGTCGTGGACACCTGGCCCACGTCGCCGAAGACGAACCAGCGCAAGGTACGGTCGCGCGTGGCGCCCGGGAACGGCAGGTAGAGCTGCACGTTGCCCACGATACGCTTGGAACCGCCCAGATAATCGTTGGTCTTGACGTCGCGCGGACCCAGCGAACTGCCCTCGTAGCCCCGCACCGATCCGATACCGCCGCCGTACAAGGTCTTGATGACCGGGAACGTCTTGCCGCCGAAGGTCTTGCCCCAATCCACCGAACCGTTGAACGCCAGCGTGAAGGCGCGTCCCAAAGGCAGGTAATACTGCTGCTGCGCGCTCAGCATGTAGTAGCGCAGGTCCATGGTGGAGAAATCCGCGGCCAGGCGCGTATAGCTGCCTTTGGTCGGTGCCAGGGCGCTGTCGCGGGTGTCCTTGGACCAGCCGACATTGAAGATGACGGCATTGGTGCTGTCGCCGTATTCCTTGACGAAGTCCGTATAGGCTTGCGGCGCGTTTTCACGTAGGTCGCTGATCTTGTTGTGCTCGAAACTGGCGCCGGCGAAAATACGGTCGTATTCGGAAATCGGCACGCCGAAATTCAGGCCCGCGCCGATCGCCGTGACGCGATAGTAACCGGTGGTGTTGCTGGTTTCGTAAGGTGTCGTGCGCCGGTAGTACAAGGACGTGGTCTTGCTGATGCCGTCGCGGGTCCAATAGGGATCCGTGTGCGAAATGACCGCAGCGCGATTGGTTTTACTGGTGTTCACTTGCAGCGACAGCGTGTTGCCGCTGCCGAAGATGTTGTCCTGGCTAATGCCGGCCGACAGGATCAGCTTGTCCGTGGAGCCGTAGCCGACGCCCAGATTGATCAGGCCGGTCGGTTTCTCCTTGACGTCCACGTTCACGTCGATCTGGTCGGGCGATCCCGGGACCGCCGCCGTGGTGACGTTGACTTCATTGAAGTAACCCAGGCGGTCCACACGGTCACGTGACGAACGGATGCTGCCCGCGTCGTACCAGGCCGCTTCCTGCTGGCGCATTTCGCGGCGTATGACTTCGTCGCGGGTGCGCACGTTGCCGCCGATCTGGATGCGCCGCACGTAAACGCGCCGGCCGGGATCGACATAGAACGTCAAGTCGGTTTCATGGTTTTCGCGATCCAGGACCGGATTGGGATTGACGTTGGCGAACGCGTAGCCCAGGCTGCCCAGGTAGTCCGTGATCGCCTTCACCGTGGCGGAGGTCTTTTCCGCGGAAAAGGTTTCGCCTTCTTTCACGGTGATCATCGACTGTATCTGTTCGTCCAGGCCGATCAGGTCACCCGCCAGCTTGACGCTGCGCACCGTGTACGGCTGGCCTTCGTGGACGGTCAGTGTCAGGAAGATATCGCGCCGGTCGGGCGAAATGGAGACCTGGGGCGGCTCGGACGCATATTCGAGATAGCCGCGGTTCAGATAGAAAGAGCGCAGCCTTTCGATATCGCCCTCGAGTTTTTCACGCGAGTATTTATCGGTGCCGGTATACCAGGTCATCATGCCCGAGGTGGTCAGCTCCATTTCGCTCAGCAGATCGCCCTGGGAAAAGGCTTCGTTGCCCACGATCCGGATATCGCTGATCTTGGCCAGGTCGCCCTCGAAGACCTCGAAGCTCACGCCCACCCGATTGCGCGGCAGCGGCGTAATGATGGAACTGATCTCGACCCCGTATTTGCCTTTGGACAAGTACTGTTGCTTCAGTTCGAATTCCGCGCGTTCCAGCATCGAGCGGTCGAATACCCTGCCCTGGCCGAAACCGACCTGGTTGAGCGACTTGATGATGGCATTGGTGTCGAATTCGCGCATGCCGTTGAAACTGACGGATGCGATCGTCGGACGTTCCTGGACGGTCACGACCAGGACGTCGTTGTTGGTGTCGATCTTGACGTCGCTGAAGAAACCGGTGGAGTACAAGCGCTGGATGGCTTCGCTGGCTTGCTCTTCGGTGAAGGTTTCCCCGACCCTGACGGGCAGATAGCTGAAGACGGCGCCCGCGTCGATGCGCTGTATGCCGTTGACCTGGATGTCCCGCACGACGAATGGGGAAAACGCATTCGCTATGCACGGCGCAAGCAGTGCCGCCAGCAATATGGGCAAAGCGCGCTTAGAAAAAGAGAGTTTCCGGCTTGACGACATCCTGGAAGGTCCTTGGACGATAATAGTGGTGAAAGATTGTAAGGCAGAAAGCCTTTACGTGAAAAGACGGGAAAAATCATTAAAAAACGCCAGCGACATCAGCGCGGCCAGCACGCCGATCCCGATGCGCTGGCCCGTTTCCTGCCATTTTTCGGGCACGGGTTTGCCGCGCAACGCCTCCAGAGCGTAATACATCAGGTGGCCGCCATCGAGCATGGGAATGGGCAGCAAATTCAATACGCCGATGCTCACGCTGATCAGTGCGAGAAATCCTATATACGCGGCCAAGCCTATGCGGGCTGTTTGACCTGCATAATCGGCAATAGTAACTGGTCCGCTGACATTTCGCAGGGAAACGTCTCCCGTGACCATGCGCCCCATCATTTTCAATGAAAACCAGACAGTCTGCCCTGTCCGGTCGATCCCGCGCAGCACGCTGTCGACCAAGCCGTAGCTGACGTCGGTCATGGGAGGACTGCTTTGCAGCATGACTCCGAGCTTGCCCGACAGGCTCCCGGTCTCGTCCGTTTCCGCCCGCGGCACCGCGCGCACCGTCAAAGGCGCGTCGTCGCGCAGCACGGTGACGGCGACGGGCGTCTCCGGGTGCCGTTGTATTTCCTGGATGAACGCGGTCGTGGACGGCTGTTCGAGCTCGCCCACCGCGATGATCACATCGCCTTCGCGCAGATTCGCCTCTTCGCCCGCGCTGCCGCTCATGACTTGCGCGATACGCGGGCTGGGCATGGCCAGCGCAAGGCCGGCCCGGGCCATGGGATCTTCGTTCTCGGGTCCGATCGCGGCGCGCGCGATTTGCATGACCCGGACCGCCTGGATGCCCCTGGCCGTTTCGACGCGCAGCTCGGCCATGCCGCCCGAGGACAAGACATCCAGCAGCAGCCAGCGCGCCTCGTTCCAGGAGCGCACGGGCTCGTCATTGACGGCGACGATCTTGTCCCCCGCCTGGACGCCCGCTTGGGCCGCCATGGTCGCCGCCGGGGGCTGGGCCAGAAACGGCACGGGCTCCTGCGTGCCGGCGAGATTGAGCGCCGTATACAGAAGCGCCGCCAGCAGCAGATTGGCGATTGGTCCCGCCAGGACGATCGCGGCGCGCTGACTCAGGGGTTTCCGATTGAAAGCCTCCGCCGCTTGCTCGGGAGGCGCCGACGGCTCGGGGTCGTCCAGCATCTTGACGTAGCCGCCCAGTGGAATGGCCGAAAGCACCCATTCGGTGCCCCGCTTGTCCACGCGCCGCGCGAGCACCCTGCCGAAGCCCACAGAGAACCGCAAGACTTTCACGCCGCAGAGGCGGGCGATCGAATAGTGGCCCAGCTCGTGAAACGTGACGAGCACACCGATGGCCAGGGCAAAAGCGAGCAGCGTCAAAAACATGGAATTCCAGGGAAAAACAGCCGGTTCAGCTCAGGCTCGAACAGTATTGAGAAGCCGCGTACCGCGCCTGGGCGTCTGCGGAAAGAATGGCTTCGAGCGTACCCAAGTCCGAGGACGAGCCATCGGCCCCGCGCTCCAGCACGGTTTCTATGACCTGCGGAATTTGAGTATAGCGAATTTCCCCGTTCAGAAAGCGCTGCACGGCGACCTCGTTCGCGGCGTTCAGCGCGATACAGGCTTGCTGTCCGTCGCGCAGGGCGGCGAAGGACAAACCCAGGCACGGGAAACGCTGCATGTCGGGCTCTTCGAAGTCCAGCCTGCCCAGGCCCGTCAGCGCCAGTAGGCCCACGCCGCTTTCGATGCGCTCGGGAAAGCCCAGGCCGTACGCGATGGGCGTACGCATGTCCGGCTGGCCTAGCTGGGCCAATATCGATCCATCCTGGTACTCGACCATGGAATGCACGACGCTCTGGGGATGAATGACGACTTGTATGCGCGCCGCCGGCATGGCGAACAGCCAATGCGCTTCGATGACTTCCAGGCCTTTGTTGAGCATCGTCGCCGAATCGACGGATATCTTGCGCCCCATGCTCCAGTTGGGATGGGCGCAAGCCTGGTCGGGCGTCACGCTGTCCAGGCAATCCAGGGGCGTGGTGCGAAAAGGACCGCCCGAGGCCGTCAGGAGCAGGCGGCGAACGCCGTCGGCGGGCGTGCCGGGCGCTTGCGCCCTGGCGCCGTGCGGCATGCATTGAAAGATGGCATTGTGCTCGCTGTCGATCGGCAACAGCTCCGCCCCGCTTTCGCGCACCGCGCGCATGAACAAGCCGCCGGCGGCGACCAACGCCTCTTTGTTCGCGAGCAGGATACGTTTTCCGGCCTGGGCCGCGGCCAAGGCCGCCGGCAAGCCCGCCGCCCCGACGATGGCGGCCATGACGGTGGTCACCTCCGGGTCGGCTGCCGTTTCCGCCAGCGCCTGCGGGCCTACGCGCACTTCCGGCGCGGCCCGCCCGGCCGGCCAGGCCGCCCAAAACTGCCGCCGCGCGGGTTCATCGGGAACCACCACCACCCTTGCACCTACCTGAAGGGCCTGTTGAGCAAGGCGCTGCATGCGGGAGTAGGCGCTCAAGGCATATACCGACATGGTCTCGGGATGACGCAAAATGACGTCCAGGGTGTTTTCGCCTATGGAGCCCGTGGAACCGAGTATGCAGACTTTTTGCACGCGCTTCATGCCGCCACGACCAGAAGATAAGCGACCGGAACGACGGGCAGCAAGGCATCGATGCGATCCAGCACGCCGCCGTGGCCGGGCAAAAGCTGGCTGGAGTCTTTCACGCCGGCGCGCCGCTTGAGCAGCGATTCGAACAGATCCCCTACGATGGAAAGCGCCGCCAACGCGATCGCGATCAGCGCTACGATGGCCAGGGGATAGCGCTCGGCCAGGACGCCGCCGAAGCTGCCGTTCCATTGCGTGCTCAGCAGCACCCAAAGCGTTGCGAAGAAGATGCCGCCGCACGCGCCTTCCCATGTCTTGCCGGGACTCACGCGCGGTGCCAGCTTGTGCCTGCCGAACGCCCTGCCCGCGAAATAGGCCCCGATGTCGGCAAACCACACCATCGCCATCAGCGACAACAGGAACCACCATCCAAAGCCCAGAAATAGCGCGATAAGACTGAACCAGACGGCAACGATGGCGATGACGCCGAAGATGCTGAGCAGGCGCGCGCCGGAACGCGCCTGGGATTGGCCTTGCACGACCAGTGCGGTCGCGCCGACGATCCAGGCCAGCGCCGTGAACGGCAGTACCCAGCGTACAAGGCCGTTATCGAACCCAGGCAGGGAGAAAGCCGTCGTTGCGCGGAACAGGCCGTACAACGAGGACAGGAAGAACACGCCCAGGACTACGGCGATCGCGACGGGAAAATACGTATCCGGCCGGCGCCATGTCAGGCGCAGCCATTCCCACAGCGCGCACGCCGCGGCCAAGCTCAGCAATAACGCCAGCGGCCAGGCCGAGGGCGCCCACAGCGCCGCGCACAGGACGATAAGCAATGCTATCGCGGTGTAGATTCGTTGCTTTAACATAGCCTATGCGGACCTTTCGGTTTCAGCTCTGCTCGGCCAATTGGGCGCTGGTGCGGCCAAAACGCCGTTCGCGTGAGCGATACCAGTCGAACGCGGCGTCGATCTGCTTCGCGCCGAAATCCGGCCAGTAATCATTGGTGAAATAGAGTTCGGTATAGGCCAATTGCCAGATCAGGTAATTGGAAATACGTTGCTCTCCCCCGGTTCGTATGAACAGATCGGGCTCCGGCGCGTAGGCCATCGACAGATGGGCGCTGAGCGCGGTTTCATCGATCTGATCGGGATGTTGCGCCAGATCGGGGCGCTGCGCAAGCATGCGGCGCGTCGCCTGCAGGATGTCCCAACGTCCGCCGTAGTTGGCGGCGATGGTCAGGACGAGCGTGCTGTTGCCAGCCGTTCGCGTTTCGGCGGCCTCGATCAGCGAGCGCAGTTTGGGTTCGAACGCCGTCAGGTCGCCGATGACCTTCAAGCGCACGCCCTGCTTTTCCAGCTTGACGACTTCTTTTTCCAGCGTCTGTATGAATAGACGCATCAATATGCTGACTTCGTCCTTGGGGCGGCGCCAATTTTCCGAGCTGAACGCAAACAGCGTCAAGAACCGGACGCCGCGCTTGCCGCATGCTTCGACCACGCGCCGCACGGCCTGTACGCCGCGCGCGTGGCCGGCCGTTCTGGGCAGAAACCGCTTGGTCGCCCAGCGGCCGTTGCCATCCATAATGATCGCCACATGACGAGGCACGTCCGTGCATGGCGGCAAGGACAACGTTGAGCTAGTAAGCATGGGCGGCATAGAACAGATGAACGATCAAACTGTCATGATCTCCGCTTCTTTCTGCGCGACGAGCTTATCGATTTCAACGACGTGCTTGTCCGTCAGTTTCTGGACCTCGTCCTGCATGCGACGCTCCTCATCCTCGGAAATTTCCTTGTCCTTGACGAGCTTCTTCAAGGCGTCGTTGGCGTCCCGGCGCAGATTACGAATGGCGACCTTGGTCTCCTCGCCTTCCGAACGCACGACCTTGGTCAAGTCGCGGCGGCGCTCTTCGGTAAGAGGCGGCATGGGAACACGGATGTTCTCTCCCATGGAAATGGGGTTCAGGCCAAGGTCGGAGTCACGAATGGCGCGTTCGACCGGACCCGCCATCTGTTTTTCCCAAACCTGGACGCTCAGCGTGCGCGCATCGACCAGGTTGATGTTGGCGACCTGGCTCAAGGGAACGGGCGAACCGTAGTATTCGACCTGAATATGGTCCAGAATGCCGGTATGGGCTCGGCCCGTCCGTATCTTGCCCAGGCTGACCTTCAAGGCTTCGATCGATTTCGACATCCGTGTCTGCACCGAGCTGCGAATATCAGAGAGACTCATATCATTCCTTTATCAAACGTGGACCAGCGTGCCTTCGTCTTCTCCGGCAATAACCCGCTTTAGCGCGCCGGGCTTATTGATGGAAAACACCTTGATGGGCAGCTTCTGATCGCGACAGAGTGCGAAAGCGGTGGCATCCATGATTTCCAGGCGGCGGACTATCGCTTCATCGAAACTGATTCGCGTATACCGCGCCGCGTCCGGATCCTTGTTGGGGTCCGCGCTATAGATGCCGTCGACCTTGGTGGCCTTGAGCACGATTTCCGCGCCGATTTCCGCGCCGCGCAACGCGGAAGCCGTATCCGTGGTGAAGAACGGATTGCCGGTGCCCGCGGCGAACACCACGACCTTGCCTTCTTCCAGGTAGCGCAAGGCTTTGGGGCGAATGTACGGCTCGACCACCTGGTCGATGTTCAATGCGGACTGAACCCTGGTATCGACGCCTCGGTGCTTGAGCGCATCCTGGAGCGCCAAGGCATTCATGACCGTCGCCATCATGCCCATGTAATCGGCGGTGGCCCTATCCATGCCCTGTGCGCCGGGAGCGACGCCGCGGAAAATATTGCCGCCGCCTATCACGATCGCCAGTTCGATACCTTGCATGGCCACTTCAGCGATCTCTTCGGTCATGCGCAAGATGGTGGAGCGATTGATCCCGAAAGCATCATCGCCCATCAACGCCTCACCGGAAAGCTTGAGCAATACGCGCTTATACGATCTTGTAGCCATAAAAGATATCCAATTGGTCAGTTCAGCGAAAGTGTAAGCCAAAAAAAGCCCCTACGCTGCGCCTTCGGCTTGCCATCCGCATTGCGGCCCGCCGGCCGTCCGGGTTCGCCGGGCGCGGCACAGTCCGCGAGACGTATGGCGCGTAGAGGTTCATCCCTGGGGAAGTATTTTTCACCCCGGAACAAAGCCCGCGGCGAAAAATGGGCTTGCACGTCAAGCGCAAGCCCATTTTGGGGGAAACCAAGCGTAGATCAGGCGGTGCCGGCGGCAGCCGCGGCGACTTCCGCCGCGAAGTCTTCCGATTTTTTCTCGATACCTTCGCCCACGACATACAGAGCGAAACGGGAAATGCTCGCGCCTTTTTCCTTGAGCATCTGCTCGACCGATTGCTTATCGTTCTTGACGAAGGGCTGAGACAGCAGCGTGACTTCCTTCAGGAATTTCTGCACGGAGCCCTCGACCATTTTCGCAACGATCTCGGCGGGCTTGCCGGATTCGTCCGCCTTTTGCTGGGCAACCGAGCGCTCCGTGGCGATGTCCGCCTCGGCCACGCCGCCGGCGTCCAGCGCCTTGGGCTTGGTGGCGGCGATGTGCATCGCCAGGTCCTTGCCCACTTCGTCGGTGCCGGAGAAATCCACCAGCACGCCGATCTTGCCGCCATGCACGTAGCTGGCCAGCTTGTTGGCGGTTTCATAACGCTGGAAACGCCGCACGGAAATGTTTTCGCCGATTTTCCCGACCAGGGCCGAGCGCGTCGATTCGACGGTGCCTTCGCCGAATGGCAATGCGCTCAGCGCAGCCAGGTCGGCGGGGTTCTTCGCCGTGACGAGCTCGGCCAACTGAGCGACAAAGCCCAGGAAATCGTCGTTCTTGGCCACGAAGTCGGTTTCACAGTTGACTTCGATGACCGCGCCCGTCTTGCCATCGGCCGCGACATGCAGTCCGATCAGGCCTTCAGCCGTGATGCGGGTCGCCGCCTTGCTGGCTTTGTTACCCAGCTTGACCCGGAGAATTTCCTCGGCCCGAGCCATATCGCCTTCTGCTTCGGTCAGCGCTTTTTTGCATTCCATCATAGGCGCGTCAGTTTTTTCGCGCAGTTCTTTAACCATCGATGCGGTAATTTGAGCCACTTATTCTCTCCAATTCATGAATACAACAGGCCTCGATGCCACGCGAGGCCGGTGAAGAACGCAAACTTGATGGCGTCCGGGGACGAACGGGCATGGTCCCGTCCCCGGCGACCCGGCAAGATGACGGCGCGTGCTTACTCGCGCTCTTCTTCGACTTCGACGAATTCCTCGGCGCCTTCGGCGATTTCCTCGACCAGACCGTTCAGGTTCTGTTCGCGGCCTTCCAGGACCGCATCGGCGATGCCGCGCGCATACAGCGCGATGGCTTTGGCGGAGTCGTCATTGCCGGGAATCACATAATCCACGCCGTCCGGCGAGTGATTGGTATCAACGACGGCGATCACGGGAATACCAAGGGTGCGCGCTTCGGCGACGGCGATCTTGTGGTAGCCGACGTCGATCACGAACAGCGCTTCGGGCAAGGTGTTCATGTTCTTGATACCGCCGATCGCCTTGTTCAGTTTTTCCAGCTCGCGTTCGAACATGAGGGCTTCTTTCTTGCTCATGCGCTCGGTGGCGCCTTCCGCCTGCTGGGCTTCCATTTCCTTCAGACGCTTGACCGAGGTCTTGACCGTCTTGAAGTTGGTCATCATGCCGCCCAGCCAACGGCTGTCGACATAAGGCATGCCGGCGCGCATGGCTTCGGCGGCCACGAGCTCGCGCGCGGCGCGCTTGGTACCCACGAACAGTATGCTGCCCCCGCGGGCGGCGATCTGACGCGCTACTTTGGCGGCTTCCTGGAACTTGGCAACGGTTTGCTCGAGGTTGATGATGTGGATCTTGTTGCGCTGGCCGAAAATGTATTGCGCCATTTTCGGATTCCAGTAACGGGTTTGGTGGCCGAAGTGGACGCCGGCCTCTAGCATTTCACGCATCAAAGACATGTAGAACTCTCCAAGGGTTAGGTCTTGTACCAAGTCTGCACCGCTGCCATGTGCCCATCTTGCCGATGGCGAAAAATGGCGGCGACACCCTCTTGACCGGGCACGCGATTTCAAAAAGCAAAGAGCGCCCTTCTTGGCGGGCCGATGAACGAAAATCGGCAAAACGCCAGTCAAGGAACTACAATGCAAGTCTTCCCATGAATCATCCCGCAAGCCGAAAAGCCCGCCCAGAACCTTGCAAACAGGTTTGCGCGCCTCCCTTCCGGACCAGGGCGAAAATTCATAGAAAGCCTATAATTCTACTATTTTTATGCACCAGAGTACAAGTTGCCATGAGTAGTCTCGTTACCGATCCCGTCGACCTCGATAAAATGCGCGCCGCCTGCCAGGCGGCCGCCAGCGCCCTGGATTACCTGGCCCCTTACGTGAAGGCGGGGGTCACGACCGGCGAGCTGGATCGTTTGTGCATGGACTACATCACGAACGTGCTACACGTCGAATCCGCCACTGTCGGCTATGCACCTCCGGGATACACGCCTTTTCCGGGCTCGATCTGCACATCGATCAATCATGTGATCTGCCACGGCATCCCGGGCGACAAAGTGCTGAAGAACGGCGACATCATGAACATCGACGTCACCGTCATCAAGGACGGCTGGTTCGGCGATACCAGCAGGATGTTCCACATCGGCGAGCCGTCGATACTCGCCCGGCGGCTGACCGAGACCGCCTATGAATGCATGTGGTTGGGCATCCTGGCCGTGCGGCCCGGCGCCACCCTGGGCGACATCGGCCATGCCATTCAGAGGCATGCCGAAAAGCATGGGTTCTCGGTGGTCCGCGAATATTGCGGCCACGGCGTCGGGCGCAAGTTCCACCAGGACCCTCAGGTCCTGCACTATGGCAAGCCCGGCACCGGGGAAACGCTCGAGCCGGGCATGATCTTCACCATCGAGCCCATGATCAATGCCGGGCGCAAGGAAACGCGCTGCCTGGCGGACGGCTGGACCGTCGTCACCCGCGACCACAGCCTTTCGGCGCAATGGGAGCACAGCATCCTGGTTACCGAAGACGGCTATGAAATCCTGACCGTTTCGCCCGGCATGCCCGCCCCGCCCTCTTTCGTTCAGGCGGAGACGGTCTAATCCGGCCCCGCGCATTCGGCCCATGTTCGCTCCCACGCCTCCCAACTCCGTTGCGTCGATCCGCAAGCAGCTGGAGCAGCACCGGGGCGAAGCCATCGCCTCCTTCCGGGAGCAACTGCGGCCGGAAGCCTTGCTGACCGCGCTGCGACGCGCCACGGACCAGGCTTTGCGCGAATTGGTGAAAGCATGCCCGTTGCCCGCCGGCGCAGCCCTGGTGGCCGTGGGCGGCTACGGCCGGGGCGAGCTATATCCGCATTCAGACGTGGATATCCTGCTCCTGCTGCGCCGCGCACCGGATCCGCGGGATACGGAGGAAATCGAAGCGCTGATCGCCGCCATGTGGGACCTGGGCATCGAACCGGGCCATAGCGTTCGCACGCCCGATCAGTGCATGCACGAGGCCGCGCAGGACATCACTGTCGAAACCTCGTTGCTGGAAGCCCGCTGGCTGGCCGGCGACAAGGAATTGTTCCAGGATCTGGTGGACAGATTGCACCAGAACATGGACGCCACGCAGTTTTTCCAGGCCAAGCTCGCTGAAATGCAACAGCGCCACGCGCGCTACCAGGAAACGCCTTACGCGCTGGAGCCCAACAGCAAGGAATCGCCCGGCGGCCTGCGCGACCTGCAAGTACTGCTGTGGATGACCAAAGCGGCGGGCCTGGGCGGCTCGTGGCACGAAGTCGCGCGCACGGACCTGTTGACGACCGCGGAATTTCGGGCGCTGCGGCGCGCGGACGTGGCGTTCAAGCGCCTGCGCATCGAATTGCACCTGCTGACCAACCGCCGGGAAGATCGGGTGCTGTTCGATCTGCAGCCCGCGCTGGCTGCGATCTATGGATTCGAAGCCACGCGCACCCGGCGGCCCAGCGAACTGCTGATGCAGCGTTATTATTGGGCGGCCCGAGTGGTCACGCAGCTGAACCTCATCATGCTGCAAAGCCTGGAAGAGCGGTTCTTCCCCGCCCCGCCCGAAGCGCCGCGCATCCTGGACGATGATTTCTGCGTTACCCGAAACCGGCTCGACCTGCGCCGGGAAGACAGCCTGGAGCGCAATCCGGCCTTGCTGCTGCGGGCCTTCTTGACGATACAGGAACATCCCGAGATCGTCGGCATGTCCGCCCGGATGCTGCGCGCCATGTGGCAAGCCAAGTATCGCATCGATCCGCAGTTTCGCCAGAACCCGGTCAATCGGCGCCATTTCCTCCAGATCCTGCAGCAGCCCCGGGGCATCGTGCACGCCATGCGCAGCATGAACATGCTCAACATCCTGCCGCGCTACCTGCCCGTGTTCCGCCGCATCGTCGGACAGATGCAGCACGACCTGTTTCATGCGTATACCGTCGACCAGCATATTCTGATGGTGCTGCGCAACCTGCGCCGCTTCACCATGCCGGAACACGCCCAGGAATATCCGCTGGCCAGCCAGCTCATGGCCGATTTCGACAAGCATTGGCTGATCTACATCGCCGCCCTTTTTCATGACATTGCCAAAGGCCGGGGCGGCGACCATTCCGAGCTGGGCGCCGTGGACGCTCGGCAGTTCTGCGAGGATCACGGCCTGGACGCGGAAGACACGGAGCTCGTGGTATTCCTGGTACGCCGGCATCTGACCATGTCGACCTATGCGCAAAAGCGCGACCTGAGCGATCCCGACGTCATCAACGCGTTCGCCAGATGCGTCCAGACCGAAAGACGGCTATCCGCACTGTACCTGCTGACCGTCGCGGACATCCGCGGCACCAGCCCGAAAGTCTGGAACACCTGGAAGGGCAAGCTGCTGGAGGATCTGTATCATCAGACACGCGCGGCCTTGGGCGGAAAACTGGTCGATACCGGCACGGTATTGGCGCAACGCAAGGCCGCCGCGGCCGATGCCATACGGCTGTCGGGCCTGCGCGACGAAAGCCGGGAGGCGTTCTGGAGTCAAATGGACGTGGCGTATTTCCTGCGCCACGACGCCAATGACATCGCCTGGCACACACGGCATCTCTATCACCAGACGGATACGGGCGCGGCAGTGGTCAAGGCCCGGGTCGTCGGCCAGAACGAAGCCTTGCAGATCATGGTGTACACCCCCGATCGCGACGATCTGTTCGTGAGCTTGTGCCGTTATTTCGACCAGCGTTCCCTGAGCATCCAGGACGCGCGCATCCATACGACGAAGCACGGATGGGCGCTGGACAGCTTCATTGCGCTGCTCCCCAACCATGACAAGGATTATCGCTCGAACGCGACACTGGTGGAGCACGAACTGGAAGCCTTCCTCGTGAATCCGCCATCTGACGCCGGCGAGGAATCGCAGTCGGGGGGATGGACCATGCGCTCGCGCCGGTCGCGCGTTTTCCCCGTCGTGCCCACCGTCGACTTGCAGCCCGACGAGCAAGGCGCGTCCTGGCGGCTGGCGATCACAGCGGCCGACCGCCCGGGGCTCCTGCTCAGCCTGTCCCGGGTTTTCGTCAAGCACGGCATCGCCTTGAAAATGGCCAAGATACTGACGCTGGGCGATCGGGTCGAGGATGTATTCATCATCATGGGTCCGGGTCTGAGCCACCCCAGGACGCAGCTGCAATTCGAGCGCCACGTCCTGGCCACCCTGGACACCACCCATTCCGAACTCGCGCGGAGCCCCTGACTTCATGGAACTTTCCGAACTGGCGATCAACTTCAGCCGCAGCCTGCTGTTCGCCTTGGCTACGCTGCTGCCCATACTCAATCCTCCCGCGGTCGCGCCCATATTCCTTTCGCTGACCGAAGGGGCGACCGAGCAGGCGCGCTCGGAACTGGCCAAGCGGGTGGCCGTCAACCTGACGATCATGCTTTTTGCCGCGACCATTGCGGGAAACGTCATACTGAGC
>CAZKBT010000029.1:0-40072 GCA_964551305.1 uncultured Burkholderiaceae bacterium
GTGCATTTGTCGCCCATGATCATGAACGTGGCCGTGCCTTTGCCGAAGCATTCGCCGATGTTCGGACACGAGGCTTCTTCGCATACCGTGTGCAGGTTGTGCTCGCGCAGGATGCGCTTGATGTCGTAGAAGCGCGAGCCCGGCGTGGCCGCCTTGACGCGGATCCATTCAGGCTTCTTAAGGCGTTCGGCCGGAATGATCTTGATGGGGATGCGCGACGTCTTTTCGCCCGACTTCTGCTTTTTGGTCGGGTCATAAGCCGACGCAACGGAGGCCGATGCAGCAACGGTTTGATCTATGGGTGTCGTCATACGATGTCCTGAGGGCGATGCGCCGAACGCCGCCCTGATCGCCGCCCGGACGCTTCGCCCGGCGCGGCGTGCCTATGAAGAAAATCTTCCTGTGGGGCCTATTCTAACGCCATTAGCCTGCCGCAGTCATCGGCCGGGCCCGCGGCCCACGCATCATCGGGCCGACCCAGCGCATACTGCCGCATTTCACTCAGGGCCAGTTGCACGACGGCGTCGGCTATCGGATCGTCGCGCCAGCTCGCCACCAGCCGCAGATCGGGCAGCTTCTGCTCGCACTCGACGACGCGCAAGGACCCGTCGTCCAGTCCGTCGCGCACGGCCGCCACCGGCAAGGTCGCGGTGCACGGGCTGGCCAGCAGCAATTGCCGGCTCGCGGCGATCGACGAGACGAAATGGACGCGCGCGGGCTGGACCTCGTGCAGGCGCAAGAGATCCTGCAATTGCTTGTGGGGCTGCGAGTGCCTTGGAAACGTCACGAAAGGAAAGCGCGCCAGCTCGTCCAGGGACATGCGAGGCTGCAAGCCGGATGCGGCTGCGCATATCCAGTCCATGCGCAGCAGGCCGATGTCGCAATTGTGGATGCCCGGCTCCATCATCGCATCGGTTTGCAGCGCGACGTCCAGCGCGCCGCGCCGCAACATCTCATGCAACTGGAGCATGGGCTCGACGATGACCTCGATTTCCAGGCCCGGGTGTATCTGGTGCAGCGCTTTGACGAACGACGGAAACCACGTGTGCACGATGGATTCCACGATGCCCAGGCGAACCACGCCCTTGAGCTCGCCGGCGCCCTGCACCGTCCGCCGCATGGTCCGCTCGAGCTCGAGCAGACGCTGGGCGTACGGCAACAGGGCAAGTCCCGCGCCGGTCAGGGGCAAGTCGCGCAGGGTGCGATCGAACAAGGGACGGCCGATATCGTTCTCCAGCGCGGCGATCCGCCCCGAAATGGCGGCCTGCGTCAGATTCAGCTTGGTCGCGCAAGCCTTGAAGCTGCGCAAGCGCGCCACCCACACGAAAGTTTCCAGGAAACGAAGATTCATGGGGAAATAATAATACGTCCGGCCCGGCCTATAGGAAAAAGTGATAACTTCGGAATAGAAAAATACGTTCGACAAGGGCGAACGCTTACCGAATAATGACGGTTTGATTCCATTGCGGCGGGCTCCGCCCCCGATCATTCCGATACACGCATGACTGACTCATCCTCTTGCTCGACCCTGTCTCCTCCTCGCGTGCTGCCGCTGGGCGACGCCGCCTGGACGGTCGTCTTCGGCACCGATGTCACCGCGCACAATAGCGCCCTGGCCCTGGGTTTTTGCGTCAGCCTGAGCGAACGGGCGGGCCGGGACCCATTCAAAGGCGTGCTGGAATGGGCGCCGGCCTACGCGACAGTCACGGTCTACGTCGATCCCGACCGGACGGACCAAGACGCATTCGCCGATGCCTTGCGGGAATTGGCCCGGCAAACGCCGGCCCTGGGTATGCAAGGCAGGCAGTGGCTGATTCCAGTCTGCTTCGAGCCGGACTGCGCGCCCGATCTGCATAGCCTGGCCCAGGCGTGCGGGCTGAGCCCCGAGGACGTCGTCCAACACATGACGCAATCCGTTTTCACCGTGCGCATGCTGGGATTCCTGCCGGGGTTCCCGTACATGGACGGCCTGCCCACCGAACTGAGCCAGCCTCGCCTGACCGTGCCTCGCCAGGCAGTGCCCGCGCGCTCCATCGCCGTCGCGGGCCGGATGTGCGCGGCCTATCCCTGGGTCAGTCCGGGCGGGTGGCATTTGCTGGGCCGCACGCCGGTGCCGTTGTTCGATCTGGGACGAGGTGAAGACCCGGCGATGCTTGCGCCTGGCGATCGCGTGCAATGGCGGGCGGTGCCGGTCGACGCTTATCTGGACATGGAACGCGATTTCGCGCGGCCGGGCTGGGACCCCATGACCTTGCTGCAAGGCGGCGACGGAAAAACGGAGGCGGCGAGCCTGCGCTTTCGGCCGGCTTCCGAGGCCGCGCCGCCCGAGACCGCCGCCCAGCCGGAACTTGCGCCCGACGGCCTGCTCGAAGTCGTCGACCCCGCTTGGGCCGTCACCGTTCAAGACGGCGGTCGACCGGGCTGGCGCTATATGGGCGTGCCCATGTCGGGCGCCGCCGACACGCGCGGCCTGGCTGCCGCCAATATGCTGGTGAACAACGACCCGCACGCGGCCGGCCTCGAACTTCCCGGCGCGGGCCCCACTCTGCGGGTGGCCGACGGTCCCATACGCTGCGCGCTGGCGGGCGAAGGCTATCTGCTGCGCACCGACAACCGTGGCCGCGCCGAGCGCCTTCCCGCCTGGCGCGGCGTCACATGCCAGACCGGCGACACGCTCCAGGCCCGCCTGACCGACAACAAGCCCGCCTACCTGGCGTTCGCCGGCGGATTGCGCTTGCCGCCAGTGCTGGGCAGCCGGGCCACCTACGCGCGCGCCCATCTGGGCGGACTGGAAGGACGCAGCCTGCGGGCCGGCGACACGCTGCCTTGCCGCAAAATCGGGCAAGGCGACGCGCAGCATGACACGCAGGCCGACGCCCTTGCGGACACGCATGGAAACCGGGCCGGAAGCGATGAGCACAACGTCGTCACGCTGCGCGCCATCCCTGGGCCGCAACCGGACCATTTCACCAACGAGGCCGTCGACGCGTTTTTCAGCGCCTGCTATCAGGTCAGCGCCGACGCCGACAGAATGGGCTTGCGCCTGCAGGGGCCCACGTTGACCCACAGCGAAAAGGGCGCGGACATCGTGACCGACGGCATCACGCCGGGCGCGGTGCAAGTGCCCGCCAGCGGCCAGCCCATCATCCTCATGCAGGATGCCCAGACGACCGGCGGCTATGCCAAGATCGCCGTCGTCATCCTGGCCGACTTGCCGCGGCTGGGCCGCCTGCGACCGGGCGATCGAATCCGGTTCAAGCAGGTTTCCCTGCAAGAGGCCGCGCGCGCGCGTCAGGCCGCGCAACACGCCATGCAGGCCTGGCAGGCCGGCATACGCAAGACCGCCCCCGCCGGCCGGATCGATGAAGACGCCCTGCGCACGCGCGATCTGATCAGCGGCGTCCACCCGGGCCCGATCGACCCGGCCGATGAACCCCATACTCTCACTTCATCCTGATGACTGCCATGAACCAACCCGCCTCGACCCATACCGAATCCTCCTCTCAAACGCGCCGCGTCAACCTGAACGCCGACTTGGGCGAAAGCTTCGGCGCCTGGACCATGGGCTCGGACCAGGCCCTGCTTCGCATCGTGAACTCCGCCAACATCGCGTGCGGATTCCACGCGGGCGACCCCCTCGTCATGCGCCGCACGGTGCGCGCCGCGATCGCCGCCGGCGTGGATATCGGCGCCCACCCCTCGTTTCCGGACCTGCAAGGCTTTGGGCGGCGGCGCATGTACGTCCCCGCCGAAGAGCTCGAAGCGATCCTGCTCTATCAAATCGCCGCTCTGGACGGCATCGCCCGCTCGGAAGGATCGCGCGTGGTCCACGTCAAGGCGCACGGCGCCTTGAGCAACATGGCCTGCGAAGACTCGGCCCTGGCCGACGTCGTGGTCAAGGCAATCCGCGCCTATGACGAAAAACTGATCCTGCTGGCGCCCGCCCAGTCCTGCCTGACCGCGGCCGGCTATCGCGCAGGCATGAAAGTCGTGGAAGAGATCTACGCGGATCGGGCCTATGCGGACGACGGCAAGCTCGTGCCGCGCGGACAGCCCGGCGCCATGATCCACGGCGCCCAGGCCTCGGTGGAACACGTAAGCGCCATGCTGGATGCGAGCGCGCTGGTATCCGTGACCGGCAAACACATACCCACGCCGATAGGCAGCATATGCGTGCACGGCGACGGCCCCGACGCCGTGCAAACCGCCGAAGCGCTGCGCTCCGCGTTGACGGCGCGATCCTGCGTGCTTCAAGGCCTGGCATGAAGCCGGCGACGCAACCCGCCGACATCCGCGTGCCGGCCTCCGACACGCTCGATGTCCTGCTGGACGGCGGCAGCGCGCGAAAAATCGACGACACCACCGGCTTGAACCTGGCCCTGGGCCGCGTTCACGGCCGGCCCGCGGCCGTTTTCATCCTGCGCGAACAGCCGCAATCCGTCGCGGACCTTCGCCGACTCCGCACCTTCGTCGCCGACGCCGGCGCGCGCGGCGACGTCCTGATCGGCATCCATGCCGACACGGCGGTGATCGATGCCGACGGCGACGCATACGAAGCCCAGGCCACCCTGCTGCATGCGCTCGGCCAGGCAAGCCGCCACGTCCCATACCTGGCGGTCAGCGCGTCGAGCCAGGGCGGCGTCAATGCCTTGCTTTGCGCCCAGGCCGATGCCGTGTTCATGCTGGCGCGCGCCGGCGCGCTCTACCTGAGCGGCCCGGATAGTGTCCTTGCCGTGCGCGGCCTGGCGCTGGACGAACAAACACTGGGAGGCAGCCAGGTGCATGAAGCGCAAAGCGGCCTGGCGGCGCGAACCTGCCTCCACCTCGTGGACGCGCTGCTGCAACTGCGCCGCTACGCGGGCCTGCTGGACGGCGGGGGCCGCGCCGCCGCAGCCTCCCCCATCGACGATGAGCCGGTTCAGCCGGCCTTGTCCACCCTGCGCGCCGGCCCGCACACGCCTTACGACATGCGCGAGCTGATCGCCAACCTGGCCGACCACGCGGACTGGTTCGAAACGCATGCCGCCTACGGTGGCGCCGTCATCACAGGGTTGGCTCGCCTGCACGGCCGCACCGTCGGCATCGTCGCCAACGACCCCGGCGTCAACGCCGCCAGCCTGGATGCGGAAGCCTGCCGCAAAGCGGCGGCCTTCGTCGAACTGTGCTCGCGGCGCCGCTACATCGTCTTGTCCATCGTCGACACGCCCGGCTTCCTGCCCGGACCCGAGCAGGAAGCCGCCGGCATCGTATCGGCGGCGCAGGCCTTGATCGGCGCATGGAGCCGCAGCGCTTCGAAACGCATCACGCTGCTGACCGGGCGCGCGCTGGGCGGCGCCGGCATGGCCATGGGCCTGGGCATCCCCGAGTTTGACCGTGCCGCGCTCCTGGCCTGGCCCGATGCGCGCATCGCCGCGTCGGGCTCCAGCCACGCGCCCGGCATGCGAGCCAACGCATCCAACGCGCTCGACATCATCGAGCCATCGCGAACGCGAGCCGCGCTGGCGCGCGCAATCATGCCCATGCAACAACGTTATGGCGCCTGAGCGCCCGGACCCGCCTATGTTCACCAAGATACTGATCGCCAACCGCGGCGAAATTGCCTGCCGGATACTACGCAGCGCAAAGCGGCTGGGCATCGCGACCGTCGCCGTGTATTCCGAAGCCGACAAAGACGCGCTGCACGCGCGCCTGGCCGACGAGGCCGTGTGCATCGGCCCGGCGGCCTCGCGCCTATCCTATTTGAACATCGACGCGATCGTCGCCGCCTGCCGT
The DNA here is from genome assembly GCA_964551305.1 of uncultured Burkholderiaceae bacterium. Lineage (GTDB taxonomy): Bacteria > Pseudomonadota > Gammaproteobacteria > Burkholderiales > Burkholderiaceae_B > JBAZDC01. Next base: position 5,773 of record CAZKBT010000029.1, read on the forward strand.
CAAACCGGCGCGCAGGCCGTGCATCCCGGCTACGGATTCCTGTCGGAGCACGCGGGTTTCGTGTCGCGCCTGGAAAACGAAGGCATCGCTTTCATCGGCCCCGACTCCAAAGCCATCGCCGCGATGGGCGACAAAATCGCCTCCAAGGAGCTCGCCCTCGCCGCCGGCGTCAACACCATCCCGGGCTGCCAGGACGTCATCACTTCGCCCGACCAAGCGGTACGAATCGCCCGCGACATCGGCTATCCCGTCATGATCAAGGCCTCCGCTGGCGGCGGCGGCAAAGGCCTGCGCGTCGCCTACGACGACGAGCAGACCCGCTCCGGATTCACGGCATGCCGCAACGAAGCCATGAACAGCTTCGGCGACGACCGCATCTTCATTGAAAAATACATCGAAAAACCACGCCACATCGAAATCCAGGTACTGGCCGACGGTCGGGGACGCACCCTCTATCTCTGGGAAAGAGAATGCTCGCTGCAGCGCCGGCACCAAAAACTGATCGAGGAGGCGCCCAGTTCCTTCATCAACGCCGACACCCGACGCGCCATGGGCGAGCAGGCCGTCGCCCTGGCCGAGGCGGTCGGCTACCGCAGCGCGGGAACCGTCGAATTCGTCGTGGGCGACGACCAATCCTTCTACTTCCTGGAAATGAACACGCGGCTGCAGGTCGAACACCCGGTGACCGAGGCCGTCACAGGCCTGGACCTGGTCGAATGGATGATACGCATCGCGGCCAACGAGCCCCTGCCCTATCGGCAGGAAGACATCGCCCGCCAAGGCTGGGCCATCGAATGCCGCATCAACGCCGAAGACCCCTTCATGGACAACCTGCCGTCGACAGGCCGCATCACCCGCTACCATCCTCCACTGGAGCTGCAAGGCGTGCGCGTCGACACCGGCGTCGAACAAGGCGCGACCATTTCCGCGCACTACGACTCCATGATCGCCAAACTGATCGTCCATGCCGAAGACCGCCCCAGCGCCCTTGCCCTCATGGAGCAGGCCCTCGACCGATTCGTCATCCGGGGCGTCACCTCCAACATCGCGTTGCAGTCCAGGCTCATACGCCACCCCGACTTCAGAGCGGGCAACTTCGACACCAGCTTCATGCAGCACCACTTCCCGAGCGGCCTGCCCACGGACGGCGGTCCGTGTCCCGACCCCGACGCCTTCACCCTGGCAAGCGCGTGGGCGCACTGGCGCGCCGAATCCATCCGCCATGCCGACGACCGCGCGTTTGCGTCAAAGCCGATCGACTACGTGGTCGACGACGGCCTGACCGCGCGACGCGTGCGCATTACCGGCCAAGACGGGGACGACATCGCCGTCCTGGAACTGGACGGCCGCCGCCGCACGCTGGCATCGTCCTGGACACCCGGCCATTGCGACATCCTCCTCGCCTTGGATGACGTGCAATACGCCCTGCAGATCGATCCAGCAGCAGACGAATCCGCCTCCTTGCACATGCCCCCCATACGCAAAGGCGCCTTGGCCGGCCACACCTATCTGCTGGCGCAAGGCGGAGCGCGCCGGCAACTGACCGTCCTCTCGCCCGCGGCGCACGCCTTGCTGCAGCGCATGCCCGAAGATACAGCGGAGGACAGAGATGATCTGGTGAGCTCGCCCATGACAGGCACACTGCTGTCCGTGGCCGTGCAAGCGGGGCAACACGTCAAAGAAGGCGAACTCCTGGCCGTCATCAGCGCCATGAAGATGGAATACAACCTCTACGCCCCAAAAGATGCGACCATCGCCGCCGTACTAGGCACGCCCGGCCAGACCGTCACCGCCCGGCAAACGCTGATCGAGCTACGCTAACGCGGCATGAGGGCAACAAAAGCGTCATCCAAAATCGCGCCGGCTTTCTCAAGAACGAAACAGCGAGGGACAGAACAGCGGACCAACTACGCCTGATCAGCCCCACGCCCGACCAACGCCCGCCGTACCCCACACGCCAACGCATCGCCGACCTGCCGCACCGTCATGGAAACACCGCGATTTTGCAAATCCACCGTTCGCAAACCCGCGTAGCCGCAAGGATTGATACCCAAGAAGGGCGACAGATCCATCGCCACATTCATCGCCAGCCCGTGATAAGCGCATCCCTTGCGCACCTTGATGCCCAACGCGCAAATTTTCGCCAGCTCGCCCTCGACAGGCACGTAGACCCCCGGGGCATCGGCTTTGCGGCAGGCGTCGGCCAGCCCCGCCTCCTTCAAAAAAGCGATGGCGACATCCTCCAGCAAAGCCACATAATCCTTGACGTACAGCCCCCAACGGCGCAAATCCAGCAGACAATAGACCAGCACCTGCCCCGGGCCATGGTAAGTCACCTGGCCGCCCCGGTCCGTCTGCACCAACTCGATACCGTCCCGATGCAGGACATGCTCGGGCTTGCCCGCCTGCCCCAGCGTATACACCGGACCATGCTCGGCAAGCCAGATCTCATCCGGCGTATCCGGCGTGCGCGTTTCCGTGAAATCGCGCATCGCCATCCACGTTTCCCGATAAGGCGTCGGACGCGGCAACCATTGCGTGGCTATGGCCATCATGCGTCTGCGTCCCGGCTTATAGAACGACCGACACCATCTCGTGGCCGTGCAAGGCGCGGTACAGCGCATCCAGCTGCTCCCGCGACGTGGCCCTGACAATGAACGTCAGGCCCAGATAATTGCCCGCCTTGCTGGGACGCATCTCTATCGTGGCCGGATCGAAATCCGGATCGAACCGCAACACCACCTGCGCCAGCGTCTGGGCCAGCTCGGGATGATTGCGCCCCATCACCTTGATCGGAAAATCGCTGGGGTACTGGATCAAGCTCTCTTCGGGCGGAATGGGGGGGATCAATGCGATGTCCTCGATGCGGGAGTAACCAATGCTTCAAGCAGCTTGTCGTATGCCCGGCTCAACGCCCGATACACCGGGCCGGGGGCGCCGGAGCCCACCGGCTTGCCGTCGTGCCGTGTGATCGGCAACACCTCCTTGGTCGCGGACGAAAACAGCAGCTCTTCGGCCTGCTCCACCTCTTGGCGCGAAATCGGCCGCGACTCGAAAGCAATGCCCGCTTCCCCGGCCAGGCTTTCCAGCAGGCTGTAGCGCACGCCTTCCAATATCAGATTGTTGCGCGGAGGCGCCAGCAGCGCGCCCCTGCTGACCACCCAGATATTGTTGGCGGAGCCTTCCGTCAGCCAACCGTCGCGAAACTGTATGACGTCGTCCACGCCGGCCTGCACGGCCACCTGCTTGGCCAGCACGTTGCCCAGCAGCGAAACCGACTTTATTTCGCAGCGCAGCCAGCGGATGTCCTCGATCCCGATCGTGCTCAAGCCCTGCTCGCGCATGCGGACGCCGGGACGGGAAAACGGCGACGTCATGCAAAAAACGGTGGGCGTCGCATTGCGCGGAAAAGCGTGATCGCGCTTGGCGGCCCCGCGCGTGACCTGGATATAGACCATCTGGTTGCCCGGGCCCGCGCGGTCCAGCGCGCCCTGCACCAGGTCTTCCCAATCCCGCCGCGAAAAATCGACGCGCAGCTCGATCGCTTCCAAGCTGCGCTGCAGGCGATCCAGATGCTGCTCCAGTCGAAACGGCTTGCCTTCATAGGCGGGCACCACCTCGTAGATCCCGTCGCCAAAAATAAAACCCCGATCGAGCACCGAAATCTTGGCGTCGCCCAGACGCACGAGCTCCCCATTCAGATACACGATACTGTCGTTATCCACGTCCTGGATCATCATCGCGATCGCCCGGCCTCATTCAAACATTAAACGGACTTTGTCGTAGAGGCGGCCGAAGAACCCCGCCTCCGGCACGTCGGCCAAGGCATGCAAGGACTCGGTGCGCAGCACGACGCCATTGAGCGACAAGGTCAAATCGCCGACCTGGGCGCCCTTTTGCAGCGGCGCCAGAAGCGGCTGCGTGTAGCGCAGCACCGGCGTGAGCTGCTGGCCCTGGCCGCGCGGCACGGTCACCCAGATCGGCTGCGACGTGCCCAGCTCCACCGTATCGGCTTCGCCTTGCCACACACGAGCCGTCACGGCGGACATGTCGGCGTCGTACAGCTTGACGGTATCGAAATTCTGGAAACTCCAATTCAGCAGCTTGAGACTGTTTTCCATCCGCGCCGCCTCGCTGGAAGCGCCCACCAGCACCGTCAGCACGCGCCGGCCGTCGCGCAAGGCGGTCGCCACCAGGCAATACCCCGCCGACTGCGTGTGGCCCGTTTTCAGGCCGTCCACGGTTTCGTCCGTCCACAACAGACGATTGCGATTGTTCTGCTTGATGTTGTTGTACGTGTAGTCCTTCTGCTTGTAGTAATGCATATATTGCGGGAACCTGGCGATCAGGTTCTGCGCCATCACCGCCAGGTCGCGCACGGACGTCACATGCGCCGGATCGGGCAGGCCGGACGCGTTCGTGAAGTGCGTCTCTTTCAGGCCCTGGCGCGCCGCTTCTTCATTCATCAAGGCGGCGAACGCGGACTCGCTGCCCGCGACAGCCTCGGCCAGCGCCACCGTCGCATCGTTGCCCGATTGCACGATGACGCCTTGCAGCAGATCATCCACCGTTACCTGCGAACCCGGCTTGATGAACATGCGCGAGCCCTCGATCTTCCAGGCCTTTTCCGACACATGCACCGTCTGTTCCAGGCTCAGGCGCTTGCTTTCCAGCGCTTCGAAAACCAGATAGGCCGTCATCAGCTTGGTCAGCGAAGCGGGCTCCACGCGCTCATCGGCGTTTTCCGCGGCAATCACCTGCCCGCTGGTCATGTCCAGCGTAATCCAGGCCTTGGCGGTCAGCACCGGCGCCGGCACCGGAGCCAGATCGCCCACCAGCTCGGGCGCGTCGGCCGATACGGCGGGCGGCAACGGCTCGAGCGTGGTCGGCGCCGCCTCCTGGGCCGGGGAAAACAAGGGAGCGCAAGCCAGAAGCAAGCCGGCTGCGCAGCGTTGCGCGCGTCCGGGCAATAGACGAAAAGAAGAATTGGTCATCGGCATAATGATAGAAGATGGGTTTCGCGGCGGAATACGGCAGAGCGACAAAGCGTCATTATAGGCAGTACGCCGGCGGGCCGGCAGGCGGATTACATCGCGTCACGATAAAGGATGCATGCTCAAAGGGATGCCAGGCGCTGCTGGACCAGTTGCCTGAGTACCAGGAGCTTGCCATGGAAAAAATGGCCGCCCTCGGGCACCACGATCATGGGCAATGCATGCTCGCGCGCGAAATCCATGGCCTCGGCCAGCGGCACGACCTCGTCATGTTCGCCATGCACCAGCCAGGTGTCGTCGGGTATGGCGATATCGCGGAACTGGAAGCGCTTGACCGCCGACCCCGCCAGCAACACGGCATCGGGCAGGACGTCTCCGGCCTGCTGCTGCAGCCCATACAGCTGCGCCGCCACCGACGTGCCGAACGAAAAGCCCGCCAGCGCCCACTTGCCCGCCGCGGCGTCGGGATAGGCCTGGCGGAATTGCTCGACCAGGGCTCGCATGTCGGCCGTTTCGCCTCGGGCCTGGTCGAACTCTCCCGCCGAGGAGCCCACTCCGCGAAAATTGGGGCGCACCGCCACCAGGCCATGAATCGCGCAGGCCCGGGCGATGGTCGTCACGACCTTGTTGTCCCGGGCTCCGCCATGCAGGGGATGGGGGTGCAGCACCAAAGCCCAGCCTCGCGGCTCGCCTTCCGGCCAATCCAGGGCGCAATCGATATCGCCGACTTCCCCTTCGAACACGACTTTTTCCGCACGTACAACCATAAACCCTCTGTATCAGCCTCTCGCCGTTCACGTAGAATGACTATTTTACGTTACACCCGCATCCGCCGCCCCATGACCGACACCCCTGATGCCCTCCTGCCCCAGCCCGACGCCCTGGAGCGCGATCTGGCCGCGTCGCTGCCGCAATTCTCGCACGTCCAATGGGTGTCCAGCACCACCTCGACCAATGCCGACCTTCTGGAAAAAGCACGCAATCCGCAAGGCGCGATGGCCCGACCGTGGCTGTTGGGCGCGCATTTGCAGCAACGCGGCCGAGGCCGGGCCGGGCGCACCTGGCAAAACCGGGCGGGCGCCAACCTCATGTTTTCCTGCGCATTCGACGTCTTCCTGCCCGCGCCCCTGCTGCCCACGCTTTCGCCCTTGACGGGCCTGACGGCCTGCCTGGCCTTGCGCGGACTGCTCATGCCCGGGCACCGCGCCGACCTGACCATGAAATGGCCCAACGATCTGCAATGGAAATTCGCCAAGCTGGCGGGCATCCTGGTGGAAACGACGCGGGCCGGCACCGCGCGGCTGTCCAACGACCATTACGTCGTCATTATCGGCATCGGCTTGAACCTGAACGACGCCCGCGCGCTCAGCCTGTCGCTGGATCGACGCATCGCCGACTGGTCGGAGATCAGGCAGGCCGATGGTCAGGCGCGGCGCCTGCCGATCGCCGCGCTGGTCACGTCCCTGGCCAAAGCCTGGTACGCGGAATTGAACCAGGCCACGGCGCGGCAAAGCTTCGACGGCCTGCCCGAGCGCTATGCCCAGGTCGACGCGCTGGCCGGCCAGCACGTCAATCTGCTGGACAACGGCCAGCTATTGCAGGCCGGCATCGCCTGCGGCATCGACAACCGGGGCCAGCTCCTGGTGCGCACCGTGGACGGCGAAATACCGGTCAACGTCGGCGAAGTCTCCGTGCGGCCGCGGATTCCCGGCCCCTGAAACGGCCACGGATACCCGAGCAGATCATGAGCACATCCGGCAACCTCGCCTTCTTCGGTCCCTCCGCGACGCGGCGCGAATGGTCGCCCGCCCTGCTGATCGATGCGGGAAACAGCCGCGTCAAGCTGACCGCCGTCCTTTCGCAAGACGGACGACGCGAATCCACCGTCCTTGCCTTGGCGCACGGCGAACTCGATACGATGATCCCAAAGCTGCGTGACCTGGGCTGGCCATGCCGGCGCGCGCTGGGCGTGAACGTGGCGGGGCCGGCCGTGCGGCAGGAGCTGGACGAGCGTGTGCGCGCGCTCACCGGCTCGGCCGTCGCATGGATGCGCAGCCAGGCGCGACAAGGCGGCGTGCGCAACGGCTACGACGATCCCGGCCAATTGGGCGCGGACCGCTGGGCGGCGCTCATCGGCTTGAGCGGGCGCCTGCAAGCCTCGGCAACGCCCGCGCCCGCCCTGCTTGCCAGCTTCGGCACGGCCACCACCATCGACATGCTGGGGCCCGATCTCTTTTTTCACGGTGGATTGATCCTGCCGGGCCCCGATATGATGCTCGCCTCGCTCGCCGACAATACCGCCGATCTGCCGAAAGCCCACGGCACGCCGACCGATTTTCCCCGGCATACGCATCAGGCCATCGTCACCGGCGTCGCCGCCGCGCAGGCCGGCGCGGTGCTGCGCCAGTGGCGCATCGGCCTGGGCGCGTTCGGCGCGCCCCCGCGCGTCTACGTCACGGGCGGGGCATGGACCGAGGTCGAAGACGAAGTGCGCTCGAGGCTATCCCTGATGCAGGCCGATCTGGGGCTGCCCGCCCAAGACGCCCTGTTCCTGCCCCACCCCGTCCTGGACGGCCTGGCCGCGCTGGCGGCGCGGGATCACAGCCTTTGAGTGGGCAGGGGCCGGCCCAGGTCGATCGCTTGCTGGTTGCGCTGGGCGAAAGGACGTACTTCCCTGCCCTGCTCGCTGGGCGATACGCCGAAGAAGCCCTGATCGAAGGCCAGCAAGGCGACGTTGATGATCAAAGCCAGGATGAATACGAAGCGCATGGGCGAACCGGACGTTGACGAGTGAGCCGGAGAGTGAGCCGGACAATGGCGATATCAACGCTAGTGTATAGCGCAATCAATCCGGTTTCCTTTTAATTTTATCGAGTCCCGCCACCACCCTGGCAACGGCGCCGGCATGTTTCTTCACCCATACCTCGCCCGCTTCGCCCATGCGGCTCAGCCGCGCCGGATCATCCAGCCATTGCACCGCCCACTGCACCGCCGTCTGCGGATCGGGCGCGCGCTGCGCGGCATCCTCGGCGATGGCGTCGCGCACCGCCTGTTGAAAGTTCTGGGTATGGGGGCCGACGATCACCGGCACGCCGACGGCGCTGGCCTCGATGAAATTCTGTCCGCCAAGCGGCGCGAAGCTGCCCGCGACGATGGCCACCTGGCTGCCGGCATAGTACCGGGGCATTTCTCCCAGGCTGTCGCCCAGCAGCACCGCGGCCTGGCGGCACTCCTGCAAGGCCGACGCGCTGCAGTCTCCCGCTTCGAGCAGCGCGGAACGCCGCACGTAAGGCAAGCCGGCGCGCTCGAGCAGCGCCGCGGCCTCGTCGAAGCGCTGCGGATGCCGGGGGACCAGGCAGAACAGCACCTCGTCCGGCACATTGCGGCCTTGCTGAGCGCTGCGCCGGATCTGGTGCGCCACGGCCTGGATGAACGGCTCGTCCTCTCCTTCCCGCGTACTGGCGATCGTCACGATCTTGCGCGAGACCATGGCGGCAAACTCGCGCCCTCGCCTGACCTGGTCCTGCGGCACGTCGACGTCGAACTTGAAATTGCCCGATACGCCGACCGCCTGCGCACCCGCTTTCTCCAAGCGTTGCGCATCCTGCAAGGTCTGGGCGTAGACCGCCGTCAAGCCTTCGTAAGCCTGGCGCAGCACCTTGCCGCAACGCAGCGTGCGGGCCAGCGCGCGCTCGGAAAACCGGGCGCTGGCCAGCGCCATCGGCACCGACGCGCGCCGCGCGGCCGCCAGCAGATTGGGCCAGACCTCGCGCTCGATCAGCACGCCGGCCACAGGCCGATAATGCGCCATGAAGCGGCGCGTCGAGAAAGGGAAGTCGTAAGGCAGCCACTGCTGGACCAATCGTCCTTCGGCGACGGCCTGCGCAAAGGCCCGCCGGCCTTCTTCTCGGCCGGTAACGGTCATGTGCGTCAGCAACACGCTATCGCCCCGATCCAGCAACGCCCGCACCAGAGGCTGCGCGGCGCGCGTTTCGCCAAGGCTGACGGCGTGCACCCAGACCGGCCCGCGCCGGGCGAAATCGGCGTCGGGCGCCCCGTTGCGATAGAACCCGAAACGCTCGCGTCCCAGCACCTGCCAGCGCCCCCCGGCCCGGCGCGCGCGCAATCCCATCCACCCCAGCAGCAGCGGGGACAGGAGCGTGAACAGGAACGTATAAAAAAACCGGTTCAAAACATGCGGGCCATGGAAAAATGCAGCGTCTATTGTGGAAACACACCGCCGCCCAATACGTGGGCCGTATCGCGATCCTTGTAAGCCAACGCCTGCTCGATCGCGCTGAGCACAGTCTGCGCCGAAGGCGCGCGTCCACGCTCGCCCAGGCTGGCGGTATAGCCGCTGCCTTCCAGCGGCGTGCGCACCGGCGTGGATGCCTTGTAGATGCCGATGGTCGGCCGTCCCAGACCCGCCGACAGGTGGGTCAATCCGCTGTCCAGCCCCACCATGATGCGCGACTGCGCCAATACTCCGGCAACCTCCGTCAGGCTCATGCGCGGCAAGACCTGGGCGTCGTCCCACCCCGTGGCCAGGGCGCGCGCGCGCGCGGTTTCGTCTTCGCTGCCCGACAACAGGCGCAAGCCCAGGCCCTGCGCGCGCAAATGCGCGAAAACCTGGTGCCAGTCCTGCTCCGGCCAGAGCTTGTCGTCGCGGCTGGCCGAAGGCATGATCACGGCATAGGGCTGGATCTGCACGCCGTCGGTAAATCGCTGCAGGCCGAAATCGGCCGGCCCGTCATACTGGTAGCCGAAGGCCGCGGCGGCCAGTTCGCGCTGCCGGGTGACGGCCGGTTGCCAAAAATTGACCTTGTGCTTGACGTCGTAAAAGAAAGAAGCCAGGGGCTCGCGCGCGGATTTGCGGTCCAGTCCGTGGCGCTTGCCGTGGGTCTGGCGCACCAGCCAGACCGACTTCATCAATGCCTGCATGTCCAGCACGACATCGTAGCGGCGGCCGTCCAGATCCTTGCGCAGGACGGCGCGCTCCGAGCGCGACTGCGGCGACCACCATTGCTTGCGCCAGCGCCGGTGCGCCACCTTGATCACATCGTGGACGGCCGGATGCCACCGCGGAATGTCGGCAAAGCTTTCTTCGACTATCCAGTCGATCTGCGCATCGGGCACATGGCCGGCGATATCGGAAATGGCCGGCAGCATGTGCACCAGATCGCCCAGAGAAGACGTCCGTACGATAAGGATCTTTTTCGTCATCTCGGGATTATAATTGGAAGCCGCGCGGATCGTGGAGCCCGGAACCGGACAAGCACGGCCTGATCATCCGAGCCGAAGACCCGAATTCAGCGCCTGCGCCATTCGATCAAGGCGATACCGATGCCGCTGGCGCAGATGACGGCGATGCCCAGCCAGGTTACCGCATCGGGGAAATAACCCGACACCAGCCAGCCCATGAAAGCCGCCGTCACGATCTGCATGTAAAGGAACGGAGCCAGCACGGAAGCCGGCGCATAATGATAGGCGCGTATCTGGAAAGCCTGGCCCAAGGCGCCGCTCACCCCCACCGAAAACAGCAGCAATAATTGCGTCCCGGAACTGGCGGCCAGGAAATCCAGGATGGGCGCGCTCAGAAAAGGCAGGCAGGCGCTCAAGCCTATCGTGCCCACGCCTCCGCTCCAGATGAGCGTGGTGTAGGGATGATCCATGGCCGCCACGCGCCGCGTCGCCAAATGCTGGCAGGCGAACAGGCAGGCCGCCAGCAAGCCGAACAAAGTCCCCACCGGATCCAGGCCGTTGCTGGGGCGCACCACCACCAGGACGCCGATGAAGCCGATCGCCGCCGCCACCCATCGGGACCAGCGTATGGGCTCCTTGAGCAGCCAGGGAGCCAGGATCAGCATGATCAAGGGCGCCAGAAAGGAAATGGCCGTTGCCTCCGCCTGCGGCAGATAGCCCAGGGTCGTCATGAAAACCAGGGTGACCGCCAGCATGATCACGCCGCGCAATACTTGCCAGCGCGGCTGGGCGGTGCGCAGGATGCCCGCGCCTCGCACGGGCAAAATGACGGCGACGGCCAGAATGAAATGCACGGCGAACCGCGCCCAGGCCAGCAACAACAAGGGAATGCCCAGGCCCAGCAGCCATTTGCTGCTGGCGTCCAGAACGCTGAGGCCCACCATGGACAGCGCCAGCACGGCAATGCCCATCAAGGGCCGGGAAGCGGCATAAGCCAATCCGCTCGCCTGAGCGGATGCGGAAGTCGCCATAAATTATCCTACGTCCGCCTGCCCGTCCTGGGTACCGCGCAGGAGTTTTCCTGGACGGCGGACAGCGAGCAACCGGATCGACAGCGGGCCATGGGGAGGGTGGAATATGAATAGGGGAAAGGAGGTCGCCGCCATCGTAGCACAAGCATGGATGTACTCTGCTAAAGTAGGCACTCTCCCTTCTGACCTTCGCCGGATGCCATGACCCACGCCGCCCTTCCCACCTACGACGACGTCGCCGCCGCCTCCGAACGCCTGCACGGACAGGCGCGGCGCACTCCCGTCCTTACTTCGCGCACGGTCGACGAAGCGCTGGGCGCCTCGGTTTTTTTCAAATGCGAAAACTTCCAGCGCATGGGCGCCTTCAAGTTCCGCGGCGCGTTCAACGCGCTGTCGCGCTTCACGCCCGAGCAGCGGCGCGCGGGCGTGATTAGCTTTTCCTCGGGCAACCACGCCCAGGCGGTCGCCCTGTCGGCCAAACTGCTGGACATACCCGCCACCATCATCATGCCCAAGGACGCGCCCGCCGCGAAAGTGGACGCCACGCGCGGCTATGACGGCAAAGTCGTGCTCTATGACCGCTATGCCGAAGACCGCGAGCAAATAGGACGCGAGCTGGCTGAGCGCCATGGCCTGACCTTGATCCCGCCTTACGACCATCCCGACGTGATCGCCGGACAAGGCACCGCCGCCAAAGAACTCTTCGAGGAAACCGGGCCCCTGGATACGCTGTTCGTCTGCCTGGGCGGCGGGGGCCTGCTCTCGGGCTCGGCCTTGAGCACGCGCGCGCTGTCTCCGGACTGCACGCTGTACGGCGTGGAACCCCAGGCCGGCAACGATGGACAGCAGTCCTTTCGCAGCGGCGCCATCGTTCGTATCGACACGCCGAGAACCATCGCGGACGGCGCCCAGACCCAGCACCTGGGCCAGCTGACCTTTCCCATCATCCGCCGCGACGTCGACGACATCCTGACCGTGACCGACGACGAGCTGGTCCAGGCCATGCAATTCTTCGCCGCGCGCATGAAGCTGGTGGTCGAACCCACGGGTTGCCTGGGTTTTGCCGCCGCCCGCCAGGCCAAGGACCGGCTGCGCGGCAAGCGCGTCGGCGTGCTGATCAGCGGCGGCAACATCGACCTTGCCCGCTACGCCGAGCTGTTGGCCCAGCCTGTTTGATTGGGGTAAAGTGTCTGGTTGAATCTTCGCTTTTCATACACCCACGCCTCATGACGATCGCCACGACCGACCAGCACGAACTCGACCAACTCGCCCACGACATGCGCGCATGGCGCCACCAGTTGCACGCCAACCCCGAACTGGGCTTCGAAGAACATGAAACGGCCGCCTTCGTCGCGGGAAAACTGCGCTCGTGGGACATAGAAACCCACACGGGCATAGGCGGCACGGGCGTCGTGGGCGTCATCCGCGGCGAGCTGGGCGAGGGCTTCAGGCTCGGCTTTCGCGCCGACATGGACGCCCTGCCCATGCAGGAAAAGACCCAGGCTGCCCATCGGTCGAAAAAAGACGGCGTCTTTCACGGCTGCGGCCATGACGGACACACCTCCATCCTGCTGGGACTGGCGCGCTATCTTTCCACGCGCCGCGCTTTCCGGGGCACGATCCACCTGATATTCCAGCCGGCCGAAGAGCTGCTGACGGGCGGCAAGACCATGATCGCCGACGGCCTGTTCACGCGTTTTCCTTGCGACGAGCTGTACGGCCTGCACAACCACCCCGTGCTCGAGCCCGGCAAGCTGGGCACACGCGTCGGATCGATGCTGGCGGCCTGCGACCTGTTTCGCATCACCGTGCACGGAATAGGCGGACACGCCGCCGCGCCGCATCGCGCCATCGATCCCATCGTTGTCGGCAGCGCCCTCGTGCAATCCCTGCAAACCATCGTCAGCCGCTCCATCGGCCCCATGGAGGCCGCCGCCGTCAGCGTCTGCTCGTTCCAGGCGGGTACGGCCATCAACATCATCAGCGACACCGCGGTTCTGGAAGGCACGATACGCACGCTGGATCGCAACGTGCAGGCCACGACCCTGCGTCGCCTGCGCGAGATCTGCGACGGCACCGCCCAGGCCCACGGCTGCCGCATCGAACTCGATCATCTGCTGACGAGCCCGCCCACCGTGAACGCGGCCGGTCCCGTCGCCACCTTGCTGCAGGCGGGCCGCGACGTGCTGGGTGCGGAAAACGTCGTGGAAGACATCGCGCCCATCCTTGCCTCCGAGGATTTCGCCTTCATGGCCGAACAGGTTCCCGCCTGTTATTTTTTCCTGGGCCAGGGCGGCCACATCTGCCATCACCCCGAGTTCGATTTCAACGACGACGTGGCCATCCACGGCATGCGCACCATGGCGCGCGTGGCGGAATTGAAACTGGCCTGATTCGGAACCGATCCGGCCCGGCTTGCCGATCAGGCGGACCCGGCGGACTTGTTCCGGCGCCGCCCTGCGACCTGCCCGTTCCTGTAACACCATGAACGCGCGAATTGCTGTATATTTATCCAGTAATTCAATGGTGCTTTCATGTCGTCGCCTTCCGCTTTTTCCCCGCCGCATCCCGCCGTATGGCGCGGCAATCAGCTCATGACGCCGCCCGATCGCTGCGTCGATACCGGCCACCCCGCGCTGACGCCGCATCTGCCCGGCGGCGGCTGGCCGCTGGGCAGCCTGATCGATCTGCTGCCGGCGCGCGCCGGCATCGGAGAGCTGCAATTGCTGCGTCCCGCCCTGCTGGCCCAAGGCGCGCGGCCCATCGCGATGATCGCGCCCCCTCATGTTCCGCAATTCGCCGCTTGGCGCGCATGGGAAGGCGCCCCCTCTTCGCTGCTCTGGCTGCGCCCCCGCTGCCACGCCGATGCGCTCTGGGCAGCCGAACAAATCCTGCGCAGCGGCACATTCGGCGCGGTCCTGCTGTGGCAGGACGCCGTCCGCGTCCCGCTGCTCAGGCGCCTGCATCTGTCGGCCCAATGCGGCGACACCCTGTTCGCCGTGTTCCGGCCCATTTCCGCCGCCGCCCAGCCCTGTCCCGCGCCTTTGCGCCTATGCCTGCATCCCGCTCCGCGCGGCCTCAAGGCCGTCATCCTGAAGCGCCGCGGAAGCCCGATCAACGATCCGATTTTTCTGCCCCTTCATTCCGACACCCGCTTACCCGACTCTCCTCATCATGTCCCTGTGGCTAGGCATTCATCTCTCGCATATCAGCCTGGACCTGCTGTGTCCCGGCTGGCGAACTGAAGCCGTCGTCGTTTTCAAGCACGACGACGGCCGAGGCGGCCGCGCGCGCGGCCTGGCCGTCCACGCCTGCTCGCCCATGGCCCGGGAACTCGGGATACGCCCGGGCATGCAGCGGGCCACCGTGGATGCGCTGGCGCCCGGCATACGGCATGCCGCCTACGATGCGCGCGCCGAAAGCGCCGCTTGCCGGGATGCCGCGCTGGCCCTATTGCAATACACGCCCGAGCTGGCCCTGGCCCAAAGCAATACCTTGCTGCTCGAGGTCACCGCCAGCCTGAGCCTGTTCGGCGGCCCCTTGCGCATCCAGCGGCACGTGCGCCTGAGCCTGCTGCGCCTGGGTTTGAGCGCCGTCTTGAGCCTGGCGCCCACGGCGCAGGGCGCATGGCTGCTGGCCAATGGCGAGCATGCGCGCCGGCGCCGCGTCATGCGCCTGAAAAGCCTGGCCGCATGCCTGGATGGGCTTCCCTGCGACGACCTGCCCGCCGCCGCTCCTTACCTGGCATGGCTGCACGGCATGGGCTGCCGCAACCTGGGCACGCTGCGCGCGTTGCCACGCGCCGGCCTCAAGCGCCGCTGCGGCGTCGCGCTCGTGCAATGCCTGGACCAGGCCTATGGCCGGGAAGCCGAGCTGTTCGAGTGGTTCACGCCGCCTTCTGCCTTTCGCGCCACCTTCGAATCGATGGAGCGCCTGGAGCATGAACAGGCCGTGCTGCACATAGCGCAGCGGCTGGTCGAACAGCTATGCGGCTGGCTCAACGCCCGCCGCCGCGCCGTATCGCGGCTGGTATTCAGCCTGCATCACGAACGCGGACGGCACGCCATCCCCGCCACGCCCGTGGCCCTGGCCCTGGGCGCGCCCGCCTGGCAATCCGAGCACCTTCACGCCCTGCTGCGCGAACACATGAGCCGCATCCGGCTTGCCGCCCACGTCATCGCCGTTACCCTGGACGCCCCGGTCACGGAACCGCGCGCGCCCGCCCCGCAAAGCCTGTTTCCCGATCCCGGCGACAGCATGGACGACCGCCGCCGGGTCCTGGAATTGCTGATCGCGCGCCTGGGCCACGACCACGTGCTGCAACCCGCACCCGTCGCCGATCATCGGCCCGAACGCGCCAACCGATGGGCGCCTTTGCATCACGCCGCGCACAAGGCAAAGGCGGCGCTGCCCCATCCCTTGCGCCCGTTCTGGCTGCTGCCCAAACCCATCGCCCTGCCCATCCGCCGCCATCGGCCCGTGTATGGAACGCCGCTGCGCATCATCAGCGGGCCCGAGCGGATCGAGGACGGCTGGTGGGACGAAGGCCTGACGCTGCGCGACTATTTCATCGCCGAGGCCGAGGACGGCAGCCGCTATTGGCTGTTCCAGGAGCGCGCCGACAACTCCGGCTGGTTCCTGCACGGCCTGTTCGCCTGAACGCGGGCCAACCGAAAACACCATCCGCCAAGCGCCGTACGACCATGCCCAACCCGCCCGTCCTGCCCGACTACGCCGAACTGCAATGCATCACCAACCATACTTTCCTGCTGGGCGCCTCCCATCCGGAAGAGCTGGTCATCCGCGCCCGCGAACTGGGCTATGCCGCGCTGGCCATCGCCGACGAATGCTCCATGGCCGGCATCGTGCGCGCCCACATCGAAGCCGAAAGACAAGCGATCAAGCTGATCGCGGGCACGCAATTCCTGCTGCACGACGATCAAGGGCGCCCCGCCTTGCGCCTGATCGCGCT
Source organism: uncultured Burkholderiaceae bacterium (assembly GCA_964551305.1). Taxonomy (GTDB): domain Bacteria; phylum Pseudomonadota; class Gammaproteobacteria; order Burkholderiales; family Burkholderiaceae_B; genus JBAZDC01. Next base: position 21,972 of record CAZKBT010000029.1, read on the forward strand.
GGCGCAGACCCGGGACGGCTACGGCAATCTGTGCGAACTGATCACGCTGGGGCGACGCCGCGCCGACAAAGGCAGCTATTACTTGATGCTTTCCGACCTGACGGCGCCGACCGAGCCCGGCTACGGACATCTGCTGTCCTTGCCGGACTGCCTTATCCTGCTGGTCCCGCCCCATGCTGCGGACACGCGCATCATGGATGAACAGGCGCAATGGGTCGCCGCGCATTTTCCCAACCGGGCCTGGCTGGCCCTGACGCTGCTGCACCGCCCGCTCGACCAGCGCCACAAGCAAACCGTGCTGGATGCCGCGCGCCGCGCCGGCCTGCCCGTCGCGGCCACCGGCGACGTGCGCATGCACGTGCGCACCCGCAAGCCTCTGCACGATACGCTGACGGCCATCCATGCGCGCAAGCCCATTGCGGAATGCGGACTGGAGCGCAGGCCCAACGCCGAACAGCATCTGCGCTCCCGGCTACAGCTGGCCAATCTCTATCCCGACGACGCCCTGGCCCAGACAGTGCGGATCGCCCGGCTCTGCCCTTTCGAGCTCGGCGAGATCCGCTATGAGTACCCGGACGAGATCTGCCCCGCCGGCCACACGCCCGCCAGCTACCTGCGTCAGGAAACCTATCGGGGCGCGCATGCCCGATTCCCCGGCGGCCTGCCCGGATCCGTGCAGGCGCAGATCGAGCACGAGCTGGCCCTGATCGCATCGCTGAACTACGAAGCCTATTTCCTGACCGTCTACGACATCGTCCGGTTCGCGCGCCAGCGCCACATTCTGTGCCAGGGCCGCGGCTCCGCCGCCAACAGCGCCGTCTGCTACTGCCTGGGCATCACCGCCGTCGATCCGGCGCGCGGCAACAACCTGTTCGAACGCTTCATCAGCCGCGAGCGCGACGAGCCGCCGGACATCGACGTGGACTTCGAGCATCATCGCCGCGAAGAAGTCATCCAGTACATCTACCGAAAATACGGCCGGGACCGGGCCGCGCTGACCGCCGTCGTGATCAGCTACCGCGTCAAAAGCACCTTGCGCGACATCGGCAAGGCGCTCGGCGTCGATCCCGACATCGTCGAGGCGGTCGCCGCTTCGTATCGCCATTGGGACGGACGCCGCAACCTCATCGCGCGCCTGGCCGAATGCGGCCTGGATCCGGATTCGCCGACCGCCCGGCACTGGGTGCGGCTGGCGGAAACGCTGCTGGGTTTTCCGCGCCATCTGTCTCAGCATCCCGGCGGCTTCGTCATTTCGCGCGGCCCGCTGCGCCGCCTGGTGCCGATCGAGAACGCCGCTATGCCCGGACGCAGTGTCGTCCAATGGGACAAGGACGATCTGGATGCCATGAAGCTGCTCAAGGTCGACGTCCTGTCCCTGGGCATGCTGACGGCGCTCAGGCGCGCGCTGGACATGGTGGCCCAACGCAAAGGCCATGCCTTCGGCCTGGAGGACATTCCGCACGAAGACGGGAAGACCTACGACATGATCTGCGCCGCCGACACCATCGGGGTATTCCAGATCGAATCGCGCGCGCAAATGACCATGCTGCCGCGCCTGCGGCCCCGCGCCTACTACGACCTGGTGATCGAAGTCGCCATCGTGCGGCCCGGTCCGATCCAGGGCGGCATGGTGCATCCCTACCTGGAGCGCCGCAAGGATCCGTCCCGCGTCGCCTACCCCAGCCCCGCGCTGGAAAAAGTCCTGAAACGCACGCTGGGCATTCCGATTTTCCAGGAACAGGTGATGCAGATCGCCATGGTGGCCGCGGGCTTCAGCGCCGGCCAGGCCGACGAACTGCGCCGGTCCATGGCCGCCTGGAAACGCAAGGGCGGATTGGGAAAATACTACGACAAGATCATTTCCGGCATGACGCAGCGCGGCTACGACGAAAGCTTCGCCATCCAGATATTTCGTCAGATCGAAGGCTTCGGGGAATACGGATTTCCCGAAAGCCATGCGGCCAGCTTCGCACTGCTGGCCTATGCCAGCAGCTGGCTCAAGCGGCATGAGCCGGCCGCGTTTCTGGCCGCCCTGCTCAATTCCCAGCCCATGGGCTTTTACTCCGCCTACACCCTGATCCAGGACGCGCAACGCCACGGCGTCGTCGTGCTGCCCGTGGACGTCATGCTCAGCGACTACGATGCGCGCCTGGAGCCCATCGAGCCGCAGGGCGCCGTCGCCGTTCGGCTGGGCATGAACCGGATCAAAAGCCTGGGCCGGGACGGCGCCCTGCGCATCGAGCAAGCGCGGCGACAGCGGCCTTTCACCGACATGACCGACCTGGCGCGACGCGCCCGCCTGAGCCGCCACGACATGAACGCGCTGGCGGGCGCCAATGCGCTGCGGGCCCTCGCGGACTCGCGCCGGCAGGCCTTGTGGCATGCCGCCGCCTGCGCGCCGGGCAAAGGCTTGCTGCGCGACGCGGACCAGCACGACACCGATGCGCCGGCCCTGCCGCCGGCCACCGTCGCCGAAGAGCTCGTCGCCGATTACCGGGCGATGCGCTTGACCCTGGGGCCTCATCCCGTGGGGCTGCTGCGCGAACGCTTGCGCGGCCTGCGTTTTGCCAGCTCGCAAGAACTCGACGCCTATCCCAGCGGGCGCATCGCGCGCGCCTGCGGCATCGTCACCGTGCGGCAGCGACCCGGCACAGCCAAAGGGGTCACGTTCGTGACCCTGGAAGACGAGACCGGCGTGGTCAACCTGATCGTGCGTCCCGCCATCGCCCAACGCCAGCGCCGCGAACTGGTGAGTTCGCGCCTGCTGGGCGCATATGGCTCCTGGCAATCGCAACACGGCGTGCGGCACCTGATCGCGGGCCGGCTGGTGGACCTGACGGCGCTGCTGGGCGAACTCGCCCCCCGCAGCCGGGATTTCCAATGACTATGCGCCCCCTTGCCGGCCCATGCGGCCAAAAGAAGCGGGCACGCTCCTGTGCTATGGTATTGGCATCATGCCTAGCAGGAGTCTCATGCAGGTCGAAGACAAGACGTACGAACGATTGGACGCCGCGCGTTGGATGGCCGCCCTGGCCGTGGTGACAGTACATTGCGCGGCCTATCCCCTGACGCGGACCACGGATTACAGCAGCACCGCCTGGCTATGGGCCAACTTTTACGACGCCGCCTCGCGCTGGTGCGTGCCGGTCTTCGTCATGATCAGCGGCGCCTTGCTGCTGAACCCGGACAAGAACGACGGTTTTCGCCGCTTCTACAGGCGACGTGCCTGGAGAGTCATACCCCCCATGGCTTTCTGGTCCGTTTTCTATCTGTTGTGGGGAGCCTGGATGTACCGCCTGCAGGGTGTCGACATGGATGTGGCGGCCTGGCTGCGCAAGATCACCGGCGGCGAACCTTACTACCACTTGTGGTACCTGTACATGCTGGCGGGACTCTATTTGTTCGCGCCCTATCTGCGGCTGATCTATGCGCGGTGCCGTCCGCGCCAACGCCTGGCCGCGCTGGCGGCCATCCTGCTGATCGCCATGAGCGACACCCTGTACCGCGAAATCATGCACGAAGGACAGTACGGCTTTTTCCTGGTTTGGTTCCTGCCCTACATCAGCTATTTCCTGGCCGGACGCCTGATGGTCGAAGGCCAATTGCGCCTGTCTCATCCCCTGGCCTGGCTGGCGCTGTCCATCGTTGCGACCGTATGGGGCGCGCATGCATTTTCGGACGAGTCCGGATTGAACGTCTATTTCTACGATGCCTTCGGCCTTACCGTGCCGCTCATGTCGCTGGCGGTTTTCCAGGCCGTTTTGGATGCGCGGCGCATCCCCCTGTTCACAGTGGCGGCGCCGCTGACTTTCGGCATCTATCTGATCCACCCCGTCTTTCTGGACATCGCCAAACAAATGGACTGGTACGGGCCGCATACCGGCACGAGCTGGAAAATCCCCCTGACCGCCCTCGTCATTTTCCTGCTATCGCTGGCGACGGCGTGGCTACTGCGCCGCCTGCCGGGTGGACGCTGGGTGATGTAGCGCGCGCAACGGCACGGTGGCGCTGATGCCGCTTTTCCTGCCACCAGGCCAGCGCAAACGTCAGCAAGCCGGCCGCCGCCAGACCCGCCCCCACCCAGCCGGTGAAACGCAGGCCGAAACCCGCCTCGATCGCCCGGCCGCCCAGCCAGGCGCCCAGCGCATTGGCCAGGTTGAAAGCGGAATGGTTCAGGGAGGCGGCCAAGGTCTGAGCCTGGGCCGCCACGTCCATCAGGCGCACTTGCAGCGGCGCGCCCAGCGCCACGCACGTTCCCGTCAGGAATACGCCCAGGAACAGGCCGGCGGGGCTGAGCACCAGATAGGGCATCGCGAGCAATATCGCCATGCTCCAGACCAGAATGAGCGCCACCGACAACATCAAGGCACGGTCCGTGCCCCAGCCGCCGACATAGCTGCCCACCACCATGCCCGCGCCGAATACGGACAAGGCCACGGGAATCAATCCGGCAGGCAGGCCGGTCACCGTGGTTACGATGGGCGCGACATAGCTCATGACGGCGAACATGCCGCCAAAGCCGATGGCGCCGATCGCCAAGGTCATCCACACGCGGCCGTTGGCCAGGGCCTGCAATTCCTGCATGGGCGAGCTGGACGGCTCCTGGCGCGGCACCGGCACGAAACGCCAGATCATGGCGATCGTAATCAGGGAAATCACGCCCACCGCCGCGAAGGGGTAGCGCCAGCCCGCGGCCTGCCCCAGCCAGATGGCGAAAGGGTTACCCGCCAGCGCGGCGACCGTCAGGCCCATCATCACCCTGCCCACCGCATAGCCCCTGCGCTGCGGCGGCACCAGCGAGGCCGCGATCAGAGCCGCCACGCCGAAATAAGCGCCATGCGGCAAGCCGCTGACGAAGCGGAACACGAACAAGGTCCCGAACCCGGGCGCCGCGGCGCTGGCGAAATTGGCCGCCGCGTAGGCCAGCATCATGACGATCGCCAGCCGGCGCCGGGGCATGCCGCTGCCCAGCACCGCGATCAGCGGCGCGCCCACGACCACGCCCAAGGCGTAGGCGCTGATCAAATGTCCCGCGCTGGGCTCGGACATGGCGTAAAAGCCGGCGATATCGGGCAGGATGCCCATGATGGCGAATTCACCTGTGCCGATGCCGAAACCGCCCATCGCCAGCGCCAGCAGCGCCAGCCAGAGCGCCGGGCCGGCCAGCACAGTGGTGGAAGAAGGTGAAACAGGAGCCGTCATGAAAACCAAATATAAGGGAAAACCCTTACTATAACTTTTTTGCCTGGCGAGCGGGCGGCGGGAAGCGACGCACGTCCGCGTAGAGCCATCTGCCCAATAGACGGTTGATGAGCGGAACGCCGACGAACATCATCAACGGCGCCTGGATCATCGTCATGGCCATGATGCGCAGCGCCAACGGCGCATGCCCCAAGGGCGCCAGCAAGGCGGCATTGACCGTCAGCGCCGTCGGAAACATCACCAGCCAGACCGAAATGAGCCGCTTCCAGCGCGGCGGCAATTGCTCGCGCAGGCCGAACACGGTTTCCAGCCCATCCACCCGCATCAGTTCGCTGGCGCGGATCATGGACTCGCCGCGCTCCAGCCACATGCGGCGAGAAAGGGAACGCTCCCACTTTTCCATGCTGGACGGATCGGTAAAGCGAAGGACGATCTGGTACTGGTCGCCGCCAGGGGGCGGGGCCAGGACTCCCGCTCCGAGAAAACCCGGAAATCCCGCCGCCAGCAGAATGCCGCGACGCATCCAGGCCTGAAACTCGTCGTACCTGTCCGGCGCGATGCGGCGCGTCAACAACCAGGTAACGGGCGATGAAACGGACGACATGCTACTGCTCCTCGATAACGATGCCCGGCCGCTCGCTTCAGCCCGCCGGACGGCCGATCAAGCACGCATCGGCCTGATCTCTTTCAAGCAAATCCCATGCCATTCCGAAACGGGACCGCGGCCTAGGAAAACCATGCGCATGCTTCCCGCCCACGCACCATGCCGGGGCGAAGCGCGATGCAGCACTCACATCCCCTGCTATACAATCGTTCGGATCGATGCCACCTGTCGCTATACACGTCGGCAGGCAAGCTCCCTTTAAAAACAAAAGGACCGACTATGGCCTCCGATCCCCAGGCAGTCCCCCGTATCGTCATCAACCCCCCCGTATTCTTCGGTTCCGCGGGCGTCATATTCCTGCTGGTCGCGCTGACGGTGCTCTTCCCCGAGCGCGCCCAGGCCCTGTTCAGCATCATCCAATCCTGGATCATCGCCAACGCCAGCTGGTTCTACATCCTCGCCGTCGCGCTGATCCTGCTGCTGACCATGTATTGCATGATCAGCCGCCTGGGCGACATCAAGCTGGGGCCGGACCACAGCGAGCCCGACTACAGCAATACGACGTGGTTCGCCATGCTGTTCTGCGCCGGGATGGGCATCGGACTGATGTTCTTCGGCGTGGCCGAGCCGCTCATGCACACGATAGAGCCGCCCATCGGCGATCCCGGCACCATTGCGACGGCGCGCGAGGCCATGCGCATCACGTTCTTTCACTGGGGCCTGCATGCCTGGGCCATCTACGCCCTGGTGGCCTTGATTCTGGCATTCTTCGCTTTCCGCCACGGCCTGCCGCTGACGCTACGCTCCGCCCTCTATCCCTTGATCGGCGAACGCATCCACGGGCCGATCGGCCATGCCGTCGACATTTTCGCCATCATCGGGACGGTATGCGGCATCGCGACCTCGCTGGGGTTCGGCGTGCTCCAGATCAACAGCGGCCTGCATCATTTGTGGCCCTCCATACCGATGGGCGTCACCACGCAAATCGTCCTGATCGTCATCACGACCGCCATGGCCACCTTGTCCGCGGCCAGCGGCCTGGACAAGGGCGTGCGCAGGCTGTCGGAACTGAACATGATCCTGGCCGTACTGCTGATGCTGTATGTCTTTTGCATGGGTCCCACCGTCTTCCTGCTGCAGGCGTACGTCGAGAACACCGGCGCCTATTTGTCCGACATCATCAACAAGACGTTCAATCTCTACGCCTACGATCCGACGGACTGGCTCGGCGGCTGGACCCTGTTCTATTGGGGCTGGTGGCTGTCGTGGTCGCCTTTCGTCGGCATGTTCATCGCCCGCGTCTCGCGCGGCAGGACCATACGCGAATTCATCGCCGGCGTGATTTTCCTGCCCGCCGGATTCACCTTTTTGTGGATGACGGTGTTCGGCGATAGCGCCATTTATCTTTATCTGCACGAGGGCCTGACCAGCCTGGCCGATACGGTCAAGGCGGACAATTCGCTGGCCTTGTTCGCCTTCCTGGAGCAGCTGCCCTTGTCAGCCGTCACCAGCGTCGTGGCGGTGGCGATGGTGATCGTCTTTTTCGTCACCTCGGCCGATTCGGGCGCGCTGGTCGTGGACATGCTGGCCTCGGGCGGCAAAGACCGCACGCCCGTCTGGCAACGCATATTCTGGTCAGTCGCGACCGGCGCGGTCGCCGTCGTGCTGCTGATGGCCGACGGCCTGACGGCGTTGCAGACGGCGACGATCGCCAGCGCCTTGCCGTTTTCGGTCATTCTCCTGGCCGCCGGCTGGGGCCTGCTGCGCGCGCTGCAGATCGACCTGACCAAGCGCGGCACGCGGTTCCAGACCTACCTGACACCCCGGCCGGGCGCCACGGCGGAGAGCTGGCGGCAGCGGCTGCTGACGATGGTTTCCTTTCCCAGCAAGCCGGACGTAACGCGGTTCATCGCCGAAGTCGTCAAGGCCGCCTCCAATGAAGTCGCGGTCGAGCTGCGCAAGCGCCAGTACGAAGTGCTGGTCACCGACGACACCGAGAACGGCCGCGTGCGGCTGGAAGTCATGCACGGCGAAGAGGTGGACTTCGTGTACGAAGTCCGCCCCCGCTCGTACGTTCAGCCCGCGTTCAACATGCTGGACACCGAGGAAAACGATAAAGAAGAAAGCAAGTACTACCGCGCCGAAGTCCACCTGAAAGAAGGCGGCCAGAACTACGACATCATGGGATGGAGCCGCGGCGCCGTAATCGGCGACATACTGGACCAGTACGAGCGCCACCTCCATTTCCTGCATCTGGTGCGATGAGCCGGCGTTTCATGCGGACCCGGAATCGCTGGCTGATACTGGCCGTCGTATCCGTCGCGCTGTTCCTGATCGTGGTGGACATGACGGTGCTCTATACCGCGCTGCCGCGCCTGACGCACGACCTGGCCGCCACCGCATCCGAAAAACTATGGATCGTCAACGCCTATCCCCTGGTGGTGGCCGGCCTGCTGCCCGGGACCGGCACCTTGGGCGACCGGCTCGGACACAGGAACATGTTCGCCGGCGGACTCGCGGTATTCGGCGCGGCATCCCTGTTCGCGGCCTATGCGCCCAGCCCCGGCGCGCTGATCGCCGCCCGCGCCTTGCTGGCCGTGGGCGCAGCCATGATGATGCCGGCGACACTCTCCATCATTCGCCACACTTTCGAAGACGAAAAGGAACGCTCGGTCGCCATCGGCGTCTGGGCCTCGATCGCCTCCGGCGGCGCCGCCATAGGCCCGGTCATGGGCGGCGCCCTGCTGGAATACTTCTGGTGGGGCTCGGTCTTTCTGATCAACGTGCCGCTCGTGCTGGCGACGCTGCCCCTGGCCCTGAAACTCATCCCGCTGCGCCGCGAGTATTCCAGCCAGCCATGGGACTTGCTTGGATCGCTGCAAATCATGGCGGGCTTGATCGGACTGGCCTACGCCGTCAAGGAACTGGCCAAGCGCGCGCCTTCGCATGAAGCGGCGGCCCTGGCCGCCGCGATCGGCGCCGTATTCGTCTATCTGTTCGTCCGCCGCCAACGCCGGACCGCCACGCCGTTGATCGACTTCGCGCTGTTTCGCGATAAACGGTTCTCGGCCGGCGTCCTCACCGCGATCACGGCGGCGATCGCGCTGATCGGCGTCGAGCTGGTGTTCAGCCAGCGCCTGCAACTGGTTCTGTCCATGTCGCCGCTGCAAGCCGGACTGGCCATTCTGCCCATACCGCTCGCCTCGTTCATCGCCGGCCCCTTGGCCGGACTTGCCCTGCCGCGCATGGGCAATGAAAAATTGATGTGGCAATCGCTGTTGCTGTCCGGCGCGGGGCTGGCCTATTTCGTGCTGGTCAAGGACGGGCACGTCGCCGCCCGGCTCGCAAGCCTCGGCATGCTGGGCTTCGGGCTGGGCGCGGCGATGACGGGGGCGTCCAGCACCATCATGATGAGCGCACCGGCGCATCGGTCGGGCATGGCGGCATCCATCGAGGAAGTCTCCTATGAGCTGGGCGGCGCCATGGGGATCGCGCTCATGGGCAGTTTGCTGTCCGCCGTCTACACCGCCACGCTGGTTCTGCCCGAGGTCCTGGCGATCCCCCTGCAAGCCCTGGACAGCCTGGACGAAGCCCTGCTCATTGCCGAAACGCTGCCGGCGGAACCGGCCGCCGTGCTGACGCGGCTGGCCCGGTCGGCGTTCGACCGGGCGTTCGTCATCGTCATGTTCAGCGCCGCCGCCTTGCTCGCGCTGGCCGCGGCGCTCATCGCGACGTTCGCGCGCGCACCCGAACGAGAGCGCGTCAAGCAATAAACAATAAACGCCCTCGGGGACGCTCACCCTTTCGTCCGGTCAGAAATGCACCGCCATGCGCAAAATGCCGGTCCGGCTCACATAGCCCTTGGCAAAACGCAGGTCGTACTCCGCCTTGATTTCGTAACCCTCCGCGCTGACCAGCTCGACCCCCGTCTTCACTTCGCCCATGACCTTGGGCAAGCTCGTGCGCAAGCGGAAGCGTTCTTTCGAAGGATCGCTTTGCAAGCGGCCGTCGACGACCCATGCGCTATCGGACATCCAACTGGCGCCGACCGACAGATAAGGGCGTAAAACACCGCCCTTCAGGTCGACGCGCCCGCCGATCTCCAGGGCGGGCGTCAGCGTCGCATTCCAGCGGCTGGCATCCTGAAAATGCAGGTTGAAGGCTCCCGCTCCCGTTTCGCCGTAGCCCGGCACGCGCTGATATACCAGGTCCAGGTCGAACAAAGGCTTGAGATACCAATCGGATAGCGCGTGCACGTAGGACGCGCGCAAGCGCATGCCGACGTGCACGGATCGCCAGCGGCTTTCAGCGACGCGATCCCCTGCCGCAAGGGCGAGGACGCGCCGGGTATCGTACGTGCCGTAGCCCGCATTGAGGGCACCGGCGAACAGCCAGGCGCCTTGCCGGCGCTTGAGCACCACCCCGCCGCTGAACAGTCCCCCGTCCGTGCGCACGGGCGTGTCCGAGGCATCGTGCCGAGAATTTTCGTAAGCGGCCGAAGCACCCAGGATCCAGCCCGGAGCGAATTCCTTTTGTCCGCCGATCTGATAGGTAGCGCCGTTTCCGTGAAAACCTTCACGCCGGTCCGAGCTCTTGAGCCGGGAAACATTGCTCAATATCCGTCCCCAATAGCAACTGCCTTCTTGCTGGGAAGCGTCGTCCGAGCGGAACTCGGGGCAGCTCATCATCAACTGGATGAAAGAGCGGCTTTTGCCCGGCAGGACGGACGCGGACACCTGCTGGGCGTCGTTGGCGAGCTCGGTGAGCGCCCGGCGGTATTCCTCCTCGGTGCGCACATTGGCGAAATGATCGAACACCTCGGCGTAATCGCGCAACTGCTCCGCAGGCATCGTGTCCCAGTTTCTCTGCATGCTCGCCGCAAGGCTTGCCTGCTCTTCGGACAGCCCCCGCGGCTTGGTGAAGTCCGCCGTCACGCCCACGTCGAGTCGCGCATCGCCGGCCTTTTCCAAGGTATAGGTGTAGACCAGCGGATTGTCCACGCGCAAGGTTTCTGCCATCCGGATGCCGTGGCCTCGGCCTTGCGCGCGCAGAATGGCGATTCGTCGATGAGGCAGTTGATAGCGGCCCCGGGGCCTGACGATGCCGTCCAGCGCGACATGTCCCTGCACGATCGCCAAGTCGGCCTTGCCTTCCCGGAAATCCACGTCAGGCTCGTAAACGCCTTGCGTCGCGCCGCCGCCATGGCCCATCTGGCGATAGTCGCCGATAATGCGCGTCGTCATGTGACGGCCACGGCCGCCCGGACTGAACACGCCATGGTTCTCGAAGACGTTGCCTGTCCCGACGTCGACCACCGCGCCGGACTCGTAGACGCCGGTGGGCAGGTTGGCCAGCTTGTTGACCCGGCCGCCGCCCAGGACCACGTCGCCGATCAGCAGCCCGCCATTGTTGACGAAACTGGGCGTCGTCCTGTCCACGGCCAGGACGGCCTTGCCGTTCAGCCCGTACAACGTGCCGCCTTCTTCGATGTCCACCCGCTGCCGCGTCGCGCCGCCGCCCAGGACGACACCCGCCGCATGCTCGCCGATGCCGCCGTGCACGATCCCGCTGCGGCCTATTCTGACCACGCTATCGCCGGTCGATCCCGGCTGCGCATCGGCGCCCGCCCAGCCGAACCGCTCCTGCCGGGCTCCGCCCCCCGCGCTCTGCACGAAGATGCCCACGGCGTTCTTGCCCGAGGCGCCGACCATGCCGTCCACCGCCACCTCGACCGAGCCGCCCGCGCCGGTCGCATCGGCGCCGTCGGCGCCCGCCATCCCGTTCGATAGGCCGCCGCCACCTCCGACGCTCTGCGCAAAGATGGCGGCGGCATTCTCACCCGCGGTCTCGATCCGGGCGGACGGCCCCACAGTGATCAGAACATCGCCTCCGCTACCCTGTTCGCTTGCCTCGGCCCGTCCGGATGCGGCGGGACGTTCCGCTCCCAGCGCAATAGCGGCGGTATCGGCCGCGTAACCCCCGCCGCCCCCTATGCTCTGGGCGAGAATGCCGTACGCTCCCGCGCCTGTGGTGCGGATGCTGCCCGTATGCTCGACCTCGACCGGTCCGCCGTCGTTTCCATCGCCCGCCCTGCTTTTCTCCGCCTTCAAGCCGACAGACATGGTGCCGTCGAACCAACCGTCCTTGACCAGCACCGCACCGCCGCCACCGCCTATGCTTTGCACCAGCATTCCGTGCGAACGGGCGCCATGCGTCCGGATAACGCCCGCGCCGGCGATGCGCACGGGTCCGCCGCGTCCCGCCGCGCCGCCCGTGCCTCCGAGTCCGAACACCATGGGCAGAACGCCGCGCAACGGATTGTTTACGCTGACGACCGCCTTGCCGCCCCCCCCGCCTATGCTTTGCGCCACCATGCCCATCGCCTGATCGCCGTGGGTCGCCAGCAACGTGCCGGCCTCCAGCGTGGCCGTGACTTTGCCGCCATCGCCGCTCACGCCCCCGCGACCGCCCAACGCGACGGACAGCCTGCGCCAGTCGGGCGGACCGTCCGGTGCCGCCCGCTCGTTTTCCGGAGCCGGCCCAACCGCGTGCCGCGCCGCGTCGAAAATAGTAAAGATCTCGAAGGGCGACATTTCCCCGACATCTTTCATTTCCGCCACGGCGTGGGTCGCGGCCGCGCCGCCGTTGCCGCCGCCAGCGCCTATGCTTTGCAAATGGACGGCATCCGCTTGATCGCCGCGCGTCGTAATGGATGCAGCGCCGCCATTCGTAAATGCGACATTTCCTCCATTGCCGCCGCCCCCGCCGCTGCCCCCGATGGCAATGGTCACCTCGGCGCTTTTGTTTCGACTCACTATCATGCCGGCCTTGCTGGCCGCACTGTCGCCCCCGCCGCCGCCGATGCTTTGCGCCGACACGGCCGTCGAACCATGTGTCGCAATCGTGCCGGTGTTGGCCACAGTTACCGTGTTGCCATCGCCCGCGCTTCCGCCGCTGCCCCCCAGGACGAAGTTGGCCGACAGCCTGCTGCCTTCGAAAATGCTGTTCAACATCGTCATCGAACCGCCGCCGCCGCCCACGCTCTGCGCAAAAATGGCGTAGGCTCGTTCACCGCGAGTCGTAATCATTCCGCTATTGGCGACATCGATCCGGCCGCCGTGGCCGGATGCGCCGCCGCTGCCGCCCATCATCGCACTGACCATGGCGCCGCCGATCGAAGCGTTGAAACCGCTGGCTGTGGCCTTGCCGCCTCCTCCGCCTATGCTTTGGGCGAACACGCCCGAAGCGCCTTTTCCCCGCGTCGCGATGCGACCCTCGTTTTTTACCGTAACGCCGCCGCCATGGCCGCCGTTACCGCTTTTACCTCCTATCTCGAATCCGGCCTTCACCGAATAGGACGGCCTAGCGGGCTGCTCGGCCGGTTCCTCCACGAGGCTGATGGGCGGCATGCTCCGAGTGTTCAGCTTCTCGAGCTCCCGTTCCATCGGGTCTACCGCTTCGCTCTTGGCTCCCCTTCCCAAAAGATCCACCATGCCTCCACCGCCGCCCACGCTTTGAGCAAAGATGCCGTCCGCATCGCGTCCGCTGGTTTCGATGACGCCGGCGGCTTCATTGATGATCTCGATCGCGCCGCCATGGCCGCTCGCCCCCTCGTCGCTTCCCAAGGCCACCGTGGCGGAGATTTCGTCGGCCATCGCCCATCCTTCCCCGCCGGCCGCCATTCCGCCGCCGCCGCCCACCGATTGAGCGATCACTCCGCGCGACAACGCACCCGCCGTCGCCAGCATGCCGCCGTTGCTCAGTGCCAGCGCTCCGCCGTCGCCGCCGGCCCGGCCGCCGCCTCCGGCTTTGAAGACCAGGGCGGATGACCGGCTGCCCTTGGAACTCGCAACCGACACGCCCGCACCTCCCCTGCCACCGCCGCCACCCACGCTTTGCACGACGAGGCCCGGGGATTGCGCGCCCGACGTCTCAACGAAGCCGCGATTGGCCAGCTTGATCTCGCCCCCGCTGCCGCCCTTGCCGCCGCTCGCTCCAAGGCCGACAGTGGCCGAAACACTCGCGCCATACGACATGGCGAGCGAGCCGGCCGTGGTCGCACCGCCTTGTCCGCCGCCCCCGCCTATGCTCTGCAAGTCGACGCCGGGCGCGCTGTCGCCTTGCGTGCCGATGTCGGCATCGTTGAACAGCGTCACTCTTCCTCCATCACCGCCTTCGCCCGCTTTTCCGCCCACGGCGACAGCCATGGAAAAAGACGCAACGACAAGAGGAATGCCGACGGTCAAGCCCGTGGCATGACTGCCGCCACCGCCTCCGCCGCCCACGCTCTGCGCACGGATGGCGGCGGAACCGGTGCCTTCGGTCCGTATCCGGCCGCCATGCGAGCGTATGGATATGGGGCCGCCATGGCCGCCGCTTTCTCCGTTCACCCCGAAGGCAAGGCTGAAACCCGTGGCGAGGACCGAGTACTTGCCGCCTCCGCCCCCTCCGCCGCCTATGCTTTGCGCAAGAATCGCGTCGGCGAAATCGCCTTCAGTGAACACACCGGCATCGCGCCGCGCGTTCTTTTCCGTCGCAGCGCTGCCGTCAGCGTCGAGCGATACGTCGACGGCGCCCCCATGGCCGCCTGCGCCGTTTTTCCCATCCCATACGGCGCCGAAGCCTGCTCCCAGGTAAAAAGCATCCTCGCCCTCGCTTCGTCCCCCCACGCTTTGCGCGTGCACGCCATGAGAACGCTCGCCGCTCGTGCGCACTCTGCTGCGGCCGTTCAATGCGGCATGGACCTTGCCGGCGCTCCCGCCGCTGTACGCCTTGCCGGTGCCGCCAAGGCTTTCCACGCGTACGCCTATGCTATCGTCGCCCGTCGTGACGATGAGCGCATTGTCTATGATGGCCGCCGCATCCTCGAGGTCATGCCCGTCGCCGGACGCGAAGCCGGAACGCGCAACAGCCTCGCCCCCCGCGCCGCGTTTCGTGGCCGAGCCGCCGCGATTGCCGACGTACACGCCTTCCGCGTTGCCGCCCCCGGTCGACACGACGGTACCGGACACGTCCGGGCGCCCCACGACGAGACGCGCGCCACCCGCCGCCCCGCCTTTGCCCCACGCCGTATTCCCGCCCACGCTCTCGATCCTGATGGCCGCTTCGTTGTCGGATCGGTATTCTCCCGACGCGGCCACGCGCACGTGGCCCGCGCGGCCGCCGTCACGCGCTCCGGACCCGCGCGCCGGCCAGCCGGACGACTCCTCGCCGCCATCCCCGCCGCGCGATACGGCCCGCAGCGCAATGCCGGCGGCCCTGATCGTCGTTCCCTCCAACGTTGCGACAATGTTTCCGCCGCTGCCCGCCTGAACCGCTCGCAGCCCGCCTTGGCCGCCGCCCGCCCCTTTTCCGCCGGCGCCGCCGGCCGATGCCAGCGATATGCCCACGGACAGCTCTCCGGCTCCGGCATCATGGCGGGGCGTGCCGGGCTTCAACACGATGTTCCCGCCATGGCCGCCCGATCCGCCCATCCCTTGCGCGGCAAACAGACTGTATCCGCCGGCGCCGCCATGGCCGCCCCCGGCGTCCACGACCAATCCCGGACGAGCCGTGACATGGCCTGCCATGACCTCTGGATCCATCGTAACGTCGGCGCCGTCCTGCCCATCCCCTCCCGGCGCGCCGGATCCTATCCAAAGGCGGCCCGCTTCGCCAGGACGCCCGTTTTCTCCGCGCGCCAGAATTTCCGTATGCCGCGTCTCGGCATTGCTGACTATCTCGCACGGCGCGCCCGTGCAAACGACGGAGGCATGGGCGCTCGGCATCACGCCGCCGAGCGCCGCGGTCAACCATACCGGCAGCAACCAGGCAACCGTACTTTCAGCAAGACGCTGCTGAGCATTTAGAGTCATCGCGTTTCCAGCACTGCAAGCCGCTTCCCGCCGATACGGCGCCGTGCGCCCGCACATCGTATCGAGAATCATTTGCAGAAATAAAAAACGCGAGATTATGACCCATTACGTTACGAAATGCATACAAGTACTAAAAAATCAGCGGGCTTTCCGATAAGGTCGGGTATTCGCCACCGACATGTGTTACACTCGGAGGAAATCGGTAAAATCCAACCTAATCTCATCCGGCGATGTCGCTCGTTGCGCCATCTTTCACCCCGCAGCCGCGCTGACGGCTACCGTCATCCCCCCGGCAGTCCGAGCCATCTTCACGATACAACGCCGCGAAAAATCCGACGCGACGCTCGCGGGTACGCTGCCTGCCGCCAACGGCGCGCGCAGCCCATCGATCAACGTTTACAGGAATACACTATGGCCAAAGAAGAACTGATAGAAATGGGTGGTCTCGTTACCGAAGTCCTGCCCGATTCACGCTTTCGCGTGACCCTGGATAATGGGCATCCCGTCATCGCTTATACCGGCGGTAAAATGCGCAAGCACCACATCCGCATACTCGCCGGCGACAAAGTCTCGCTGGAAATGTCGCCTTACGATATGAGCAAGGGCCGCATCACGTTCCGCCATATCGCGGGCCGCCCCGCCGGCGCCACCGCCGCTACGCGCCGGCGCTAGCCCCTCGGACGAGCGCAAGTCCGCTTGCCGACGCGGCCGCCCCGGCTGCCTGCTTAAAAACGGACCGCCATGCGCAACATACCGGTCCGGCTCACATAGCCCTTGGCAAAACGCAGGTCGTATTCCGCCTTGACCTCGTAGCCTCCACCGCTGACCAGCTCGACCCCCGCCTTCACTTCGCCCATGGCCTTGGGCAGGCTCGTGCGCAGGCGGAAGCTTTCGCGCAGAGGATCGCCTTGCAAATGGGCGTCTACAACCCACGAGCTATCGGACATCCAGCTGGCGCCTACGGAGAAATAGGGCCGCAAAACGCCGCCTTTGAGAAAGACGCGACCGCCGACCTCCAGCGTCGGCGTCAACGTGGCGGTCCACCGGCTGGCGTCTTGAAAGTCCAGATCGAAGGCTCCGGCTCCCGTCTCGCTGTAACCCGGCACGCGCTGATATACCAGGTCCACGTCGAACAAGGGCTTGATGTACCAGTCGGGTTGCGCATGCGTATAGGACGCACGCAAACGCATGCCCATGTGCCGGGACCGCCATCGGCTTTCGGCGATGCGGTCCGTTCCTGAAACGGCAAGGGCGCGTCGCGTGTCATATGTACCGCGGCCCGCCGTCAGCACGCCGGCGAACAACCACGGGCCGCGCTGGCGCTTGAGCGCTACGCCGCCGCTGAACAACCCGCCATCGGTCTGCACGGACGCGCCGACGGCACGGCTGCGGAAGTTTTCGTAGGCGAAGGAACCGCCCAGAACCAGGCCTGGGGCCAGTTCCTTTTGTCCCCCGATCTGGTAAGTGATGCCGGTGCCGTGGAAACCCTGGTTCTGATCCGATTGCTCGAGCCTGGAGTCATTGCTCACCACGCGCATCCAGTAGCAGCTACCTTCATACAACAATGCGTCATCGGCGCGCGACTCCGGGCAACTCATCATCAACTGGACGAAGGAGCGGTTTTTACCCGGCAGAACGGAAGCGGACGCTTGCTGGGTATCATTGGCGACCTCGGTGAGCGCCCGGCGATATTCGTCCGCCGTGCGCACGTTGGTGAAATGATCGAAAACCTCGGCGTAATCCTGAAGCAACTCTTCCGGCGCATTGTCCCATTTGCTCTGAATATTCGCCGCAAGCCCGGCCTGCTCCTCGGACAACCCCGTCAGCTTGGTGAAGTCCGCCGTCACACCCACGTCGAGCTCCGCGTCGCCAGACCTGTTCAAGGTATAGGTATAGATCAGCGGGCTATCCACGCGCAAGGTTTCCTCCATCCGGATGCCATGACCTTGACCCTGCGTGCGTATGATGGGTATCAGCCGGCGAGGTAACGGGTGACGCCCTCTGGGCCTGATGACACCGTCCAGCACGACCTGTCCCTCCACGCTCATCAGGCCGGCGCCGCCCTGCCGGAAATCCACATCGGGCTCGTAAACGCCTTGCGCTCCGCCCGCGCCGTAACCCATCTGGCGATAGTTGCCGATGATGCGCGTTACCGTACCGCGGCCATGGCCGCCCGGCCTGAACACGCCATGATTCTCGAACGTATTGCCCGCGCCGACATCAATCAGGGCGGCCGATTCGAGAACACCGGTCGGCTCATTGACCAGCAAATTGAACCGGCCGCCGCCCAGGATCACGTCGCCTCTCAGCGTTCCGCCATTGTTGACGAAGCTGGAAGTCGTCCTGTCCGTGGACAGGACGGCTCTGCCGTTCAGTCCATACAGCACGCCGCCGTACTCGATATCCACGCGCTGCTCCAGCACGCCGCCGCCCAGGATGAT
>CAZKBT010000030.1:0-39625 GCA_964551305.1 uncultured Burkholderiaceae bacterium
TTATTTCGCGGTTTGCTTCGCAGGCCGGTGCGGCGAGCTTGGCCGAAACCTTGCGCTGGCTGACGCAACAGCGCGCGATAGCCGGCCATCCCCTGAATGCCAAATTGTTCATTCACAGCGCCCTCGAACGCCTCGCCGCGGCCTGCCGTCCCCAAGCGCAGTAAACTAGCGCCATGCGTTCGCATGGCGCGGGCGATCATGCCCGACCTCATTCTGTTCAGATTTTTTTATGTACGTAGACTCTCATTGCCACCTGGATTTTCCCGAGTTGGCCCAAAACCTGCCAGACATTCTACAGCGCATGTCGCAAAACCAGGTCAGCCATGCGCTGGTGGTCAGCGTCAATCTGCCGAACTGGCCGCGATTGATGGAGCTGGTGGCGCCGCATGACCATCTCTATGCATCAGTGGGCGTTCATCCCGACTACGAAGACACGCCGGAACCCGATATCGGCCAGCTGGTCGCTTTGGCAGGCTCATCCCCCAAAGTGGTCGCCATCGGCGAGACGGGCCTGGACTATTTCCGCCTGGACGAGCCCTTGGATTGGCAACGCGAACGGTTTCGCGTCCATATCCGCGCTGCCCGCCAAAGCGGCTTGCCGCTGATCATCCATACCCGTTCGGCCAGCGCGGACACGTTGCGCATCATGCGGGAAGAAGGCGCGGCCGAGGTCGGCGGCGTGATGCACTGCTTTACGGAAAGCTGGGAGGTGGCCGAGGCGGCGATGGCGATGAACTTCTATATTTCGCTTTCGGGTATCGTCACTTTCAAGAAGGCGGAAACGCTGCATGAGCTGGCCAGGAAGGTTCCCTTGGAAAAGCTGCTGATCGAAACGGATTCTCCGTATCTGGCGCCGGTTCCCTTTCGCGGCAAATTGAACGATCCTTCCAAGGTGATCCACGTGGCGGAAAAAATTGCGGAGTTGAAAGGTTGTAGTCCGGCAGACGTGGCGAATAGTTCAACAAGAAATTTCTTTAATTTATTCAATAAGATATATAGGTAATTTCAAGTATTTTACTTAAAGTAAATTATCTAAAGTAAATTATCTAAAATTATTTGAAGAAAATAGGCGCTCCATTTGCTTTACTCTTCGTAAAAGCTGACTTGAATGAGTAATTTTTATGAAAAACAATAGGTTATATTATAAAGTTAATTCGGTTTAGTTAAAGTAATGGCTTATATTTAGTTCTTTATACTAGTCCTTTGTTTCTTACTTATATTGCCACACCGACTGCTCATGATCCAGGACGTCTTTCCGACCGCAAAACCCTCCGTATCGCGCACGCCCGCATGGCGAAAGGCGTGGAACCGGCGGTGGACGCCATTCTTTCGAGCCGGCACGATATTGCCGCGGCTTGTCGTTGCGTTTGCCCTTGGTTCCGCCATCCCGGCCCATGCCGCCCCGCAGGCGGACTCCGATTGGTGGGTCGGCATCACCAACGACCGTGTCAATGCCGTGAAGACTCAGGTGGCGCGCGGCGTGGACGTCAACGCAGTCAATGAAAGAGGCCAGCCCGCCGTCATGCAGGCCATTCGGGACCAGGCCTGGGCGGTCTATGATTACTTGGCCGCGCGCCGCGATCTCGAGGTCAATGCCGTCAACACCAACCAGGAGACGCCCTTGATGTACCTGGCGGTCGTCGGCGAGACGAAGCGCGCCGAAGCGCTCATACGACGCGGCGCGCAGGTCAATCGCCTGGGCTGGACGCCGTTGCATTATGCGGCGTCGACGGGCAAGGTCGAAACGGCTCGAATGCTGATCAGGCACAAGGCCATCATCAACGCGCCGGGCCCGGACGGCACCACACCTTTGATGATGGCGGCCTATGCCGGCAGCGAGGCAACGGTACAGCTATTGCTGGGCGCCGGAGCGGATCCGACTGCGATCAACGCCCAGAAGCAGACTGCTGCGGATTGGGCGCGCTTGAAGCAGCATACCCGCTTGGCCGCCCGTCTAGACGATCTGATAGAGCGGGTTCGCAAACAACGCGTGGCCCAGGCGCAATCCGCGGGACAAGGAAAAGAAGGGCGGATAGGCACGGTGGATCTGACCAAGCCCTCCGCGCCCGAAGCGGGACCGGAGACGGGATCCCGGGGCGCGGCGAGCGGCGCGCAACGCGACGCCCCCGCCGGCGGAGGCTACTTCAACCTGGATCGTGATTACGACAATGCCGCTCCCTGATCGCGGAGCCTAGCTCGGCAGGAACTCTGGCCGCAGGACATCGCGCAGCGCCGAGTATGGAATGGTCAGCTCCGGCTGACCGTGGGAATAGGGCGCAATCGCATAGGAGTCGTATTTGATCACCACGCCGTGATCCGTAAACGCGAAATTGTCGTTTTCCTGGAATGGCCACAGCCGTTGATAGCCGTCCGGATCGGCCTGGAAATCGGGGTTCGTCGCCAGCCATGCCTGGTGCGCCCCGCGCAGGGCAGCCACGTACTGCGGCCGCTTTCCGGGTCGAAGCACGTCGTCCATGCCGAGCACCCGCCCGGTGCTGTTGCGCCAATTCAGGAATTGCGTGGCCGAGATGCCGTGTGCCGCGCCCGTGAAATATTGCCAGGAGCTCAGTTCGATGACCGTCAGGTCTTTGCTGCGGTAACGGGTTTTCGCGGCGAGCAGGGTCGTATCCTTGGAGGCGGCGGTTTCCCAATAATAGGATTCGAATTCGGCGATGTTCAAAAATTCCGGCGGCGCGCTGCCTTCGACGCCGGTCATCATGGCCAGGGCATGGTCGACGAGCTCCGTCAGTTTCGGGATGCCGGGAAAGACCTGGCTGTCGACTTCCAGCGTGGGGCATTCGCCCATGCAGCCGGGCTTGGTCTTCTTCCATTTGACGGCTTGGGTGAATACGCCTTCTTTGCGGGATACATCCTCGGTCTGATCGGGTATCAAGGAGATCGTGGAAGAGGGGCCGCTGGCGCACGCGGCCAACAACAGGCAGGAAGCCACGATCGTACCCGGTCGTAGTGAACGTCTGATGGCAGGCATGGTAAAACGGTTTCCTATTTGATGGTTCCGGCATCCTGGCCGAACAGGATGCGCCGTGATTCTTCGTCGTTGACGGAAGGCTCGGTATTGATCTGGTCGGCTATCTCATACGCCCTGATCGTGGCCGGGCGTTGCGCGATCGCCTCGAACCAGCGCTTCAGATGCGGGAAATCGTTCAGATCCTGATCCTGGCGCTCATGCGGAACGATCCACGGGTAGCAGGCCATGTCGGCGATCGAATAATCGCCGGCCAGGTATTCATGGTCGGCCAGCCGCTTGTTCATGACGCCGTACAGCCTGGCCGTTTCACGCACATAGCGATCGATGGCGTAGGGTATTTTCTCTTGCGCGTAGGCGTTGAAATGATGGTTCTGGCCGGCCATGGGGCCGAGCCCAGCCATTTGCCAGAACAGCCATTGCGACACCCGCGCGCGGCCGCGCATGTCGGCGGGCAGGAGTCGGCCGGTTTTTTCCGCCAGGTACAGCAGGATGGCCCCGGATTCGAACAGCGGCACGGGATCGCCGCCATCCGCCGGCGCTCTGTCCACGATGGCGGGGATCCGGTTGTTCGGCGCTATCTTGAGAAATTCGGGCTGAAACTGTTCGCCCTTGCCGATGTTGATGGGGTGCAAGGTATAGGGAAGGCCGGTTTCTTCAAGAAACAGGGTGATTTTATGACCGTTGGGCGTCGTCCAATAATAGAAATCTATCATTTGAAATCCTTTCAGGACATGCTGTAGAAGCCTGGCTGCGGCGGATTTTACGAGTGGAGTTGTGATTTTATAGCGAAAGTCGCCGGCTCACTTTCAGCCCGGGCGCTTTTGCATGTAACGTGACGGCGTAACCCCGGCATGCTTTCGGAAAAAAGCAATGAATGCGCTGTCGCTGGCAAATTCCAGTTGCGACGCCACCTGATTGACGTTCGATCCATCAGCCATCATTTCCATGGCCTTCACCAGCCTCCATTGCTGGCGCCAGCTCTGATAACTCATACCCGTATCCCTGATAAAAATTCGACTGATCGTGCGTTCGCACGCGCCCACTCGCCGTGTCAATTGATTCAGCCGCGGAGGCGGTTCGCCCCGTCGCACGCCGTCCAGCCAGGAACACAGGCGCGTATCCACGGGAAACGGCAATCTCCAGTTTTCGCTACGCGCCGCTTGTAATTCCTCGCTAAATACGGTGATCAGGCTGGCCTGTCGCTCAACCGGCATTTCCCAGGGCCAGAACGCCATCCGCTCAATGACTTCGAAAAAAAGAGGATTGACCTCCACGATTTGCAACGGCAGGCCGGAAAACGGCAACGAGGTCGAAAAATACAAAGAGCGGTAAGCCATGACGCCGCGCATGATCGCACGATGAGCCGTGCCTGCGGGGATCCATGCCGCTCGGCGAGGCGGAAGCAGGCACAACGTTTTCTCCAGCTCGATCGTGATGCTGCCCGCCGCGGAAAAGAGCAATTGATGGCGGAGATGGACGTGTCGGCCGGAATCGTGCAGCCCCACGTCGGCTGCAATACCGATTACCGGAACATCGAAACTGTCCGCGTCAAAAAACTGATCTTGATGAATTTTCGCCATGATGTCCGTTATTTTATATATTTAGTCTTGATAATTGTAATCAGACACCCATGTCTTAGGAAATAATGGCGCCCATCCCCGCTTTACTTCGGACAGCGCCATGAATACCATTAATCGGCCACCGCTGTGGTTGCTGACATTGCTGATCATGTTTCCACAACTCGTGGAAACCATCTACAGTCCCGCATTACCGAGCATCGCTCTTTCGTTCAATGTGAGCAGTGAGCGCGCCGCCCAGACGCTTTCAGTTTATTTTGTCGCCTTTGCCATGGGTGTGGCGTTATGGGGCTGGCTGAGCGACCACGTCGGCCGACGCCGCGCCATGATGTCCGGGTTGGCCTGCTATTGGTCCGGAACCGTGTTGGCCATCCTCGCGACGGATTTCACCGTTCTGCTGCTGGCTCGAATGGTGTCGGCCCTGGGGGCCGCGGCGGGGTCTGTCGTGGTGCAAACCATGCTGCGGGACGCATACGAATCGGCAAAGCTGGCCCGCGTATTTTCGATCATGGGCGCCGCCCTGGCAGTAAGCCCGGTATTCGGGTTGGTGAGCGGTGGCTGGATCGTGAGCCTTTACGGCCATACCGGGGTATTTGTTGCCCTGTTGTTGCTGGCGGTGCTTCTGCTGACGCTTACCGCCGCCGCTCTGCCGGAAACTCGGCCGGCGCATGTCGTCAGATCCCGCTTGGACCACCTGGCCGTTCGCATGGTTCGCGACGGTTCGCTCTGGCGGAATGCAATGCTGGTTTCGCTGTTCAATACGATGATCTTCAGCTATTACAGCCTCGCTCCGTTTCTTTTCGAGCAGCTGGCTTGGGAGTCCAGAGCGTTTGGGTGGACCGGATTGCTACTGGCACTCGCCTCGCTATCCGGCAGCCTGCTGAACCGGCGATTACTGGCCGCGGGCCTCGACCCCGAACGATTGGTGCGCCATGCTTGCCGCCTGGCGCTGCTATCCGGGCTTGCCGCATGGGGCTTGCAGAACTCGGCATGGATCCTGGCGCCGGTCGCCGGCGTCGTCGTCGCCTACGGCATTGCGATTCCTAATGTATTGAGCCAGGCTTTGCGTCACTATCGTGAGCAGGCTGGAGCCGCCGGCGCGTTGTTCGGGCTGGCCTATTATTTGCTGCTGGGCTTGATGCTTGGGGCCGCCGGCCTGGCACAGCAGT
The DNA here is from genome assembly GCA_964551305.1 of uncultured Burkholderiaceae bacterium. Taxonomy (GTDB): domain Bacteria; phylum Pseudomonadota; class Gammaproteobacteria; order Burkholderiales; family Burkholderiaceae_B; genus JBAZDC01. The sequence goes on from CAZKBT010000030.1 coordinate 5,736, forward strand.
TGGGCCTTGTTCTTGCCGCCTGTGCGCTGGCCGCCTGGCTATTGACGACGCTGAAACCCCGGAATTGAATGAATCGCGCGCTCCGCAATCTTGAAGCCAGGCTTGCGCTAATCGACGGGAGACTCGTCCAGGAGCGCCTCGATGTCGGCGCCGAGCTTTTCCGGAGGCGTCGCGGGCGCATAACGATGGGCGACGCGCCCCTGGCGATCGACGAGAAATTTCGTGAAATTCCATTTGATGCGCTCGGTGCCCAGCACGCCCGGTTTTTCCTTGGCCAGCCAGGCGAACAAGGGATGGGCGCGCTTGCCGTTCGCGTCGATCTTCTGGAAGACCGGAAACCGCACATGGTAGCGGCTGTCGCAGAATTCACCGATCGCCTGCGCATCGCCCGGCTCCTGGGCGCCGAATTGATTGCAAGGAAACGCCAGCACCGAAAAGCCGCGCCGATGATAGCGTGAATGGAGTTCCTGCAGTCCGGCATACTGCGGCGTGAAGCCGCATTCCGAGGCGACGTTGACGATCAGCAGCACGTCGCCCCGAAAGCGCGAAAGCGCGGTGTCCGTGCCATCCAGCAAGGCCGCTGAAAAAGAATAGGCGTTCGTCATGGGTGAAATCATCCTGGATCAGCGTCGACGGATGCTATGCTTAGCGTTGTTTCTTCGTATAGTGAATCAGGTCTGCCATGTCCACAATCTATCATAATCCCCGCTGCAGCACGTCGCGAAATGCATTACAGATGCTACAGGAACACGGCGAATCCATCGACGTGGTCGACTATCTGAAAACGCCGCTGAATCGCGCCGAGTTGAAGAAATTGATCGCCGATGCGGGGTTGACGGTCAGGCAGGCCATGCGCGGCAAAGAGCCCGTATACCAGGAACTCGGACTCGATGATGCTTCATTGAGCGACGAAGCGCTTCTGGATGCGATGGCCGCCCATCCCGTTCTGTTGAACAGGCCGTTCGTCACTACGGCGAAAGGAACCCGCCTTGCCCGTCCCGTGGAAGTTTTGCGCGAGATTCTTTGATCCGCTTTCCCGGCGTTTCTCCTTCGGCATGCGATGACTGAGCGATGAAGCCCGAACTCATTGCGCTGGTCATTCTGGCCGCGGCATTGCATGCCGGCTGGAATCTTCTGTCCAAGCGCGCCGCGGCCGCCGGCGCGTCCTTCGTGCTGGCTTACCGCCTGTTCTCCGCCGCGTTCTACGCGCCCTGGGTCATTTACGTCTTGTGGATAGAGGGCATGGCCTGGTCGCCCAAGGTTGCGGCATTCATCGTCCTGTCTTGCGTACTGCACTTGGGATACAGCCTGTGCCTTTCGCGCGGCTATCAGCGGGCGGACCTGTCGGTGATCTACCCCATAGCCCGGGGGACGGGGCCGCTGTTATCGTCCCTGGCCGCATTCGCCATCCTGGGTGAAACGGCGACGCTCAGCCGCGTGGCCGGCATCGTGACCGTCGTATGCGGTATTTTGCTGATCGCCACCCAGGCGAACCTGCGCCAGTTTTCCAGCCCCCAGGCATGGGTCGGCGTGCGCTGGGGATTGCTGACGGGCTTGTTCATAGCCTGTTATAGCGTGACGGACGCGTATACGGTACAAACTCTAATGGTGGTGCCGGTGGTTCTGGATTGGTTCTCCAGCGCGGGCGCCGCGGCATTGATGGCGCCGCGCGCCATTTACAGGCCGCGCCGTTTCCTCGACGCGATGAAAGGATATTGGAGACTGGCCATGTTCGTCGGCCTTTTATCGCCGATGGCCTACATATTGGTCCTATACGCCCTGCAGCAAGGCGCCTCGGTCAGCCTGGTCGCGCCGCTGCGTGAAACCTCGATGATGCTGGCCACGGTCGCAGGGTTTATCATCCTGAAAGAGAAAGTATCCGCCGCCCGTTGGATGGGTTGTGTTTTGATCGTGGCGGGCGCCATCTTCCTGACGCGCTAGCCCGGCACGGCTACCTGGAGAATACCGCGCATATGTACGAATTATTGCATGAGCAAGGCAACTACTTCTGGCTGTTGCTCGTCAGCATTCTCAGTGTGTCCATCGTGAGCCTCCTGGCCGTTTTCTTCATCAGGTTCGTTCGCCTGGTCTACCCCTTGCGCGGCAGCGCCGGCATCGTTACGACCATGCTGTCGGGGATTCTGTTGCCGACCGGGATGGTGATCGCCTTCGTGGCGTCCGACATCTGGAAAATGGACGAAAACGGTCGCGCCGCGTTGGAAGAGGAGGGAGCGGCGCTGAGCGACATCGTGCGCATCAGCAAATATCTGCCCGCCGCCGAGGGCGAGAAAATGCTGTCCAACCTGCGCCTTTACACCGAAGCGGTGCTCGACGACGAGTGGCATGTCATGAACGAGGGGCTGGATAGCCCGATTGCGGATCAGGCGCTCAATGACCTCATGCTCGACGCCCATCGAATCGAGAACAGGTCGACCGATTTTCGTCATGCCGCAATCGGGCAGGAATTGCGTCATTACGTCAAGAACATCGAGGTGGCCCGCGACAAACGCCTGGCGATCGCGCAGTCGTCCACGCGCGGGCCCAAGTGGGTGGCGGTATTCATACTCTTGTTCGTGTCGGCCTGCGTGATCGCGGAGCTTCATTACGGCGCAAAGCGCAGCCGCAACGTGGCGTTGGGACTATTCAGCCTTGGCTTCGGCGTGACCATATTTCTGATTACCGCCTATGACCGGCCTTATAAGGGCTTGAGCACGATAGAGCCGGTGCAGCTGCATACGGCGCTGTCGCGATCGTACAAATAGGGAGAATCCCAGCCGTCAGGCGGCCTGCTCCAGAAAGATATGGACCTGCCGGGGGCGCAGCACCAGCACTTCGCCTTCTTGCAGCCCCAATTCAGCCAGCCTTTCCCTGGAAACCGTAGCTTCGACCAGATCATCCGTATCCTGCCTGCGCAGCTCGAGCTGAACGGCTGGACCGATCGCGTGGATGTGTTCGAGCTTGGCGATGACGCCTTCGGCGCCCGCGCTGTAGCGTTCGATGTGCAGATCGTGCGGGCGAACATACGCCGTGCCTCGCGTGCCGTCGGCTTCGAGGTGCTCGGGGGCATCGAAGGAAGCATCGCCCGTTTGCAGCGTTCCGTTCCGCACTCGCCCATGGAACAGATTCACATTGCCCAGGAAGCCGTAGACGAACGGCGTGGCGGGGCGGTTGTACACAGTTTCGGGCGAGCCGATCTGCTCGACGTTGCCACGGTTCATCACGACGATTTCGTCGGAGACTTCAAGCGCCTCTTCCTGGTCGTGCGTCACGAAAATACTGGTGACGGCCAGCTCATCGTGCAAGCGGCGCAGCCAGCGACGCAATTCCTTGCGCACTTTCGCGTCCAGGGCGCCAAAAGGCTCGTCCAGCAATAGCACCCGCGGCTCCACGGCCAAGGCGCGGGCCAGCGCGATGCGTTGCCGCTGCCCGCCCGAAAGCGCCGAGGGCTTGCGGTCGGCCAGCCAGTCCAGCTGGACCAGCGAGAGCAGCTGCATGACTTTTTCCTTGATCCGGGCTTCGGACGGACGCTGCCTGCGCGGCTTGACCCGCAAGCCGAACGCGATGTTCTCGAATACGCTCATGTGCTGGAACAAGGCATAGTGTTGAAAAACGAAACCCACCTGGCGTTCGCGCACGTGCTGTTCGGAAGCGTCTTCGTCGCCCAGGAATACCTGGCCGGAATCAGGCTGCTCCAGGCCGGCGATGATGCGCAGCAGCGTGGTCTTGCCGCAGCCGGACGGCCCCAGCAAGGCGGTCAACTGGCCGTCCGGAAACGCGAGCGACACATTGTCGAGCGCCACAAAGTCCCCGAATCGTTTTTGTATGTTGCGTACTTCGATACTCATGCTAAAGGGCTCCAACCGGCAGGCTAATGAGGCAGCATACCGCCCGGCTCAAAAGAAACGAACGAATAGTTTCATCGTTTCTTATTTCTTGAAGCTATAAGAAACCTCGCAATATGCCGCTTGACCTTACCATGATGGCAAGCTTTATCGTGTCCGTTATCATGCCACAACAGGAACACATCATGGACAGTACGACCTCCACGTTATCCCGCCCGGCGCCGTCGCGAAGCATGACGTTCACCGTGCAGGACATGACCTGCGCATCCTGCGTCGGAAGGGTGGAGCGCGCCATCCTCGGCGTGCCGGGCGTAGCCAGTGCCTCGGTCAATCTAGCCACCTCGCAGGCCAACGTCGATTTTTCGGACAATCCGGACCGCGCAGCGATCACCGAAGCGATACGCAAGGCCGGATACGGCGTGGCGCAAACCGAGATCGACCTGGACATCGAAGGGATGACCTGCGCATCCTGCGTCGGCCGGGTCGAACGCGCCTTGCTGGCTACGCCCGGCGTATCGCAAGCCTCGGTGAATCTGGCGACGGGCCGCGCCCATCTCCATGTGCAAGAGGGCGTCAGCCCCGACCAACTGGTCGAAGCCGTGCGCAGGGCGGGCTATGCGTCGCGAATCGCGCAGGCGCAAGACAGCGCCACGGCATCCATGTCGGCCCGCCAGGCTCGGGAACAAGGCGAATTGAAGCGTTCATTGCTCGCCGCTCTGATATTGACGCTGCCCGTTTTCGTTCTGGAAATGGGCGCGCACATGATTCCCGCCCTGCATCACTACATCGTCCATACACTGGGCAACACGCTGAATTGGACCATCCAGTTCGTGCTGACGACCCTGGTGCTGATCGGCCCCGGACGGCGCTTTTTCCGGGTCGCCATTCCCGCGCTTTTGCGCGGGGCGCCGGACATGAACGCCCTGGTCGCGATCGGCTCGTCGGCCGCCTATCTTTATTCTCTGGTCGCCACCTTCATGCCGGGCTGGTTGCCCGCCGGCACCGTCAATGTGTATTACGAGGCGGCCGCGGTGATCGTGACGCTGGTATTGCTCGGCCGCTACCTGGAGGCGCGGGCGAAAGGCCGGACGTCCGATGCCATCCAGCACTTGCTGGGCATCCAAGCCAAGACAGCCCGCCTGCGGCGTGAAGACGGCAGCGTGGCCGACGTTCCAATCGAAGACGTGCGCGTGGGCGACATCATCGACGTGCGTCCCGGCGAGCGGATTCCCGTGGACGGCATCGTTACCCAGGGCGCGAGCTACGTCGACGAATCGATGATCAGCGGCGAGCCCGTGCCGGTGCAAAAACAAGAGGGCGACACGCTCATCGGCGGCACGGTCAATCAAAAGGGGGGCTTGACATTCAAAGCCACGGGCGTGGGCGGCGATACCTTGTTGGCACAGATCATCAAACTGGTGGAGCAGGCCCAGGGCGCCAAGCTGCCCATACAAGGTCTCGTCGATCGCATCACGATGTGGTTCGTGCCGGCCGTGATACTCGCCGCCTTGTTGACTTTCACGATCTGGCTGTGGGCGGGCCCGTCGCCGGCGCTGACGTTCGCGCTGGTCAACGCCGTCGCGGTGCTCATCATCGCCTGCCCGTGCGCCATGGGCCTGGCGACGCCGACTTCCATCATGGTCGGAACGGGCAGGGCGGCGCAGCTGGGCGTGCTGTTTCGCCGCGGCGAAGCGCTGCAATCCCTGCGGAACGTGCGTGTGATCGCCGTGGACAAGACCGGGACCCTGACCAAGGGCAAACCGGAGCTGACCGATTTCGCGCTGGCGGACGGCTTCGACCGCGCCGACGTGCTGAGCAAGGTCGCCGCCGTCGAATCCCGATCCGAGCATCCCATCGCCAACGCCATCGTGACGGCGGCCAAGTCGGAAGGGCTGAGCCTGCCGGCGCTGGACGACTTCGAGTCGGTAACGGGTTATGGCGTGCGCGCCATGGCTGGCGGACAGGCCGTCGATATCGGCGCGGACCGTTATATGAGAAAGCTGGGGCTGGACGTCGATGCGTTTCAGGAAACGGCGCGACGCTTGGGAGACGAGGGTAAAACGCCGCTTTACGCCGCCATCGGCGGCAAGCTGGCGGCGATGATCGCGGTTTCCGATCCGATCAAGGAGACCACGGCGGCGGCCATACGAGCGCTGCACGGCCAGGGGCTGAAAGTCGCCATGATTACCGGCGACAACCGGCGCACGGGCGAGGCCATCGCGCGCAAGCTGGGAATAGACGAGGTCATCGCGGAAGTCCTGCCCGAGGGCAAGGTCGATGCGGTCAAGCGCCTGCAGGACGAGCACGGCGTCCTGGCTTACGTGGGCGACGGCATCAACGACGCGCCCGCTCTGGCGCAGGCGCAGGTGGGAATCGCCATCGGAACGGGCACGGACGTGGCGATCGAAGCCGCGGACGTGGTGTTGATGTCGGGCGACATGAAGGGCGTGCCCGATGCCATCGCCCTGTCCAAAGCGACGATCCGCAACATTCATCAGAATCTGTTCTGGGCCTTTGCCTACAACGCCGCGCTGATACCGGTCGCGGCCGGCATACTGTATCCGGTCAACGGCACGTTGCTCTCGCCCATATTCGCCGCGGGCGCCATGGCTTTGTCCAGTGTCTTCGTGTTGGGCAACGCGTTGCGGCTGCGCCGCTACCGCGTGCCCGGCATATAGGCGGTCAGCAATGCGCTTCGGGCGTGTAGCCGGCTTGGCGGATGACGTCGGCCACCGCCTGGACGTCATCGACGCCCTCGACCCGCACGAGATGCCGGGCCAGCTCCACGTTGACCGTCGCGCCGGGCAGAGCGCCGTTCAGCGCCTTGGTTATCGTGCCCACGCAGTGGCCGCAGGTCATATCTTTAACTGTAAACTCAACCATGATTTTCTCCATTTGACGTTGAACCGGGGACACGATAAACCTTGCCATTGTCGTAAGGTCAAGCGCATGGGGCGCGTGGGGCGCCGCGTTGCCGCAACCACCAGGATAAAGGGACAGCGATGAATATTGGACAAGCCGCCGAGGCATCGGGCGTCAGCGCCAAGATGATACGGTACTACGAAGACATCGCGCTGCTGTCGACGATTCAGCGCTCGTCGGCGGGCTATCGGCAATACGGCGACCGCGACGTGCAGATGCTGCGCTTCATCAAACGGTCCCGCGATCTCGGGTTCTCCCTGGAACGGATACGCCAGCTCATGGCATTGTGGCAGGATAAGCATCGCAAAAGCGCCGACGTCAAGCAATTGGCGCAGCAGTACCTGCATGAACTGGACGAGGATATCGCCAAGCTGCAATCCATCAGGGATCAGGTCGCGCTGCTGAGCGCATGCTGTCATGGCGACAACAGACCCGACTGTCCGATTCTGGATAATCTGGCCACCTCAAAATACGCATAATGTATATTATGTTAAATAATAGATAGACGGAACAAACAAAGATCATGGACCGCGCTCTCCCGTTGCCCGCCCTCGTTCCTGACGAGCAGCACGGTCCGCTCGCGCGAACAGCGCGAAACGAACCGCGAAGCCCGTCCGCCTCATTCCAGTTTGATTCCCGCCGCGTCGATGATGCCCTGATAAAGCGTTATCTCGTTCTTGATGTGCTCGGCGAATGATTCAGGGGTGCTTCCGACCGGCTCAGCGCCCAGTTGCTGCAACCGCTTTTTCACCTCGGGTTCCCGCAGGACGCGGGCGATTTCTTCCTGAAGACGCTGGACGACGGCTGCCGGCATGCCTTTGGGGCCCAGGATTCCGAACCAGGGATTCATCGCATACCCCGGCAGGAATTCGGCGATCGCCGGAATCTCCGGCGCGATTTCCGAGCGCTTCTCGCTCGTTACGCCCACCGCCGTCAATTTCCCGGCTTCGATCACCGGCAGCGCGACCGGCAGGCCGATGAACTGAGCCTGTATTTGGTTGCCGAGCAGGTCCGTCATCGCCTGGGCTCCGCCTTTATAGGGCACGTGCACGGCGTCGATGCCGCTCATGTGCTTGAGCAGCTCCATGGAAAGATGCGGCGAGGTCCCGCTGCCGGTGGAGGAATAATTCAGCTTCCCCGGGTGTTTCTTGGCGTAGTCGATGAGTTCGGGAAGCGTTTGCGCCGGCACCTCCTTGTTGATCACCAGAACGTTGGGCAGCGTGACCGCCAGCGAAATAGGGGAAAAATCCTTGAGCGTGTCGAACGGCAGCTGCTTGTACAGGCTGGGGAGCACCGCAAACGTCAGCGTGGTCAGGAGTATCGTGTAGCCGTCCCCCGCGGAGCGCGCGACGGCCTCGGTGCCGATCAGGGTATTGCCTCCCGGCCTGTTGTCCACGATCACCTGCTGCCCCATCGACTCGCCCAGGCGCTGCGCCAGCAAACGGGCGATAACGTCCGTATTTCCCCCCGCCGAATAAGGCACGATCATGGTGATCGGCCGCGACGGGTAGTCGTTGGCCGCGTTGGCGGCCGAGGCCGGCATCATCGTCAGCCCGGACAACAATGATGCACAAAGAAGGGCCCGCTTTATGAATGAGTTGCGCATTGTCGTCTCCTTATGATGGTGGAAGTGCACGGCGCTATTGCAAAGCGCGCCTGATCATATCCGGGATGTCGTCCAGCGTTGCCGCCACGCGCACCCCGGCATCGGCCAGCATGGCGCGCTTGGCGGTCGCGCTTTTATTGCTGTCCGTAATCATCGCGGCGGCATGGCCGAAGCTCATCCCCGCCGGATATCGTTCCTGGAATTCGCCCGCTATCAGGGCAACGACCGGTTTGCGGAACCGGCCGGCGGCCACGAGCTCGGCGACGCCCTCCTCGTTGACGGTGCCTGGTTCCCCGAACAGCACGATCGCGTCGGTTTCATCGTCTTCGTCGAACATGGCCAGGTAGTCGGACATTGCGAGCCCCGTGAGCTCGTCGCCCCCCATGGCGATCGATGAGGATACGCCCATGCCCGAGGCCGACAATGCCAGCGCGATCTCAGCCATCATGCCGCCGGAGCGCGACACGACGCCGACGCGGCCGGGCGCATAAATTTCGTCGGGATGCGGGCCGCCGACCCCGCCGAGCTTGCCTACGCCCGGGGAGATCAGGCCGTTCGTGTTGCAGCCCACGAGCAGGACGCCGTTCCTGCGCGCGACCCCGATGATCTCGATGACATCGTGAACGGGCACGTATTCGGCGGTCACGACCAGCAGCTTGATTCCCGCCTCCATGGCCTCCAGCGCCGCCTGCCTGACCATGCCTGCCGGCACGTAGATGACCGAGGCGTCCACGCGGCGCCCGCGCATGGCGCGCTCCACCGTGTCGAACACCGGGATGCCGTGCACTGTTTCGCCTCCCCTGCCCGGCGTCACGCCGGCGACGACTTTCGTGCCGTAGTTCAGGCAGGACTCGGTGTCCGATCGTGCCTGCGCGCCCGTGATTCCCTGAACGATCACGCGTGTATCCGCATTGATGAGTATGCCCATGCCGCGTCCTTCTATGCCTGTACTTGCGCCGGCGAAGTCAGTCGTACGATCAGTTGCACGGCATCCCGCAGCGTCGCTCCGCGCGGCAGATAATGGATATTGGGGCGGCCGGCGACCATTTTGCGCGACTCTTGCTCCCCCGCGCCGAACAGCCGGATGACGATGGGGAAATCCGCCGTGTCAAGCCGCTTTTCCTCCAGCAGCTCGACCAGCGTCCTCACCCTGATGTCGGTGCGCGCCATCTGCGCGAAGTTGAAGCCGACCAGCAAGCCCTTCAGCCCGGGTTTCTCCAAGATTGCATTCAGCACCGCCTTCAATTTCCGATTGTCACTGGACGTGGGCGGCGTCACGCAATGGTTGGCCGGCGCGCCGCCCGCGGCTATCACCATGTCGTGAATGTAGAGGCCGGCGCCCCCTCCTCCGACCAACAAGCCTATGTCGCCATCCAGCTCCACGTATTGCGCCTCCCCGCCTCCGAAGTGCCGGTTCGCCATGGCCACGGCGTGTTCACGGGGATTGGCCGGCAGGTCGCCGGTTTGCGCTCGCCAATCGGGATGGCGAAACAAGGCATTGTCATCCACTCCCATCATCGCACCCACGATATGAAGCCTGCCTTCCTGGTCCGAGGCGAGCGGATTGATTTCAAGGATCAGGGCGTCGGCCGCGCGGAACGCCGCGAACAAGCGGCAGGTGATGTCCGACAGCGCGGTCAGCACTTTGCCGCCGGCGCCGGCTCTGAGCCAGAGCTCGGTGGCTTTCCAAGGAGTGATTCCCGTCGCGACGTCGATATCATGGCGCACGAATCCGTCGGGATTGCCGCGCGCCGTCTCCTCGATATCGATGCCGCCGCTCATGCTCAGCAGGATGGTTGGCGTGCCGTTGCTGATGGAAAAGGACAGGAAATACTCGTGATCGATATCGATCCGTTCTTCGAGATATACGGCGCAGACGGTGTGCCCGTTCACGGTCTTGCCCAGCAGATGATCGGCCGCAGCCGCCCTCTGCGCGGCGTCGTCCGCCATGATCACCGCGCCCGCCTTGCCCCGGCGACCCGTCGGAATCATGGCCTTGACCACCGCCCTTCCCGCACGCGTCTCCTGCGAAGCCAGCGCTTCGCGGGCGGAGTTCGCCGCCATGCCCCACGGCACGGGCAAGCCGTGCCCGCGAAGCCAGGTCTTGGTTTGTGCCTCGCTAAGCGCTTTCAATTTGCTCCACCTTATCGTGTCCTCGGGCGGCCCTGGAGACGGCGCATTCCGCCGTGCCGACCATGACCTCCTGCCCCTGCTTGTTTTCGCACCACACCGTCATTCTCGCAAGACGACGATCTCCCTGGTCAACGAATTCATCCATCCGCAGCTTGGCCCGTACCGAGTCGCCGATGCGCACGCTGCGCGGTATTTTTATCTGAATGCTGCCGCCGTTGAACCAGTCCATGCCCAAGGTCTCGACCAGCAGTCCGACCAGGTGCCCTTCCCATTGAGTGCCCGACACGACCACGTCCGGCAACCCCGTCGATCTGGCGACCTCGGCATCGGTATGCAAGTTTTTATCCGGCCAGCCGGGCATGTCGAGCGGGCCGCCGGACAGAGCGAGCGCCCGCGCCATGGTCAGCTTGCGGAATTTGGAACACCGGATGTCGCCGGGCTGCAAGTCATCGATCGGTAAACTCATAGCTGTGCGTCCCCCGCCGGCTTGATCTTTACCTGGGAAAAAAATGTCGATGCAAGCTCGCGGCGAAGCACGATCCGGCCATGGGAATCACGTATTTCAGCCACGTACTCCTGATAGATCTTGCCGCGCTTCGGATAGGTATTGACAATGCGCCACCGCACTTCGAACGTGTCTCCCACGTAGCCGGGCGCCAGGTAAATGCTGCTATCGCTGGCAAAGGCCGATCCCATGCCGGGCGCCTGCCTGTAGGACGGGCTGCGCGTGCGGGGACTCATGTGCATGAGCAATACCGGATGCACCAGTGGCGGAGAGCCGTCCCGCTCTTCGATGAAGATCGGGTTGAAATCTTCGACCGCGTAAAGAAACTGCTGATTCAGCTCGGGCGTCACGGTGAATCGCAAAGGCTCATAGCTGTCTCCGGCCTGTAGTTCGTGAGCGTATTTGTCCAACCTGCCTCTCCTTGTTTTTTTGATTATAGGTAGGCAATGATATAAATAAAATTTAATTATTTTATTATTTAAGTTTAAATAAATTTAATTAAAATAGAAGAATAGCCGCCCCTTTTCATGCTGTCGCCGGCATCGGAAAACTCGCACCATCGACCTTCGAACGACTCATGAATCTTCGTCCCCTGAAAACGTTCTTGGCTGTCGCGCGATTCGGCAGTTTCGCCGCCGCGTCGCAGAACATCGGCCTTACTTTGGCAGCCATCAGCATCCAGATGAAAAGCCTGGAAGAGCAAATGAAGGTCGCGCTGTTCGATCGCAGCGCCCGCAAGGTCGTGCTCACCCGCGCCGGGCGGCTGCTGGTACCCCGGGCGACCGAACTGCTGCGCCTTTATGAGAACATCGCGCAAAATCTCGATGAGCGCCAACTAGGAGGCACGCTGGCGGTGGGCGCCATTCCACCGACTTTCTCCGGCCTGCTGCCCGACGCCTTGCTGCACCTGCGTGAAAGCCATCCCGGCGTCACCGTTCATGTATCTACCGGCGTATCAAGCGAACTGATGTACAAGGTGGAAAGCGGGGAACTGGACTTGGCCATCGTCGGAGAACCGCCGCATCGCCTTCACGGCGGCTTGGTCTGGCATAAAGTTTCGGACGAACCGCTGGTGCTACTGGTGCCGGCCGCCGGCCATGCGAAACAGTCCCTGTCGGACGTGCTGACCGATCACGCATTCATCAGCATCACGCGCACGTCGTGGACCGGCCAACTCATCCACCATCTTCTGCGGCGATACCGCCTGCGTGTACGCGAATCCATGGAGCTGGACTCCATCGAGGCGATCACCGGCATGGTGGCCCGCGGCTTCGGCGTCTCGATCTTGCCGCTGGCCCCAGCCGGCTGGAACCTGGACGACCGGGTATCCGTGATGCCTTTGGCCAGGCCCAAGGTCGCGCGCAAAATCGGGGTTCTTTACAAAACGGGAAACGAACGGCAGTCATTGATCGCCGCCATGCAAGACAGCCTGCTGTCCATCCAGCCCGACGTCGTCGTGCACCGGCCAACGATCGCGCTGGGCCGGCCGGGCAGGCCCGGCGCAAGTCGATAGACGAGACCGATGCACCCGAGCCTTCTTTCGACGGCCATCTCCTTCTCAGCCATGCTTTACCGGACATCGCAGCCGCGCGGTCCGGTCATCGAATGCTTCCCCGCCGAGCAGCGCGAATGCCACCGGCTTGGCGAGCTTGTTATGTGCTCGGCATTTATGGTTGAATAGCCGTTCACGCTACTTTTTCGAGGCAATGCACATGAGTCACTACACTATCGCCGTCGTCGTCGGCAGTCTGCGCAAAGACTCCTACAACCGGCGGCTGGCCACGGCCTTGAGCCGTCTGGCTCCCCCTGAGTTTTCGTTCACGCATGTCGATATCGGTGATCTGCCCCTATACAATCAGGACGACGATGCCAACCAGGCGCCGTCGGTCAAGCGGCTCAAGACCGAAATCGCCAACGCGCAAGGCGTGCTTTTCGTAACTCCCGAATACAATCGCGCCATGCCGGGCGTGCTGAAGAACGCGCTGGATCACGGCTCGCGTCCCTATGGCCAGAACGCATGGGCGGGCAAGCCCGCGGGCGTCATCGGCATTTCGGTGGGGGCTATAGGCACAGCCCTTGCTCAGCACACCCTGCGCAGCGTCCTGGCTTATCTCGACATGCCCACGCTCGGGCAACCCGAAGCGTATTTACAGTTCAAGGAGGGATTCTTCGACGGCAACGGCGACGCGGGCGAGTCCAGCCGGGAATTCTTGCAGAACTGGATGAACGCCTACGTGGATTGGGTCAAGCGGCATTCCCCCGTCTGAATAGCAAGCCGGCACGCCTGGGCATAAACGTGTAAGCTTATTGTCAGATATCTTGATATAAATCAGAATTCAATCCGTTTTTTTGGCGGAGAATTCAAATTCAGTCTTGTCTGGCGACATGCCAGGATGCCGATTCGGCGCCGCCCATCATTCAAACGTAGAGGGTATCCATGACCAACATTCTCGTCCCCGTGGACGGCTCGGAATCCGCATCCCGCGCCGTCGAAGTCGCCATACAGGCCTATCGTCTGCAAGAAGACGCCATCATTCATTTGGTGACGGTGCATCCCCCCATCGTATCGGGCAATGTAAAGCGCTTTTTTTCCGCCGAAATATTGCAGGAATACTATAACGACGAAGGCAGGACCGCTTTGCAGCCGGCCAAGGCGATACTGGACAAGGCGGGCGTCAAATACACGGAAAGCATCATCGTCGGCCCCATCGCCGAGAGCATCGCCAACTACGTCAAGCAACACGAGTGCGCTCACGTCGTCATGGGCACGCGCGGCTTGGGCTCCATCACCGGCATGGTTCTGGGGTCGGTCGCCACCAAGGTCCTGAGCCTGGTTTCCGTCCCGGTCACGCTGGTCAAATAAGCCGAAGAACGTTCGCGCATTTCGACCATGCCCGTCCATGTCCGCATGGGCGGGCGGTTAGCCGTCAACCCTCAGGTTTCAGCATCTGGCCGCCATTGTGCCTTATTGCTTCAAGCCTACTTTCAGCACGCCGCCCTTCCCGCTTTCGGTCAGCACATAGACATACCCGTCCGGCCCTACCCTGACGTCGCGTATGCGCTCGCCAAGGTCTTGCAGCAAGCGCTCCTCATGCTTGACGGCATCGCCTTCCAGCTCCAGCCTGATCAAGCCCTTCTCCTTGAGCGCGCCGATAAACAGCGAATGCCGCCACGCCGGAAAAAGCGGCGCGTCATAGAACGCCATGCCGGATATGGCCGGCGACACCTCCCAGACATGCAGCGGCGCTTCCGTATCGGGCGCGGTCTTGCCGACGGCCTCGGGAATGGGCGCGCCGGAATAATTCACGCCATGCGTCGCCAACGGCCAGCCGTAGTTCTTGCCCGCCTCGGGAATATTGACTTCATCGCCGCCACGCGGGCCATGCTCATGGGTCCACACTTTGCCGGTCCAAGGATTCAAGGCGGCGCCTTGTTGATTGCGATGGCCATAAGACCATATCTCGGGCCGCGCGCCTTTCCGGCCCGCGAAAGGATTGTCCGGCGGAACGCGTCCGTCGGCATGCAGCCGCACGAGTTTGCCCTGCAGCTTGTCCAACTCCTGCGACGTGGCGCGCTGATTGTTTTCCCCCAGCGCGATGAACAGGTATCCGTCACGATCGAACACCAGGCGCGAGCCGAAATGCGCGCCTGTCGACAACGCGGGCTCTTGGGTGAAAATGACCTTGAAATCGTCGAGCGACGCATGGTCGGCGCTTAATTTACCGTAGCCGACGGCCGTGCTCGCCCTGCCGTTGGTGCCCTCTTTCGCATAAGACAGATAAACATGACGGGTGGTGGCGAAGTCGGGCGCCGGCACCACATCCAGCAGTCCGCCCTGGGACCGCGCGTATACGGACGGCACGCCCCGTATCGGCGCCGACAAGCCGGTCGCAGGATGCCAGTGACGCATGGCGCCCGGCCGTTCCGTCACAAGGATTCCCTCGTCGCCGGGCAGGAACGCCAGAGCCCAGGGATGGTCCAGGCCATCTATGACTGTCTCCACGGTTATGCCGCCCTTCTCGCTCGGCATGGATGTCGGCCCCTTGGACCAGATCGGCGTCGAGGCGGCCATCGTCAGGATGGCAATCACAAGAGGAGCGATTCGGCGTCGGGAAATCTGCATGCGGCGGCCCTCGTTCAAGTGTTGGCTTGCGTGTCGCGATCGGCGTCGATCTGCGCGGAAAGCGCGCCGGCGCCCAGGCCGGCCTGGCCCGGCATGACGGCGGACAAGAGATCCACGGGCACGGGAAACACGATGGTCGAGCTTTTATCGCCCGCCACCTGCGTCAATGTCTGCAAATAACGCAGCTGCATGGCCGCCGGTTGCGAAGACAATGTCGCCGCCGCCTCCATCAAGGTCTGCGCGGCCTGCTTTTCACCTTCCGCGTGGATGACTTTCGCGCGGCGCTCGCGTTCCGCTTCGGCTTGCCGCGCAATGGCGCGGACCATGCTCTCATTCAAATCGATGTGCTTGATTTCGACGTGCGTGACCTTGATGCCCCATGCATCCGTTTGCGAATCCAGGATCACTTGCAAATCCGCATTCAGTTTCTCGCGCTCGGACAGCATGTCGTCGAGATCATGCTTGCCCAGCACCGCGCGCAACGTGGTTTGCGCCAATTGGCTGGTGGCCTCCAGATAATGCTCGACCTGGATAATGGACTTTTCGGGCGCCACCACCCGGAAATACAGTACCGCGTTGACCTTGACCGAAACGTTGTCCCTGGAAATCACATCCTGGCTGGGAACGTCCATGGTAATGACCCGCAGATCCACTTTGACCATTTGCTGCAGGACGGGTATGACGAAGATCAAGCCCGGGCCTTTCACCTTGGTGAAGCGGCCCAGCGTGAAAATCACGCCGCGCTGGTATTCCCTTAGCACCTTGATGGCGTGAAAGGCCAGGAAAACGATAACCACCGCAACGGCGATCAGGCTCATATTGAACTGATAGAACATGGCTAACTCCTTTTAGGTCGGGCGGTTGGCTTCGGCGGCATCCTGCACGGGAACGACGCGCAGCGTCAAGCCCTTGACGGCTTGCACGCGAACGGCCTGTCCCGGAGACAACGGCGCATCGGAACTTACTTGCCACTTTTCACCCAGTACGAGCGCATAGGCTGTCTTTCCGTCCACGGAAATCACGCGGCCTTCCTGGCCCGGCAGGTCTTCCTGGCCTGTCACGACGGGATGCCTGCGAATACGCTTGGCGACGACGATCGTCAAGACCAGCAATCCTATCGACACCACGCCCAGGCCCACGACGAACGGAAGCGCCGATTGCGCGCCATCCAAGTCGCTGCCCGCCAAAATCAGGCCGCCGCACACGAAAGAAATGGTGCCCAGCAGCCCCAGCACGCCGAAACCGGGCGTCAGCGCTTCGGCCAGCATCAGGAGCAAACCGACGGCGATCAAGGAAAAAGCGGTCAATATCTGCGGGGTCAGCCACGGCGACATGCCGGACGGCGCGGCGCCGAAGGAGCCGGCGGCGGTATCCTGCGCCTGGACGACACCCGAATGGACTGCGATCGCCAGAACAGACACAAACAGGCCGAAAAGAACGAATTTCAGGGTTGCGCGCATGGCTGCCTCCGTATGGGATAAGCACGCCGCAAGGCGCGGACGCGCCATAAGCATGACCCTAGTATAGACGTAAACCCGCATCCGGCCCCATGCGCGAGCACGGCCGGATGCGGTACGTCGTATGCCGACGCCTTACTGATTCGTCGTCATCGCCAGCGGATCGATCCAGGCATCGTATTGTTCCGCGTTCAGGTACCCCAGGGCCAACGCCGCTTCGCGCAACGTGGTTTCTTCTTTTTGCGCCTTCTTGGCGATCGCCGCCGCCTTGTCGTAGCCAATATGCCGATTCAACGCGGTCACCAGCATCAGGTTGCGCTCGAGATTGCGGTCGATATTCTTCCGGTTGGGCTCGATACCCGCCGCGCAATGATCGTTGAAAGCCAGGCAGGCGTCGCTCAGCAGTTCCAAGCTTTCCAGGACGTTGTGCACCATGACGGGCTTGTAGACGTTCAGCTGGAAATTGCCCTGGCTGCCTGCGAACGCGGTGGCGGCGTCGTTGCCGTAGACCTGGACGCAAACCATCGTCATGGCTTCGCATTGGGTGGGGTTGACCTTGCCCGGCATGATGGAGGAGCCCGGCTCGTTGTCGGGGATGCGCAGTTCGCCGATGCCGCAGCGCGGGCCGCTGGCCAGCCATCTTACGTCGTTCGCCATTTTCATCAAGGCGCCGGCGAGCGTGCGCAGCGCCGCCGACACGTTGACCAGCGCGTCATGGGCCGACAAGGCGAAGAACTTGTTGTCAGCGGAACGAAACGGCAGGCCCGTCATGTCGGCAATGTATCGCGCGGCCAAGTCCCCGAACTTCGGATGCGCGTTCAAGCCCGTGCCGACCGCGGTGCCGCCGATGGCCAGGTCATAGACGCCCGCCAGGTTGCTGTTCAGGTTTGCCAGCGCGAAATCGATCTGCGCCACCCATGAGCCGATTTCCTGCCCGAGGGTGATGGGCGTCGCGTCCTGCAAATGCGTGCGGCCGGTTTTGACGACGTCCTGGTATTCGACGGCCTTGGCGGCCAGGGTGTCGCGCAGGCGTGTCACCGCCGGAAACAGCTTGCGCTGCAATTGCCGGCCGACCGCGATATGCATGGCGGTCGGAAACGTATCGTTGGATGACTGGCCGCGATTGACGTGATCGTTGGGATGGACGGGCTTCTTGCTTCCCATTTGTCCGCCCGCCAGCTCGATGGCGCGGTTCGATATGACCTCGTTGGCGTTCATGTTGGATTGCGTGCCCGACCCGGTCTGAAACACCACGAGGGGAAACTCGTCGTTGAGTTTGCCTTCGATGACCTCGTCGGCGGCTTGGATGATCAGCTTGGCGACGTCGCCGGGCAGCTCGCCCAGCTCCGCATTGGCCTGGGCCGCCGCTTTCTTCAAGATGCCCAGGGCTTCGATGACCGGCGGCTGCCATTTGAAACGCTCGACGCCGATAGGAAAGTTTTGTATCGATCTCTGGGTTTGCGCTCCCCAATACCGATCGGACGGTACGTTTATTTCGCCCATCGAATCGCTTTCAACGCGCGTATCAACCATTTTATTCATGCTCCATGAGTATCAGAAAATTGGGCGCCCGGCCCTTCCTTTCCCGGGAAGGATCAGCGCGGACAGGCCGCTTCGGCAAAGCGCGCTGCCCAGGCGGCGGCGGTATCCAGCATGCGGTTGGCAAAGCCCCATTCATTATCGAACCAGACGAATACGTTGGCAAATCCATCGCCGTTCGTGCGGGTCTGGCTGCCGTCGATAATGACGGAATGGGGATTGTGATTGAAGTCCACCGATGCATGAGGCGCGTGGGTATAGGCAATCAGGCCGGGAGAACGATCGGCCGCGGCCTTCAGCGCCGCATTCACATCGTCGGAATGTGCGTCGCGCTCCAAGGTGGCGATCAGATCGATCGCCGATACGTTCAGCGTCGGCACCCGTATGGCCTTGGCCTGCACCCTGCCCTGCAAATAGGGCAGGAATCGCTCGACGCCCTGGGCCAGGCCGGTCGATACCGGAATGATGGACTGCATGGCTGATCGCGTGCGGCGCAGATCCGCATGATGATAGCCGTCGATCAGCGGCTGGTCATTCATGACGGAATGCAAAGTCGTCAGGAAGGCGCGTTTCAGGCCGAACGCATCGTTCAACGCGTCCAGCACGGGAATGATGGCGTTGGTCGTGCAGGAGGCGTTCGAGACGATGCGTTCGTCGCCCGACAAGCCGTTCTGGTTGATGCCGTACACCACGGTGAAGTCCACGGCCTGGGCGCTTTGCGCGGGATGGGACACCAGCACCCTGGGGGCGCCTGCCTGGATGAATCGGCTTATTTCTTCCCGGCTGCTGTACAAGCCGGAACATTCCAGGATGATGTCGATGCCCATGCCGGCCCAATCGATCTTCTCCGGCGCGCGTTCGTGCGTTACCCGCACGATCTTTCCGTTGACGGCCAGGTTATCCCCAGCCTGCTCGACCTTGCCGGGGAACAAACCGTGGGTGGAGTCGAACTGCGACAGATACACCATCGAGGCGAGGTCCGCCGGTTCGTTGATGGCGACGACTTCCAGCACGCCCTTCAGCGGCGACTCCTGCAAAGCGCGCAGCACGCATCGGCCGATACGGCCGTAGCCATTGATAGCAAGTCGGACAGGACGGCTCATGGGCATCTCGAAATCAGAAAGTAATGGAGTAACCGCCATCGACGACCAGGATGTGGCCGTTTACGTATGACGCGCTGGACGAAGCCAGAAACACGGCCGCGCCGGCGATCTCATCGGGCCGGCCCCATCGGCCCGAGGGATTGCGGCCGACCAGCGCGGGGCCTCGAACGGGATCGTTCACCAGCGCCGCGTTGGTCTCGGTCGCGAACGTGCCCGGCGCGATGCCGTTGCTGGTGATGCCCGCCGGACCGAACTCGACCGCCAGCGCCCGCACCAGTCCGGCGAGCCCCTGCTTGGCGATAGGATAGATCGCATCGCCCGGATTGGCCAGCTCGCCCGCGATCGACGTAAGGGTAATGATCCTGCCCTGGCGGCCATGATCGCGCATCGCGGCGGCGCTCAACCGGGACAACTCGATCGCGGCCAGCAGGTCGACCCGGATCAAGGTCTGGACATCGGCCGTGGACGATTCCGCCAGAGGCTGGCGCATCCTTATTCCGACATTGTTGACCAGGATGTCCGGCGTGCCCGCCAGCGAGGTTAGTTCCGCATAGGACGCGGCGAGCCGTTCCAGGTCGCCGATGTCCTGGACGTAGGGATGGGCCGTGAAGCCGTGGTTGCCTAGCCGGGCCACGGTATCGAGCACGCGCTGTCGGCTGCGGCCGTTGATGATGACCCGCGCCCCGCTTGCGGCATAGGCCGAGGCGATCTCCAGGCCCAGACCTTGGGTGGATCCAGTGATGAGCGCCAGTTTGCCGGCCAACGAAAAGCTCGGAGGATGATGGGATGTGGACGAGGTCATGGCGAAGAATGCAAAGAGGCCGCCTGATGAGCGGCGACCCAAACGCGCATGCAGTCCGAGGCTCGTTCGCGCAATAAACGCGATGCGTTTTCGCATGCGTAGGCCAAATCGACGGGACCCGGGGTCAAACTGAACGCCGCCGTGATGCCCACGCCATAGAGTGCTTGATACGCATCGCCCAGCGAGCCGGCCAAGGCGATGACGGGAATGCCGCCGGCTTGCCGCGCATAACGCGCCACGCCCGCCGGGGTTTTCCCCAGCAAGGTCTGGGCATCCATACGCCCTTCTCCGGTGAACACCAGGCCGGCGCCCTTCAAGGCCTGCGGCAAGCCGGCCAGCTCCGCCACGAGTTCGACGCCCGGCCGGAAGGTGGCGTCGAAAAAGGTTTTCACCGCGAATCCCAGGCCTCCCGCCGCCCCCATGCCGGGCAGGTTCCGTTCGTCTTTGCCGAACGCTTGCGCGCAATAGTCGGCGAAACGACCCAGCGCATCATCCAGCTGCCGAACTTGCTCCGGCGTTGCGCCCTTCTGCGGGCCGAATATGGCGCTTGCCCCCTGCGGGCCGCACAAAGGATTGTCCACGTCGACCGCCAGCTCGAAGGTGACGTCCTGCAGGCGCTTATCCACACCCGACGCATCCATGCGGTCCAGGCGCCGCAAGGCCGCGCCGCCTCTTGGCAGGGGCCGGCCGTCTTCATCCAGGAAACGAACGCCCAGGGCTTCCAGCAAGCCGGCGCCGGCGTCGTTGGTGGCGCTGCCGCCCAAGCCGATCACGATATGCCGGGCGCCGTCGTCGACCGCCTGGATGATGAGCTGTCCGACACCGTAGCTGCTGGCGGCCATGACGTCGCGCTGATCCGCGGCGATGCGTTCCAGCCCCGCCGCCTCCGCCATTTCTATGAATGCCCGGCCTCGACCCAGCCACCCCCAGCTCGCCTGCACCTGGCGGCCGTTGGCGTCGCATGCCGTCCGGACGCGGCGTTGACCGCCCGTGGCCGCAAGCACGGCGTCCAGAGAGCCTTCGCCGCCGTCCGCCATCGGCACGCACACGACGTCCGCGTCGGGCAGGACGTCGCGTACGCCGGCCGCTATCGCTTGCGCGACCTCGACGGCGCTAAGGCTTTCCTTGTATGAATCCGGAGCAATGACGATGCGCATGATAAACGACGTATCAAAAAGCGGAGGATAAAAACGGCCAGTGAAAGTCAGGCTGGCAGCTCGACGGTACGCCGAGGCTCGCCGCGATGAAAGGCCTCGATGTTCTCGATCAGCTGGTCCGCCAACTCCTGGATGGCTTGCTCGCTGGCCCAGGCCACATGCGGCGTCAAGATGAAATTGGGCAGCTCCAGCAACTGCATCAAGATGCTATCGGCGGCCGGCGGCTCGGGCGAAGCGACGTCGAAACCCGCGCCGCCCAGCTGGCCGGAACGTAGGGCCTTGGCCAGGGCGGGCTCGTCGACGAGTCCGCCCCTGGCGGTATTGATCAGCAAGGGTTTCTGCTTCATCAAGGCGAATTCGCGCTCTCCGATCAGCCCCCGGTTCTGCTCGGTCAAGGGACAATGCAAGGTGATGATGTCGCTCTGCGCAATGAGCGTATCGAAAGGCGTATACAGGCGACCAGGACGGTCGACCCCTTTACGGGCGGCGAAGCTGACTTTCATGCCCAATGCGCGACCGATGGCGGCGACCGCCTGGCCCAGCTCGCCTTCGCCGATGATGCCCAACGACGATCCCTTCAGATCCTTGATGGGATGGTCGAAATAGCAGAATTGGCCCGACTGCTGCCAGCGCCCCGCCGCAACTGAATTGTGATAAGCCACGATACTGCGCCGCAATGCGAAGATCAGCGCATAGGTGTGCTCGGGCACCGTGGTTCCCGCGTAGCCGCGGATATTGCAGACGGTGATGTTCTGCGCCGCGCAGTAACGCAGATCGACGTTGTCCGTCCCGGTCGCCGCCACGGCGATCAAGGACAGGCGAGGCGCGCCGGCCAGCGCCGATGCGTCCAGCCGCACTTTGTTGACGATGACGATATCCGCGTCGGCGATGCGTTCGGCTACCTGGTCCGGGGCGGTCCTGCCGTGGATGTGGAGCTCGTTTTCAAAGGAAAACGGGTTCAGCCTAGTGGAGGGAGAGATCGTATCCCTGTCCAGGAATACGATCTTGCAGCGGGTTTGAGTCATGACCTTGCAAACGGAAAATTCCGGTCGCGATCATGCCCCCAAATACGCTTTGCGGACATCATCGTTGACCAGCAGATTGGCGCCGGTGTCGGCAAGCACTACTTTACCAGTTTCCAGCACATAACCGCGATCCGCGATTTGCAGCGCCTTGTGCGCGTTCTGTTCCACGAGGAAGACCGTCACGCCTTCTTCGCGTATGGTGCGGATGATGTCGAATATCTGCGCGATGATGAGCGGCGCCAACCCCAGCGTGGGTTCGTCGAGCAACAGCATCTGGGGCTTGGTCATCAGCGCGCGGCCTATCGCCAGCATTTGCTGTTCTCCGCCGGACATCGTTCCCGCCCGTTGATTCGCCCGTTCCTTCAAGCGCGGAAACAGCGTATAGACGTGCTCGAGTCCTGCGTCGACTTCCTGGGATGCCAGGAAAAAGCCCCCCATCTTCAGGTTCTCGGACACCGTCAAATCCGGAAACACCCTTCGGCCTTCCGGCGAAATGGCGATGCCGCGCTGCATGATGATGTGGGTCTGCTCCTGGGTGATGTCTTTGTCCAGGAACGTGATCCGCCCCGAGCTGGCCCGGGGCGATCCGCACACCGTCATGAGCAAGGTCGTCTTGCCCGCGCCGTTGGCGCCGATCAGGGTGACGATTTCGCCCTTGTTGACTTCGACGGAAACATTCTCAAGCGCCTGGATTGCACCATAATGCGTCGATACGTTTTCAAGCTTGAGCACTTATTCTTCTCCCAGATAGGCTTTGATGACGCGGGGGTCGGTGCGCACGTCGTCGGGCAGCCCTGTCGTGATCGGCTTGCCGTGCTCCATGACCAGGATGCGATCCGAGACGCCCATGACCAGGCTCATATCGTGTTCGATCAGCAACACGGCCACGTCGAATTCCCTTCGCAGCTGGTCTATCAGTTTTTGCAGATCCCGTTTTTCCTGAGGGTTCAAGCCCGCGGCGGGCTCGTCCAGCATCAGCAGGCGCGGCTTGGTAATCATGCATCGCGCGATTTCGAGGCGCCGTTGGTGGCCATAGGCCAGGTTGCCCGCTTCGCGGTTGGCGAAATCCCGTATGCCCATGAAATCGAGCCATTGAACGGCGGCACGTTGGGCTTCGAGTTCGGAGCGGCGATAGGCCGGAGTCTTGAGCAAGCCGGGCAGCAAGCCAGTCTTGATTTGCGTATGCTGGGCCACCAGCAGGTTTTCCAATACGGTCAGGTTCTTGAACAGGCGCACGTTCTGAAATGTGCGCACGAGCCCTTCCCGAGCCACTTTATGGCTGGGCATGCCGGTGATGTCCTTGTCGTCCATGACGATGGAACCCGAGCTGGGTTTGTAGAAGCCGCCGACGCAGTTGAATACGGTCGTCTTCCCCGCCCCGTTCGGGCCGATGATGGCGAACACCTCGTCCCGTTTCACGTCGAAACTTACCTGATCGACGGCCAGCAGGCCGCCGAACCGCATCGTCAGGCCGGATACTTTCAATAAGGTTTCGCTCATACCCGCAACTCCACCTGAGGACGCTTGACCGGCAAGAAGCCCTGGGGCCGCCACATCATCATCAATACCATCACCAAGCCAAAAATCAACATGCGATATTCGGCGAATTCACGCGCGATTTCAGGCACGACCGTCAGCACGATGGCGGCCAATATCACGCCGACTTGGGATCCCATGCCGCCCAGCACCACGATGGCCAGGATCAGGGCCGACTCGATGAAGGTAAAGGATTCGGGGTTGACCAGGCCTTGACGGGCGGCGAAGAATGCGCCGCCGAAACCCGCGAACATGGCGCCCATGGTGAACGCCGACAGCTTGATGTTGGTGGGATTCAGGCCCAGCGAGCGGCAAGCGATTTCATCTTCGCGCAAGGCTTCCCAGGCTCGGCCGATGGGCATGCGGATGACGCGTGACGATACGAACAAGGTAATCAGCGCCAGGCACAAAGCCATCAGGTAAAGATAGATCACGACGTCCTGGTTCTGGAACGTCCAGCCCATCAGCTCGTGAAACGTCGTTTCCCCTTCGGGAGCACGGCGCGCCATGGGAAAGCCGAACACCGTCGGCTTGGGAATGCCCGAAATGCCGTCCGGCCCACCCGTGACGGTATACAGATTGATCAGCAGCAGCCGTATGATCTCGCCGAAACCCAAGGTGACGATGGCCAGGTAGTCGCCGCGTAAACGAAGCACGGGAAAGCCGAGCAGGTAGCCGAAAAGCGCGGCCATGCCGCCGGCGAAGGGCAATGCCTCCCAGAAGCCCCAGCCCGCCCAGTGGTAAAGCAAGGCGTACGTATATGCGCCGACGGCATAGAATCCGACGAAGCCGAGATCGAGCAGCCCGGCGAAGCCCACGACGATGTTCAGGCCCAGGCCCAGCATGATGTAAATCAGTACCAGCGTCGCGATGTCGACTTGCGCGCGTCCCGTGAAAAACGGCCATACCAGGGCGACGGCCACCATCACGAAAATGATGCCGCGCCGCGCCTTGTCGGATAGGACGGGCAGCGAGACGGATTTCCTGGGGCCCTTGTAAAGGCGTCCCAGTGACGGGCGCACGAGCTGGAAAAAGAAGACGATGGCCATGCCGATGAGAACCATGGGCCAATCGCTTTGCACTTGCGTCTGCGCGCCCACGCGCATGATCTGCAAGCCGAATATCGGCGCGATGATGATGCCGGCCAGGATGGCGGCGAAAAAGGCATTCTTGATAATGTGACCCATCAGACTTTTTCCACTTCAGGTTTACCCAACAGACCCGTCGGGCGAAACAGCAGTATCAGAACCAGCAAGCCGAACGCGACGATGTCCTTGTACTGCGAGGAAATGTAGGCTGCGGCGAAGGTCTCGGCCAGGCCCAGCAGTACGCCGCCCAGCATGGCGCCGGGAATGCTGCCGATGCCGCCCAGCACCGCCGCGGTAAACGCCTTGATTCCGGCGATAAAGCCGATGAAGGGATTCAGTTTGCCGATCGCCAAGGCAATGAGAACGCCGCCGACGGCGGCCAGCATGGCGCCGATGATGAAGGTGAAGGAAATGATCCGGTTGGTGTCGATGCCCAGCAGGTTCGCCATGCGCAAATCCTGCGAGCATGCCCGGGAAGCGCGGCCGATGCGGGAGTACTTGATGAACAGGGACAGCGCGATCATCAGCACGACCGTCACCAGAATGATCATGATGCGCGAGTACGGTGCCATGACCGTGAATTCGCCAAGCTGCAGCTGCGCCGCGCCAGTGACCAGGGCCGGCACCGCCATGTCGCGCGCGCCCTGCCCGATTGCAACCCAGTTCTGCAGGAAGATCGACATGCCGATGGCGGAGATCAGCGGCACGAGACGCGGTCCGCCGCGCAAGGGGGCGTAGGCCACTTTTTCGATGGCATAGCCGTAGACGGCCGTTACCAGCATGGCGACAATCAGCATCAGCAGGATGACTAACGCGATCGGCAGGCCGCTGCCCACGCCGATGATCGACAGCGTTACAAGGCCGACGTAGGCGCCGATCATGTAGATTTCGCCGTGCGCGAAGTTAATCATGCCAATGATGCCGTAGACCATCGTATAGCCGATGGCTATCAGCGCATAGATGGCGCCCAGCGACAGCCCGTTGAAGAGCTGCTGCATGAATTGGGGGATGAAATCGGACATAGGTCAGGAAATCCAATTGAGCAGTCGAACAAGGCGTTCGCCCTGGACTGCTCATGGGGAAGAGAAAGGACTCCCGTCCGACGTGGCGGATGGGAGTCAAGGCTACGCTATCAAGGAGACAATTGCTCCATATTGCCGTCTTTATCCCATTTGAACACGGCGAATTCGAACTCTTTCAGATCGCCCTTGGCATCGTATTCGACCTTGCCGATAGCCGTGTCGAAGGCCGTGCCGTGCATGTGATCGGCGACTTTGCTGGGATCCTCTCCGACCGCGTTGATGCTGTCGGCCAGAATCTGCACCGCGGCATATGCCGGAAACGTAAAGGCGCCGTTGGGACTGCGCTTGTATTTTTCGAAGTGCTGCATGATGGGAGCATTGGCCGGCAGTTTCGTGAAGTCGGCCGGCAAGGTGACGAGCAAGCCGTCGACGGCGGGCCCTGCGATGGCCAGCAGGTCGGCGTTGGCCACGCCTTCGGGACCCATGAACTGGGTCGTCAAGCCCTGTTCGCGCGCCTGGCGCAGCAACAGGCCCAGCTCGGCATGATAGCCGCCGAAGTAGATCAGATCCGGTTTGGCCGATTTGAGCTTGGTAATGACCGCCGAGTAGTCGCTGTCGCCGACGTTGATGCCTTCGTACAAGGAGATATTGATGTTTTCCTTGGTCAGGTTGTCGCGGACATGCGTAGCCACGCCGGAGCCGTAGGTTTGCTTGTCGTGCAGGATCGCCACGGAAGCGGGCTTCAGGTGCTTCGTGATGTAGGCGGCGGCGAACGGTCCTTGCTGGTCGTCGCGTCCGATCGTGCGAAAGAAGAAATGAGGCTTGATGGTGTCGGTGACGAGCGGCGACGTGGCGCCGGGAGTGATGGCCACGATGCCTTCTTGTTCGTAGACATTGACGGCCGGAACCGTCGTGCCGGAGCATGCGTGCGCCACCGCGAACTTGGCTCCCGAGTTGACGACCCGGTTGGCGGCCGGCACGGCCTGCTTGGGCTCGCATCCGTCATCGATCAACAAGGCCTCGAGCTTTTTTCCTTTCACGCCGCCCGCGTCGTTGATGGCATCGATCGCGGTCAGCGCGCCGGCCTGGATCTGATCGCCGTACTGCGTGGCGGCGCCGGTCATGGGCTGGGGGATGCCGATCTTGATCGTATCCGCTGCATAAACGCTGGCGCTGAATGCGGCAACACCCAAGGCCGCAACAACTGGTGACAAACGCTTCATGAACTTCATCGTTTTCTTCTCCGTAAGGACCGGCCGCAAGGCGCTTCCTTGTGGGAGGCGCGGGACTGCGGACTGGCCAGAGTGGTTATCTACCGGGTTTGACGGTTGCCTATTCTGACCAGCTCCCAGAGGCCTGTCACTACGGATAAGCCCCTATGTAACGTTCTTTATCGGCATATTGCCTTGCGCGGTGCCAGGCGCGTAGTCTGCCGGCCGGGCCAAATTCCACATCAAGGCTCTGAAAGGTGCCAACATTATCAAATTAACCAGAAGCTTGACGCCCAGGTCGCCGGCCGTCAGCGCGAGCCAATTAATGCCGGTTCCGGCGAATGCGACGCTGAAGAAGACCAAGGTATCCAGAACGGCGCCCGCCACGCCGCCGAGCAAGGGAGCGCGCCACCAACGCTGATGGCGCAGGCGGTCGAACACGTGGATGTCAGCCAGCTGCGCGCAGAGAAAAGCCAGCCCCGAGGCGAGCGCGATGCGCGGCGTGGCGACCCATACGGACACGATCAGGGCCAGGACGAAGCCGATGCACGCCACGCGCCGCGCCGCGTGCGGGCCGAAGCGCCGATTGATCAGGTCGGTGACCAGAAAGGCCACCGGATAGGACAGCGCCCCCCAGGTCAGCCATAGATTGATGGGATACTGGACCAGGATATTGGAGCCTACGACGATCGTCCCCATGCACAGCACCGCAATGGCGAACGGCAAGGCGGTCATGGGCGCAAAGGGCAAGCGGCGATGATGAGGCATCATGTGAAATCGCTGGAAAGCTCGTGGGCGCGGTTCGCGGCCGCGGCCATGGCGTCGTGAACGATCCCGGAAAATCCTTCCTGCTCGAATACGGACAGCGCGGCAGCGGTCGTCCCGCCTTTGGAGGTGACGCGTTCGCGCAGCACCGCCAGTGAGTCGGCCGACAGGGCCGCCAGCTCGGTGGCGCCGGATACCGTGGCCATGGCCAGCTTGCGCGCCTTGGCGGGATCCAGCCCTTGCGATACGGCGCTGTCTATCAAGGCCTCGAGGAACAGGAAAACATAGGCCGGGCCGCTTCCGGAAAGCGAGGTGACGATGTCGATTTCCTTGTCGCTGTCGACCCAGACGACTTCGCTGACCGCCTTGAATATGGTCTGGGCAAGCTCCTTGTCGGCTTGCGAGACGCTTTCCGCGGCGAGCAACGCCGTCGCGCCCTCGCCTATCAGGGCCGGCGTATTGGGCATGGCCCGGACCACGCGGCCGAAAGGTTGGCCGGGGGCGCCCAGCCAGCGCGACAGCGTGGTCGAGGAGATCCCCGCGGCCACGCTGATGACCAGCGTATCCGGTTGTAGAAAGGGACGGCATCGGGCCACCGCTTGCGCCATGACCTGCGGCTTGACGCCATATATCCAGACCCGGCGCTCCGCCAGGGCCTCGTCGGGCGCGGCGGCGACGCCGACGCCTTTGGCGGCCCAGCTTTCACGCGTGCCCTCGTGCGTATCCACAATGTGCACGTCGGCCGCCGAGCAGCGCTTGCCGACCAGGCCGTTGACCAAAGCGCCGGACATGTTTCCGCCACCGATGAAAGCGATTTTGAGTTCTTTATCCATGATGGCGTCATTGTACGATTTGCTTATGCAAAAGAAAAATACTGCCGAAGCAGTATTCCGGAAGAAGAAGGCCGATAAAACCCTTTACAGGGTTTTATCGGCCCGAGTCAAGCACAATGCTGTTTACTGGTAGACGGACTTGGATCCATCAGCATGCCAGGTGAAGATGTCGAACTTGAATTCCTTCAAGTCGCCTTGCTCGTTCCAGGACACCTTGCCTATCGGCGTGTCGATGGCGGCGCCGTGGAGGTAATCGGCCACCTTGGCTGGATCGTCCGCGCCGGCGCCCTTGATGCCTTCGGCGATGACCTGGGTCGCCGCGTAGGCGGTCAGCTGGAACGCGCCGCTTGGATCGCGCCCCTTGGACTTGAACGCCTCTACGACGGCGGCATTCGACGCGTCTTTGGTGAAGTCGGCGGGCAAGGTCAGGAGCAAGCCCTCGACCGCCGCGCCGGCAATGGCGTTGATATCCGGATTACCCACGCCTTCGGGGCCCATGAACTTGGCCTTGACGCCTTGCTCCGAGCTCTGCCGCAGCAAGAGTCCCATTTCCGGATGGTATCCGCCATAGTAGACGAAGTCGGCGCCCGAGCTTTTCAGCTTGGTGACGACAGCCGAGTAATCGCTATCGCCCGCGTTGATCCCTTCGAAGAAGGCGATCTTGACGCCGGCTTTTTCCAGGTCCGCCCTGACCGCGGCGGCGATGCCCTGCCCATAGGACTGCTTGTCGTGCAGGATGGCGACCTGCTGGGGCTTGATCTTTTCGATGATGAACTGGGCGGCGGCCGGGCCCTGCTGGTCATCGCGCCCTATGGTGCGGAATATGGTGTGGTAGTTCTTGCCGTCGGTGACCGCGGGCGCCGTGGCCGACGGCGTGACCATCAGGACGCCTTCGCTGTCGTAGATGTTGGTGGCGGCGATCGTGGCGCCCGAACATACGTGGCCGACCACGTAATTGATCTTGTCGTTGACCACGCGGTTGGCGACGACGGGCCCCTGTTTGGGCTCGCAGCCATCGTCGATCGTCACGGCTTGGAGCTGTTTGCCCAAGACCCCGCCTGCCGCGTTGATTTGCTCGACCGCGGTATCGACGCCTTCTTTGACCATGGCGCCGTATTGAGTCAACGCGCCGGTGAATGGACCCGCTATGGCTATTTTTATCGTGTCGGCATGCGCGCCGGCCGATATCAGGAGTCCGGCTGCCAGGCCGAGCGCGGACGCGATGGGTGTGAAACGAATCTTCATTTGAGCTCCTAAATTTGCATTGAAAGCATACACCGAAAGCACTCCCCCTCTAACGATGGAGATATCCGGGTTTTCGCTAGTAATTCCACCCGGATGCCGGCTTTCAACTACAAAAGGACTATTGCAACAGGCTGCGTAGCATCCATGCGTTCTTTTCGTGGACGTCCAGGCGCTGCGTCAGCAGATCGCTGGTCGGCTGGTCGTCGGCCTCGTCCGCCTTTTTGAAGGCGGAACGCGCGGTCTTGGCAACGGCTTCGTTGCCGCGCATCAGCAGCTTGATCATTTCCTGGGCCTCGGGCACCGACGCGGGCTCGGCGATGGAGGACAGCTTCGCGTACTCGGCGTACGTGCCGGGCGCGTAATGGCCGAGGGCGCGAATGCGCTCGGCGATGGAATCCAGCGCCTGCCATTGCTCGGTGTACTGATTCATGAACATGAGATGCAGGGTGTTGAACAAGGGGCCCGTCACGTTCCAGTGGAAATTGTGCGTCATCAAATACAAGGTGTAGGAGTCGGCCAGCATCTTGGACAACTCTTTGGCGACGGTGGCGCGGTCTTTTTCAGAAATGCCGATGTCGATGGAAATAGTCGTGCTCGAGCCGTTGCCGGATTTCAGGGTTTTCGCCATGTGAATCTCCATAATATTCGTGAGGGACGATTACTGAATCAGAATACCATGTAACAGCCCGGCAACCCAGTCCCCCGACGCCACTGCGCGCCGGTTTCGCCGGCCCTTACGAGACGGCGACTTCTTCCTTCAAATACTTGACGCCGGGCAGCTCGCAATCGCGTATTGCCTGGGCCAGCGTCTCGATGGCTTGCGGCCGGGGAAAGCTTTTGCGCCAGACCAGGACGACCCGCCGGTCCGGCACCGGCGGCTTGAACGGAACGTAGGAGACCAGCTTCGTTTCGAGGCCCGGCATGGATAATGCGCTGGCGGGCAGGACGGTGACGCCTATGCCGGCCGCGACCATATGGCGTATGGTCTCCAGCGAAGATCCTTCGAAGGTGCGCTGTATGCCGTCGCTGGCGGCCGAAAACCGGGACAGTTCCGGACAGACTTCCAGCACCTGGTCCCGAAAGCAGTGACCTGCTCCCAGCAGCAGCATGGTTTCGTTTTTCAGGTCCTCGGCATCGATTTCGGATAGCGCCGCCAGCGGATGCGTCTTGGGCACGGCCGCAATGAAAGGCTCGTCATAGAGCGGCAGGCTGAGCAAGCCCGATTCGGGCAGCGGCAAGGCCACGATGGCGCAGTCGATTTCACCTTGGCGCAATAGCTCGAGCAGTCTCACCGTAAAGTTTTCCTGCAGCAGCAAGGGCATTTGCGGCGCGGCCGCGATCTGGACCGGAACCAGCTTGGGCAGCAAATAAGGGCCGATGGTGTAGATGACGCCGACCCGAAGCGGACCGGCCAGCGGATCCTGGCCCTGGCGGGCGATCTCTCTCAGATTGGCGGTTTCTTCCAGAACGCGCTGGGCTTGCTCGACGACGCGTAGGCCTATCGGCGTAATGCCCACTTCCGTCCCGCCCCGTTCGAACAGCACGACGCCCAGATCTTCCTCCAGCTTGCGAATGGCTACGGAGAGCGTCGGCTGGCTGACGAAACACGCTTCGGCGGCGCGCCCGAAATGGCGCTCCCTGGCAACGGCGACGATGTACTTCAATTCGGTCAAAGTCATGGCATGTCTCTAGCTGAAAAGATAAACAATCCGATGAGCGCAGGGTCAGCTGCGCAAGAAATCTTCTTTGTTGCGCATCCAGCGCGCCAGATGCGCCCCGGTATGCTCCGGGTAGGAGGCGTCCATTTCCTTAGCCGCCTGTTGCGCCTGCTCGACCAATTGCGCGTCGCTGTTCAGGTCCGCGAACTTGAGCAGGTCCTGGCCCGATTGCCGCACGCCCAGGAACTCACCCGGCCCGCGCATCTCCAGGTCCCGGCGGGCTATCTCGAACCCGTCATGGACTTCGTACATCGTGCGCAATCGCTGCCTGGCCACGTAGGACAGCGGCGATTGATAAAGCAATACACAGACCGATTTGGCGGTGCCCCGGCCTACCCGGCCGCGCAGCTGATGCAGTTGCGCCAGGCCGAAGCGCTCAGCATGCTCGATGATCATCAGGGACGCATTGGGCACGTCCACACCCACTTCGATCACGGTGGTCGCCACCAGCAGATCGATGGTCCCTGCCCGGAACGCGGTCATCAAATCCTGCTTTTCCTGGGTCGGCAGCTTGCCGTGCACAAGCCCGATCCTCAGGTCGGGCAGGACGGCCTTGAGGTGCTCGAACGTCTCCAGCGCGGTTTGCAATTGCAGCGCCTCGCTTTCCTCCACCAACGGGCAAACCCAATAGGCCTGACGCCCCTGCCGCACCTCGGTCGTCACGTGATGCAGGACTTCCTCGCGGCGCTGTTCGTCGACCAGCTTGGTGATCACCGTGCTGCGCCCGGGCGGCAGCTCGTCGATGGTCGACAAGTCCAGGTCCGCGAAAAACGTCATGGCCAGCGTCCTGGGAATCGGCGTCGCGCTCATCGTCAACTGATGCGGTATCAGGGGGACACCCCTCGGCCCGTGGGACTCGCCCTTTTTCCCGAGCAGTAGCCTTTGCCCCACCCCGAAGCGATGCTGCTCATCCAGAATGATCAAGCCCAGCCGCGCAAAGGATACCTTCTCCTGGATCAGCGCCTGCGTGCCGATAATGCATTGGGCCTGCCCCGATGCGATGTCCTCGATGGCGGTGCGCTTGGCTTTCACGCCCAGGCTGCCCGCCAGCCAGGCCAGTTTCACTCCCAAGGGCCGCAGCCAGGCCGATAATTTCTGGTAGTGCTGCTCCGCCAGGATTTCCGTAGGCGCCATCATGGCGACCTGGCTGTCGTTGGCGATGGCTTGCGCCGCGGCCAACGCGGCGACGATGGTCTTGCCGCTGCCCACGTCTCCCAGAAGCAGCCGGTGCATGGGAAACGTCCTGCGCAAATCGGACGAGATTTCCGCAACAACCCGTTTTTGCGCGGAGGTCAAGGCAAACGGCAGGTTCTCGCGCAAGGCTTGAACGATGCCCCCTGTTTTTTCCAGGGCGTGCGCATGCTGGGCCTGGCGGGCGCGCCTGGCCGCCACGAGCGAAAGCTGCCGCGCCAGTATTTCGTCGAACTTGATGCGCCGCCAGGCGGGGTGCGCCTTCTGCAATAAATCATCCTGGGTGACGTGCGGCGGCGGATGATGCAGGAACCGTATCGCGGGCGCGAACGCCATCAGGTCGTAGCGCCGCACGATGTCGGCCGGCAACGTGTCGGACAAGTCGGCGACCGTCAACGCCCTTTCGATGGCCTTGCGCAAGCTGTTTTGATTGAGCCCGTCCGTGCTGGGATAGACCGGCGTCAAGGCCTGGGCCAGCGCGGCGCCGGCTTGCGTTACCTTGGGATGCACGATTTCCAGGCCGGTGAATCCGCTGCGCACTTCGCCGCGCACGCGGACCCGTTTTCCGGCTTCCAATTGCTTGAGCTGGCTGGGATAGAAATGCAGCCAGCGCAGCGCCAGCACGCCGGTATCGTCCTGAATCTGGGCCACCAGCTGGCGCCTCGGCCGCAGCAGCACGTCGCAATTCAGTATCTCGCCTTCGACCTGGGCGGACTGCCCGGGGCGAAGGCCGTCGATGGTCACGATACTGGTCTCGTCTTCATAGCGCAGCGGCAGATGAACGACGAAGTCCGATGGGGCATGCAGGCCCAGACGCTGGAACTTGCGCTCGATCAGCGATGTGGCCTTGCCGGCACTGGATGGAGCGGGTTCCGATTCAGCTTTCACGAAACAGCCCGTGATCCACGCCTCGGGCGCGGATTCAGATGACGATGATCGCCTCGACTTCGAATTGAGCGCCTTTGGGCAGGCTGGCCACGCCGACGGTGGAGCGCGCCGGAAAAGGCTGGGGAATGATGTCGGCCATGATGGCGTTCGCGCTGGCGAACTTGCTCAGGTCGGTGAGG
>CAZKBT010000031.1:0-39292 GCA_964551305.1 uncultured Burkholderiaceae bacterium
ATGCGTTGAAGGTATCCCGCTCGTTGTCCTTTCTCTTCGTTTCGCATGATCTGGGCGTCGTGCGGCATTTTTGCACGACGACCAACGTCATGTACCTGGGCCGCATCGTCGAAACGGGGCCGACCCGATCCGTGCTCGATGCGCCCAGGCATCCTTACACCCGCTTGCTGCGAGACAGCTCGCCCATTCCGGATCCCAAGCGGCGCATCGATTTGACGGCCGAATCCCAAGAGCTTCCTTCCGCGGCCGATCCGCCGCCGGGCTGCGCCTTTCACCCGCGCTGTCCCCGCGCCCAGGCCAGGTGCCGTACCGACATTCCGGTTTTACAGCCCGCCGCCGGGCCGGGGCCGCGCGCGGTCGCCTGCCATTTTCCCCTTTAGTCCCATGTGCGTGAACCCCTGCAAGGCGCTTGGCGCCATCCATCCGATACGGAGAGTTTCGTGAGTAAAGCCAGTTTCATCTATTTAAGCCAGGAAGATGCCATCAAGTACGGGGCGGCGGACGTCGCGGCCACGAATCGCGATGTGGAGCGCACCGTCGTTCTCACTTACCAAGGCAAGGCCATCGAGGCGCCCACGGCGACGTTGTTCTGGGACGTGGATCCCGACGCGTTGAGAAAGCCTTTCGTCGGCTATCCGAGCAAAAAGCGGGCGAACATTCACGCGGGCTTCCTGGACGACGACGGCGTAAAAAAGGTGGCGATCAAGAACATTCCCAGCAATCCGGACAATCCGAAGAACGGCTACGGCCCGCGCGCGTCCGGCCTGGTCACCATACTCGATTCGGAAAGCGGCTATCCGCTCGCCTTGATGGACGCCATGGTCATCAGCTGCATGCGCACCGGCTGCCTCGGGGCGCTGGGCGTGAAATACCTGCGCTCTTTCAAGGCGAGCACGGCGGCGTTCATCGGTGTGGGCCCGATCAACCAGGCCGCCATCCAGGCGACCGCGGACGTCATGCCGGAATTGAAGAAAGTGTATGTGTTCGATTTCGATGCGTCGCGGGCCCGGAAGTTCGCCGACAAGTTCTCGGCCCAGCTGGGCATCGAGATCGAAGTGGCCGCCAGCGCGAAAGATGCCGTCGTCGACGCCGACATCGTCGTTCCGGCCACCAGCGTCCAGAACAAGGACGCCGCCTACATCGAGTACGCGTGGTTGAAGAAAGGCGCCTTGTTCGTCGACCTGTCGCTCTGGGACGCCAAGTACGAGGTCTTCGAGAAGGCGGACGCCTTGTTTACGAACTCCGATCTGGTGATGGAGCGCAAAACCATGACGCCCGCTTGCCTCGTGACCGAGGGGATCGTTGCCGAAGACCGTCTGGTGGACATCGGCGGGGTGATCCTGGGCGAGACCGAAGGCCGGCGCGGCGATGACGACATCATCGTTTATTTTGCCCGAGGAATGGCCTTGTACGACGTGATGTCCGGATACCGTGTCTACGAAAACGCCAAGAAGATGCAAGGCGCCCCGCAATTGAATCTTTGGGAGCGCGAGTTCTGGCTATAGGTTTTTCCGCCATCCGCGTGGCGAACCCATGCTTTCCTATAACCTTTTTTCATGGAATAGGCGTTTATTGGAATTTGACAGCATACTTTAACGCTCAGTAGGATCGTTCATTATTCCTTGAAGAAAATCTCCGGAGACGTCAATGAAAATCAAATCCTTCGTGTCGGCCATGCTGCTTGGCGCCGGCGCGCTCACCGCGCCGGCCCTGACGGCGGCAACTTTGCAGGTTGGTATCGGCACCTCCGATATTTCGAATCTGGACGTGCATCGCGCGACCGGCTTCGATTCCATGTTGCTCAACCATGTGTTCAACGGCCTGGTCCGCTTTCCGCCGGGCATTGCGGATCCGAGCAAGCTCGAGCCGGATCTGGCCGAGAAATGGGAGGAGTCGAACGATCATCTCGTCTGGACGTTTCATTTGCGCAAGGGCGTGCAGTTCCATCACGGCTACGGCGAGCTGCATGCCGACGACGTGGTGTATTCCCTGACGCGTGCCGCCGACGTCAAGCGCTCGTCCCAGGCCGCCACCTT
The DNA here is from genome assembly GCA_964551305.1 of uncultured Burkholderiaceae bacterium. Taxonomy (GTDB): domain Bacteria; phylum Pseudomonadota; class Gammaproteobacteria; order Burkholderiales; family Burkholderiaceae_B; genus JBAZDC01. Next base: position 2,037 of record CAZKBT010000031.1, read on the forward strand.
CGAGCCTATCGAAAAACTCGAAGCGGTCGATCCTTACACGGTGCGAATTACCTTGAAACGCCCCGTGCCGGGCTTCCTGGGCATGGTGGCCAATTACCGCGGCGGGAACATCACCAGCAAGAAGGCAGGTGAGGAGCTGAACGACAACTTTGGAACCCGGCCGATCGGGACCGGCCCGTTCCAGGTCGAAGAACACGTGCCGCAGCAGCACGTCAAGCTGAAGGCGCACGCCGACTATTTTCGCGGCCAGCCAAAAATCGACGAGGTATTCTGGCGGTTCGTCGTTTCCGACAGCAGCCGCGATCTCGCTTTCAAGGCGGGCCAGCTCGATCTGATCTATGGCCGTCGGGAGCAGCGCTGGGTCGAGGGCGTGCGCGAACGCAAGGACATGGTCCTGGATATTTTCGGGCCCGGTGAGTTCCGCACGCTGCATTTGAACCGGACCGTCAAGCCCTTGGACGATCCACGGGTGCGCCAGGCGGTCGCCCATGCGGTGAACGTGGATGAGATCGTTCAGTTCGTCGGAAAAGACATTGCGGAAAAGGGCTGCTCCGTCGTGCCGCCCGGCTACCTGGGCGAAGATTGCTCGTTCGACTACAACTACGATCTCGAGAAGGCCAAACAGCTTCTGGCGGAGGCGGGGCATCCGAACGGCATCACCCTGCCGGTCGTCGTGTCGAACATTTCGTCGCAATTGCCGATCATGGAAGTCATCCAGAACCAGTTGGGCAAGGCGGGCATTACTTTGGACATGAAAGTCGTCGACCACCCGACCTATCACGAGCAGATCCGCAAGAACGCCAGCGCGATGGTTTTCTACGGCGCGGCGCGCTATCCGGTCGCCGACACGTATTTGACCGAGTTCTACGACTCGGCCGCCACGGTCGGCACGCCCACGGCGATCACCAACTTTTCGCATTGCTCGGTGGGAGACGAGGCGATCCGCGCCGCGCGCGTCGAGGCCGATCCAGACAAGCGGCTGGAGTACTGGAAGCAGGCGCAGACCCTGATCAACCAGGACGTCTGCGGCGTGCCTTTATTCGAGCTGCGCCAAGTCTGGGCGCGAAGCACCAAGCTCGACTACGGTTACGAGTTCCACGGCGACATCAATATCGCGCCGCCTTTGACCGAGCGTACGGCGTTGACGAAGTAGGCCGGGTGCCGGGCGCATCCGCTGCCTTGTCTCAGGATGCGGCTTATTCAGGCCGGACGGCGGCATGGGGATGCCGCCGCTGCATGCGCAGTCAGCGGGAGTACTTATTGGTGGCGCCGAGGAGCGGTGCCCGAACCCAAGACCGGATTCCGCTGTTCAAAGCCGCGCCGCTTTCCATATTCCACGCCGGGGTATTTGCGCGCTTCGAAGGAGCGTTGCCGCTGGGCCCGGCTTTCGCGTGAATGGGGCCTCGGGCGCTGCGCCTCGCCGCGGTGCCGCCGCTGCGCTTGGCGGTGTCCGGCCTGCGCTCGCCAGTCGGGGTGCTTGGAATAGCGATAGTGGCCGAGGCGCGCGTGGCTTCGGTCGTAATGGCCGTATTGATAAGCGCCGTATCCGCCGTACGACCTGTAGCTAGGGGAATCATACGCGCAGGCCGAGAGAGTGAAAGCCAAGCTCATCACGAGGGCGCCGCGAATCCATTTCGAGCGGACGGACTGGCCTGCTCGAGCCGGTCTATGGAAGAAGGCAAAGGCCATGGTCGTCTCCCGGTCTGCCCATGCAGACGATCTGATCACATACCCGCATCCTAATCCCGAATCCGCCCGTACCGGCAAGGCTGGAAACCGCAAGAAACATGTTGCGTGAAAAGCGGCGTGGAATGAAACCGGGCGAAATAATATTGCAAGCGGATTAAATAAGAAATCTCAAGGCTTGCCGGCATAGGCATGCCGGAGTCACCGGCCTATGTCCGTTCGCGGCCTGACCGCTCGTCACACAGGATTGTCGATTCGTCATTTTGATCTTGTGCGTCGGTGGACGGCGTTCTTAATCTGGGCTCATCGTCACGTCGGAGGGGCGCGATCATGTTCATGGAAGTACGCTCGACGCCGGGCCGAAAAGGCCACTGGCTTTCCCGGCTGGCGCTGCTTCTGCCGGCCGCAATGCCGGCATTCTATTTGTTTGGGCCACCGGTTCACGCCCAGTCGGGGCCGCTGGTCCACGACTATCGCGGCGCGGACGGCGGCTGCTGTTCCGGAGGCATCCACCCGGACAACGGCCATGACGGTCAGTGGGGACAGCGCGACGTCATTCAGGCCGAGGGCAGCCTGGACATCGACGCGCGGACGCCCGGCCAGGCCGGCATACTCGTCGACGCAAGCGGCGGCAACGGCGGCAACGGCAAGGACTCGTCCATCAATCATTGGGGCGGCAACGGAGGGGGTGGACGGAACATCGACTACTCCGTCTCCGATAGCTCCATCACGTCTGCGGGGCGTGGCATCGATATTTATTCCAGAGGCGGCAGCGGCGGCGTATATGCGAATGCCAATGGACCGTACGGCGGTTACGGGCTGGGGGGTGATGGGCATCTGGCGCGCATTACGGTGAACGACACCCATGTTGCCGGCTTCGGTTTCGGCATCGCGGCCCAGTCAGGGGGAGGCGGTGGCAGTGACAGCGCCCTGGTCAATGGCTTTGGCGCCGAGCGGGACGCCGGCCATGGAGGTAGCGCCGGCCAGGCGGCGGTGAATCTGCGGGGTGCGACCTCGATAGCGGTTTCAGGGCCAGGACCTGATGACGTCAGCGCCGGCGTGGGCTTGATATCAGCGGGCGGCAGCGGCGGTACCGCTCAACACACGGGAGACTTCGGTGGCCACAGCAATGCGGGCCATGGCGGCGGCGCGTCCGCCGTCACGTTCGCATCCTCCGCCGAGTCCTCCGTAGACAGTCGGGGCAACGGCGTGCATGGCGTGATCGCCCGCTCGCTGGGGGGGAATGCTTCGACCGGCAATTATGCCGATACGAGAGCCGGGGACGGCGGCAGCGCGGGCTCGATTACCGTCGACAGTGGAGGAAGAATTACCACGCTAGGCGACCGCGCCATTGGAATTTTCGCTCTCAGCCAGGGTGGGCAAGGAGGCAATGGCGGACAGGGTTCCTGGGCCTCCGGGCACCCGGGGGGAGCGGGAGGAACGCCTGGAGCGATTACCATCGTCAATACCGGCGCGATCACGACGGGCTCCGATGGCACGGTCGGCGCCAAAGGCATCGTCGCGAGCGCCGTGGGCGGAGAAGGCGGCCAGGGAGGAGATGGCGGAACGTTCGGGCACGGCGGGGACGGCGGGCCGGGGGGGCTTGCTCCGTACGCGATCACCATCACCAACGGCGGCAGCGTCAGCACGTCGGGCAACGATGCCGCCGCCGTCGTCGTGAACAGCGCGGGGGGCGGGGGCGGCCTGGCCCTTCCCAGCAACGGCATCATCGCCGTGGGCGGCGGGCATGGCGGCGCCGGCGGACAAGGCGGCACGGCCAACATGACCCATACCGGCAGCATCGATACCTCGGGTGACAATAGCGCCGGGGTTTTGCTGCAAAGCATAGGCGGTGGCGGCGGCGTTGGGGGAGACGCGAACGCCACCGGCGTGATCGCGTCCATCGCCATCGGCGGCAACGGCGGCGCGGCGGGAGACGGTGGGCAAGTGCAGTTTTCCTCGCAGGGCAAGATCGTCACCCGTGCCGGCAACGCTTCGGCTGTCGTGCTGCAGAGTATCGGCGGTGGCGGCGGCAGCGCCGGTTCGGCCAACGCGGTCGGTGTCGGCGTGGGCTTGAACGTGACCATGGCCAACGGCGGCCGGGGCGGCAGCGGCGGATCGGGCGGCGCGGTGTCGTTCTTGCATGAAAGCCAAGGCTCGATAACGACGCTCGGCGCGCATGGCAACGGGGTGCTGGCGCAAAGCATAGGAGGCGGCGGCGGTCAGGGCGGCATGGCTCATTCCCGCGGCATAACGATTGCGCCGCCGACCGGAGACAACCCGAGCGGGGCCTTGTCGCTTGCCATCGCCAACGGCGGCGCTGGACAAGGGGCGGGCAGCGGCGGCACGGTCATGCTTGCCAACCAGGGCGGCATCGTCAATACGCAGGGCGGGCAAAGCGGCGGCATGGTGGCGCAGAGCATCGGGGGCGGCGGCGGCCAGGGCGGCGGGGTTCTGGCGCCGGTCAAGATGCCGGTCGTCGGCAACGCCTCGATCAACCTGCAGCTCAGCGTGCGCCACGGCGGCCAGGGGGGCCGGGGCGGCAACGGCGGGCGCGTGACGGTGAGCAACACCGGTGAGGGCGTCATCTCGACCTCGGGAACGGGGTCGGCGGGCATCGTGGCGCAGAGTGTGGGCGCGGGAGGCGGAAACGGCGGCATCGTCCAGCAGCATGACGCCGGCTCTTTCAACGACATCCTCGGTTCGCCCATGCAACTGCCCGGCCTGCTCGACACGGCGATAGGCTGGTTGGAGAAAGGCCCCGAGCTGAAGTTAGGCAAGGCCGTCGATTTGTCCGTCCAAATGACGACGGGCGGCAGCGGCGGAGCCGGCGGCGCGGCGAGTCCCTTCGATGTGCGCAATGACGGCCGTGTCGAGACGGCGGGCGATCATGCGCCGGGCATTATCGCGCAGAGCATCGGCGGTGGCGGCGGCAATGCCGGGTTGATCGACGCCACCGGCGCTTCCAGCCTGCTTTCCAGCATCGATGCGCTGATAAAGGCGTCGGAGTCGGCAGGGCAGAATGCGTTTTCCCTGACGCTGCCGAAAACCAACATCGTCCATCAGACCGGAGGCAGCGGCGGCGCGGCCGGCGCCGGGGGCGGCACGGCGGCGGATCCAAGCGTGGTCCGGAATGCCGGAACGATCACGACGCATGGCGATGGTTCGCCCGGCATCGTGGCGCAGAGCGTGGGCGGCGGCGGGGGAAACAGCGCGGCCAGCGGCCAAAGCCTGGTAGACGCGGTAGCGCGGGCCGCCGGTGGACAAAGCGCCGAAATCATCGAGAAGATCACCGGCATCATCGAGATTATCGGCAGCAAAGGCGGCACAGCCCTGGGGTCCGTCATCGATGTGCGGCACGGCGGAACCGACGGCGCGGGCGGAGCGGGGGGCGTCGTCAAAGTCGATGCCGGCGCATCGTCCGGCAGGATAGCCACGGGCGGGCGGCACGCGCCCGGTATCCTTGCCCAGAGCGTGGGCGGGGGCGGGGGCATTTCTTCCATCGATCAGCCCATGTTTTTCTGGAGCGATACCAAGGCGAGCCTCGCGCTGGGCGCGAAGGCCGCTCATGCGGCGGGATACGTGTCGAGTGCCGGCGGAGCGGTCGGGATCGACCTGGGCGGAGCCGTCGCGACGGGCGGGAGCGGCTCGGCCGGCGTCATGGCGCAAAGCGTGGGCGGCGGAGGCGGCACGGCCCTCGTCTCGTCCGACGCGTCTCTGGCCGGCGTCGACGTGGCGCTTGGCGCCGGCGGCAACGGCGGCTTCGCCATTCCAAACGTGGATGGCGACGGGGGCGGCGTCACGGTCACGAGCGCGAGCGGCATCATCACCACCGAAGGAGCGCTGTCTTTCGGCATCCTGGCGCAAAGCGTGGGCGGCGGCGGGGGCTACGTGGCGATCGACAACGCCGCCGCGCCGGCAGCGGCTCCCGTCGATATCGCCTTCGGTTCTACCGGTGGGATGAGCGCCGGCGGCGGGGCCGTGACGGTGGCGCAGAACGCCGGAACCATCTTGACGTCGGGCAGTCATGCGCATGGGATGGTCGGGCAAAGCGTGGGCTCGGGCGGCGGCATGGCCATGTTGGGCGCGCAGTCCGCCCAGGTCGTGTTGAAACCGGCGGGGGGCGCCGTGGGCGGCGGCCACGGCGGCACGGTGAGCCTGTCCGTGTCGGGGATCGTGTCGACGTCGGGGGACGGCGCCGTCGGCATGCTGGCGCAAAGCGTAGGCGGCGGAGGCGGGATGACGGGCGACCAGTCATCCGCGCGGTACGCGACGGACATCATCCAGAACGCCGGGCTGACGGGCGGTGCCGGCGATGGCGGCAGCGTCAACGTGGGCGTTAACGCGGGAGGGAGCGTTCAGACTGCCGGTTCCAACGCCGCCGCCATCCTGGCGATGAGCATCGGCGGCGGCGGGGTGTTCAAGGACGGGACGCTGTATCAATACAATGCGCCGCCTAATCAGCAGGCGCGTGGCGGGCCGATCAGCGTCACCATCGGGCAGGGCGCCCGGGTCGTCGCCAAAGGTGAAAACGCGCCGGCGCTGGTCGTGCTGAGCAGCGGCGCCACGGGCAGCGGAGCGATTTCGATCGGCTTGGCCCCAGGTTCGCTGCTGGCCGCCAGCGCGACATCGGGAACCGCCATTCTGGCGGTATCGAACTCGGCGCCCTCCACGATCACCAACGCGGGCTTGATTCAGGCAAGAACGGCGATCGACGTTTCCGGTGCGGCAACCGTGAACAATAGCGGAACCGTGGCGGGCGATGTGTTGATGGGAAGCGGCAGCGTTTTCCACAACCAGCCCGGGGCCAGCCTGTACAGCGGTGCGCGGTTCGAAGGCGTGCTCAACAATGCCGGCGTGTTCAATCCCGGCGGCCCGGACGTATTCCAGAAAACGGTCGTCACGGGTGCGTGGAACAATACGGGAACGTACAGACCGGACCTCGATTTTTCCACGCATGACAGCGACTTCGTGTCTGTTTCGGGCCCGTCGACGTTTTCGGGCACGGTCACGCCCGTGCTTCATAACCCGGTTAAAGGTGTCTGGCTGGGGATAGCGCATTTCGGCATCCCGCAGACCACCGCGCCGGTCGTTTCCAGCGATACGCCGCTGTTCACGTATGCCTTGAAGAACAACGGAGGCGAAGGCTGGAGCGATCCATTGATTTCGGTCGACGCCGACTTCATGTCTTCGACGCTTTCTCTCAACGCGGACCGGGCGGGCATTGCCCGCTCGCTGCAGGGGCTGTGGGAGCGGGGCGACAAGAACAGCGCCGCCCTGTTCGACAAGTTCACCGGCATTCAGACCGAGGGCCAGTATCGGGACGCGCTGAACGGCATCGCCCACGACGGTCAGTTCGCGCGCGCCGCCAATCAGGCGCATGCGTCCTACGCCTCGATGAACCGCATGATGAGCTGTCCGGCATTCATGGGGGAAGGTACCCTGCTGCGCGAGGGCGACTGCGCATGGGCGCGCATGGAAGCCGGATGGGTGCGGCGCGACACGACCTCGGACGACGAAGGTTATCGCATCCGCCAGCAGACCTTCACAGCCGGCGCCCAGCGCCGGCTGTCCGGCAATTGGCTGTTTGGCGGGTCGGTGAGCTATGCCCACGGCAGAACCACGTCGTCGTCCCGGTTGTCGGGCGACAGCGACACGTTTTCGGGCGGCCTTGCGCTCAAGTACAACCGCGCGCCCTGGCAGCTTGTCGTCGCGGTTCATGGAGGCGTCGAAACAAGCAGAATGTCGCGCGGCACGCTCGACGGCGTCGCGCAAAGCAAGCCTCGGACTTCGTTTCTGGCGGGCAGGCTGCGGATGGCCTACGAGTTCAGCCGGCCGTCCTGGTACCTGCGCCCCTATGCCGACTTCGACGTGCACCATATCCGCCTGCATGGCTATCAGGAACGAGGTCCGGGCATGTACAACTTGCGGGTACGAGGCAATACGACAGACTCGTTCATGTTTTCGCCCATGCTTGAGGCAGGCGGGCGCAAGGACCTTGACGATGGTTCGACATTGCGCGCCTACGTCGCGGGCGGCATGAGTTTCCTGGGTGGCGCGGACGTGGTGACGACCATGCAGCTCAGCAGCCTGGGTGCGCCGACGTTTTCATTGCGCGCCGGCATGCCCAGGACCTATGCCAACCTGTTGGCGGGCCTGGAGTACGTCACGCCCAAGGGCATGGAGCTGAAGGCGGAGTACTCGTTGCGCGCCAACAGCCGCTATCGCGACCAGTCAGTGGCTTTGCGCGGGGCCTATCGTTTCTAATGCCGCGCTGCTTGCGTTGCCGCTCGTTTTCCTGGGCCAGATGCCCATTCGTTCGCGCAGGCCTTGCCGGTAAGCGCGCGACACGGGCCATGCGTTGGACAGCGAACGCATGTTCAGCAGCCACTTGCCCATGTTCCTACGATCGACGTCCACGACATGCAGCGCGTTCACGATGGCCGTCCTGTGCACCTGAAAAAAATACTGGTCGGGCAGCAAGGTCGACCACAATCCGAGCGCGCGCGAATCCAGCACCATCGATCCGTCCTGCAGCCATATTTCGCTGTAGTTTCCCGCGGAGCGCACGCCGACGATGGCCGCCGGCGCGACGCCCCGGATGGCGCCGCGCATGCTCAGATAGACCAAAGGGGCGGAGTGCCCGTATGCCGCCATCGTGTTCAGGTGGCGATGGCCCGCGTACCTGGCCTGCCCGATGAGGTTGGCGCATTGATACAGGGCCCCGACCTCGGCGCGCGACCATGTCTTGTATTTGGCGGTGGTGTCGAAGCCGATGATGCCGTATAGCTTCTTGTCGTGGAACACCGGCGCGCTCAGCACGCTTTTGTTGCCCTGGCGCAGGAATTCCACCTGGACGACCCGCGCGGCGCGCGGCATGGCTCTTACGTCGTGCACCGCCACCGCATGCCCTTTCGCCAGATGACGATGCAGCCAGGCTATCATCGTCGTGGGAATGTCCTGAAGCTCGGCCACGAACGGCTTGGTCCGGCTCCTGCACCATTCATGGGTATTGGAAAAACGCAGCATGTCCGGACGGTACTCGATCATCCATGCCCGGTCGGCATTGGCGGCTTTGCCCATGAAGGCAAGCTGTTCGGATATGGCCTCGTCCATGGGATGCTTGAGCAAGGCCATGGCGCAGCGGTACGACCAGTCCGATGACAGGCCGGACTCCAAATCAGCCGCGCCGTATGTCTTGTATTGGCCGGTATTTTTCACTTGTCGTTATTCCTGCGGCGGGATTCTGCGGCGATTATTACTCCGGTATCGGCTGCTGGCAAGCGCTTGCCGTGTCCGGTCAAAGGGGAACGTAGGAGCCGTCCCGGTCGCGCCGTGGCTTGAATGCTTCGTCCAGCCGGATTTCCCTGGGAACGGCCACGCGTCTCATTGTTCACATGTCCCTTTGCATGTGGGATCGCAATATATCGAGGGTGCCTGATCAATGTGGCGGGGTATTACGCACAGTCCGGAAACGAATCAAGCCCCTTTAAGGGGCTTGATTCATGACGACGAACTGGTGCCGGTTAAAGGAGTTGAACCCTCGACCTTCGCATTACAAGTGCGCTGCTCTACCAACTGAGCTAAACCGGCAAGCGCCTTATTCTACTCGAAAAAAACCGCGTTGCGTTTATTCGCCGGGATCTCGTGGACGGGTTCTGCCATCGGTTTTTCCGCGCGCCGAACACACGGCAAAGAGCATGCGTTTCAAAACGATGCCGGCAAGATTCTTTTGCCTATTGGTTCTAGTTGAGAGGAACAATGTTCCATTTATTCTGGGGTTTTCCCGATGTGAATACGGAAAAGCGCGTGCGGCGGCTGATACCTCCGCATGTTCGCTTGGCCAGAAATCTGCCTGGTTTGCCGGAATATCGGCGATTTATAGGAAATTTCGCGCATGAGGCTTATTCCCGAACGAAAAGTCAATCGCTCTCATTGACTCGCGACAAGCCATAAATAAAGTGATACCTTATTCTAATTTTGACGGTATCGGATGCGCCGGGCCTTGGATGGGAGCTCGATGATGCCAAGATTCGTTGCCTGAGGGTGGACGCCTGACCCGCCTGGCGCGAGGCATGCCGGCTATGCCGGTCTGCTTGTGGGCGATGGGTGCAATCGCGCCGGACTACTTGACGATTTTCAGCCGAGGACGCTTCGGATCGTCGTCGCCGGACGGCGTGTCGTCGTCGTCGTCCGAAGGCTTGGCGGAGCCCGGAACGGATTTGAGGCCCGCGCCCGGGGCAGCGGGCACGCCGGTTTCCTGCGATGCGCCCTTGCCCGGATAGGGCGCGGATTCCACGACGTCGAAACCCATGCCGGCGCCTGTTTCGCGCGCGTAGATGGCCGCCACGGCGGCCACCGGAACGAAGATGTCTTCCGTGACGCCGCCGAAGCGGGTCTGGAATTCGATGTATTCGTTGCCCAGGGTCAGGCGGTTGGTGGCCAGCGTGCCGATGTTGAGCGTGATCTGGCCGTCATGGATGTGAGCGGCCGGCACGACCGTGTTGGCGTCGACCGTAACGACGATATGCGGCGTATAGCCGTTGTCGGTGCACCATTCGTGCAGGGCACGAATCAGATAAGGCTTGGTCGAGGATTCTTGCATGGCGGTTCCGGTCGCCGTCTAGCGACGCATGACCTTTTCGGAGGGCGTCAGCGCTTCGATGTAGGCGGGGCGCGAAAAGATGCGTTCGGCGTATTTCTGAAGGGGGGCCGCGCTTTTGGGTAGTTCGATGCCGTAGTGATCCAGGCGCCACAGCAAAGGAGCGACGGCCACGTCCAGCATGGAGAACTCTTCGCCGAGCATGAACTTGTTCTTCAGCAGCAAGGGCGCCAGCTGGGACAGGCGGTCTCGGATGTGCTGGCGCGCGGCCTCCTGGGCCTCGGCGTCGGCCTGGCCGCGGTTTTCCAGCGCGGAAACGTGCACGAACAGTTCCTTTTCGAAGTTGTACAGGAACAGGCGGGTGCGGGCGCGCATGATGGGATCGGCCGGCATCAGTTGAGGATGCGGGAAACGCTCATCGATGTACTCGTTGATGATGTTCGATTCGTACAGGATCAGATCGCGCTCGACCAGGATGGGCACCTGGCCATAAGGATTCATGACGGAGATGTCTTCGGGTTTGTTGTACAGGTCGATGTCGCGGATCTCGAAATCCATGCCTTTTTCGAACAGTACAAAGCGGCAGCGTTGGGAGAACGGGCAAGTCGTTCCAGAATAGAGCACCATCATGTCGCGGATTCCAATTCGTAGAAATAACACTAGAGCGCATGCATGCATGGCTCAAAAAAAGAAATAGGCGTACAACCTACGCCTATATCCTGACCGGTAGCTGAAACGTGTAGCGTGGATCGGCTACCGGGATGATAACTGCGTGACTACTTGACGTCTTTCCAGTATACGGAGTTCAGTCGCCAAGAAACAACCAGGAAGAGAGCCAGGAACAGCAGCACCCATACGCCCATTTGCTTGCGCTTGAGCTGCACGGGCTCGGCCATCCATCCCAGGAAGTTGCTGAGATCCGCGACGTCGTTGTCGAACGCGGCGGCGGGATTGGAGGACTCCAGCACGGCGCGAACCGATGGATCGCCCCGGTAGTTTTCGAGTTTTTCCGTCTTGACTTCCGAGTATCCCTGCGGATCGTACTTGGCGGTCACGCGCTCCCAGGAGGTCGTGCCGTCTTCGTTGGCGACCTGATGGGTCGTGACGCGGTTCAGGGAACGTTCTCCTTGGCGCTGCCACAGGACGTTAGGCATGGCGACGTTCGGGAATACGAGGTTGTCCCAGCCGCTCAGCTTGGTCGTGTCGCGGTAGTACGAGCGCAGGAAAGTGTAGATGTAGTCTACGCCGGTGGGACCCAGGTTGATCGATTTGGCGCGGGCGATGACCGATAGATCCGGCGGCGCGGTGCCGAACCATTTTTTCGCGTCGTCGGGCGTCATGGCGATGCGCATCAGGTCGCCGACCTTGTCGCCGGTGAACAGCAGGTTTTTCTTGATCTCGTCGTCGGACAGGCCAATTTCCGTGAGCTTGTTGTAGCGCATGGAATTGGCGCTATGACAGCTCAGACAGTAATTGACGAACAGTTTGGCGCCGTTTTGCAGCGACGCCATGTCGTTCAGACGATCAGGGGCGGTTTCCAGCGGATGGCCACTTTCGGCAGCGATCGAAACCGTGCAGGTCAGTGACAGGGCGAGAGCGCCAAGCAACTTTTTAATCATGATCTTTCCGTAACTGTAATGTGGCCTTAGTGGGGATGGAAGGTGATCCGCTCGGGAACGGGCTTGAACGTTCCCAGACGGCTCCACACCGGCATCACCAGGAAGAATGCCAAGTAGATCACGGTGCCGATCTGGCTCATGATGTTGAAAACATCGCTGGGCGCCTGGGTGCCCAGGTAGCCGAGGATCAGGAAATTGACGATGAATACGGCGTACAGGTACTTGTGCCAGGTGGGACGATAGCGGATCGATTTGACCGGCGAGTGGTCCAGCCACGGCAGGAAGAACAGGATGACGACCGCGCCGCCCATCACCACCACGCCCCAGAACTTGGCGTCGATGACTTTGAACAGGACGGCGACGACGATCAGGATGACGGGAACGGCCACGCGCATCACGCCTTTGAGGTTGCCCTTCAGGAACAGCGCCGCGGCGGCGATCACCGCGCCGGCGGACAGTATCCAGGTGAAGTCGCTGGTCGTGGCGCGCAGCATCGAATAGAACGGCGTGAAGTACCACACCGGCGCGATGTGCGGCGGCGTCTTCATCGAGTCGGCGGGGATGAAGTTGTTGAATTCCAGGAAGTACCCGCCCATTTCAGGGGCGAAGAAGACGATGGCGGCGAAGATGATCAGGAAGCCGGCCACGCCCATGATGTCGTGCACGGAATAGTAGGGGTGGAACGGGATGCCGTCGACCGGGTGGCCCTTGGCGTCTTTAGGACCTGCCTTGATTTCGACGCCGTCCGGGTTGTTCGAGCCCACTTCATGCAGCGCGATGATGTGGGCGACGACCAGGCCGATCAGGACGAGGGGAACGGCGATGACGTGGAAAGCGAAGAAGCGGTTCAGCGTGGCGTCGGAAACGACGTAGTCGCCGCGGATCCAGATCGCCAGGTCGGGTCCGATGAAGGGAATGGCGGCGAACAGGTTGACGATCACCTGGGCGCCCCAGTAGGACATCTGGCCCCAGGGCAGCAGGTAGCCCATGAAGGCCTCGGCCATCAGAGCCAGAAAGATGGCAACGCCGAAGATCCAGACGAGTTCGCGCGGCTTGCGGTAGGAGCCGTAGAACAGGCCGCGCAGCATGTGCAGGTAGACCACCACGAAGAACATGGAGGCGCCGGTCGAGTGCATGTAGCGGATCAGCCAGCCCCAGGGGACTTCGCGCATGATGTATTCGACGGAGTCGAAGGCGAGTTTCGCATCCGGCTTGTAGTTCATGACCAGGAAGATGCCGGTCACGATCTGGATCACCAGCACGAGCAGCGCCAGGGAGCCAAAAAAGTACCAAAAATTGAAGTTTTTCGGAGCATAGTATTCGGACATATGCTCTTTGAACAGGGTGGTAAGCGGAAAGCGCCTATCTATCCAACCCAGCAGTCCTGTCGTTTCGACGGTTTTCTCGCCAGCCATGAAGCGGCTCCTTTGTCTATCTTACGAGGCGTATTGTGTTAATAACGAAAGCTTAGCCCAATCCCGGGCCAAGGGATCAGGCCTTGTTGTCTTCGTCTACGCCGATGGTGACGATCGAGCCGTCGGCCGAAAAAGAATAGGGCGGGACTTCGAGGTTGTCCGGCGCGGGCTTGTTGCTATAGACGCGGCCCGCCAGGTCGAAGGTCGAGCCGTGGCAAGGGCAGAAGAAGCCGCCGTCCCAATTCGCGGGCAGGCCGGCTCCGCCCGAACCGAATGCCGTGGTCGGCGAGCAGCCCAGGTGGGTGCAGATACCGACGGCGACGAACAGTTCAGGCTTGCGCGAGCGGTATTCGTTTTTGGCGTATTCCGGCGTGAAGCCCGGGCGTTCCGAATGGGGATCCGCCAATTGGTTGTCGTGGCCCTTGAGGGTCTTGAGCTGTTCTTCGGTGCGATGCAGGAGCCAGACCGGCTTGCCGCGCCATTCGACGGTGCGCATTTCGCCGGGAGCGATGGTCGTCACGTTGACCTCGACGGGTGCGCCGGCCGCTTTCGCTTTCTCGGACGGTGCAAACGAGCTGACGAAAGGAACCACCGTCGCCGCACCGGCGACGCCGCCGACCGCACAGGCGGTCGTCACCCAGAAACGGCGGGAGGGATCCGGCACCTGATTAGGGTCGACCGCACCGGCATCGTCCAGCTGTGTCGTAATCTGACTCATTCTAGTATCCTTATTTCTGCCTGTTCCAAGGCATACCAATCACAGTTTTTTACTATGTAATGATTTTATCAACCGCGTATTATACCGTCAGCCCGATGTTGGGTGAATTATCTGGGGAATAACAATGAGCAAAGCACGGGGTTTCTTGCAAGAGTTCCGCGAATTCGCGGTGAAGGGCAACATGATCGATCTGGCCGTCGGGGTGATCATCGGCGCCGCGTTCGGCAAGATCATCGACTCGTTGGTGAGCGACGTGATCATGCCTTTGATCAGCTTCATCCTGGGCGGAGAAGTCGATTTCAGCAACCAGTACTGGGTATTGCGGCTGCCTGAAGGCTACGCCGGCGCGCAAACGCCCGAAGCGCTGAGGGAAGCGGGCGCGGTGCTGTTGTCGTGGGGCAATTTCCTGACCATTCTCATCAACTTCATTCTGCTGGCCTTCGTGGTGTTCTGCCTGGTCAAGGCGGTCAATTCCGCGCGCAACAAGATAATGCATGAAAAGGCCGCCGAAGAAGAGGTCCCCGCGCCGACGCCGGAAGACGTGGCGTTGCTGCGCGAGATCCGCGACTTGCTCCGCAAGTAGGTCATATCGGATTGTCCAGGTCGACGAAATCGACCTGGACGCCGAATTGCCTGGTGATCGCCTCGCCCAGGGACTGCACGCCGTAGCGCTCGGTTGCGTGATGGCCGGCCGCGATGAAGCCGATGCCGCTTTCACGCGCCAGATGGAAGTTGGGTTCGGACGCTTCGCCGGTGATGTAGACGTCGGCGCCCGCATCGATGGCGGCTTGCATCATGCCTTGCGCGCCACCTGTGCACCAGGCGATGCGCCGGCAGGTCTGTTGTGGATTGCCGACAGTCAGCGGCCGGCGTTGCAGGCGGTCGGCGATGTGTTTTCCCAGGTTTTCCAGCGTCGGCGGCACGGCCATGGCGCCTAGCCAGATCAGGCTGTCGGGCCCGCAGGTGAGCGGCAGGCCGTCTGGATTGCGTAGCGGTTCGATGTCCAGGATGCGGCCCAGGGCGGCGTTATTGCCCAGTGTAGGATGGGTATCCAGGGGCAGATGGTAGGCAATGACGTTCAGATTGTGCTTCAGAGCCGTCGACAGCCGGGCATGCTTGAGGCCGACGATGCGCGGCGATTCGTTCTTCCAGAACCAGCCGTGATGGACCAGGACCGCATCGGCGCCGCGTTCGGCCGCGATGTCCAGCAAGGCTTGCGAAGCCGTGACACCGGCGATAATGTGGCGTATGGCGGGCGCGCCCTGCACTTGCAATCCATTGGGGCAGTAATCCTTGAATGCGTGGGCCTGCAAGGTCGTATCCAGCCACTGCACGAGTTCTTCCGTAGAAATCCGAGTCATTGATGCACCTGATCCTTTTCCTATGATGCGACGATTGTGGTTGATATTTGCCCAGGCGGTCACCATCGCAACGGGTATTTTATTCATCGTGGCCGTTTTGCGTCCTGCGTGGCTGCATGGCGCACGTCCGGCCGCGCCGGACCGCGACCCCGCTCCGGCCGTTTCCTATGCGGATGCGGTGGCCCGCGCCACGCCCTCGGTGGTGAATATTTTTACGACCAGGAAGGCCGATGCGCTTTCGTCTTCGCCCGCCTTGCCCTTGGATCCGGAACTGGAACGCTGGTTCCGCGATGCGCCCGGCTCGGACCGGCCCCGCACGACGGCCAGCCTGGGCTCGGGAGTGGTGATGCGCGCCGACGGCCACGTCATTACCAATTTTCACGTCGTGGAGGCGGCCGAGGCGATCGAGGTGGCCTTCAGCGACGGACGCGAGGCGCCCGCCAAGCTGGTGGGGGCCGATCCGGAAAGCGACTTGGCGGTGCTCAAGGTGGACCTGACCGGGCTACGGGCCCTGCACATGGCCGACGCGATGCAACTGCGCATCGGGGACGTCGTGCTGGCCATGGGCAATCCGTTCGGCGTGGGGCTCACCAGCACCATGGGCATCGTGTCGGCGGTCGGGCGCAATCGGCTCGGGATCAACATCTACGAGAATTTCATCCAGACGGATGCCGCCATCAACCCGGGCAGCTCGGGCGGCGCCCTGATCAATGCCGCCGGAGAGCTGGTGGGCATCAACACGGCGATTTATTCGGAAACCGGCGGCTCGCTGGGCATAGGTTTCGCCATACCCGCCCAGGCCGCGTACGAGATCGTGGAGCAGATCGTCGAGACCGGCCACGTGACGCGCGGCTGGCTGGGGATAGAGCCTCAGGATCTGACCGACGATACGCCCGACGGGGCGGGGCTGCGGCACGACGAAGGGGTCATTATCGCCAGCGTGTTGCGCCGCGGGCCCGCCGCGCGCGCCGGCTTGCGCGTGGGGGATATCGTGCTGAGCATCGGCGACAAGCGGGTGCATGACTCCATCGGCCTGCTGAATCAGATCGCGCCGCTGGCGCCGGGCAGCAAGGTCGTGCTGGGCGTTCTGCGCGACGGCAAGAAGATCAAGGCGACGGTGACGGTGGGCAAGCGTCCCGCCACGCAGACGGGCTCGAGGTAGCTAGGGCGCGTCGCGATTCAATCCAGCGGCGCGATGCGGTTTTCGTCGTCCGTCTCCGCCGGCTTGGGCTTGCCCATTATGCCGGCGGCGATGATGCCGACTTCGTACAGCAGGCATAAGGGTACTGCCAGCAGGAACTGGCTTAGCACGTCGGGCGGCGTGACGACGGCGGCCACGACGAACGCGCCGACGATGACGTAGCCGCGCGATTCGCGCAGCTTTTGCACGCTGAGCACACCGCTTTTGACCAGCAGTACGACCGCGACGGGCACTTCGAAGGTGACGCCGAAGGCCACGAACATGGTGATGACGAAGCTGACGTAAGCCTCGATGTCCGGGGCGGGCGTGATGGATTGCGGCGCGAAGCCGGCGATGAAATGAAAGACCGTGCGAAAGACGACGAAATAGCAGAACGCCATGCCCAGCAGGAACAGCAGGGTGCTGGACGCGATCAGGGGCAGGGCAAGGCGTTGTTCATGGCGGTAAAGGCCGGGCGCGATGAAGGCCCAGGCCTGGTAGAGCACCACGGGCAGGCCCAGGACGAAGGCCGTCAGCAAGGTGACCTTGACGGGCACCATGAAGGGCGTGATGACGCCGGTGGCGATCATCCGGGTGCCTTCGGGCAAGGAATGCAGCATGGGCTGGGCCAGCAGGTCGTAGATGTACGACGGGCCGGGGTAGATGAACAGGACGACGAAGATCGCCAGCACCGTACCCACGGCGCGCAACAGGCGCGAGCGCAGCTCGATCAGGTGCGAAATAAAGGTGTCTTGGGTGTCGTCGGCTTGTGTCACGTTGTTGAGCCCGTGCGAGTCGTGGCGCCGTCGTTGTCGTCGGCCGTTTCAAAGCCCGGCAGGGGCAGGGTCTGGGTGTCCTTGGCGGGCGATGCGTCGGTTGTGGCCGCGGCGTCCGCGCTTTTGTCGCCGCTTTGCGCATCGAGGTCTGTCTTCGCCTGCTCGATCAGGTTTTCCATCGAGTTCGAGGCCTCTTTCAGCGACTTTTCGGCCTCGTCCAGGGGTTTGCGCAGTTCCTGGCCGGCTTGCGCAAGCGAGGATTTCACCGTGCTCGCCGCCTCGTCGATCTGATTCTTGAGATTGGCGATCTGCTCCAGATCCATTTCCCGCTTGATGTCGGCCTTGACGTCGCTGACGTAGCGCTGCGCACGGCCGACCAGGTGGCCCAGCGTGCGGGCGACCTTGGGCAGGCGTTCCGGGCCGATGACGATCAGCGCGATGACGCCTATGAGCAGAAGTTCACTGAAGCTGACGTCAAACATGGCAGTGCCGTATCGCTAGCGGGAAGGACCGTGTTTTCACGCGTCGTTTTTTTCTTTGGCCTGGACGTCGATGGTCGAGCCTTCGTCGCTGGTTTGCTTGATGGCGGTGTCGGCCGCCTTCGTGTCATTGGCGTCATTGACGCCTTTCTTGAATCCTTTGACCGCGCCGCCCAGGTCTTCCCCGATGTTGCGCAGTTTCTTCGTGCCGAAAATCAGGGCCACGATAAGCAGGACGATAAGCCAATGCCAGATGCTGAAGCTACCCATGTGTCTGTCTCCTATGCGGCCGGCGCCGCGCGATTTTGCCAGGGACGTTCGCCGCCTAGAATATGTAAATGCAAGTGTCCGATTTCCTGGCCGCCGTCGGCGCCGGTGTTGGCCACCAGGCGAAAGCCGCCTTCGGGACCGGGGCGGCAGCCATTTTGTTGCGCCAATTTGTTGGCCAGTACCATCATTCTACCCAACCAGGGCGCATCGGATTCCTGTACGTCCTGCATGGAAACGATGTGACGCTTGGGGACCAGCAGCAGATGCACGGGAGCGGCCGGCGAAATATCGTGAAAGGCTACGAATTCGTCGTCTTCGTACACCTTCTTGGAGGGAATGTCGCCTTCGACGATTTTACAGAACAGGCAGTTGTCGCTCATATCACCCATCGCTTGTCACTACGTTGAAAAAATGCGGGTCCTAGCCTTGAGTATGCCAGTTTTTTCGGTCCGGCGGCGTCAGGCGGCGGAGTCGTCCTTGCGGCCCGCCTTTTCTTCCAGTCCCGAGATGCCTTGGCGGCGCGCCAGCTCGTCCAGCACCGCTTCGGGGCGCAGGCCGTAGTGCGTCAATGCCACCAGGCAGTGAAACCAGAGGTCCGCGGTTTCATGGACGATCCGGTCGGGCGCGTCGTCCTTGGCCGCCATGACCAGCTCGGTGGCTTCCTCGCCGATCTTTTTCAGGAAGGCATCGGGGCCGCGCGACAAGAGCTTGGCCGTGTATGACTGCTCGGGATCGCCGCCGCGCCCGGGCAGGCGGGTTTCCAGCAGATCGGCCAACCGGCCGAGCAGGTCGCGGGTCTGCGTCATTTATAGATGTGCTCCGGATCTTTCAGTACGGGATCGGTGATGGTCCAGGCGGCGCGGTCGCCCTGGCGGTCCAGGCGGCGAAAGAAGCAGCTTTCGCGGCCCGTGTGGCATGCGATGCCGCCGTCCTGCACGACCTTGAGCAGGATGACGTCGCCGTCGCAATCCAGGCGGACTTCCCGGACGTGCTGCACGTGCCCGGATTCTTCGCCTTTGCGCCAGAGACGCTGCCGCGACCGGGAATAGTACACGGCGCGGCCGGTGGCGACGGTTTCCTGGATGGATTGCGCGTTCATCCAGGCCACCATCAGGATGGAGCCGGAATCGGCGTCCTGCGCGATCGCGGGAACGAGCCCGTCGTCGTCATAGCGGATCTCATCGAGCCAGTCGGGGTGGGTCATGTCGATAGCCTTACGGGTATGCCTTGGGCGGCCATGAACTGTTTTGCCTGTCCGACCGTGTACTCGCCGTAGTGGAAGACGCTGGCGGCGAGCACGGCGCTTGCGCCGCCCTGCGTGACGCCGTCGGCCAGATGCTGCAGCGTGCCGACGCCGCCCGAGGCGATCACGGGCACGGGCACGGCGTCGGAGACCGCGCGTGTCAGCTCCAGGTCGAAGCCCGATTTCGTGCCGTCGCGGTCCATGCTGGTCAGGAGCAGCTCGCCCGCGCCGTAGCCGGCCATTTTTCGTGCCCAGTCGATGACGTCGATGCCGGTGGCCTTGCGTCCGCCGTGGGTGAAGATTTCCCATTTCGCGGGCGCATCCGCCGCGCTGGTGCGGCGCGCGTCGATGGCCACGACGATACATTGCGAGCCGTGATAGTCGGCGGCTTCGCGCACCAGCTCGGGGTTGGCGACGGCGGCGCTGTTGATCGATACTTTGTCGGCGCCGGCATTGAGCAGGCGCTGGATGTCGGAAACCTGCCGCACGCCGCCGCCCACCGTCAGGGGAATGAATACCTGGCCGGCAACCGCCTCAATGATGGGCAGGATCAGGTCGCGGTCGTCGCTGGTCGCCGTGATGTCCAGGAAGGTGAGCTCGTCGGCGCCTTGTTCGTTGTAGCGACGGGCGATTTCGACGGGGTCGCCCGCGTCGACCAGGTCGACGAAGTTCACGCCCTTGACGACGCGCCCCGCCGTGACGTCGAGGCAGGGGATGATGCGCCGGGTCAGGCCGGACGCGGTCGTGCCGGTATCGGTGCTCATGATGCCTCGTAGTCGTCCGCGAACTGCTGGGCGGCGGCGAAATTCAGGGTGCCTTCGTAGATGCTGCGGCCCAGGATCACGCCTTCCACGCCTTCGTCCTCGACCGCGCACAGGGCTTCGATGTCGCGCATGTCGGTCACGCCGCCCGAGGCGATGACGGGAATCTTGACGTGGCGGGCAAGCTGGACGGTCGCGTCGACGTTCACGCCCGAGAGCATGCCGTCGCGTCCGATGTCGGTGTAGATGATGGCTTCGCAGCCGTAGTCCTCGAATTTGCGGGCCAGGTCCTGCACGTCGTGGCGGGTCAGCTTGCTCCAGCCGTCAGTGGCGATCTTGCCGTCACGGGCGTCCAGGCCGACGATGATGTTGCCGGGGAACGCGCTGCATGCGTCGCGCAGCAGGCCCGGATTCTTGACGGCGGCGGTGCCGATGATGACGTAGGAAATGCCGTTGTTCAGATAGAACTCGATGGTGTCCAGATCGCGGATGCCGCCGCCGATCTGCACGGGGATGTCGTCGCTGACCGCATCGACGATGGCCTTGATGGCGGTCTCGTTCTTGGGCTTGCCCGCCACGGCGCCGTTCAGGTCGACCAAGTGCAGGCGCCGGGCGCCTTGTTCCAGCCATTGCGTGGCGATGGCGGCCGGGTCGTCGGAGAAAATCGTGGCGTCGTCCAGATCGCCTTGGCGCAAACGCACGCAGCGTCCGTCTTTTAGATCGATGGCAGGTATGAGGAGCATGATCGAAAGCCGATAAAAAGCAAAAGTTCAGGTTGATTAAGGGGCGTGGCGCTCAAGGGGCTTCAGGGCTTCCAGTCCGTGAAATTGCGATAAAGCCGCAGGCCGTGCGCCGCGCTTTTTTCCGGATGAAACTGTACCGCAAAAATATTAGCCCTTGCGGCGGCACAGGTAAAGTTGACGCCGTAACAGGTGTCCCCGACCGTCAGCGACGGATCGTCCGGCACGACGTAGTAGCTATGCACGAAATAGAAATACGCGCCATCCGGAATGCCGGCCCAAAGGGGGTGGCGCCGGGTCTGGCGCACCTGGTTCCAGCCCATGTGCGGGACCTTCAGGCGCACATGGCTGCCGGCGGCCTGCGAGGGCGGAGCGCCCGCACCGGAAGCGGGCTGGGCGTATTGCGGGCCCGCGAAGCGCCTGACCCGTCCTGGAAAGACGTCCAGGCATGGCACGTCGCCTTCTTCGCTGTGGCTGAAAAGCATTTGTTCGCCCACGCACACGGCCAGCAGGGGTTTTTCGCGGGCGGCGCGCAGCACCGCCTCGCGCAGGCCCGATTCGTTCAGCGTGCGCATGCAGTCGGGCATCGCGCCTTGCCCGGGAAAGACGACGCGCGAGGCGTTGTCGATGCCCTTGGGGTCCGCGCAGACCCGGATGTCGGCATCGGGCGCGGCCGCGCGCAAGGCGCGGGCGACCGAATGGAAATTACCCATGCCGTAATCGACGATAGCAATGGTTGTCACGGTAGTCGGCCGTTCTGGCGTTTCAGAGCACGCCCTTGGTGGAAGGAATGACCCCCGAATTGCGCGGGTCGTGCTCGACGGCCACGCGCAAGGCGCGGCCGAAGGCCTTGAAGACGGTCTCGCACTGGTGGTGCGCATTGTCGCCGCGCAGGTTGTCGATGTGCAGCGTCACCAGGGCGTGATTGACGAAGCCCTGGAAGAATTCACGCGTCAGGTCGACGTCGAATTTGCCGATGTGCGAGCGCGTGAACGGAATGTTGTATATCAGGCCCGGGCGGCCGGAAAAATCGATGACCACGCGCGACAAGGCCTCGTCCAGCGGCACGTAGGCGTGACCGTAGCGGCGCAGGCCGGCTTTGTCTCCCACGGCAGCGGCCAACGCCTGGCCCAGCGTAATGCCGACGTCTTCGACGGTATGGTGATCGTCGATGTGTGTGTCGCCGTCGCAATGCACGTCCAGATCGATCAGGCCGTGCCGGGCGATCTGGTCCAGCATGTGATCCAGGAAGGGCACGCCGGTCTGGATGGTCTGGCGGCCGGTGCCGTCCAGGTTGATGGCAACGCGAATGCGTGTTTCATTGGTGTTGCGGGAAATGTCGGCGGTGCGCATGTCGGGATCGCTGTCAGGATTCTACGGAGGTCAATCGGTATTCGGCGCTGGAGGCATGGGCGTACAGCCCTTCCGCGCGCGCCAGGTCGGCGGCTGTGCGCCCCAGGGTCTGGGCGCCGTCGCGCGAGACGTGGATGAGGCTGGAACGCTTCTGGAAATCATACACGCCCAGCGGCGAGGAAAAGCGCGCGGTGCGCGACGTGGGCAACACGTGGTTGGGTCCGGCGCAATAATCGCCCAGGGATTCCGAGCTATAGCGTCCGAGGAAAATGGCGCCGGCATGGCGTATGCGCTCGGCCCATTGCTGCGGACGCTGAGTGGAAATTTCCAGGTGCTCCGGCGCGATGTCGTTGGCGATCTCACAGGCTTCGTCCATGTCGCGCACCAGGATCAGCGCGCCGCGGTCCCGCAGACTGGCGGCGATGATGTCGGCGCGGGGCATGGTTGGCAGCAGGCGCTCGATGGCGGTTTGCACTTGATCGAGGTAGCCGTCGTCAGGGCAGAGCAGGATGGACTGCGCCAGCTCGTCGTGCTCGGCCTGGGAGAACAGGTCCATGGCGATCCAGTCGGGCGGCGTGGTGCCGTCCGCGATGATCAGGATTTCGCTGGGGCCGGCGATCATGTCGATGCCCACCGTGCCGAAGACCCGGCGTTTCGCGGCGGCGACGTAGGCGTTGCCCGGGCCGACGATCTTGTCCACGGCGGCGATGGTGGCCGTGCCGTACGCCAGGGCGCCCACGGCTTGCGCGCCGCCTATGCCCCATACGCGGTCCACGCCGCCTATGGCCGCGGCGGCCAGCACGACGGGATTGCGCGCGCCGTCCGGCGTGGGCGTGACCATGACCACATCGGACACGCCGGCGACCTTGGCCGGGATGGCGTTCATCAGGACGGAGGAGGGATAGGCGGCCTTGCCGCCCGGCACGTACAGGCCCACCCGGTCGAGCGGGGTGATCTTTTGTCCCAGCACGGTACCGTCGGGCTCGGCATAGGACCAGGATCGCGCGATCTGATGCTTGTGATAGCTTTGTATGCGCTCGGCGGCGGTTTCCAGCGCCCGGCGCTGATCCGCGGGCAGGGCGTCGCGCGCCGCGACCCATTCCTTGCGGTCGATTTCCAGCGCGGCGACGGAATCGGCCGCCACGCGATCGAAACGTTGCGTGTACTCCAGGACGGCGGCATCGCCTTCGGCCTGGACCCGGCGCAGGATGTCGGCGGCGGCCCGTTCGATGGTTTCATCTTGGGACGCGTCGAAAGCCAGCAGTGTTCTCAGCCGGCTGCGGAATCCTTCGGTCAGGGTACTCAGGCGTGAAATCGTAGACATGGCGCAAAAAAAGCAATCGGTAACTGCCAAACCTACACGGTATCAGATTTTGTCGGTCGTGGCGCCGGCGAATGCGTTGATGAGCGGTTGCAGTTGCGCCGAGCGGGTTTTCAGGGATGCCTGGTTGACGATCAGGCGGGACGAAATATCGGCGATGTCCTCCACGGCGACCAGGCGATTGGCCTTGAGCGTGTTGCCCGTGGACACCAGGTCGACGATGGCGTCGGCCAGTCCGACCAGCGGTGCCAGCTCCATGGAGCCGTACAGCTTGATGATGTCGACGTAGACGCCCTTGTTGGCGAAGTGCTCGCGCGCGGCCTGGACGTACTTGGTGGCGACGCGCAGGCGCGAGCCCTGGCGCACCGCCGCCTGGTAATCGTAGCCTTCGGGCACCGCGACGCACAGGCGGCAGCGGGCGATGTTCAGGTCGATCGGCTGGTACAGGCCGCCCGGATGGGTGGCGGCGTGCTCGTGCATCACGTCCTTGCCCGCGATGCCGAAATCCGCGGCGCCGTACTGGACGTACGTGGGGACGTCGGTGGCGCGCACGATGATGATCCGCAGGCCCGGATCGCTGGTGGCCAGGATGAGCTTGCGCGAGGTTTCGGGGTTGTCCTGAACGTCGATGCCCGCGGCGGCCAGCAGCGGCAGGGTTTCGTCGAAGATGCGCCCTTTTGACAGGGCCAGGGTGAGCGGTTTTTTCGGCGGGGCCGCGTTCATGACGGACTCCTGGATAGGCGTTCGATCGTGGCGCCCAGCGCGCGCAGCTTGTGTTCCATGCGCTCGTAGCCGCGATCCAGGTGGTAAATGCGCTCTATGGTCGTCTCGCCCTCGGCGGCCAGGCCGGCGATGACCAGGCTGGCCGACGCCCGCAGGTCGGTGGCCATCACGGTGGCGCCCGACAGCCTGGGCGTGCCGATGACCACGGCCGTGGGGCCGTCGATCTCGATCTGCGCGCCCATGCGGCAGAGTTCCTGGACGTGCATGTAGCGGTTCTCGAAGATCGTTTCCACGATGACGGCGGTGCCGTCGGCGATGGTGTTCAGGGCCATGAGCTGGGCCTGCATGTCGGTCGGCAGGCCGGGGTATTCGACGGTGCGGAAACCGGTCGCGACGGGGCGCTTGTCCATGCGGGCGCGTATCCAGTCGTCGCCGCATTCGATGGACACGCCCGCGTCGCGCAGCTTGTCCAGGGTTGCGCCCATGGTCAAGGGGGCGGCGTGGCGCAGCATGACGTCGCCGCCGGTCGCGCCGACGGCGCACAGGAAGCTGCCCGCTTCGATGCGATCGGCAATGACGCGGTGGGTCGCGCCGTGCAGGCGCTCGACGCCGTCGATGACAATACGGTGCGTGCCGTGACCCTGGATCTTGGCGCCCATGCCGATCAGCAGCTCGGCCAGGTCGCTGACTTCGGGCTCGCAGGCCGCATTTTCCAGGACGGTGCGTCCCTCGGCCAGCACGGCGGCCATCATCAGGTTTTCGGTGCCGGTGACGGTCACCATGTCGGTGCGGATGGTCGCGCCTTTCAGGCGCGCGGCGCGCGCCACCACGAAACCGTGCTCGATCTCGATGTCCGCGCCCAGCGCGGCCAGGCCCTTGATGTGCTGATCGACGGGGCGCTGCCCGATGGCGCAGCCGCCGGGCAGGCTGACGCGCGCCTCGCCGAAGCGCGCCAGCAAGGGGCCGAGCACCAGGATGGAGGCGCGCATGGTCTTGACCAGCTCATAGGGAGCTTCCAGCGTGTGCACGTTCGCGGCATTCATCACCACGCCGCCGTCCGATTGCCTGGCGGATTCGACGCCCATGAGCTGCAACAGCTTCAGCGTGGTGTGGATGTCGTTCAGCTCGGGCACGTTTTCCAGGTGGAGTTCATCGGCGCTGAGCAGGCTGGCGCACAGAATGGGCAGGGCGGCGTTCTTGGCGCCCGAGATGCGGATTTCGCCGTTCAGCCGCGCGCCGCCCGTGATGGTGAGTTTATCCATGATTGTTCTTCTGGTATTCGTCGGGTGTCAGGGTGAGCATCGACAGGGCGTGTATTTCGGCCTTCATGCGGTCGCCCAGCGCGGCGTAGACGAGCTTGTGGCGCGCGATCGGCCGCTTGCCCTCGAATGCCTGGCTGACGATGACGGCATCGAAGTGCGAGCCGTCGCCCTGCACTTGCACCAGGGCGCAGTCCAGGTTGTCCATGATGTACTGGCGTATTTGTTCGGGGGTGGGCAACATGGCGTTCAGCTCCTGAGTTTATAGCCGTTGGCGAGCAGTCTGAGCGCGGCGGCGCTGAGCACGATAAAGCAGGCGGATACGATGGCCAGACTGCGCCAGGGAGAGACGTCCGAGACCAGGAAAAAACCGTAGCGGAATCCGTCTATGGTGTAGAAAATGGGATTCCAGTGCGAGACGGCATACCAGAACGGCGGCAGGCTGTGTATGGAGTAGAACACGCCCGACAGGAAGGTCGCGGGCAGGATCAGGAAGTTCTGGAAAACGGCCAGCTGGTCGAATTTTTCGGACCAGAGGCCGGCGATCAGGCCCAGCACGCCCATGATGCCGCATGAGAGCACGGCAAACGCCAGTACCCAGGCCAGGTTGCCGATATGCAAGGGCATGAAGAACAGCGCGACGAGCCAGACGCCCAGCCCAACGCACAGCCCGCGCACGATGGCGGCCAGTATGTAGGCGCTGAAGATTTCCCGGTGCGACAGGGGGGGCAGCAGGATGAAGACCAGGTTGCCCGTGATGCGGCTTTGTATCAGCGACGACGATGGATTGGCGAAGGCGTTCTGCAGCATGCTCATCATCATCAGGCCGGGTATCAGAAACGAGGTGTACGAGATGGAGCCGTAGATCTGCACCCGTCCTTCCAGGACGTGGGCGAACACCAAAAGGTACAACAGCGCGGTCAGAACCGGCGCGGCGATGGTCTGCAGCGCCACTTTCCAGAAGCGCAGCAGCTCCTTGCGCAGCAGGGTCGGGAAGCCGGATCTTGCCGGCGCGGCGGAAGTGACGGGGCCGGTACTCATGCCACCGCCGGAGTGTAGTCGCTGTGCATGATGCGCACGAACGCGTCTTCGAGGTCAGCGCCGCCGACGCGCGCCATCAGCGCCTGGGTCGTGTCCAGCGCGACGACGCGGCCCGCCTTGAGCATGGCGACACGCTGGCACAAGGCCTCGGCTTCTTCCAGGTAGTGCGTCGTCAGCAAGATGGTATGCCCTTCCTTGTTCAATCGGGAAATGAAGTCCCACAGCGTGCGGCGCAGATCCACGTCCACGCCCGCCGTCGGTTCGTCCAGGATGATGACGGGCGGCCTGTGCACCAGCGCCTGCGCCACCAGCACGCGGCGCTTCATGCCGCCCGACAGCGCGCGCATGTTTACCTCGGCCTTGTCGCTCAGGCCCAGGTTGCTGAGGATCTCGTCTATCCAGTCGTCGTTGTTGCGCAGGCCGAAATACCCCGATTGCATGCGCAGGGTCTCGCGCACCGTGAAGAAAGGGTCGTAGACGATTTCCTGCGGCACGACGCCCAGCGCCCGCCGCGACTGCTTGAATTCGCCGACCACGTCATAGCCGCAGACGCGGGCCTTGCCCGAGCTGGCCCTGGCAAGGCCGGCCAGGATGGAGATCAGCGTGGTCTTGCCCGCGCCGTTCGGGCCCAGCAAGCCAAAGAATTCGCCATGTTCCACGCGCAGATCGACGTCGTCGAGCGCTTGAAAGCCTGCGTCGGCAGGCGTGCCCGACAGCCTGTCTTTCAGGCTGCGCGGTCGGGGGGGATAGATTTTGGATATGTGTTCTAGGGTAAGGGCGGACATGGCGCGAAAAAAAGCTCGGCTTGAAGATCAAGCCAAGCCATACATTATAGACGGTCGCGATGGTCAGGACGCCTGGCGATTGAGCGCCGCGATCAGGCCGTCGATGCCGTTTTGCGTAATCTGCTGGGCGAACTGGTTGCGGTAGTTCTGGATCAGCCAGATGCCTTCCACGTTCAGATCGTAGATCTTCCAGCCCTGAGGGGTTTTTTCCAGGCGATAGTCGATGCCGACCGTGGGCCCGTTGCTTTGCGATACCAGCGAGCGCACGACGACGTCCTCCGCGTTAGGATCACCGCGAAACGGCTGGGCCGTCAGGGTGGAGCGTTGGTCGACCTTGGTGAATGCGCCGCTGTACGTGCGCACGAGCGTGCCCTTGAAGGCCTCGATCAGCGCTTTCTTCTGCTCGGGCGTGGCTTGGCGCCAATAACGGCCGGCCGCCAGGCGCGTGGTTTTTTCCAGGTTGACGTAAGGCAGGACGAATTGATTCACGATCTGGTTGATCTGCGCGAGATCGCCGCGTTGCGCGCCGGCGTTCTGCTTGATCGCGTCCAAGGCGTTGTTGCCGACGGCCATGACGAAATCGTTGGGGGCCGCATTGGCGTCGACGTTGCCTTGCGCCAAGGCGGGGGCACCGGCCATGCTCAGGCCGAGCAGTCCGGCGCCGGCAAGGCGCGCCAGGTTCTGGATGGAAAGCAGCGAGATAAAGCGTTGGATCATGTAGGCTCCTGTATTACTTGGCCGGGACGTCCTGGTCGTCCGAATAATCGGGCAGGTCGTCGTCGGGATAGTCCGGTAGGTCATCATCGGAATAATCGGGCAACGCGCCATCCGACGAAAGGCGGCTTTGCACCTGCGCATTCCGGCGCTGGATGTAAGCATCCCGAATAAAGCTGTAACGA
Organism: uncultured Burkholderiaceae bacterium; assembly: GCA_964551305.1. GTDB lineage: Bacteria > Pseudomonadota > Gammaproteobacteria > Burkholderiales > Burkholderiaceae_B > JBAZDC01. The sequence goes on from CAZKBT010000031.1 coordinate 30,268, forward strand.
TCAAGGGCGATTTGGTCAACAAGTTTGTCGGCGTCGAAGAGCTGGGCGCGGGTGCTGACCACGTACAGGCCCGCGATCGAGTTGCGCAGCGGCACGTTGTCGATCTGGAATACGGGCGTCACGGGCGATACGCCGGCAGCCAGCGTGCCCAGGGTGGCCGAGCCGTCTCGTACCGAGCTCGAGCCCACGAAGGGCAGCACGACGTAGGGGCCGGGCTTCAGGCCCCATACCCCCAGCGTGATGCCGAAGTCGTTGTGGATCTTGCGCGAACCGTTCATCGAGGCGACGTCGATACAGCCGCCCAGGCCCATGGTGGAGTTGAACAGCACGCGGCCCAGGGTGTTGAAGAAATCGTGTCCGCGCGCTTGCAGGAAGCTGTTCAGGCCCGACCATGCATCGCCGAGGTTGCTGAAGATGTTGCCGATACACGTCTGCACGGGTTGCGGCGTCAATGCCTGGTAGGCATGGGCCACGGGCGAGAGAAACGCGTCGTCGACGGCCTCGTTGAAGGCGAACATGCTCCGGTTGTAGCGTTCCCAGGGGTCGTTCGGGCTGGGGTTGGGGACCGAGGCGCAGCCCGCAGCCAGGGCGGCTGTGGCAGCCAGCACGCCCAGGCGCAGGCGGCGGGGCGTCGAAGACCGGTGGGTAGCGTGGGAGTCTGTCATGATGGGATGCATGCGGTTTCGTTCAAAATTGGACGGGTGCGAAGCGCGGGCTCAATTGGCCGGTGCCGACGACGCGTCGCCCTGCTTGTCGGCGGAACTGTACAGGAATTTGCTGATGAGCTCTTCGAGCACGACGGCGCTTTGCGTAAAGGTGATCTCATTGCCTTGCTCGAGCGGCTTGTCGTCGCCGCCCGGGGTCAGGCCGATGTACTGTTCGCCCAGCAGGCCGGAGGTCAGGATGGAAGCGGACGTGTCCTTCGGGAAGGAGAACTGCTTTTCCAGGTCGAAGGTGACGACCGCTTGATAGCGTTCGTTGTCGAAGCCGATATCGGCGACGCGGCCGACGACGACGCCGCTGCTTTTGACGGGCGCCCGTACTTTCAAGCCGCCCAGATTATCGAAATGGGCATGCACCTGGTAGGTCGGGGCAAAGGAAAAGGTGCTCATGTTGCCCGCGCGCAAAGCCAGAAAAACCAGGGCCAGCACGCCTAGCAAGACAAACAATCCCACCCAGAAGTCAGTTTTATCACGCGTCATGATTATTCCGTTTTGTTGCTTGATGAGTAAAGTTAGCCGAACATCAGCGCCGTCAGGACGAAATCCAGTCCCAGTACGACCAGCGAGCCGCTGACGACGGTTTTCGTGGTCGCGCGGGATACGCCTTCGGGCGTGGCCTTGGCTGTCCAGCCGGCGTGCAGGGCGATGAAGGTCACTGCCACGCCGAACACCAGGCTCTTGATGACGCCGTTGAGCACGTCGTCGATCACGTCCACGCCGTTTTGCATTTGCGACCAGAATACGCCCGGATCGATGCCGATCAGCAGGACGCCGACGATCCAGCCGCCCAGGACGCCGACCATGGAAAAGACCGCGGCAAGCACCGGCATGGCGATGACGCCGCCCCAGAACCGGGGCACCAGCACGCGCCGGATGGGGTCGACCGCCATGACTTCCATGGCGGCCAATTGTTCGCCCGCCTTCATCAGGCCGATTTCCGCGGTCAGGGACGTGCCGGCCCGGCCCGCGAACAGCAGCGCCGTGATGACGGGACCCAGTTCGCGCGTCAGCGACAGCGCGACCAGCAGGCCGAGGGCTTCTTCCGAGCCATAGCGGGTCAGCGTGTAATACCCTTGCAGCCCAAGCACGAAACCGACGAACAGCCCGGATACGGCGATGATCAGCAGCGAAAAGTTACCGATGAAGTGGACTTGCTGGGATACCAGGCCGGGACGCCTGAGTGCGACGCCGCTGCGCGCCAGCAGGGCGCAGAACAGCCGCATCGAGGAGCCCAGGCCCGTGATGTCGCGCCGCACGCGGCTGCCCAGTGCGGATATGGCTTTGATGGGCGCCGTCATGATCTGCCTCCGGTGCGCCGGCTGAGCCAGCGCGTGAATGCGGGGGTTTCCGGGTAGTTGAACGCGATGGGGCCGTCGGGCTGCGCATCCAGGAATTGGCGCACGAACAGATCCTTGGATTGGGCCAGCTCTTGCGGCGTGCCGCCCGCGATCATGCGGCCCTGGCCCACCATGTAGACGTGGTCCGCGATCGTGAAGGATTCGGCGACGTCATGGGTGATCAGGATCGAGGCGCAATGCAGCTTGTCGGTCAGGCTGCGGATCAATTGCGCGGTGATGGCCAGCGAGATCGGGTCCAGGCCAGCGAAAGGCTCGTCGTACAGGATGAGCTCGGGTTCCAGGACGATGGCGCGCGCCAGGGCGACGCGGCGGGCCATGCCGCCCGAGACTTCGGAAATGTTCAGGTGCGCGGCGGCGCGCAGGCCCACGGCGTCGAGCTTGGACAGCACGCGTTCGAAGATCTGCTCTTCGGACACTTTGGTGTGTTCGCGCAAGGGAAAAGCGACGTTTTCGAAGACGCTCAAGTCGGTGAACAGGGCGCCTTGCTGGAACAGGACGCCCATGCGCTGGCGCGCGGCCCGCAGGGCGTTTTCGTCCATGTCCGCGATATCCCGGCCGAACACCCGTATCGCGCCGGACTGGGCGGTGATCTGGCCCGTCGCCGCGCGCAGCAGCGTGGTCTTGCCCGAGCCCGAGCCGCCCATCATCGCCACCACCTGGCCGGGCTGGACGGTCATGTCGATGTCGCGCAGCACGGTAAAGTCGCCGTATCCCAGGGATACGGCGGAAAACTCGACGACTGGCTCGGTGGCGGTTTGCGGATTCAGGCTCATAGACCAAGGTTGGGGTGAACGGCTTGCCCGGACCCGAGGGCCGGGCTGGAATACGACCTTGCATTGTATCCTGAGACAACTCAGGCTGCTTGCGACGGGGTGGACGACGCGCGTTATCTGCCTGCTAGCGCGGCAGCACGCTGGCGCCCATGAGGTATTCGTCGACCGCCCGCGCGCATTGGCGTCCTTCGCGGATCGCCCAAACGACCAGGGATTGGCCGCGGCGCATGTCGCCCGCCGCGAAGACCTTGTCGACGCTGCTGCGGTAGTCGTCCGTATTGGCCAGCGCGTTGCCGCGCGCGTCGAGCTCGACGCCGAAGGCGTCCAGGACGGTCTTCATGGGCGAGACGAAGCCCATGGCCAGCAAGACCAGGTCCGCGGGGAGCTCAAAGGACGAGTCGGGGATTTCCCGCATTTTCAGTTGCCCCGTCGCTTTGTCCTTGACCCAGTCCACGCGCGCGGCGACGAGCTTTTCGATCTTGCCGTCCTTTCCCCGCAGGGATTTGGTGGCGACAGCCCAGTCGCGCTGGCAGCCTTCCTCGTGTGACGAGGAGGTGCGCAGCTTGGCCGGCCAGTAAGGCCAGGTCTGCGCCTTGTCCTCGGCCTCGGGCGGCTTGCCCATCAGCTCGAATTGGGTGACGGAGGCCGCGCCCTGGCGGTTGCTGGTGCCCACACAGTCCGATCCGGTATCGCCGCCGCCGATCACGATGACGTGCTTGCCTTTGGCCGACAGCTGATCGGTCAAAGGATCGCCGTTGGTGGCCTTGTTCTGCTGGCGCAGGAAATCCATGGCGAAATGCACGCCGTCCAGTTCCCGGCCCGGCACAGGCAGGTCGCGCGGATGCTCGGCGCCGCCGCTCAGCACGATGGCGTCGAACTCGGCATGCAGCGACTGCGGCGTGCGCACCGCCAGGCCTTCCTCGGCATGCCCGGGGTCGCCGACATAGGTCGAGGGGCAGAATTCCACGCCTTCGGCTTCCATTTGACCCAGGCGCTGGTCGATGTGCGACTTTTCCAGTTTGAAGTCGGGGATGCCGTAGCGCAGCAGGCCTCCAATGCGATGGCTTTTCTCGAAAACGGTGACCGCGTGGCCGGCGCGCGCCAATTGCTGAGCGCAGGCCAGGCCCGCGGGGCCGGAGCCGACGACGGCGACTTTCTTGCCGGTTTTCTTCGGCGGCGGCGCGGGCGCGATCCAGCCTTCGGCCCAGCCTCTGTCGATGATGGCGTGCTCGATGGATTTGATGCCGACCGGATCGTTGTTGATGTTCAGCGTACAGGCCGCTTCGCAGGGGGCGGGGCAGACACGTCCGGTGAACTCGGGGAAGTTGTTGGTCGAATGCAGCACGTCCAGGGCCTGGCGCCACTGCCGGCGGTACACCAGGTCGTTCCAGTCGGGGATGATGTTGTTGACCGGACAGCCGTTGCTGCAGAACGGAATGCCGCAGTCCATGCAGCGCGCGCCCTGGATCTGCGCCTCGTCATCGGTCAGGGTGTCGACGAACTCGTTCCAGTGCCTCAGGCGCTTCAAGGGCGCCTCGTAGGTTTCCTGGATACGCTGGAGCTCGATAAAGCCGGTGATTTTGCCCATGGTCCTTCCTTCAGGCGGCAATGGTTTCGGGGTTGGCGGCCAGCCAGATCTCGCGCAGCGCGCGGCGGTATTCGATCGGCATGATCTTGACGAAGGCCTGACGGGCGTGTTCCCAGTCACCCAGGATGTCGCGCGAGCGGAAGCTGCCCGTATAGCGGAAATGGTCTTCGATCAGGCGCCGCAAAATGGTTTCGTCGGTTTCGCGCGGACCGTCTTTTTTCATGCTGTGCCATGATGCTACGTCGTTCTGCGCCGCTTGTTCGTCGTGAGACAGCAAAGGCTCGAGTTCGACCATGGCCAGATTGCAATGCTGCCGGAATCGCTTGCCCGGGTCATAGACGTAGGCGACGCCGCCGGACATGCCCGCCGCGAAGTTCCGGCCCGTGGCGCCCAGCACGACGACCGTGCCGCCGGTCATGTATTCGCAGCCGTGGTCGCCTGTGCCCTCGACGACGGCTGCGGCGCCGGAGTTGCGCACGGCGAACCGCTCGCCCGCGACGCCGTTGAAATAGGCTTCGCCCGAGAGCGCTCCGTACAGGACGGTGTTGCCGGCGATGATGTGATCGGGTCCGAAGCCCCGGAAATCATTGGGTGATCGCACGATGATGCGCCCGCCCGACAAGCCCTTGCCGACATAGTCATTGCCTTCGCCCACCAGGTCCAGCGTGATGCCGTGGGCCAGGAAGGCGCCGAAGCTTTGCCCCGCCGTGCCGTTGCACTGGACGTGGATGGTGTCGTCGGGCAACCCCGCGTGGCCGTGCAGGCGGGCCGCTTCCCCCGACAGCATGGCGCCGATGCTGCGGTTGCGATTGCGCACCGGCGTGATGAAGGATACTTTTTCGCCCCGCTCGAGCGCGGGCTTGGCGCGTTCGATGAGCTGGCGATCGAGCGCATGGTCCAGCGCGTGGTCCTGCTCGTCGATCTGGCGCGTCGGGCTGCCGTTGGCGACGGCGTGGAAGATGCGCTGGAAGTCCAGTCCCCGCGCTTTCCAGTGGGCGATGCCCGCATGGGTGTCGAGCAGGTCGCAGCGTCCGATCAGGTCTTCGAAGCGGCGCACGCCCAGTTGGGCCATGATCTCGCGCACTTCCTCGGCGACGAAGAAGAAGTAATTGACGACGTGCTCGGGCTTGCCCTGGAATTTGCGGCGCAGGACGGGATCCTGGGTGGCCACGCCCACCGGACAGGTGTTCAGGTGGCATTTGCGCATCATGATGCAGCCTTCGACCACCAGCGGCGCCGTGGCGAAGCCGAACTCGTCGGCGCCCAGCAGCGCGCCGATGACCACGTCGCGGCCGGTTTTCATCTGGCCGTCGGCCTGCACGCGGATGCGGCTGCGCAGGTTGTTGAGCATCAGCGTCTGCTGGGTTTCGGCCAGGCCGAGTTCCCACGGCGTGCCGGCGTGCTTGATGGACGACACCGGCGATGCGCCGGTACCGCCGTCGTGGCCGGCGATGACGACGTGGTCGGCCTTGGCCTTGGCCACGCCTGTCGCCACCGTGCCGACGCCGACTTCGGAAACCAGCTTGACCGAGATGGAGGCGCGCGGATTCACGTTCTTCAGGTCATGGATCAGCTGCGCCAAGTCTTCGATGGAATAGATGTCGTGATGCGGGGGCGGGGAAATCAGGCCCACGCCGGGCACCGAATAACGCAATTTGGCGATGTAGTCCGACACTTTGTGGCCCGGCAGCTGACCGCCTTCGCCGGGCTTGGCGCCTTGGGCCATCTTGATCTGGATCTGGTCGGCGCTGGACAGGTATTGGGCCGATACGCCGAAGCGCCCCGACGCCACCTGCTTGATGCGAGAGCGCAGGGAGTCCTCGGCCACCAGGGGGATGTCCGCGACCACGCGCTCGCTGCCCAGGACGGAAGCCAGGGTGTCGCCTTTCTTGATGCCGCTCTTGCCGTCGCGCATCTCGGCCTGGTAGCGCAGTTCGTCTTCGCCGCCTTCGCCCGTGTTGGACTTGCCGCCCAGGCGGTTCATGGCCACTGCCAGCACGGCATGCGCTTCGGTGGAAATCGAGCCCAGCGACATGGCGCCGGTGGCGAAGCGCTTGACGATTTCCTTGGCCGGCTCGACTTCCGACAGCGGAATGGCGCGCGCGGGATCGAACTTGAATTCGAACAGGCCGCGCAGGGTCATGTGCCGCTGCGACTGGTCGTTGATGAGCTGGGCGTATTCCTTGTAGGTGCGGTAGTTGTTGGCCCGTGTGGCGTGCTGCAGCTTGGCGATGGAGTCGGGCGTCCACATGTGGGCTTCGCCGCGTATGCGGAATTCGTAGTCGCCGCCGGCGTCCAGGGCGTTGCGCAGTACCGGGTCGTCGCCGAAGGCGGCGCGGTGCATGCGCAAGGCTTCTTCGGCGACTTCGAAAATGCCGATGCCTTCGATCGTGCTGGGCGTGCCGGTGAAGTATTTGTCGACCAGCGACGAATGCAGACCGACGGCTTCGAAAATCTGGCCGCCCGTGTAGGACATGTAAGTCGAGATGCCCATTTTGGACATGACCTTGTTCAGGCCCTTGCCGACGGCCTTGATGTAGTTCTTGACCGCTTTTTCGGGCTGGGGCAGGGTGGCCAGGGTATCCAGAGCCAGGTAGGGGTGGATGGCTTCGGCGCCGTAGCCGCCCAGCAGCGCGAAATGGTGCACTTCACGCGCCGAGCCGGTTTCCACCACCAGCCCCGTGCGGGTGCGCAGGCCGGCCCGTATCAGGTGCAGGTGTATGGCCGAGGTGGCCAGCAGCGCCGGAATGGCCATGCGTTCGGAGTCGGCCTTGCGGTCCGTGATCAGTAGGATGTTGTAGCCGCTGAGCACGGCGTCGGCCGCGTTCGAGCACAGCGCGGCGATACAGGCTTCGATGCCTTCCGGACCCCAGGCCACCGGGTAGGTAATGTCCAGTTCGAAGCTGCGGAACTTGTTCGAGGTAATCTGCTCGATATTGCGGATCTGCGCCATGGCCGCGCGATCCAGCACCGGCTGCGAGACTTCCAGGCGCAAAGGAGGATTGACGTTGTTGATGTCCAGCAGATTGGGCTTGGGGCCGATGAACGACACCAGCGACATCACCATCTGTTCGCGGATCGAGTCGATGGGGGGATTGGTGACCTGCGCGAAAAGCTGACGGAAGTAGTTGTAGAACGGCTTGGATTTGTTCGACAACACGGCCAGCGGCGCGTCGTTGCCCATCGAGCCGTTGCATTCCTCGCCGTTTTCCGCCATGGGCTCCAGGATGAACTTGATGTCCTCGTGGGTCCAGCCGAACGCCTGCTGGCGATCGAGCAGGGAGACCATTTTCTGGAGGTCGGGCGCTTCCCGCTGCGGGGGCAGCGACTCCAGCTTCAGGCGAAGACGTTCGATCCACTGCCGATAAGGCCGGAGGTTGGCCAGCTGCGACTTGATCTCGACGTCATCGATGATGCGGCCCTGCTGCAGGTCGATCAGGAACATCTTGCCCGGCTGCAGGCGCCATTTCTTGATGATGCGATGTTCGGGAATGGGCAGCGTTCCGGCTTCGGAGGCCATGATGACCATGTCGTCGTCGGTGACCAGGTAGCGGGCGGGACGCAGGCCGTTGCGGTCCAGGGTCGCGCCGATCTGGCGTCCGTCCGTGAAGGCCACGGCGGCCGGTCCGTCCCATGGCTCCATCATGGCCGCGTGGTATTCGTAGAAGGCGCGGCGGTTCTCGTCCATGTCGGCATGCTGTTCCCAGGCCTCCGGGATCATGATCATCATGGCGTGGGCCAGCGAATAGCCCGACATGACCAGCAGCTCCAGGCAGTTGTCGAACGTCGCCGTGTCGGACTGGCCTTCGTAGACGATGGGATAGAGCTTGCGCAGGTCCTCGCCCAGCACCGCCGATTGCATCGCGCCTTCGCGCGCCCGCAGCCAGTTGAAATTGCCCTTGACGGTATTGATTTCGCCGTTGTGGGCGATCATGCGGTAGGGGTGGGCCAGCGGCCAGGCGGGGAAGGTGTTCGTGGAGAACCGCTGATGCACCATCGCCAGCGCCGAGACGGCGCGGGTGTCGGCCAGGTCGCGATAATAGCCGCCCACCTGGTTGGCCAGCAGCAGGCCTTTATAGACCACCGTGCGCACGGAAATGGACGGGACGAAGTATTCCTGGCCGTGCGCCAGCTGCATGTGCTGTATGGCGTGGCTGGCCGTTTTGCGGATCACGTAGAGCTTGCGCTCCAGCGCATCGGGCACCATGATGTCGGGGCCCCGCCCGATGAAGAGTTGCCGGATTACGGGCGCACAGGCGCGCACCGTGGGGGACATGGGCATGTCGTGGTCGATCGGGACGTCGCGCCAGCCCAGCACCACCTGGCCTTCGTCGCGCACGGCGCGCTCCAGTTCCTGTTCGCACGCCAGGCGCGAGGCCGTTTCCTTGGGCAGAAAGACCATCGCGACGCCGTATTCGTCGGGAGGAGGCAAGGTCACGTTCTGGGCCGCCATGTCGTCGCGGTACAGCGCGTCGGGTATCTGGATGAGGATGCCCGCGCCGTCGCCCATCAGTTCGTCCGCGCCGACGGCGCCGCGGTGGTCCAGGTTCTCCAGGATTTTCAATCCCTGCTGGATGATGGCGT
>CAZKBT010000032.1:0-38311 GCA_964551305.1 uncultured Burkholderiaceae bacterium
TCGACCATGTCGTCCATGATGATGCAGGTGCGGCCGTCGACTTCGCCGATGATGTTCATGACCTCGGACACGTTGGCGCGAGGACGGCGTTTGTCGATGATGGCCAGGTCGACTTCCAGTTGCTTGGCCAGCGCGCGGGCGCGGACCACGCCGCCGATGTCGGGCGAGACGACGACCAGATCCTGGTAATTGCGGCGCCATATGTCGCCCAGCAACAGCGGGCCGGCATAAATGTTGTCGACGGGAATATCGAAAAAGCCCTGGATCTGGTCGGCGTGCAGATCCATGGTCATGACGCGATCCACGCCCACGACCTGAAGCATGTTGGCCACGACTTTCGCCGAAATCGAAACGCGCGCCGAACGCGGACGGCGGTCTTGGCGCGCATAGCCGAAATAAGGAATGGCGGCGGTGATCTTGCCTGCCGAAGCACGGCGCAAGGCATCGACCATGACCATGATTTCCATCAGATTGTCATTGGTCGGCGCGCACGTGGGCTGCAGGACGAACACGTCTTTGCCCCGGACGTTTTCGTTGATTTCCACCATGACTTCGCCGTCGGAGAAGCGGCCGACGGTCATCTTGCCCAAGGACATATCCAAGTGATTAGCCACGTCGACAGCCAAGCGCGTGTTGGCGGTGCCGGTAAAAATCATGAATCTGTCTTGTGCCATGATGATAGGTCGAGTTTGCGTTGCGTCAAACAACAAAGCTGTTGACCGACGCCTTGCAGGGTCGTTTCAACAGCTTTTTGTCGACGGCAAGCCGAAGCCGGCTTGCGAAATAGTGGCTGGGGAAGAAGGATTCGAACCTTCGCATGCTGGAATCAAAATCCAGTGCCTTAACCAGCTTGGCGATTCCCCAATAAATCAACTGCGTATCCAGTGCCGTAGCGGATGATCATGCAAGCCGGCGCATGCCCAGCTGTTCCTGATCGAATGATCGCTACTTTCACAACTCGTTATTTTAACGTCAATTCGCTTCTGCCACATCAAAGCGGACTTCAATGTTGCAAACTCGGCAAAAAAACAGCAGCCCGACCCCGTCATTCTTGCGTTCAATCCCTGCCGCGCGAGCCACATGCCGGCCTGCCGCACGCGAGGATGATTCGCCATGACCACGGGTTCCAGGTCATTACGGCCAAAATAACCGGCTTGCCCGCCATCGGCGCAATCCGCGACCGACTCGTTACTTGGCGTACTGTTTCTTTGCCAATCAGCAAAGAACGACATTTTGACGCATTGTGAATTTCTTGTCAAATCAGGAGAGGCAAATACCGCGCCGGTCGAGACGCTGTCGTCGGGCTGCACGATCACGTAGGCGCGATCGGGTAGATCCAGCGGCGACAAGTCCTCGCCCACGCCCTCGGCGAACGCGGCCTGGCCAAAGACGAAGACGGGAACATCCGCCCCCAGCGCCAGGCCAAGGCGCATCAGCTCGTCGCGCGCAAGCCCGGTCCGCCACAGGCGGTTCAGCGCGATCAACGTCGTCGCCGCATTGCTGGACCCGCCCCCCAGCCCGCCGCCCGACGGAATCCGCTTGCGATAGTTGATCTGGGCGCCGAGCGAGGTGCCGGTCGCCCGCTGCAAAGCCTTGGCGGCCCTGACGACCAGGTCCTGCTCCGGCTCGAGCCCCGCCGGCGCGGGGCCTTCCCGCCGTATTTGGCCGTCCCGGCGCAGATCGAAGTTCAGGTAATCGCACAGGTCGACGAAGCGAAAGGCCGTCTGCAGCCGGTGATAGCCGTCGTCGCGGCGCCCCGTCACATGCAGGAACAAATTGATCTTGGCCGGAGCCGGAACGTCATATAGCGCCACGACGGCTCCTAGCGCGCATCGACCGCCAGCCGAATCCGAATATTGCGGCTGCCGTCCCGGCGGCTGAGCTGCAGCAGCGTCGGGCCTTGATCGTCGTAGCGGGACAAGCCGACGCGCCAGCCATCCTGTTCGAAGCTGGACACGACGCTCTGCGCATTCTCGACCACGGCGGTCGCGCGCTCGCGATCCACCCGTCCGCGCAGCCAGTGGCGCAAGCCCGCCACTGGCACGGGGCTGTGCAGGACCTGGGCCACGAGGTCGTCCGGGTGCTCGGCATAGTCGCGCGAGCCGTCGCCGCGGATCAGCTCGGCCCGGCCGGGACCGACCCGGACTTCGGCCAGGGTGCTGCCAAACGGATTCACCAGCTGCAAAGTGAGCAGATTCGCGGCATCGCGCCAGACGAAACCGCCCTGCACCGACTCGCGATGTTCGGGCGCGTCTTCGACATTGACCGCGAAACGGCCCGTGCGCTCGTAGACGCCCCGCGCCGTCCCCGCGCCGTCCTTGAGGGGCACGGCGCACGCCGCCAGCATCAGGACCGCCGCGGCCGCGGCGGCCCGCCTAACGCCATTCCAGGAACGCAACGTCATTTCAGCTCCACGTTGAAGCGCTTCAACGTTTTCAGCAGCGTCGCGTTGTCCGGCTCCTTGGCCAGGCCCCCCCGCCAGATCTTGCGCGCTTGGTCGCGGCGGCCCATCGTCCAATACACTTCGCCCAAGTGGGCCGCGACGTCCGCCGCGGGCAATTGCCGATACGAGCGCTCCAGGTACTCCGCGGCGCCTTCGTTGTCGCCGATGCGATAAAGGTACCAGCCCACGCTATCCAGGATGTAGGGATTGTTGGGGTCCAGGTCCAGGGCGCGCTCCAGCAGGCCCTGCGCCTCGTCCAGGCGCCGGTTCTGGTCGGCGTAGGTATACCCCAACGCATTCAAGGCATTCGCATTATTGGGATCCAGCTCGATGACCCGCTCCATCAAGGCCTCGAATTGCTCGAACTTGCCCTGCGATTCATACAGCATGGCCAGGTCGTACTTGATTTCAGGCGAATCCCGCAAGGTCTGGTCGGCCTCGACCAGCAATTCGATCGCCATGTCGGTGCGGCCCGCCTCGCGGTATATGGACGCCAGGGTCAGCACGGCGATGGCCCGCTCCTGGTCATCCTGGGGCTGCAGGCCGTCTATCGTTTTGCGCGCGACGTCGATATTGCCTTGCCGGGCCTGCAGCACGGCCTTGTGAACCTGGGCCTGGAAACGCACCGCCGGTTCGTCGATCAGGTCGAGCTGGGCGATCGCCTCGCCGAGCTTGCCTTCCTTTTCGGCGATCTGCACCAGCATCAGGCGGGCGTCGGACGCGTCGGCGGCCGCATTGGTGGCCTTGTCGTTCAAGCTGCGCCGACGCTGCCCCTGGATGTCGATGTATTCATTGAGCAGGGTCTTGGCCGCATCGTAGCGCTGGGCGCGCGTGTTGATATCGGCCTGCACGAAAAGCAGGTCGAAGTTCTCGGGGGTGCGCCGGCGCATATCGCGCACCTGCGCCAAGGCGCCGTCGTAATCGCGCCGCTCGGTCAGCCGGTTGACCAGCAGCATTTGCAGCTTGCCGCTGTCCGGATAATCCGCCAAGAACGCCTTGGCGTCGGCGACAGCCTGATCGGCATTGACCTTGAGCCCGTATTCCAGAATGCGCTGAGCGGCGGCTTCCGAATCCGGATCCAGCGCCAGCGCCTGCCTGGCCTCCTGCAGCGCGCGCACCGGCTCCAGCGCTTCCCAGGCCGCATCGGCCAATGCCAGATGCGCGACGGGCAAATCGCGCGCCGCGGGGGTGAGCGCTCTTTCCAGCACGTCCAGCGCCACGCGCTTGTCGGCCATTTTGCTGATGATGGCCGATGCCTGCACGATCGCCTGTTCCTTGTCTTGCGCTTTCTCGATACGACCGCGCAAGGCGCCGGCAAGGCCCGCGGTTTGCCCGCTGGATGCCGTCAACGCCAGCGACGCCGCCACGGCCTCGGGGCTGTCCGGCTCCAGCAAGGACCACATTCGCGCCGACCGCAGCGCCTGGGGCGTGTCGCGGTTGGCCATGGCGAACTGAAACGAACGCTGCGCCAGGCGCGGATCGCTCGTTTCCCGGGCCAGGTCGAGCAGGACCTGGCTGCCCAATTCATAATTGCCCTCGCGCGCCGCGATTTCAGACGCCAGGATGCGGTACAGGATGTCCCCGGTCAGGCTCACCGAAGGCAACGCGCCCGGCCGCAAGCGTATCTGCTCCACGACGGCAGCCGGTTCGAGGGTCTCCTGCGCGGCAACGGCGGGTGAACAACACAGGAACGCAGCCATGGGTATGCCCCAGGCATAGCGCAGGGAAAAGGAATATTTCATTCAGAGGGGGCAAAAGCCGGTTAACTGCCCGATTACCAATGGCAGAATTACACTATCAACATTAATGTTAGCACCCTGACATGCCTGAACTACCAGAAGTCGAAACGACGCGTCGTGGAATTGCGACGATTATGCCCGGCAGGATTCTGCACCGCTTCATCGTCCACGAGCCGCGGATGCGCTGGCCCGTGCCGGCGGAATTGGCCGGCCTGATCAGCGGCCGGCAGGTGCTCGCCTGCGAGCGGCGGGGAAAATACCTGCTGATACGATTCGAGCACGGCGTGCAGATCGTCCACCTGGGCATGTCCGGCTCGTTGCGCCGCGTAGCCATGGACGAGCCCTTGCGCAAGCATGATCATAGCGAATGGGTGTTCGACGACGCCCGGTTCCTGCTGCATGACCCGCGCCGCTTCGGCGCCGTGCTCTGGCACCCGAACGCCGAGGGGCCGCTGGAGAACCATCCTTTGCTCACGACCCTGGGCGTGGAACCGTTCGATCCGGCCTTCGACGCCGCCTACCTGCACGCCAAGCTGCGCAACAAAACGATGTCCGTCAAGCAGGCCCTGCTGGCCGGCCACATCGTGGTGGGCGTGGGCAATATCTACGCCTCCGAGGCCCTGTTCCTGGCTCGCATCCACCCGGCCTGCCGGGCGGGACGCCTATCCCCGGCCCGCTGCGCGCGCCTGGTCGACGCCATCCGCAAAACGCTGGGCGACGCCCTGACGGCCGGCGGCAGCACGCTGCGCGACTACGTGAACGCCACCGGCGAACCGGGAGCCTATTTCGAGCTGCACGCCGCCGTCTATGAAAGAGCGGGCAAGCCCTGCCGGGTGTGCGGCACGCCCATACGGCGCATCGTGCAGGGCCAGCGCGCAACCTATTATTGCCCGGCGTGCCAGCGGGCGTAGCAAACAAATTCGATATAGACAAATACATTGCATATAAACAAACAATAAGCTATATTTCCAACACCAACCGGAGACTGACCATGAGCAAGCAATTTGCGTCCCATGCCGACCTGGACGACAAAGCCGTATCCTTTGAAAAGCTCTCGGACAACGCCTATGCCTACACGGCCGAGGGCGATCCGAACACCGGCGTCATCATCGGCGACGACGCCGTCATGGTGATCGACACCCAGGCCACCCCCGTGATGGCGCAAGACGTCATACGCCGCGTCAGGGAAGTCACCGACAAGCCGATCAAATACATCCTGCTGTCGCACTACCACGCCGTGCGCGTGCTGGGCGCATCGGCCTACGACGCCCAGGAAATCATCGCCAGCCGCGACACCTACGACCTGATCGTCGAGCGCGGCGAGCAGGACAAGGCCAGCGAAATCGGCCGCTTCCCGCGCCTGTTCCGCAACGTCGAATCGGTTCCCGACGGGCTGACCTGGCCGACCATCACATTCGACGGCGAAATGACGGTGAACCTGGGCAACCTCGAAGTGCACATCATGCAGATCGGACGCGGACACACCAAGGGCGACACCATCGCCTGGCTGCCCGAACAGCGCATCCTGTTCGCGGGCGACTTGGTGGAATACCAGTCCACGCCGTACGCGGGCGATTGCTATTTCCGCGAATGGCCGCACACGCTGGACACCCTGGCGGAATTCCAGGCCGAGAAAATGGTGCCCGGCCGCGGCCCCGCGCTCAAGTCCCCCGAAGAAGTCCGCAAAGGGCTGGCGGGCACGCGCGCCTTCCTGACGGATTTGTATTCCAGCGTCAACAACGGCGTCGCCCAAGGCAAGGACTTGAAGACCATCTATCGCGAAACCTACGACTTCATGAAGCCGCGCTATTCGGACTGGGTGATCTTCGATCATTGCATGCCGTTCGACGTCTCGCGCGCGTACGACGAAGCCACGGGCTACGACGATCCCCGCATCTGGACCGCCGAGCGGGACATCGAAATGTGGAAACAGCTGGAAGGCGGCTGAATCCACAACGAAGACGCATCGCGCAATGCGGCGGATGCGCCCTGATCCATGGTGCCAAACAGGAGCGTCGGGGTGAAAGACATCGATTACCAAAAACTGGAGTTCGCGCAGAGTCCCATGCCGACCACGGCGGGTGGACGGCATGGCGTGGTGGTGGTCGGCGCCGGCCCCGTGGGGTTGAGCATGGCGCTGGACATGGCGCAGCGCGGCCATCGCGTCATCCTGCTCGACGACGATTGCCGCCTGTCCGCCGGATCGCGCGCCATCTGTTTCGCCAAGCGCACGCTGGACATCTGGGACCGCCTGGGCGTGGGGCAGGCCATGGTCGACAAGGGCGTGTCCTGGAACGTCGGCAAGGTTTTCTTCAAGAACGACCCGGTCTGGAGCTTCGACCTTCTCCCGGAAACCGGCCATCGCCGCCCGGCCTTCATCAATCTGCAGCAGTACTACTGCGAAGGCTATCTTTACGAAGCCGCCGCGCGCGAAGACAACATCGACCTGCGCTGGAGACACAAAGTCATCGGCGTCACCCGGGAAAGCACCCACGTCGTCATCACGGTGGAAACGCCGGACGGCTGCTACACCCTGAGCGCCGATTGGCTCATCGCCTGCGACGGCGCGCGCTCGCCCCTGCGCAAGATGCTGGGGCTGGAAAACCAGGGCCGCGTGTTCCGTGACCGCTTCCTGATCGCCGACGTCAAAATGCAGGCCGACTTTCCGTCCGAACGCTGGTTCTGGTTCGACCCGCCCTTCCACCCCAACCAGTCGGTGCTGCTGCATCGCCAGCCCGACAACGTATGGCGCATTGATTTCCAGCTGGGCTGGGACGCCGATCCGCTCGAAGAGGTCAAGCCGGAAAAGGTCATGCCGCGCATACAAACCCTGCTGGGACCAGACGCCCGGTTCGAGCTGGAATGGGTCAGCGTCTATACCTTCGCGTGCGAGCGCATGCATACCTTTCGCCATGACCGCATCCTGTTCGCCGGCGACGCCGCGCACCGGGTCTCTCCTTTCGGCGCGCGCGGCGCCAACAGCGGCGTGCAGGACGCCGACAACCTGGCATGGAAGCTCGACCTGGTCATGCGCGGCTTGGCGCCGACGTCGCTCATCGACACCTATTGCCAGGAGCGCGAATTCGCCGCCGAGGAAAACATCCGCCACTCCTCGCGCTCGACGGATTTCATCACCCCCAAAAGCGAGATCAGCCTGCTGTTCCGCAATATGACGCTCAGGCTGGCCAAGGACTACGAGTTCGCGCGCAAGCTGGTCAATAGCGGGCGCCTTTCCACGGCCACGTCCTACGCGCAATCGGCGTTGAACACGCCGGACGGCGACGCTTTTTCGCCCGCCTTGCCCGTGGGCGCGCCCGCTCCGGATGCGCCCATCTCCGTCCAAGGCGACAGGCGGTGGTGGCTGGGGCAATTGGGCGCGGGCTTCGTCATCGCCGTCTTCTGTCCGCGGCATCCGCCCGGCGCGCAGGCGCTGCGGGATCTGGCCCGCCTGCAAGAAGACCCCCTGGCGCCCAAGGCCTTATTGGTACTGGGCAAGACGCTGGATCCCGACGGCATCGACACCCATGGCCTGGCCCGGGTCCACGACGTCGACGGCGTCGCGCATGTCCGCTACGACGCGCGGGACCACACGACCTACCTGGTGCGCCCCGATCAGCACATCGCCGCGCGCTGGCGCGGCATCGATCCCGATGCCATCCTGGCGGCGCTGCGGCGCGCGACCCGGGCCGCCGATGAGGGCAATTGACATGAAAACACTGAACACGAGCGCCAATTTCGACGCGCCGGACGATTTCTACGAGGCGCTCATCGACGCCCATCGCGATCTCGATACGGCGCAAAGCCATGCCTTGAATGCGGCCCTGGTGCTGCTTCTGGCCAACCACATCGGCGACCACGACGTCGTCGCCGATGCCTTGTCCAAGGCTCGACAAACCGTGTTGCGCAGTTGAAGGCCTTCACTGCGGCAACCTTTACTTTCCGATGGTGATTATCATGAGCACACTGAAATACCAAGCAGGTTTCGGCAATAGCCACGCAACGGAAGCTTTGCCCGGCGCGCTGCCCCAGGGCCGCAACTCGCCGCAAGTTTGTCCCTACGGCCTGTACGCCGAGCAGCTCTCGGGCACCGCCTTTACCGTCAGCCGCGCCGAAAGCCGCCGATCCTGGCTATACCGCATACGCCCGACCGCCTTGCAAGACACCTTCGAGCCGTTCGACGGCATCAAGAACTGGACCAATCAATTCAACAGCGGCCCCGTCACGCCCAATCGCTTGCGCTGGAGCCCGCTGGACATCCCTTCGGAGCCGGTGGACTTTCTCGAAGGCATGCACACCTGGGCCGGCAACGGGCATTGCGAGGATCAGTCGGGCGTCGGCATCAATCTGTACGTCGCCAACCAATCCATGAAGCGGCGCGTGTTCTATAACGCCGACGCGGAGATGCTGATCGTGCCGCAGCAAGGCCGGCTGCGCTTCGCGACCGAGCTGGGGTTGATGGACGTCGAGCCCTATGAAATCGCCGTCATCCCACGCGGCGTGCGTTTCCGCGTCGAACTGCTCGACGGCCCGGCGCGCGGCTACATGCTCGAAAACTTCGGCGCGGCCTTGCGCCCGCCCGAGCTCGGCCCCATCGGCTCCAACGGCCTGGCCAATGTGCGCGATTTCCAGGTCCCCGTGGCATGGTATGAGGACGTCGAAGAGTCCACCCAGCTGATCGCCAAGTTCACCGGAGGCTTCTGGCACACCCGGCTGGCGCATTCGCCGCTGGACGTGGTCGCCTGGCACGGCACGCATGCGCCGTACAAGTACGACCTGCGCCATTTCAACGCGGTCGGCTCCATCACCTACGATCACCCCGATCCGTGCATTTTCACGGTGCTCACATCGCCTTCCGACACCCCGGGGGCCGCCAACATGGACTTCGCCATTTTTCCGCCGCGGATCCTGGCCATGGAGAACACGTTCCGTCCTCCATGGTTCCACCGCAACATCGCCAGCGAATTCATGGGCCTGATACAAGGGGTCTACGACGCGAAAGCGGACGGCTTTCTGCCGGGCGGCGCCAGCCTGCACAACTGCATGAGCCCGCACGGCCCGGACGCCGCGACGTTCGAGAAGGCCAGCACGGTGGATTTGAGCAAGCCCGACTACATTCGCGACACCATGGCGTTCATGTTCGAAACCCGCAGAATCATCCGCCCCACCCCGGCGGCATTGAGTTCGTCTACACTTCAAGGTGACTACGATCAAGCCTGGTCGGGCCTGAAGAAACACTTCGATCCCGCCAAGCCCTGACTCACATAGGATAGACATGCCACAATTGAACGAAACCCATGACCCGGAACTGAGCAGTTGGGTTGCGTCGGCCAACGTCGCCGACAACGGCTTTCCCATCCAGAACCTGCCTTTCGGCGTTTTTCGGGCCAAAGGCGGCGACACCCCCTTTCAAGTGGGCGTCGCCATCGGCGACCGGGCCTTGAACCTGACGGCGCTGGCCGGTGACTCGCCATGGTCGGGCGCTGCCGACGAGGCGTTGCAAGCCTGCCGCGGCGAAAGCCTGAATGCGTTGATGGGCCTGGGCGCGGCGCACTGGCATGCGCTGCGGCTGGAGCTATCGCGCGCCTGGCGCACCGGTTCGTCCTCCCAATCCAAGCTCGAGCCTCTGCTGCTGGACCAGGATGCGTTGGAATTCTCGCTGCCGGCGCGCATCGGCGACTACACCGATTTCTATATTTCCATTCACCATGCCACGTCGGTGGGCAAGCAGTTCCGACCGGACAATCCCTTGCTGCCTAACTATAAATGGGTACCCATCGGCTATCACGGCCGCGCCTCGAGCATCGGCGTGTCCGGCCAAGCCTTTGCCCGGCCCGTGGGGCAAACGCGTCCGGCATCCGAAGGCGCCCAGCCCGGCTTCGGCCCTTGCGCCCGCCTGGATTACGAGCTGGAACTGGGTATTTTCGTCGGCCCGGGCAACAAGCAGGGCGATCGCATCGCCATCGACCAGGCCGAATCGCACGCATTCGGGCTATGCCTGCTGAACGACTGGTCCGCCCGCGACCTGCAGGCATGGGAATACCAGCCTCTGGGCCCGTTCCTGGCCAAGAACTTCGCCAGCACGATCTCGCCCTGGGTCGTCACGCTTGAAGCGCTGGAGCCGTTTCGCGCGGCGTTCTCGCGCCCCGGCCAGGACCCGCAGCCCCTGCCCTACCTGAACTCGGACGCCAACCGCGCGGGCGGCGCGTTCGACGTCGAGCTCGAAGTCCAGCTGACCACCGAACAGTCCCGCGCAAGCAAGACGCCGCCCGCCACGCTGTCGCGCAGCAATTTCAAAGACGCTTATTGGACCGTGGCGCAATTGATCACCCACCATACAGTCAACGGCTGCAACCTGCAGCCAGGCGACTTGATGGGCACCGGCACGCTCTCGGGTCCGGACGAAGGACAGGAAGGCTCGCTGCTGGAGCTCACGCAAGGCGGCAAGCAAGCCATCGACCTTCCCTGGGGCGAAAAGCGCCACTTCCTGCAAGACATGGACGAAGTCATCCTGCGCGCGCAATGCCGCAAGCCGGGCTATCCCACCATCAGTCTCGGGTCGTGCTCGGGCACGGTGCTGCCTGCCCGGCCCTGAGCGCAGGCCGGGAACGGCGGCATATCAAAGGCGCGAACAGCACGCTGCACACGCACCACGAGAATGCCGCCGCCCACAACGTCTGGCTGAAAAAATGCGCGCCTTGCATGATGCGCAGGCCGCCGAAAAGCAGGCCCGCCGCCAAGGCGACGGCCAGCCCCGTCCAGCGCAAGCGGGGCAAGTCCAATGCCCAGCCGGCGAAATACAAGCTGAACAAGGACAAGGCGGTCGCAGTATGGACGCTGGGCAGCGCGCCTCCGCCGGCCTGCCCGGGCGCCGCCCAGAACGCCGTCGGCAGCTCCAGCGAGCCGCCGAACATGGCCAAGGTCCATGGGCGCACGGACGCCGTCCACTGCTTGATCGCGCCGACCATCAACGGCATCGCGACCAGGACCGCGCATAGCGCCCACAAGACCCAGCGAAAACGCGCCAGCGCGGCCACGCGATAGCTGGCCAGAGCGGCAACGCCCGCCGCGATCCCGCCGGCTATCGGGATCAGCCAGATCACGTAGCGCCCGATAAAGTCCACGATCACCTGCGTGCGCCACGGAAACCGCGCGCCGGCCTCATCGAAGAAGAACGCCGAGACGGCCAGATCCGTTTGGCTATGCAGCACCGCATACGCCAACGCCGCCAGCAGCACCGTCGGCAGCATGGCTTGCGTGAGCAGATAGGCGGCTACGCCGGGGCGGCGCACGGTTTCCGATGCAGTCATTTTTCAACCTTTTTCAGTATCGACGTAGTAGGGATCCGGCGGCGGCGCGCCGGGAATCCCGCATCCGCGGTCAGACAGCGCCGCGCCGGTTTGGTTCCGCTCAATCCGGGGAGCGGTCGGGAGACAGCACTTTTCCGGGGTTCATCAGGCCGAGAGGATCCAGCGCATGCTTGATCCGGTGCATCAGAGCCAATTCGACGGGATCCTCGTACCGCGGCAGGACGTCGCGCTTCAACTGCCCTATGCCGTGCTCCGCGCTGATGGAGCCGGCATGCGCATGCACGCTGTCGTAGACCACCTCATTGACCGCCGGCTGCAGCGCCAGCAGATCGGACTCGGAAAACGCCGTGCCTTTGGCCACGTTGTAGTGCAGATTGCCGTCGCCCAAATGGCCGAATATCACTAGCTCGACCCCGGGAAAGCGCGCCTGCAGCTCCGCATTCGTGACCCGCACGAAATCCGGGATGCGCGACACGGGTACGGAGATGTCGTGCTTGATGCTTTTGCCGAACAGCTTTTCGGCCAGCGGTATGCTTTCGCGCAAATGCCACAAGGCTCGGCTTTGGGAAATCGATTCGGCGATGGCCGCATCCTGGATGACGCCGGTCTCCAGCCCTCGTCCGATGATCTGCTCGAAACGCTCGCGGGCATGCGCGGCGCTTTCGCTGTCGGATAGCTCCAGCAACGCAAACCAGGGGCTGCGCTGCGCGTCGCCGGCAAACGGCAGGCGCTGCTCCGGAAAGCAGCGGACCACGCCTTGCAGGCAGGAGCCCGCCATCAACTCGAAGCCCGTCAACGACGACCCGAAACCCTCGCGCGCAAGCCCCAGCACGGCCAGGGCGTCGGCGATGGAGTCCAGCGCCAGCAGCGCGGTCAATTGCGCGGCCGGCCGCGGATACAGCTTGAGCGTCGCGGCCGTGATGATGCCCAGCGTGCCCTCGCTGCCGATGAACAGATCCCTGAGCTGATAGCCGGTATTGTCCTTGCGCAGGCCGCGCAAGCCGTTCAGGACGTCGCCCTGGGCGGTGACGACCTCGAGCCCCAGGGTCAGGTCGCGCATGTTCCCGTAGCGCAGCACTTGCGTGCCTCCCGCGTTGGTGGCCAGGTTGCCGCCGATGGTGCAACTGCCTTCCGCCGCCAAGCTCAAGGGGAACAGGCGCCCGGCATCGCGCGCCGCCTCTTGCACATTGCGCAGAATGCACCCGGCTTGAGCGACCAGGGTGTCGTTGTCGGTGTCGATTTCCAGTATCCGGTTCATGCGGGTCATGGATACGACCAGCGCCTGCCCGGCCTCGTCGGGCGTACCCGCGCCGCACAGGCCCGTATTGCCGCCCTGGGGCACCAACGCAACGCGACGATCGGCGCACCAGCGCACGACGGCCGCCGTTTCCTCGGCGGAACCCGGCCGCACGACAGCCAAGGCGCGGCCCTGGTAGCGCCCCCGCCAGTCCGTGCAGTAGGATTGCGCCGCCGCGCCGCGAAGCACGTTCTGCGGCCCAACGATACGAAACAGCTCTTCGACTTGACCCATTGCCCGCCTTCTTGAAAAATGGCTCTTTTCACACCGACGATTTTAAACCCTGAGGACCTGACCGTGGCCGCCCATTCTTTTCTGCCCGACGCCGTATTCAAGGCGTACGACATCCGCGGCGTCGTGCCCGGCCAGCTCGATGCCGTCTTCGCCCAGACGCTGGGCCTGGCGCTGGCCGAGCTGGCGCGCGAGCAAGGCATCGATGCGCTGGTGGTCGGCTACGACGGCCGCCACAGCAGTCCCGGTCTGGCGGCCGGGCTGCAGGACGGCCTGAACCAGGGCGGCATCGACACCATAGACATCGGCTGCGTGCCCACGCCGTTGGTGTATTTCGGCGCGCACGTCCAGCAGACGGGATCGGGCGTCGCCATTACCGGCAGCCACAACCCCCCCCAGTACAACGGCTTCAAGATGATGATGGGCGGCAAGACCCTGCATGGCGACGACATCCAGGCGCTGAAGCGGGTTATGGAAAACCTCCAGCCCACGGACGGCCTGGCGCCCGGCAAGCGGGAAACACGGGATCTGCGCCTTGCCTACGTCGAACGCATCGCGTCGGACGTGTTGCTCCAGCGCCCCATGAAGATCGCGATCGACTGCGGAAACGGCGCGGGCGGCATCATCGCCGCGGACCTGTTCAAGGCGCTGGGCTGCCAGGTCGATACGCTGTACTGCGACGTCGACGGCGATTTTCCCAATCACCATCCCGACCCCGCCGACCCGCGCAATCTCGCGGACCTGATCGCGCACGTCCGGCAAAGCGATTGCGAGATCGGGCTGGCCTTCGACGGCGACGCGGACCGGCTGGGTGTCGTCACCAAGTCGGGCCAGATCATTTGGCCCGACCGCCAGCTCATCCTTTATGCCCGCGACATCCTGGACAGGCTGCCCGGCTCGCAGATCATCTTCGACGTCAAATGCAGCCGCCACGTCGCCAAGGCCGTCAAGCACGCGGGCGGCAAGCCCATCATGGCGCAAACCGGCCACTCCATGATCAAGGCCAAGCTCGCGCAGACCGGCGCCCCGCTGGCCGGGGAAATGAGCGGCCACATCTTCTTCAAGGAACGCTGGTACGGCTTCGACGACGGCCTCTACACCGGCGCGCGCCTGCTCGAAATACTCTCGGCGCACGACGATCCGTCCGAGCTGCTGGAAGACCTGCCCCAGGATATTTCCACGCCGGAACTGAAAATGGACATGCCCGAAGGCCTGTCGCACGCCTTGATCTCGCGCTTGCAAAGCGAAGCCGAATTTCCCCACGCAACCAGCATCACGACCATCGACGGCGTGCGCGCCGAATACAACGACGGCTTCGGACTGGCGCGCGCGTCGAACACGACGCCCGTGATCGTGCTGCGCTTCGAAGGCGATACGCCTCAGGCGCTGGAACGCATCCAGGACGAGTTCCGCCAGGCTTTCGCGGCGCTGGATCCCGGGCTGAAGCTGCCCTTCTAGCCAGGCCGGGATCCTCTCCAAGCCCGGCTCAAAGGCACCGTCCTCAGTCCAGCTGCGCCGATTCGCGCAAGGTCAAGGCATCGTACAGATCGACGTGAGCCCGGGCGATCTTCTCGACGTCGAATTCCTCTTGCGCCAAGACGCGGCCCGCCTGTCCCATGCGTGCCCGCAGCGCCTTGTCCTCCGCCAATTGCAGCACCGCCTGGGCAAGGGCATGGGCGTCCTTGACAGGCACCAGCAGCCCTGTTTGCCCGGCGATGACCGCATCGCGGCAGCCGGGTACGTCGGTCGTCACGACCGGCCTGCCGCATGCGGCGGCCTCGACCAATGACTTGGGCAGGCCTTCTCGATACGACGGCAGCACGGCGATGTGGGATTGTTGATAAAGCGTCGCCACGTCCTGGCGCTCGCCCAGCAACTCCACCACGCCTTCGCGCCGCCATTCCTCCAGCGTCTCCTGCGAAATGCTGGCGGGATTGCCCGGATCAGGACTGCCCGCCAAGGTCCAGCGCAAGCCGCTGCGATGGCCCTGGGTCAGCCTGGCGGCCTGGACGAACTCCTGCACGCCTTTATCCTTCAGCAAGCGCGCCGCCATCAAGGCCCTGGGCGGGCCTTCGGGCTCGGGATGAACGCCGAACGCCTGCAAATCCACGCCCGAACCGCGCAGCATGACCGTCTGCGCCTTGCGCACGACGCCCGCCTTCAGCAAGACGTCGCGGTCGTTCTCGTTCTGGAAGATCACGCGGCTATTGCCGTGGCCCAAGGCCAGGCGATACAGCAGAATGGCGGCGCGGCGCACCGGATCCAGCCCCTGCCGCTCGCGCGTGAACACGAAGCCCAGGCCGGATACCGCGGCCACGTAGGCGGGCACGCGGGCCAGCCTGGCGGCGATGCCGCCATACACCACCGGCTTGATGGTGACGGCATGCACCAGCGCGGGCCGGAGCCGGCGAAACAAGCGCCACATCGCGTAAAGGCTATGCAGTTCCTGCACGGGGTTCTTGCCGCTGCGCGACATCGGTATGACGTGATGCGCCAGCCCATGCCCGGCGATGACCGGCACAGAGGGCCCGTCCATCGTCGCGACGTGCACCTCGTACCCCGCTCGTCGCGCCGCCAGCGCCAACGGCAGGCGATGCGATAAAAAGAAAGCCGGATTGTTCACCGCGAACAGCAGCCGCGGCGCGCCCGCGTCGGCCGGCTGCGCATCGTGCGACGGCGAGCGGCGCAACGCCTCCAGCGCCGACGGCCGCGCCGACGCCTGGCGCGTCCTGGGATAATCCAGCGCCAGGCGATGCCAGACCACGCGATACGCGTTCACCATGGCATCCAGGCTGAACAGCCGGCGCACTCGATCCCGTCCATCCAGAATGCGCTGCGCGAATTCCGGCGTGCCGCGCGATATCGCCGCCTCGTCGATGGCCCGCGCCAGCGCCGGCGCATCCCGCGCGGGCGCGACCCAGCCGTGCTCGCCGACGATGTAGGCGGCATCGCCCACGTCCGTCGTCACGCACGGCACGCCGCTGGCCATTGCCTCGGCCAGCACGTTGGGAAAGCCTTCTGCGCGGCTGGACAACACGTGCAAGTCCAAGGCCTTCATCACATCGGGCACGTCGTCGCGGCGTCCCAGCGCGACCACTCTCTGCTCCAGCCCATGGCGTCCGATCATCGCGGACAGCGCCGCGTTTTCCAGCTCCATGCCTTCGCCGACCAGCACCAGGCGCCAGTCGGCCCCCAGCGATCGGCATTGCGCAACGGCGGACAACAAGTTTTCGTGATCCTTGAGCGGATTCCAGCGCGCGACGTTGCCGATGAGGAATGTCGCGTCGTCCAGTCCCAGCTCGCGGCGCAAGCGTGACGGACCGCTGGGCTGCCAGCGCGCCAGATCGTAGCCGTTCGGAATGACCAGCATGCGATCCGCGCGGTATCCCCACTGCCGGTGCCGTTCGCCCGCATTCTCCGCGCAGGCGATGATCACGCCGGGCACCAAGCGGGAAACCCGCGCGCTCAGCCAGGCCAGCGCCCGAGACGATTTGCTGCTTGCGTGCAGGTCCGCACCCGAATTGCGTATCCCCCAGGCCACGGCCCGTATCCCGGCCAGCCGGGCGACGATGCCGCCGGCGAAATCCGCATGGTACATCCAGGTCTGGACCACGTCGGGATTCACTTCTCGCAACAGCCGCCATAGCCGCCACAAGCCTTGCAGGACGGAGACGGGGCCGGACATGCCCAAGGCGTACACGTCGACGCCGTCGCGGCGCAAGCGTTCGCCGAACACGCCTTCGTTGCCCATGGAAATCACCACGTGCCTGTCGGTCTGGCTGGGCGCCGTGATCAGCCTGTGCATGACCGTTTCGGCGCCGCCCAATCCCAGGCCGGAAATAATGTGCACGATGAGCCGTGCGTCGTCGTTGGCCATGATTGTCTTATCCTTGCTCATGAGGAAGCGCCGGACCGGGCCCGCCCGATCACGTCGTCCCATTGTTCCAGCACCTGCTCCAGGCTGTATCGCTCACGCACGGACTGCCGCGCTTGGCGGCCCAGCTCGGCGCGCGCCGCCGCATCGCCCATCAGCTCGGCCAAGGCCCGCGCCAGCGCCG
The DNA here is from genome assembly GCA_964551305.1 of uncultured Burkholderiaceae bacterium. GTDB lineage: Bacteria > Pseudomonadota > Gammaproteobacteria > Burkholderiales > Burkholderiaceae_B > JBAZDC01. The sequence goes on from CAZKBT010000032.1 coordinate 17,076, forward strand.
GTTCGTCGTCCAAGGGCACCAGCCTGGCGTCCCTGCCGTCGCGCGATATTTCCCGAGGACCGCTCGGGCAATCCACGCTGACGCAAGGCAGGCCGCAAGCCATGGCCTCGAGCAACACGTTGGGAAAGCCTTCCACCCTGGAGGTCGATACGAACAGGTCCGCGCTTTCCAGTTCGTCCCAGGCGCGATCCGTGCGGCCCGGCAGGCGGACACGTCCTTGCAGGCCCAGCCGCTCGACCTGACGCTGCAAGGATTCGCGCATGGGTCCATCCCCCCATACGTGCAAGTCCCAGTCCGGAAAAGCCGGGACCAGCCCGCCAAACACGCGCAGCAACATGTCGAACTGCTTGATCGGCACCAGCCGGCCCATGGCGATCAGGCGCCGGCGCGCCGGCGCCTGATCAATGTCGGGCGGCGGCCTGTCGCTCAGCTCGGGTGGCAAGGGGTTGGGAAGAACCGCAAGACGGCGTATGCCGGGCACCATGTTGCGAAACGGCTCCACGCTGGCCTGCGCCTGCACCGCGATGGTATTCGCCCACGGATAGGTCCAGCGCCGCAACAGCTGCAAGCCCTTGCCCGCGGCGACGCTGACTGCGGGGTTGGTGCGCTCGCACGCAACGACGGGCACGCCCATCCCGCGGCACGCCAGCAGCACCATGACGTTGACGTTGGTCAGGAACGAAACGATCACGTCGGGCTGCCGCTCCCGCACCAACTGCCGGATGGCGCGCAGCTTGCGCCAGGGAGTCGTCACGGCGTTGCCCGCCCGAAAGCGGTCCGCGAGCCATATCAGGCCGACGTCGCTCGACAAGGGATAAAAGCAGCTTCCTTTTCCTGTGTAGGTCGGAACCAGCGCGACCGAGTCGCCGCGCCGCGTCCAGGCATTGGCCAGCGTGGCCGCCACGCGCTCTGCGCCGCCCGCGTGCATGGAACTCACGAAAAAAAGCACCTTCATGGCCGCCTCGCTATTGCTCGAATAACTGCCCCCATAACGCCATGACGCGTGTCGTGGAAAAACGGTCTCGCACGTCGATCGCGCGCCTGCCGTAGGCCTGCCGCTTTTCGGGATGCGCCATCATGTCCGACAGATGCGCCGCAAGCGCCTCGGCATCCCGCACCGGCCGCACCAGCACGCCGTCTATGCCGGCGCGCACGATCTCGCGCGGCCCGGTATCGCAATCGAACGCTACGACGGGCAAACCACAGGCCATGGATTCCAGCAAGGTATTGGACAAGCCTTCGGTCACCGAACTCAACACATAGAGATCGGAACTGCGGTACCAGTCCGCCATATTGCCCACGCGGCCCGGCAGGCTGATGCGCGCCTGCATGCCCGCGTCGTCGATCTGCCGCTGCAGCGTGTCCCTTTCTTCGCCTTCACCCAGCATGATCAGGTCCCAGTCGTCGTAATGCCAGGCCAGCATCGAAAACGCGCGTATGAGCGTGTCGAAACCCTTGACCGGATGCAGGCGCCCCACTGCCAGCAAGCGCTTTCGGCCCCGCTTCTCGGGCGGCGCGACGACCGGATCGGTATCGCGCAAAGGCCAAGCGACCGAATTCGGGATCACGGCGACGCGGCTGCCCGGCACGTTTTCCTCCAGCCACTGCGCCGTGCCGCCGGTCAGCGCCACCACGGCCTTGGCCTTCGGATACGCCCAGCGCCGCCAACGCTGCCACATCGGGGATAGCGATTGCGACGGGGGATGCGTATGCTCGCTGGCGATGACGCGGCAGGACAGGCCTTGCGCCGCGGTCAGGGCCAGAACGGAAGACGTGGTCATCATGCCGAGCACGATGGTGGGCCGCTCCCGCTTGATGAGGCGCCGCAGGCGCCAGACCCGGCGCAGATTGGCCGCGATGCCGCTTGCCAAGCCCCGGCTGTCGCCCGCCGTGCCCAGCACATAGCGCGTCACGCCTTCCTGCAGCGGATAGCGATCCGAGTCGGCGCTCATTTGCGTAACCACCGTCACCATGTACCCGCGCTGTATCCAATACGCGCTGATGTCGGCGGCAACCCGTTCCGCCCCGCCTCCGCGCAGCGAATGGATCACGATCATCAAATGAGGTTGAACTTCCGAGTAAATCACCTGAATACCTATGTTCACTTTAAGTCGCGTCTTGCGCGGGCTTGTCGCCCACCGGACGCAAGGCCGCCAAAACGTAGCATGCATATGACATGGCGTACATCAAGCTGGTCGCCAGCATGATGCCCGCCGTGCCCATGTGATCGGCCAGCACGGGATTGGCGGCGGCCTTGACCATGAAATTGACGACGGCGATCGTCGCCATGATGCGGTAGCGGTTCTGGCTTGCCAGCAACTGAACCAGGATCAAGACGCCGAAGTAGAACGGCAGCTGCAGCAAGCCCCAGCGCAGGACGTTCGCCACCGCGACGGTGTCTTGCGCCGTGAACGCACCGCGTTCGAACAGCAGCCGCACGCCCCACTCCGCCATGACCCAGCCCACGGCGGCGGCGACGCCGCCGGCCAGCAGCATCAGCACCGACCACTTCAACGCCATGGCGCGCGCGCGATGCGGGTCGCCCCTGCTTTGCACGTCCGCCAGCACGGGCAGCGCGGCGCGCCCCACCGACGCGGCCCCCACGCCGAGCAACAACGAGAGCAGGCGCGCCGCGTAGCCCAGCGTCGCATTCGCGTTGGCCCCCAGATTGGCCGCCGTGTATTGGTCTATCGGGCCGACGAAGCTCATGGCCACTTGCCCGACCAGCATGATGCCCGCCGCCTTGACCAGATCCGGCCACTGGTGGGCGGAAAAACCGAAGCGCGGCCTGCCCCACATGCCGTCCGCGCGGGCCGCCAGCCACAACAGCCAGACCGATTGTATGAAATAGCCGACCAGCGTGCCCCACAGCAGCGGCCCCACTTGCGCAGAGGACGACGCCAGCAGCACCCAGATCAGTATCACCACCGCCGGCACGCTATCCAGCAACGTGTTGATGTGCCTTTCATGGGCGCGCAGGCGCGCCGCGCTGATGCCCGTCATCAAGGTCAGCATGGCGGCCGGCGCGAATGCGAACGTCAGCTCGAGGCTCATGCGCCGCACGACGGGCGACAGCCCTTGCCCGGACAGCTCCAGCACCCACGGCCAGGCGACATAAATCAGGACGGCCAGGACGACGCCCGCCGCCACCGTCCATGCCTGCAGCTCGCCGAGAAACCGCGCGCGATCCGCATGCGACTGCTTGCGGATGCGCACCAGCACCGGGATCAGCACGACGGACAGCGTTCCCACCAGCGTGACCGGCAACCAATTGGCCAGCGTCATCGTGTACTGATAGGCGTCGACCACGTCGCTGACCCCATAGCGGTAGGCGACCGCCATTTCCTTCAAGGCGCCGGCCGCCTTGCCCAGCAGCAGGAAAAACGCGACGCGCATCGCGCCCATGGCGATGCGCCGATGGTCGGAATGCAGCGTGGACAGTCGGTGTTTGAGCGTTTTCAAATCAGCGCAGAAACTGCGTGTACCATGGCATGGCGACTTCCAGGCCCTGCACGATGTTGTGCAGGGGCTCGTAGCCCAGATGCTCTTTGGCCTTGCTGATATCCGCCTGGGAATGGCGCACGTCGCCCGGCCGGAAATCGCCGTAGACCGGCTTTTTGTCGTAGACGATGCCTTGCTGGCCCAGGCCCGCGGCCAGGTGACTGAACAATTCGTTCAGCGTGGTGCGCGCGTTGTAGGCCACGTTATAGACTTGGCTCACGCCGCCGGGCTGGGCCAGCGCCGCCAGGATATTGGCCTGCACGACATTGTCGATGAAGCAGAAATCACGGCTGGTTTCGCCGTCGCCGTTGATGACCACGTCCTCGCCGTGTATCATGGCCGCGATCCAGCGCGGGATCACGGCGGCATAGGCGCCGTTGGGATCCTGGCGCTTGCCGAACACGTTGAAGTAGCGCAGTCCGACGCTGCCCATGCCGTAGGAACGGGCGAACACGTCCGCGTACAACTCATTGACGTACTTCGTCACGGCATACGGAGACAGCGGCCGGCCTATCCTGTCTTCGACCTTGGGCAAGGCCTCGTGGTCGCCATAGGTGGAGCTGGACGCCGCGTAGACGAATGACTTCACCTCGGCATCGCGCGCCGCCGCCAACACGTTCAGGAAGCCGCCCACGTTGACCGCATTGCTGGTTATCGGATCGGCCAGAGACCGGGGCACCGAGCCGAGCGCCGCCTGGTGCAGGACGTAGTCGACGCCCCCGACCGCTTTGCGACACGTATCCAGGTCGCGGATATCACCCTCGATAAACGTGAAGCGCGCCCATTGTTCCGGCGCGACGGCCTGCTGGACTTCGTCCAGGTTATGGCGATGACCGGTCGAGAAATTGTCCAGGCCCACCACCGTCTGACCGAGCTGCAACAGGCTTTCCAGCAGATTCGAGCCGATAAAGCCCGCGCAGCCGGTGACCAGCCACGTGCCCGGCTCATTGCGCAACGTGTTCATGACTTCTTGATAACGACTGCTCATGGGACCTCCGTGTTTTACAGGCGCAGATCGGACTCTTGCGGATGGAGCACGTACTTCAGGTCGTAGAGGATGTGCTCGGGCTTGCCGAACTTCCGAATGGCCTGGCTGCCCAGCTCCACGAACTGGTGGTGCGATACGGCCAGGATGATACCGTCGTACGTGCCCGCCTTGGGACTGTCGATCGGCGTGATGCCGTATTCATGGGCGGCTTCGGCGGGGTCGACCCAGGGATCGTAGACGTCCACCTCGATGTTGTACTCGGCCAGCTCTTCGACGATGTCGACCACGCGGGTGTTGCGCAGATCCGGACAGTTTTCCTTGAACGTCAGGCCCATCACCAGGACCCTGGAGCCCTGCACCTGGATGCGCCGCTTGGTCATGGCCTTGACCAACTGCGATACGACGTAGCCGCCCATGCTGTCATTGAGCCGGCGGCCGGCCAGAATGATTTCCGGATGGTAGCCGATGGACTGCGCCTTGTGCGTCAAATAATAGGGATCCACCCCGATGCAGTGCCCGCCCACCAGGCCGGGACGGAACGGCAGGAAGTTCCACTTCGTGCCCGCGGCCTCCAGCACCGCTTCCGTATCGATGCCCAAGCGATTGAAGATGAGGGCCAATTCGTTGATCAACGCGATGTTGACGTCGCGTTGCGTGTTCTCGATGACCTTGGCGGCCTCCGCCACCTTGATGGACGGGGCCTTGTGCGTGCCCGCGACGATGATTTCGCCGTACAGGTCATTGACCAGGCCGGCCACCTCGGGCGTGGATCCGGAGGTCACTTTCTTGATCGTCGACACCCTGTGCGTCTTGTCGCCGGGGTTGATGCGCTCGGGGCTGTAGCCGGCGAAGAAATCCTCGTTGAAACGCAGGCCCGAGACACGCTCGAGCACCGGCACGCAGTCTTCCTCGGTCGCGCCGGGATACACCGTGGACTCGTAGATGACGATGTCGCCGCGCTTGAGGACCTTGCCGATGGTTTCGCTGGCGCGTACCAAGGGCGTCAAGTCCGGCTGCTTGTACTGGTCGATCGGCGTCGGCACGGTGACGATGTAGACGTTGGCATGGGCCAATTCCTCAGCCAGCGAAGTAAACGACAGATGGCGGGCTTCGTTCAGCTCCTGCTTGTCGACTTCCAGCGTATGGTCCACACCCTCTTTCAATTGCGCGATGCGCTGCGCATTGATGTCGAATCCCAATACGGGACGCTTCTTTCCGAATTCCACGGCCAGCGGCAAGCCCACGTAGCCAAGACCCACCACAGCCAGTTTTACGTCTTGAAGTTGCAAATTGATTCTCCCGCGCGAAGTGCGTTGATCTGAAAATTTTAAAAGGCCGGACTAGTTCAAATTTTAAAAGGCCGGACTATTTCTTGTCACGGTCGCGGCCGATGGACGGCAGCAGCAACCACGACGGCCGGCGCCACGATGCCAAACGTGAATAAAGCCATATATAAGCCCCGGAAAACACCGCCAGGCTGGCGCAAAGTATCCAGGCATTGTCCCACCAGATGGTGGCCGGCACCAAACCGATCAGGGCCAGGAACCAGAGGTACGGCGAAGCCATGGCGTTGCACAGCGCCGGCACGGCATGGCGGCGGTCGCGGCTGAACGTCGAGCGCACCAGGCGCCTGAACACCAATTGATGCAAATGCAAGGCGTCGGGCTGGTCCACCGGCACGCCACGCTTGAAACGGCGGCGCCATATCGAGAACATCGTCTCGAAAACAGGATAAAAGAGGACGGCAAGCGCGTAGAACGGCGACACGCTGGGATTGCGCACCACGAGCTGGACCGCCAGCTCCGCCAGCATGAATCCCAGGAAATAGGCGCCGCCGTCGCCCAGAAACACGCGTCCGAAGGGGAAATTCCAGACCAGGAAGCCCAGCGTGGCCGAAGCCAGCGCCGCCGCAATCAGGAAGATGGGAATATCGTTGACCTGCAAGGCGACCAGCGCAAGCGACAGCGACATGAGCGTGGCGATCATGCCCGCCAGGCCGTTCATGCCGTCGATGATGTTGAGCGCGTGCGTACAGCCGCCCACCGCGATCATGGTGAACAAGAGCGACACCGGCCAGTATCCCAGCAGCCAGTCGGCCCACGGCAGGCCCACGCGCGATACGCCGCCCAGCAGCCACCAGGCGATGGCGGCCGAGGCGAAGGCGGCGAGCAGGCGCTTGCCGGCGCCGATGTCCTTGGTGATGTCTTCGAGCAGGCCCGCGACGAACACCGGCATGGCGGCGATGAACAGCACCGGCCACAGCCAGGTCAGCGTCATGTTGCTGGGTCCCAGCACCAGCAGGCCCGCCAGGCTTCCCGCCACGACGGCAAGCCCTCCTACCCGCGGCGTCGCGCGCGTATGCGACGCCTGCGGCTTGTCCATGTCCGAATCGCCCGTGAACTTTCCGTGCCACCGTTCGGACGCGACGATGAGCCCGCCGACCATGAACGCGACCACACAGATATACAGCCAGGTCAAAGATCCCCAGAACTCAGGCGTAGACACAGCATCCTCGTCAATGATAGATAAACCACATTATCGGCCGAATGTGTAACACGCGCCGATTTGGCTGAACATTAAATGCAACAAGAGATGTTACCGGGAAATGGCGCGATCGCCACGTGATCGGCCCTCCAGCCCGCCGCCTTGGCTGAAGCCCACGAAAAAAAAAGCCCGAGATCGTGAGATCTCGGGCTAAATCCACCAAAGGAGGAGGGTGGAGGAGACAACCGTGGCATGCTCGACTACGAAGGCCTTGGCCCGAGTCCGCGTGGCGTATTGTTTTTCGCATCACGCTTGAACATCCGATGAACAAATTATAGGGAAGTCTTTTGTGCAATGCAAGAAAAATCGCCTGAAAATTCGATTTCGCGCATCGTGTGGTTTTTTTCACACAAAAAAATCAGAAAATCCTGGAAAAAACCACCTAGCATTTACCCGGATTACTTTTCTTACAAAACAGTCCGGACGCTCAAAGCCGGTATGCCGTCGTGGTCATGATCTTGGACATGAAGCGCATTGCCGTCTTGACCGGGCGGCTCAGCGCATCGGCGCCGTGGTCCTGCGCCGTCGTGCGGTGCGCGATTTCATCATCGCGCATTTTCGCCACCACGCGCCTGGAGCGCTCGTCCTGCGGCGGCAAAGCGTCCAGGTGACGGTCCAGGTGCTCTTCCACCTGTCTTTCGGTTTCCGCCATGAACCCCAGGTTCTTGCCCGTGCCCGCCCTGCTCGCCACGAGGCCCAGGGTGAAAGAGCCGGCATACCACAGCGGATTGAAGATGCTCGGACGGCTGTTCAGTTCTTTCAGGCGCTGGTTGCACCAGACCAGGTGGTCGACCTCTTCGGCCGCTGCATGAAGGAGCAGATCGCGAATTGCTGCATCGCGGCAAAATAGCGCCTGGCCACGATACAGCGCCTGGGCGCAGATCTCGCCGACGTGATTGACGCGCATCAAGCCGGCGGCATGCCGTTTTTCCTGATCGCTCAATACAGCGGAAGACGACGGCGTCGCGGCCGACGCGCCGGGGCCGGCCGTGACGGCGCGAGGCTCGTCGGCGGGATACGGTCGGCTGGCCTGCACGCCGCCGCTGAGCACCTGCATGGCGCGATTGACTTCTGTCAGGGCGGAATCAAGGAGCGTGCGGCGACGGGAAAACGCCGGGCTCGCCGACTGGGTCATAGATAAAGCCATGAATCCTTCCTTGCATACGATAGCGCAACCATCGCGGCCCGCCGCGATCCTGCATCAGCTTTATATCGTATCATGATGGCTTGTGTGAACGAGAGCGGATGACGGAAGCATCGACATGGAATGCACAGTGGATTGGAGCGGTCCCGAAGGGATGCTGTTTGTGGCGCGCACGGGCAGCGGCCACGTCACGGCCATGGATGGCGCGCCCGACGGGGGCGGCAATAATCTTGCGCCCCGGCCCATGGAACTGATCCTGGCCGGCGCGGGCGGCTGCGCCGCCTACGACGTCGTGCTGATCCTGAAACGCGGCCGCCACGCCGTGCTGGGCTGCCAGGTCAAGCTTTCCGCCGAACGGGCGGAATCCGACCCCAAGGTATTCACCAGGATCCATTTCACATTCACGGTCCAGGGGCGACAGCTGCCCGAGGCCGCCGTCGAGCGCGCCGTGCAGCTGTCGCACGACAAATACTGTTCGGCGACCTCTATGCTCGGCCATACCGCGCAGATCACCCACTCCATTTCCATCGTCGAAGCCCCCTGAGCCGGCGCCATGCGCCTCGTGCCCGGCGGCCTATGAACCATCGAGCGATCGCACGTGAAATCTTATCTTGAACTTTTGAACGACATCCTGGAAAACGGCGTCCGGAAAGGCGATAGAACCGGAACGGGGACGACTTCCGTGTTCGGCAGGCAGATGCGCCACGATCTTTCCATCGGCTTTCCTCTCCTGACGACCAAAAAGCTGCATTTCAAAAGCATCGCCAACGAACTCATCTGGTTCCTGAGCGGCAATACCAATGTCGGCTGGCTCAAAGAAAACGGCGTCAGCATCTGGAACGAATGGGCGACCGAAACGGGCGATCTCGGCCCGATCTACGGCAAGCAATGGACGGCCTGGCCGACCAAGGACGGCGGCTCCATCGACCAGATCGACTACGTGGTGCGGACGCTGCGCCACAATCCGAACAGCCGCCGCATACTCTTTCACGGCTGGAATCCCGAATACCTTCCGGACGAATCCGTCAGTCCGCAGGAAAACGCCCGCAACGGCCGCATGGCCCTGCCGCCGTGCCATTTGCTGTACCAGTTCTACGTCGCCAACGGACGCTTGTCGTCGCAGCTTTACATCCGCAGCTCGGACAGCTTCCTGGGCCTGCCCTACAACATCGCGTCGCTGGCGCTGCTGACCCACATGCTGGCCCAGCAGGCCGACCTGACGCCGCATGAGATCGTGGTCAGCATCGGCGACCTGCACGCTTACGCCAATCATGAAACGCAGATCGAGACCCAGCTGGCCCGCGAACCGCGAGCCCTGCCCAGGCTGGCAATCAAACGCAAGCCCGCGTCCATCTACGACTACCGTTTCGAGGATTTCGAGATCGTCGGGTACGATCCGCACCCTTCCATCGCCGCGCCGATAGCCGTTTAGCGGCGAAGCGCGGCAGTTTCGGGAACGCTTCGATGCCAGCATCGAAAAATACGGCGAAATCATCAAGGCATCGGGCGTGACGCTGCTTTAGCCGAGGCGCCCCGGCTCGCCGGCGATACGGCCCTCGCAAGCCGAAGAAAGATGCTGCTAACATAGCAAATGTGCCCCGGCACACTCGTACTTTCACGTCACGGCGCGCGGCGCCATGTAAGCCAGAGCCATGCCGACACCCACCATCGCACTCGTAGTCGCCTATTCCACCAACCGCGTCATAGGGCGCGACAATATGCTTCCTTGGCGCTTGAAGGCCGACCTGGCCCACTTCAAGCGGGTCACCATGGGCCATCCCATCGTCATGGGACGCAAGACCTGGGAATCGCTCGGCCGGCCCCTTCCGGGCCGCCCCAATCTCGTCATCAGCCGCAACGCCGACTACAAGGCGGAGGGCGCGACGGTCTATCCTTCTCTGGAAGACGCCATCGCCGCATGCCGCGACGCCGGGAAGATCTGCGTGATCGGCGGCGAGGACGTCTTTCGTCAAGCGCTGCCGCTTGCCGGCGAGATCATCGCCACGGAAGTGCACGCCGTGGTGGACGGCGATACGTTCTTTCCCCTGCTGGACAATCAGTGGCTGGAAACGGATCGCCAGCCCCAGCCGGCGGAAGACGATCTGACGTTCGACTTCGTCACCTACCTGCGCCCACCCGTCGTATGAACTGCCATAGGGCGGGATGCCGGCAATAGGCCACGTTGAACCGCAGCCAGCCCTCGTCGGCCCCGTCCGGGTGGAAGTAAGTTTGCGGCGCCAGCCAGATTCCGTCCTGCAAGGCCAGGTGCGCCAGGCGCGCGGAGCCCTGCTCGCGCCACTGCCCTGCCGGCCTGGCCCACAGGAACAGCCCCGCGCGCGGCTCGCTGAATATGTCGAAGCCGTGCTGCGCGAACTTTTCACCAACCTCGTCGTGCGCCTGGCGCAAGCGGTCCTGCACGTTCTGCAGATGACGCCGGTGGCGGCCCTGGCGCAGTATCTGATGCACCGTGCGCTCCATCAGCTCCGGCGTGGTCAAGCCAAGGGCCATCTTGGTCTTGGCGAAGACACGCAAAAGATCGGGCTCGGCCACGATGTAGCCCACGCGCATCGACGGCGTGATGCTTTTTGAGAATCCCGACACGTACACGACGCGCTTGGCGCCGGCCAGCGCCGCCAGCATCGGCGCGTTGCCCGGCAACAGATCGCGCGATACGTCATCCTCGACGATCCAGAAATCATGTTGCTCGGCCAATTGCAGTATCCGAAACGCATTGGCCATGCTCAGGCTCGTGCCGGTCGGATTCTGCAGCACGGGATTCAGGAACAGCGCCTTGACGTGATGACGGCTTGCCGCGCGCTGCAGGCTTTCCAGGCACAGGCCGTCGCGATTGCGCTCCACGCCCACCAGCTTGAAACCCGCCAGGCGCAGGGACAAGAGCAGATTCGCGTAGCCCGGCGATTCGACCGCCACCGTATCGCCGGGCCGCAACAGGCTGCGGGCCACGATGTCCATGCCTTGCGTCGCCCCCTGGCACAACAGGACATGATCCGCATCGACCGCCAGCCCGTGGTGCTCCAGCGACGCCGCCACCTGCTCGCGCAACGGAAAGTAGCCATAGGGGTGGCCATAGCCCGACAGCTGCCCCGATCGGATCTGGGACGCCTGCCGTATCGCCTGCAGCACGCCCGCCTCGTTCATCCAGTCGGCGGGCAGCCAACCGCAACCCGCTTTGATGGGGATGGAGTGATCGGCGAAGATATCGGCCAGCAGCCAGGACTCCCCGATCTGCGGCGGCTTCCAGCCCTGCGGCTGGGTGGAGGCCGGAACCGTCGTCCGCGCACGCGGCGCCACGCGGTATCCCGACCCCGTTCGCGCCGTGAGCACGCCTTGCGCGACCAGGCGCTGATACGCCGCCGATACCGTAAACGTGCTGACGTCGTACATTCTGGCGAACTGGCGCACGGAAGGAACGGCCATGCCCGGCCTGAGCACCTGCTCGAAAACGGCCTGCGAAATGCTCTGGGCGATCTGGTCCACCAATGACAAGCCGTCGGCGTGCCGTCTAGTCAGCCTGATGAAATCCATTCCGACCTCCGCGATTGCGCTCGATATCCATGATAGAAACTATACAGTCATTTTATGTTGACCAATACAGTTATATTTGTTTTGACCAACTGTCTATGTCAATTGCCACACCGTAGATAGAGAATAAACACATCTCCTGAACCCAGTCAGACGAGGCGATTTATGTCCAAGAACGCTCCTTCCCTTGATTTGTCGACGCTGTGGATGCCCTTCACGGCCAACAAACAATTTAAAGACCAGCCCCGCCTGTTCACCAAGGCCAAAGGCATGTACTACACGGCGGCCGCCGGCCATCAGGTGCTGGACGGCACCGCCGGGCTATGGTGCGTCAACGCGGGCCACGGCCGCAGCGAAATCGTCGAGGCCATCGCCCAACAGGCCGCCGAAATGGACTATGCCCCCAGCTTCCAGCTGGGCCACCCAGGCGCATTCCAGGCGGCCAGCGCCGTGGCGCAGATGATGCCCAAGGGCCTGGATCGCATTTTCTTCACGAACTCGGGCTCGGAATCGGTCGATACCGCCCTGAAGATCGCCGTCGCCTATCATCGCAGCCGCGGCGAAGGCCAGCGCACCCGTCTGATCGGACGCGAGCGCGGCTATCACGGCGTCGGCTTCGGCGGCATTTCGGTCGGCGGCATTTCGAACAACCGCAAGGCATTCTCCAACGTCCTCATTCCGGGCGTCGATCACTTGCCCCACACCCACGACCTGGCCAAGAACGCCAACACGCGCGGCCAGCCCGAATGGGGCGAGCACTTCGCCGACGAGCTCGAACGCATCATCGCCCTGCACGACGCATCCACCATCGCCGCCGTGATCGTCGAGCCGCTGGCCGGCTCCACCGGCGTGCTGATACCGCCCAAAGGCTATCTGGAAAAGCTTCGGGCCATCACCGCCAAGCACGGCATCCTGTTGATCTTCGACGAAGTCATTACGGGTTTCGGCCGCCTGGGCGCGCCCACGGCCAGCGCCTACTTCGGCGTCACGCCCGACCTGATGACCCTCGCCAAAGGCCTGAGCAATGCCGCCGTGCCGGCGGGAGCCGTCGCGGTCAGCCAGGAAGTCCATGACAGCATCATCAATGCGTCTTCCGACGGCATCGAGTTTTTCCACGGCTACACCTATTCGGCCCACCCCCTTGCCACCGCCGCGACCCTGGCGACGCTGGGCATCTACGCCAAGGAAAATCTGTTCGACCGCGCCAAGTCCCTGTCGCCCGCCTTCGAAGCGGCGGCGCACCAGCTGGAAAGCGCGCCGCACGTGATCGACGTCCGCAATCTGGGAATGGTCGCGGGCATCGAGCTGCAATCCCGCCCGGGCGCCCCGGGCGCGCGAGCCGCCGAAGTGTTCCGCAAATGCTTCGACAAGGGGGTGCTGGTGCGCTACACTGGCGACATCCTGGCCATCTCGCCGCCGCTCATCATCAGCGAAGAACAGATACAGGAAATCTTCGGCACGATAGGCGACGTCCTGAAAACGGTGGACTAAGCGGCATCCGCGTCCGCGATCCGCGGACCGCCGTCGAAACGCCGAGCGCGCCATGCTTCATAAAAGCATGGCGCGTTTTTCGCATTCATCGTCGAACGGCTTGACCGGCGAAACAACCACCCGCGCGCGGGGACATGGATCGCCCCCGCTTTCCGATCACCCCTCGGCCGTTGCCGTATCGCTGTCGGCGTAGCTTTCGATCGGCGGGCAAGCGCAGACCAGGTTGCGATCGCCATAAGCATTGTCGACCCGGGCGACGGGTGGCCAATACTTGACCGAGCGCAGGCTGGCCAACGGATACGCCGCCTCTTCACGCGTGTAGTCATGCAGCCACTCCGCGGCCAGCAGCATCTGCGCGGTATGCGGCGCATTCGTCAGGACGTTGTCCTGCGCGTCTTTCTCGCCGCGCTCGACGGCGGCGATCTCCGCGCGAATGGCGATCATCGCGTCGACGAAACGGTCCAGCTCGGCCAGGCCTTCGGATTCCGTAGGCTCCACCATCAGCGTGCCCGCGACGGGAAAGCTCATCGTGGGGCTGTGAAAGCCGTAATCCACCAACCTCTTGGCGATGTCCTCGTTGGAAATGCCGCTGGCGTCCTTGATGGGGCGAATGTCCAGGATGCACTCGTGCGCCACGCGGCCGTTCCGGCCGGCATAGAGCAAGGGATAGTGCCCGGCAAGGCGGGAAGCGATGTAATTCGCGTTCAGGATCGCGACTTCCGTCGCCGAGCGCAAGCCCTCGGCCCCCATCATCACGATGTAAAGATAGGGAATGGACAAAATGCCCGCCGAGCCGTAGGGAGCCGCCGACACGGGGCCGACCGGCGCATCGGGCGGCAGGTTGCCGTTTTCGTCGACCAGGCCGGGCAAGTACGGCGCCAAATGGGAACGCACCGCCACCGGACCCACGCCAGGGCCGCCGCCGCCGTGCGGAATGCAGAATGTCTTGTGCAAGTTCAGATGCGACACGTCCGAGCCGAATTTGCCCGGCTGGGCCAGTCCCACCATGGCGTTCATGTTCGCGCCGTCCAGATAGACCTGGCCGCCCGCGTCATGCACCATGGCGCAGATGTCGCGCACCGCCAGCTCGAACACGCCGTGCGTCGACGGATACGTGATCATCAAGGCGGCCAGGCGATCGCCCACTTTGTCGATCTTGGCCTTCAAGTCGGCGACGTCGATGTTGCCCTGCGAATCGGAAGCCACCACCACGACCTCCATGCCCACCATCTGCGCCGAGGCCGGATTGGTGCCGTGCGCCGACGCCGGAATCAAGCAGACGTTGCGCTGCGATTGGCCGTTGGCCTGGTGATAGGCGCGAATGGCCAGCAAGCCGGCGAACTCGCCCTGGGCGCCGGAGTTGGGTTGCAGGCTGATCGAATCGTAGCCCGTTATCCGGCACAGATCCGTGGAAAGCCGGCGTATCAGTTCCTGATAGCCTCGGGTCTGCGAGGCCGGCGCGAACGGATGGATGTTGCTGAGCTCGGGCCAGGTGACCGGTATCATTTCCGCCGTGGCGTTGAGCTTCATCGTGCACGAACCCAAGGGGATCATGGTGCGGTCCAGGGCCAGGTCGCGGTCGGACAGCTCGCGCAGATAGCGCAGCATGTCCGTCTCGGACCGTATCCTCGAGAAAACCGGATGAGACAGGATCGGAGACCGGCGGCGCAGGCCGGCAGGGATGCCGGGCTCGGCCGCCCGCAGGGCGGCTTGCGCCTGCGCATCCCAGGTCTTGCCGACGCCCTGCGCAATGACGCCCAGCAGCGCATGCAGGTCTTGCACAGTGACCGTCTCGTCCAGCGAGATTCCCAGTTCATCGTCGCCGACGCGACGCAGATTGATCCGGGCCGATTGCGCCGCGTCGATGATGGACTGGGTTTGCGCGCCGCCGTCGATCAACAGGGTATCGAACTGGTGCTCATTGACCACGCGCAGGCCCAGGCCCGTCAGCGCCTGGCGCAAGGTCGCGGTCAGCACCGCGACGCGGCGGGCGATGCGCGCTATCCCCGCGGGGCCGTGCCACACGGCGTACATCCCGGCCATGACCGCCAGCAGCACCTGCGCCGTGCAGATGTTGGACGTGGCCTTCTCGCGGCGGATGTGCTGTTCGCGGGTTTGCAGCGCCAGGCGCAGCGCGGGCTTGCCTTGGCTGTCCTTGGATACGCCCACCAGGCGTCCCGGCAGGTTGCGCTTGTAGGCATCGCGGCAGGCCATGAAGCCCGCGTGCGGGCCGCCGAAGCCGAAGGGCACGCCGAAGCGCTGGGCCGAACCGACGGCGATGTCCGCCCCCCATTCGCCGGGCGGCGTCAGCAACGCCAGCGCCAGCAAATCGGTGGCGACGGCCACGACCGCGCCTTGATCATGCGCGGCTTGCGCCACGCTCGAGTAGTCGGCGATGTCGCCCAGGCCTTGCGGATATTGCAGCAACACGCCGAAGCACTCGGGCAGGCCCTGGCTTTCGTCGCCGACCGCCACCTCGATTCCCAAGCCCGATGCGCGGGTGCGAAGCACGGCGATGGTTTGCGGATGGCAATTCCGGGACGCGAAAAAAACATTGCTCTTGGCGCGAGAGCCGCGCCGGGCCAGGGTCATGGCTTCGGCCGCCGCCGTGCCCTCGTCCAGCAGCGAGGCGTTGGCGATGTCCATGCCGGTCAGGTCGGCGACCATGGTCTGGAAATTGAGCAAGGCCTCCAGGCGTCCCTGCGAGATCTCGGGCTGGTACGGCGTGTAGGCCGTGTACCAGGCGGGATTTTCCAGGATGTTGCGCTGGATGACGTGCGGAACATGCGTTCCGTAATAGCCTTGGCCGATGTAGCTGCGGAAAATCTGATTGCGTCCCGCGATCTCCTTGAGCTCCGCCAGGGCGTCGAATTCGCTGCGCGCCGGCGGCAGATCCAGGGGCTGGCCGCTCAGGATGCTGGCCGGCACCACTTCGTTGATGAGAGCGGGCAGGTCCGGCACGCCGATGGCGGACAGCATTTTTTCCTGGTCGGAAAGATCCGGGCCGATATGGCGGGGAACGAAGTCGGAATGGGGATCGAGATCACGCAGCATAGATCAACCTGAACGAGTAATGGAAAGAAGGACGATCGGCTCGCGTCAGCCGGCCAACGACTGATAGCCGTCCGCGTCGAGCAAGCCTTCGACGTCGGCGGGATTGGCGGGCTTGATCTTGAAGATCCAGGTATCGAAGGCCGCTTCGTTGATGCGATTGGGCTCGTCGCTCAGCGCATCGTTGAAGGCCACGATTTCGCCGTCGACGGGCGCGTAGATGTCCGAGGCGGCCTTGACCGACTCCACGACGCCGGCGGTCTGGCCGGCCGCGAGCGCGGCGCCCACTTCGAAATCGCCGACGAACACGAGGTCGCCCAGCTGGTCCTGGGCGTTGTCGGTGATGCCGACGGCGAACACGTCGCCTTCGGCTTTCACCCATTCATGGGAAGAAGTGTATTTACGATCGGTGGGCAAGGACATGATGGGCTCCAATGATTGAATTCGTTTCAGAATGGTTGATGTTCGTTCGGTCGGCGATCCGCGGACCGCATGACATGATAATCAAATCAGGCCAGGATTTTTCCGTTTCGCACGAAAGGCATTTTGACGATCTGCGCGGGCAGCCATTTGCCCCGGATCTCGACCTCGGCCGCATCGCCGGGCTGCGCGCCGACGGGCACACGGGCCATGCCTATGGATACGCCCATCGTCGGGGACATCGAGCCGCTGGTCAATTCGCCCTCGCCCTGGGCCGTGCGCAGTTTCATATGGCCGCGCATCACCCCGCGCTCGAGCAGCTTGACGCCCACGAGCATTTGGTCGACGGCCGCCGCCTCCAGCGCGTCGCGCCCCACGAAGCGGCGCGCGGGATCCTTGAACGACACCGTCCAGCCCAGCCCGGCGATCAGGGGATTGACCTGTTCGTTCATTTCCTGGCCATAGAGATTCATGCCGGCCTCCAGGCGCAGGGTGTCGCGCGCGCCCAGCCCGCACGGGGTCACCCCGCATGCCGTCAGGTCGTCCCAGAACGCGACGACGTCCGTGGCGGGCAGGATGATTTCAAAGCCGTCTTCGCCCGTATAGCCGGTACGCGCGATCAAAGTGGACTGGCCGGCGCCGGCGTACGCGGCCGTGAAAGGCGTCAAGGAGTCCAGCAGCGGCGCCCAATCGGGCCGCGCCTGGGCGAGCTTGGCGGGCGCGTTGGGGCCTTGCGCGGCGACGATGGCCAGATCGTGCCGCTGCACGATGTCGACCGAAAACGATTCGGCGCGGGCCAGTTCGCGCATCCAGGCGATGTCGGTCTGCGCCGTTCCGGCGTTGACGACGGCGCGCCATACGGTCGGCTCGAAGTAATAGACGATCAAGTCGTCGATGACGCCGCCCTGCTCGTTGAGCATGCAGCTATAAAGCGCCTTGCCCGGCACCGTCAGCTTGGCGACGTCGTTGGCCAGCAGCCGTTTCAGGAACGCCGTGGCGTCGTCGCCCAGGATGTCGACCGCCTGCATGTGGGACACGTCGAAGACGCCTGCGTCTTTGCGCACGGCATGATGCTCTTCGATCTGCGAGCCGTAATAGACGGGCATGTCCCACCCGCCGAAATCGACCATTTTGGCGCCCAGCCGAAGATGGGTGGCATGCAAGGGAGTGGTTTTCAGTGCCGCTGAAGACATGTGGAGCTCCGGAGTGAACGATAAAGGGTGCGACGTCGACATGAACGAGCCATATGCATCGCCCCTCTGTCCTTTTGCCTGAGAGTTGACCGGGCACGGCGTGCCGGCATTCACCTTCGGCGCCCGGCGGGCGCATGGTCGCGCCCAAGGCCGGGTCTCTCCAGAGTGTTGTCCTGCGTTATGCGCAATACACGCGCGGTATCGGATGCCTGAGCGATTCTGGGCGAATTGCGCCTTCGGCGGCTGAGGGGTCAGCGCTCTCCCGCGGCGGGTAACGACAACAGCCGCAAAGCATAACGCGAAAACCGCGGTGCAACAACTGAATTTTGCTCAAGCGGCGCAGGTGGAGGACGCGTCCGATACCGCCTTGCCACAGGCCACGCCCGAGGCCCAGGCCCACTGAAAGTTGTAACCGCCCAGCCACCCCGTGACGTCCACGGCCTCGCCGATGAAATACAGGCCGGGAGCCTTGGCGGCTTCCATGGTCTTCTGGTTCAGCTCCCGGGTGTCGACGCCGCCGCGCATGACCTCGGCTTTCTTGTAGCCCGCCGTTCCCGTCGGCGTCAACGTCCAGGCGTGAATGTCTTGCGCCAGTTTGCGCAGCAGCCTGTCCGGCACGTCGGCCAGGCGCATATCCGCCAAGCCGGCTTCGCCCGGCATCGCGTCTTGCAGCCAGCGCTCGGCCAGGCGCTTGGGCCACAGGCCGGCCAATACCGTTCCCAATCGCTGGCGACTCCCCGCTTTCATGGCCGACAGCGCATCGGCCAGATCCCGCTCCGGCGCCAGGTCCACGACCAAGCTCCGCCCGGGATTCCAGAAACTGGAAATCTGCAGGATCGCCGGGCCGGACAAGCCGCGGTGCGTGAACAGCAGGTCTTCGATGAAACGGACGGCTGCCTCGCCCTTGCGCCTGGATGACCCGGCGGCGACGCGCGCCGTGGCATCGGACTTGGAGTCCGCCCCTACCCCGACCCCTACCTCGACCGCAACGCCGGCCAACGCCGAATACGGCTGCCACTGCTGGGCGTCGAAGGTCAGCGGCACCAGGGCTGGTCGCGGCTCCACCACTTTCAGGCCGAACTGCCGCGCGATGCCCAGTGCGAAATCCGTGGCGCCCAATTGCGGAATCGCCATGCCGCCGGTGGCCAGCACCACGCTCGGCGCCGCGACTTCCCCTTGGCCGGTCAGGACACGGTAGCCCGTCGCGGCGCGCGCGACCCCCGATACCGTGCACGGCATGAGCCAGCTGACGCGCCCGCGCATGCATTCGGCGCGCAGCATGGCGATGATGTCTTCGGCGCTGTCGTCGCAAAACAGCTGCCCGCGATGCTTCTCATGCCAGGCGATGCCGTACTGGTCGACCAGGGCGATGAAATCGCGCGGGCCGTAGGCCGCCAGCGCGGAGCGGCAGAACTTCGGATTCTGCGAGATGAAATTGGCGGGACCCGCGTGCAGATTGGTGAAATTGCAGCGCCCGCCGCCGGAGATGCGGATTTTCTCGGCCAGCCGCGACGCATGATCCACCAGCGCCACGCGCGCGCCGCGCTGGCCCGCCACGGCCGCGGCCATCATGCCCGCGGCGCCGGCCCCTATGACGACGACATCGAACACCTGCGCCACGGCGCCTAGTCTTCTTTCAGGCAGTCGATGTAATACCGCGCCGCGCCGTCCGGGCCGATGTCCTGCCCCAGGCCATGGACATAGGTCTCGAAACCCGGGAACGTCGCATTGAACTCGCGCACGAACTGCAGGTAGTTCACGATGCGCCGGTTGAACCGCTCGCCCGGGATCAGCAAGGGAATGCCCGGCGGATACGGCGTCAGCAGCACGCCCGTGACCCGGCCTTCCAGATCGTCGATGTTCACGCGCTCGGCCTCGCGATGCGCCATCTTGGCGTAGGCATCGGACGGTTTCAAGGCGGGGATCATGTCGCTCAGGTAGACCTCGGTCGTCAAGCGGGCCAGGTCATACTTGTGGTAGGCCTCGTGGATGCGCTGGCACAAGTCCCGTAAACCCATTTTCTCGTAGCGGCGGTGCTGCTTGCAAAAGTCCGGCAGGATGCGCCACATCGGCTGATTGCGGTCGTAGTCGTCCTTGAACTGCTGCAGGGCGGTCAGCAAGGTGTTCCACCGGCCCTTGGTGATGCCGATCGTGAACAGGATGAAAAAGGAATACAGGCCCGTCTTTTCCACCACCACGCCGTGCTCGGCCAGGTACAGCGACACCAGGGCCGCCGGGATGCCCGTATCGGCGAACGTGCCGGAAATGTCCAGGCCCGGCGTGACGATCGTCGCCTTGATCGGATCCAGCATGTTGAAGCCTTCGGCCAGGTCGCCGAAGCCGTGCCATTCATCGCCCGAGCCCAATATCCATTCGTCGCGATGTCCGATGCCGTCCGCCGGCAGGCGGTTCGGCCCCCAGACCTTGAACCACCAGTCGTTCTTGCCGAACTCGGATTCGACCTTGCGCATCGCGCGCCGGAATTCCATGGCCTCGGAAATGGATTCTTCGACCAGGGCGGTGCCGCCGGGCGGCTCCATCATGGCCGCCGCCACGTCGCAGGACGCGATGATCGCGTACTGCGGCGAGGTCGACGTGTGCATCAGGTAGGCCTCGTTGAAAACGTTACGGTCCAGCTTGCGCGTTTCGGCGTCCTGCACCGTGATCTGCGAAGCCTGCGACAGGCCCGCCAGCAGCTTGTGCGTGGAATGCGTGGCGAAGATCATTGCCGGAGATCGCGGACGATCGGCTCCGATGGCGTGCATATCGCGATAGAAGCTATGGAACGCGGCGTGCGGCAGCCAGGCCTCGTCGAAATGCAAGGTATCGATTTCTTCGCCCAGCGTCTTCTTGATCATCTCGACGTTGTAGATCACGCCGTCGTACGTGCTCTGCGTCAAGGTCAGGATGCGCGGGCGCTTGTTCGTGGCGTTGCGCGCGAAGGGATTGGCTTCGATCTTCTTGCGTATGTTCTCGGGATCGAATTCCTCCAGTGGAATCGGCCCGATGATGCCCAGGTGATTGCGCGACGGCCGCAGGAAAACAGGGATCGCCCCCGTCATCGTGATAGCGTGCAAAATGGATTTGTGGCAATTGCGGTCGACCACGACCACGTCGTTGGACGCCACGTTGGCATGCCAGACGATCTTGTTGGAGGTGGATGTGCCGTTGGTCACGAAAAAACAGTGGTCCGCATGGAAAATGCGCGCGGCATTCAGCTCGGACTCGGCGACCGGCCCGGTATGGTCCAGCAGCTGCCCGAGCTCTTCGACGGCATTGCAGACGTCGGCGCGCAACATGTTTTCACCGAAGAACTGGTGGAACATCTGCCCCACCGGGCTCTTCAGGAAGGCGACGCCGC
>CAZKBT010000033.1:0-36881 GCA_964551305.1 uncultured Burkholderiaceae bacterium
GCCTGGGTGGCCGTGACCGTCGCCGGTGCCGGCGGCGCGTCGAGGGTCAGGACCTGCTCCGGCGGGGCGAGCGGCTGGACCGCGGCTTCACCGTCACTCATGCGCGTCCCTCCGGCGATTCCGGAGCGGTGCCGGGACCAGTGGCGGCGTCCGGACCAGGAGCAGCCTGGGGGGCCGCGGGCGCGCTGGGAGCCTCGTGCCCGGCATACGAGCTCGGCGGGGGGATGTCGGAGTCGCGCTGCCCGAAGTCGACCTTCGGAGCCTCGCGCTGCTCACCGACGGCCTCGAAGTACTCCTCCTTGCCGATGTTGAACATGCCCGCCACGATGTTGCTCGGCACCGACTCGACCTTGGTGTTGAGTTCGCGGACGTTGGCGTTGTAGTAGCGACGCGCGGACGCGATCCGGTCCTCGGTGGAGGACAGTTCCTGCATCAGCATCGCGAAGTTCTGGTTGGCCTTGAGGTCCGGATAGGCCTCGGCGACGGCGATGAGGCGGCCGAGTGCCTGGGTGAGCATGCCCTCGGAGGCCGCCTGCTGCGCGGGGCCCTGGCCGGGAGCCATCGCCGCGCTGCGCGCCTTCATGACGTCCTCGAGCGTGCCCCGCTCGTGCGCGGCATACCCCTTGACGGTCTCGACGAGGTTGCCGATGAGGTCATGGCGACGGGTGAGCTCGACGTCGATCTGGCGCCACGCCTCCTGCACCAGGTTGCGCAGCTTGATGAGGCCGTTGTAGACCCCGACGGCCCACAGGACGAGCAGCAGGACGATGACGACGATGACGATCAAGGCGATGATCACTGGGTTCCTCCCCCGGTGCGGTGACAACCTGTCAGCGATCCTAGGCGGTCACCGGTTCCCACCGGGTGACCCGTTGCAGATCGGCTGGGATGCCGGTCGAGGAGCGCGACAAGGAACTGGTCCGCTGACGATCCTGGCTGGCCTGATGGCGTCCGCCGTCAGGCCAGCCCGAGGTCGGCCAATCCGTAGACGTGGCGGTACTCCAGCCCGTGCTCGGCAAAGACCTCTGCCGCCCCCGTGTTGCGGTCCGCGATGGTCGCCACCGCGACGACCGTGGCCCCGGCCTCCTGGGCGGCCCGGGCCGCGTCCAACGGTGAGGCACCGGTGGTGGAGGTGTCCTCGACGATGAGCACGCGCCGACCGGCGATGGCCGGGCCTTCGATCCGCTGCTGCAGGCCGTGGGCCTTCCCGGCCTTGCGAACGACGAAGGCATCGAGTCGCTCGCCATCGGCCGCCGCAGCGTGGAGCATGGCAGTGGCGACGGGGTCCGCGCCGAGCGTCAGCCCGCCGACGGCGTCGTAGTCGAGGTCGGCGGTCAGGTCCCTCATGACCCGTCCGACGAGCGGGCTGGCCTCGCCGTCGAGGGTGATCCGGCGCAGGTCGACGTAGTAGTCGGCCTCCTTGCCCGAGGACAGGGTCACCTTCCCGTGGACGATCGCCTTGTCCTGGACGATGTCGAGCAGGCGGGCGCGGTCGCTGGCGTTGTCGGTCACGGTCCCGATCGTATGCCGCGGGCTCACCCCGCGATGCGAGCGCTCCGCCGGTGACCGGTTCACGGGGGGTGAATCGGCGAGGACCAGGGGCCTCAGTACCCACGTCCTCGGCTCTGCGGTGCCGCGAACCGCGCGAAGTAGGCCGCCCACCCGTCCTCCATGCCGCCTTGCCACTGCTGCCAGCGCTGGTGGTGGTCCTTGGGCAGGACCGGATCCTCGGGCCGGGGCGGCTCGGTGCCGTCCCAGATGTCGTAACCGGCCACCAGCATCCGCCCGATCGGGCTGTCCACGACCAATCCCGCCAGCCTCACCAACAGGTCGGGATCGAGACCCGCGAGGAGCAGTCCCGGCGCGCGACGCTCCGCTCGCACCACGAGACGGGCGACGTGGTGGATGTCGTCGGGCCCGAATCGATAGCCGGTGCCGAGCAGCACCCTCAACTCACCCAGGAGGTCGGCGCGAGCGCTCGGACCGAGATCGGTCAACGCCCGTCGGTGTGCTGTCTCCTGCCAGTCGAGGGCGGCGGTGCGCAGCAGATGGCGATACCTGCGCAACACCTCGGGTTCGGTCCCATCACCCATCGATCCAGCATGCGCCCATCGACCCGGTGACGACACTTTCTGCGCCGGACAAAGTGGCTTTGCTGGGCCGCATCGAGGCCATGGCCCGCGCCGCGGATCCCCGCGTCATTCAGGTCATGGCCGGCCTGGGGGCCGAGTACGACGTGGTGCTGGTCGCCGGCAGCGACGGTCGGCTGGCGGCGGACGTGCGTCCCCTGGTGCGCTTGTCGCTGACGGTGATCGCCGAGCGGGATGGCCGCCGGGAAATGGGGCATGGCGGAGGCGGCGGACGCACGGGCCTGGCGTACTTCACCGACGACGTGCTGCGTTCGTACGTGCAGCGCGCCGTTCACGAGGCCTTGACCAATCTGGACGCTCGTCCCGCGCCCGCCGGCGAGATGACGGTGGTGCTGGGTTCGGGCTGGCCCGGCATTTTGCTGCACGAAGCGGTCGGCCACGGGCTTGAAGGTGATTTCAACCGGAAAGGGTCCAGCGTATTTTCCGGGCGCGTCGGCGAAAGGGTGGCGTCCAAAGGTGTGACGGTGGTCGACGACGGCACGCTGGCGGGCCGGCGGGGCTCGCTCAACATCGACGACGAGGGCAACCCCACGCAGCGCAATGTGTTGATCGAGGACGGCATTCTCAAGGGATACATGCAGGACACGATGAATGCGCGGCTGATGAAAATGCCGGTCACCGGAAACGGACGTCGCGAATCGTTCGCCCATCTTCCGATGCCGCGCATGACGAATACGTACATGTTGTCGGGGCGGACGGACCCCGAGGAAATCGTCGCTTCCGTAAAAAACGGCTTGTACGCGGTGAACTTCGGCGGTGGACAGGTGGACATTACCAGCGGCAAATTCGTTTTCTCGGCCTCCGAAGCCTACATGATCGAAAACGGCAAGATATCCTACCCGGTCAAGGGCGCCACCCTGATCGGCAACGGGCCGGACGCGATGAACCGGATCGGCCTGGTCGGCAACGATATGCAGCTGGATTCCGGCGTCGGCACGTGCGGCAAGGAGGGGCAGAGCGTTCCGGTGGGCGTGGGCATGCCGACTGTGCGCATGGAGGGCTTGACCGTCGGGGGAACCGCTTGAACGCCGATCGGGTTGTATCGAGGCAACTCCGTGGCGGCGGTATCGGGGCGATCGATTGACAGGGGTAGTTATAACTCCTACGATTTGAATTGAAATTATCCTGTCGTTTGTTGAACGTTTCCTGCGTTTGGTGCTATGTCCATGTCGTCCAGCCCTGATTATGATTTGCGCATTCTGCGCGCTTTGCGCCGCATTACGCGCTCGATAGCCCTGCATTCGCGCCAGCTGGCGTCGTATAGCAATATCACGGCGCCGCAGCTGGTATGCCTGCGCGCGGTCGTCGAGCATGGCTCGCTGACCGCCACGGCGATCAGCCGGGAAATTCACGTCAGTCCCAGCACCGTGGTGGGAATACTGGACAGGCTCGAGGACAAGGGCCTGGTGCGCCGCGAGCGGGGCCGCGAAGACCGTCGCATCGTGTTCATCACGGCCACGCAGGCGGGGATCGATCTGGCCGCGGCCACCCCGTCGCCATTGCAAAAGAAGCTGGCTGACGCGTTGAACGATTTGCCGGAGATCGAACGGGCGACGATCACGATGTCGCTCGAGCGCATCGTCAACCTGATCGATTCCACGAAAGTGATCGACCCCGAGCCCACGGCCGAACAGGCATCGCCCATTCTGGACGTGCCCGTTGCGGGCGGCGCGGCGCCGGAATCGGGCATCGTGGTTTGACGAGGGAAACAATATGAAGAATGCGTTGAGCCGGACGCGCACAGGCAAGCCGCCATCGACATGTCGCCGGTTGATGGAGCCCCAGGGAGGAAAAAGGCGATGGATTCACAATATCGCGACCGGATAACGCAGCAAGCGCGCGAGCACATCCGGCAGACGCCGGGCCCGGCGGTGAAAGCCATGGGCTCCAGGCTGCTGGACGCCGAGGGCAGGCAGTATCTCGATTTTCATAGCGCCGCGGGCGCGCTCAATTACGGCTTTCACAATATGCGGCTGAGGCAACGGCTGGCGCACAGCTTGGCCGAACGCCGCTGCTTGTCCTCCATCGACCGCCTGGCCCTGGCCCGGCAGGAATTTCGCCAGGCCCTGCAGGACGAGGTCCTGGTTCCCGCGCATCTCGATTACCTGGTGCAGTTCACCGGCCGGACGGGCGCCGGCGCAATCGACGCGGCCATTCGCCTGGCGCGGCGGTTGACCGGACGGCTGGATGTCATGGCCTTTCGTCATGACGTCTCCGGCAACGACGACGGCGCGGTCGCCGCCATGGCCGATTTGTGCCTGAACCGTTATACCGCCGCGGATCTGCCGCGCGTGCTGTTCATGCCGTACGACGGATGCCAGGGACCGGACGTCGATACCGTGGCGCATTTCGAGCGCATGCTGGGGCGCGTCGTGTCCGACCGAAAATTGCCCGCCGCGGTGGTGGTCGAAACCGTGATGTGCGAAGGCGGCATCAACGCCTTGACGTGGCGTTGGCTCAAGGAGCTGGAAAAAGTCTGCCGCGCATACGGGATCGTGCTGATCATGGACGACACCTTGGCGGGCTGCGGTCGCGCCGGCAGCTATCTCAGTTTTGAAACCGCCGGAATCCAGCCCGATATCGTGGTGCTTTCCAAATCGCTGTCGGGCTTCGGCCTGCCCATGTCCGTTTTACTGCGTCATGCCAGGCTGCCCGTTTCCATCCAGGAAGCCAGCGGCGGCACGGCCTACGACGAGCTGGCCTTGCTCAGCGCCGCGCATGCCGTGCGGGAATATTGGACCGGCGGGCGTCTTGCGCGGGAACTGCGGCGCAAGGAATGCCTGCTCAGGGACTGGCTGGAAAACACGGCCTGCAGTCATCCGGAGGCGTGTCTGGGCGTGCGCGGAAGAGGATTGGTCCAGGGACTGGTATTTCCCGCCGCCCACGGCCTGGCATCGCGCGTCGCGCAAGTTGCCGGAAGCCGCGGCCTGGTGCTCGATACCTGCGGCGTCCATGATGAGGTCATCCGCATCATGCCCGCCCTGACCATCGAGGAATCGCAACTGATGCGCGGACTGGAAATCATCGATTCGAGCGTGTGCGACGTCCTGGCTCAACATGCGAGCCGGACCCTGGGGGCGAGATCCGCGGGGCCGCGCCGTTGATCCCGACGGGCATTGGCGCACTTGCCCTCGCGCGTCGAGGATGCGTCAAGCCGCGGCGTTGATGAAGTTGCTCAGGAATTCCCGCGTGCGCGCTTCCCGCGGCGCGCCGAACACGTCTTCCGGGGTGCCTTGCTCCACGATTTTGCCTTTGTCGAAAAAGCACACGCGATCCGATATTTGCTTCGCGAACTGCATTTCATGGGTGACCAGCAGCATGGTCAGATCGTGCTCGCCGGCCAGCCTTTGAATGACGTTCAGTACTTCGCCGACCAGCTCCGGGTCCAGCGCGGAGGTAGGCTCGTCGAACAGCATGATGTTCGGGCGCATGGCCAGGGCCCTGGCGATCGCCACGCGCTGCTGCTGGCCTCCCGACAACTGGCTGGGGAACTTGTCGGCCTGGTCCGACAAACCCACCAGCTCCAGGTATTCGTCGGCGCGCTCATTGGCTTTTTCCTTGCTCAGTCCCAGCACGTGTATCGGGGCTTCGGTGACGTTGCGCCGCACCGTCATGTGGGGAAACAGGTTGAACTGCTGGAAGACCATGCCCATCTCCTTGCGCATTTCGCCCAGGTGGGTTTCGCCGGCGGGCACCAGCCGCCCATCGCGGTATTCGTGCCACAAAGGCTTGCCCGCCACGTGGATGACGCCGTCTTCGATCTGTTCCAACGTCATCAGGATGCGCAGCACGGTGGACTTGCCCGAGCCGGACGGGCCGATGATGGTCACTTTTTCGCCTTTGGCGACCTCGAAATCCAGTTCGTCCAGGACCGTGACGTCGCCGAATCGCTTGACGACTTTTTCGAATCTGATAATGGGTTCTGTCATCTGAGTGGTATCCCTCGTTTGGGCAGGCGGGTGTCCAGATAGCGTATGGCCGCCGACGCGACCAGCGTCATGACGAGATAAAGCCCGCCCACCATGGATAGCGGGATCAGGTAGTTGAAGGTTCGGTCGCCGATGATCTTGGCCACGTTGAGCATTTCGAGCACGGATACGACCGACAGCAAGGGCACGTCTTTCATGATGGAAACCAGGTAGTTGCCCAGCGCCGGGATGATGCGCGGGATCGCCTGGGGCACCACGATGAACGAGAAAGTGCGCAGGGGCGTCAAGTCCAGCGCGCGCGCGGCTTCGATCTGGCCGCGGGCGACCGATTCGATGCCCGCGCGGTACACCTCGGAGGTATAGGCGCTGTATTGCAAGCCCAGGGCCAGCGCGCCGGTCATGAAGGCCGGCAGGACGATGCCGTATTCGGGCAGCACGTAGTAAAGAAAAAACAGCTGCACCAGCAGGGGCGTATCGCGGATGAATTCGGTGACGAACCGCGCCGGCCAGGAAATCAGGCGAAAGCGCGAGCCCTTGAGCGCGGCCAGGATCAGCCCGAGCACGGCGGCGACGAAAAAACCGAGCACGGTCGCCTTTATCGTGACGATCAGGCCCTGGAGCAGGATAGGGAAGATCGACGTCGTAAAGGCCCAATTTCCGCTGGTGTCCCATGCGATTCCAAATAACATGGTCAGATCCCCTTTGCGCGCCAGCGGCCGACGCTGCGTTCCAGCAGTCTCATGATCATGAACAGGACCAGCGCCATGCCGAAGTACATGAATAGCAACAAGGTATATACGGTCGTGCTGTCTTGCGTGAAGTTGCGGATCTGCTCCGCGCGAAACGCCATGTCGCCCAGGCTGATCAGCGACACCAGGGCGGTGTCCTTCAAGTTCTGGATGGCCAGGTTGGAGAAACTGGGCATCATTTCGGGTATGGCTTGCGGCAGCGAGATGCGCCACAAGGTCTGGCGTTCGGTGAAGTCCAGCGCTTTGGCGGCTTCGTGCTGGGACTTGGGCACGGCTTGTATCGCGCCGCGCACGACTTCCGCGCCATAGGCGCCGATGTTCAGGCTCAGCGCCAGCGTGCCGGCGACCAGCGGCGGCAGGCGCAGATCGACGCCGATGGCCTGGCCCAGCACGGGCAGCGCGAAGTACAGCCAGAACAGCTGGACCAGCAGGGAGGTGCCGCGAAAGATCTCGATGAAGGCAATGCAGACGCCTTTGATGACGATATTGCGCGAAAGCTTGCCCAAGCCGAACGCGAAAGCGAACACCGCTCCCAGGAGCGTGGAGTAGACCGTGAGCTGCGCGGTTACCCAGGCCCCTTCAAGCAGGGGCGGCAGGTAGCTTAGCCATTCCATGCGTGCGGAACGCGCTTAGCCGGCGCAGAGCTGCTCGGTGGTCTTGGTCGTGGAGGCCTCCATGTCCGCCTGGCTGAAGCCGTATCGGCTCATGATCTCCGCCCACTCGGGCGTTTTCTTGAACTTGGCCAATTCTTCGTTGACGGCGTCGCGCAGATCTTCGGAGCCTTTGGCGAAAACGAAGCCGCCCCAGCTGCGCACGGGCTCGCCGTCGACGACCGGATCCGTGAAGTCGGCGGCCGCTTCCACGCGATCGCTTTTGGAGGCCAGTTCCGCGACGGTCAGGCCGGTGGCCGCATAGGCGCTCGCGCGCCCGGTCGATACAGTGGAAATCGCGTCCGCATTGTTGGCGATGGTCACCATGCGATCGGGCGGCACGCCCAGGGCTTGCAGGATTTCGAGCTGATCGGCCCCCGCCATGATGGCGACTTTCTTGTCGTTCTTGGCGAATGCTTCATAAGAATGGATGCCGTCGGGATTGTCTTTGGCGACGAGCAAGCCTTCCCCGTACGAGCTATTGGGCTCGGAGAACAGGGCTTCGTTGCAGCGCTGGGACAGGATGGCCATTTCCGCGGCGACCATGTCGAATCGATCGGCCTGCAGGCCGGGTATGAGCGAGCCGAAATTGGTGGTGACCCATTGGATCTTCTCGATGCCCAATTGCTCGGCTATGTGCTTGGCCACGTCGGGGCCGGCGCCTTTGGCTTGCCCGTCCAGGTCCGTGTAGCCATAAGGAATTTCATTGGCTACGGCGACGCGAAGCTGGCCGCGTTCTTTGATCTGCTGCAGGCTGGCGGCGGATGCGGCGGTCGTGAAGCCAAATGCCGCCATGGCGACGCACAATCCCGCCGCCCGGATAGTCTTTCGTAGTTTCATGTCGATGTCCTTATTCTGCATGAGCCGAGCCGACATGCGGTGCCCATGCTGGTCTGATCATTGACTTCTTTGAGAATGATATCTAGAAAAATGATACACCACAAAATAATTTCATCTCAAATCATATCGAATGCGAATTAATCGAGCATGGCGATATGTATTGAAAATGTAACGAAAGCGGGAGCCGATTCTGCTCGAATCGTGGCATAACGGTACTTTTTTGCCCGCGCAGGCTTGCCCAGCCTGAAAATTGTGCTAGGATTCATGACTATGAACCGAGTCTTTTCCTTTTTCTTCTTTTATTTTTGGTTTCCGACACCTCTGGTGGAAGAAAGGGACTGCCGTACTCGCTAGAAATACCGAAACCCTGAAAAGCCGCCAGCAAACGCTAGGCGGCTTTTTTTGTAGTCGCCGGCAGCTAGGCAATTACTCTGGAGCAAAACCGTGTCGCACAACACCGATGACCTACGTATTCGTGAAATCAAGGAATTGAGTCCGCCTGCCCATGTCATGCGGGAGTTTCCTTGTCAGCCGGCGATTTCCAATACCGTCTATAACGCGCGCAAGAGCGTGCACGACATTCTGCAGGGCAAGGATGACCGCCTGGTGGTCGTGATCGGCCCTTGTTCCATACACCGGGTGGATGCGGCCCTCGATTACGCGCGGCGCCTGGTCGAGCAGCGCGCGCGCTTTGCGGACGAGCTCGAAGTGATTATGCGCGTGTATTTCGAAAAGCCCCGCACGACCGTGGGCTGGAAGGGCCTGATCAATGATCCCGGCCTGGACGGCAGTTTCAATATCAACCAGGGCCTGCGCACCGCCCGCGAATTGCTGATCAACGTCAATACGCTGGGCTTGCCCGCGGGCTGCGAGTTCCTGGACATGATCACGCCCCAGTACATTGCGGATCTGGTTTCCTGGGGCGCCATCGGCGCGCGCACCACCGAAAGCCAGGTCCACCGCGAATTGGCATCGGGCTTGTCGTGTCCGGTGGGCTTCAAGAACGGCACGGACGGCAACATCAAGATCGCCACCGACGCCATCAAAGCGGCATCGCAGCCGCATCATTTCTTGTCGGTGACCAAGGGCGGCCATTCCGCCATCGTGTCGACTGCGGGCAACGACGATTGCCATCTGATCCTGCGCGGCGGCAAGGAGCCGAACTACAGCGCGGCGCACGTCGAGGAGTCATGCGGCCTGCTGCAAAAATCGGGTTTGCGGGCCAAGCTGATGGTCGATGCCAGCCATGCCAACAGCAACAAGGACTATCGCAGGCAGCCGTTGGTGCTCGAGGACATCGCCGCGCAAATGGAGGCCGGCGAAGACCGTATTTTCGGCGTCATGGTGGAAAGCAATCTGGTGGGCGGCCGCCAGGATCTGGTGCCCGGCCAGCCGTCGGTGTACGGCCAGAGCATTACCGATGGCTGCATAGACTGGGATGCGTCCGTGCAAGTGCTGGAGCGCCTGGCCCGAGCGGTGCGCGCGCGACGTCAGTCGTGCGGGCCGAAAGCGGCGGCGGCCTAACCGGGGCGGCGGGCGCCGCGATGCGCATGCTGGTCGCTCGATAAAGCTTTACACTTGGCCTGTTATGCAGCGATGAATTACAGGTTCGAGGAATGCTCACATGAATGCTCCCGTTATGGCCGAGGCCATGCGCCGTCCTTTGCCGGACGGCTTCTTGCAGGCGATCAAGGATGAGTTCGGCGATCGTTTTTCCACGGCCCGGTCCGTATGCGAACATCACGGCCGCGACGAGTCGCCGTTTCCCGAGATGCCGCCGGACGGCGTGGTCTTCGCCCAAAGCACCGAGGACGTCGTCTGGATTGCGCGCCACTGCAACCGGCACAAGATCGCGTTGATACCCTACGGAGCAGGGTCGTCCCTGGAAGGCCATTTGCTGGCGATCCAGGGAGGCATCAGCCTGGACCTGTCGCGGATGAACCGAGTACTGGCGGTGCAGGCCGAGGACTTCACGGCTACGGTGCAGGCGGGCGTGACGCGCAAACAGTTGAATGACGAGATCAAGAATACCGGCCTGTTTTTTCCGATCGATCCGGGCGCGGATGCCAGCCTGGGCGGCATGTCGGCGACCCGCGCATCGGGCACGAATGCGGTGCGCTACGGCACGATGCGCGAGAACGTGGTGTCGTTGAAAGTGGTGACCGCGGACGGACGTGTGATCGAAACGGCGACGCGGGCGCGCAAATCGTCCGCCGGCTATGACTTGACCCGCATTTTCGTCGGCAGCGAGGGCACGCTGGGCATCATTACCGAAGTGACCGTGCGCCTGTATCCCCAGCCCGAGGCCGTCTCCGCGGCGATCTGCAATTTTCCCGATCTGGACTCGGCGGTGCAAAGCGTCATCCAGGTGATCCAGATGGGAGTGCCGGTGGCGCGGGTCGAATTCATGGACGCATGGGCGGTCAAGGCCACGAATGCCTACAGCAAGCTGACCCTGAAGGAAACGCCCTTGCTGTTGTTCGAGTTCCATGGCAGCCCCGAGGGCGTCGCCGAGCAGGCGCGGATCGTGCAGGAAATCACCGGCGAGAACGGCGGCATGGACTTCGAATGGGCGAATCGGCCCGAAGAGCGCAGCCGCTTATGGACCGCGCGCCACAATGCCTACTTCGCCGGCTTGCAATTGCGTCCGGGATGCCGCTCCAGCACCACCGACGTGTGCGTGCCCATTTCCAGGCTGGCTGATTGCGTGGGCGAGACGGCCATGGAGCTGGACCGGGCCAGTTTTCCATATACGATCGTGGGCCACGTCGGCGACGGTAATTTCCATGTGCTGATGCTGCTGGATCCGGACAACGCCCAGGAATGGGAGGAATCGCAGCAATTGAATCATCGCCTGGTCGAGCGCGCGATCGCCATGGGCGGTACGTGCACGGGGGAGCACGGAGTGGGCTTGCACAAGATGGAGTTCATGCAGGCCGAATACGGCCAAGAGGCGCTGGACTTGATGCGCAGCCTCAAGCACGCGTTCGATCCCAACGACATATTGAATCCGGGCAAGATACTGCCCGCGGCATGACGGCGAGACTTCAGATGCAGACGATATCGACCGACTCTCGCGTTGCGCCGCCGCCCGACTTCGGTGCGCTGGTCGCCCGTCTGTCGGGAGTGGTGCCGGACCATTGCATCCTGTCGCGGATCGAGGATACGCGTCCCTACGAATGCGACGGCCTGTCTCTGTACCGGGCCTTGCCGCCCGTGGTGGTGCTGCCCGAAAATGAAAGCCAGGTCGTGGCCGTCATGCATGCCTGTCGGGAACTGGACATACCCATCGTCGCTCGGGGAGCGGGCACCGGGCTTTCGGGCGGGGCGACGCCGCACGCGCAGGGCGTGCTGCTCGGCCTGGCCAAGCTCAATCGCATCGTGCGCGTCGATCCGGCATCGGCGACGGCCGTCGTGCAGCCCGGCGTGCGCAATCTGGCCATCTCCGATGCCGCTTCGGCCTACGGGCTGTACTATGCGCCGGACCCGTCCAGCCAGATCGCCTGTTCCATCGGCGGCAATATCGCGGAGAATTCCGGGGGCGTGCATTGCTTGAAGTACGGCTTGACCGTCCATAACGTGCTGCGCGTGCGCATCGTGACCATCGACGGCGAGGTCGTCGAGCTGGGCTCCGAGGCGCCGGATTCTCCCGGCCTGGACCTGCTCTCGGTCTTCATCGGCTCGGAAGGCATGCTGGGCATCGTGACCGAAATCACGGTCAGGCTCATTCCCAAGCCTGCCACCGCGCGCGTGATCATGGCCAGTTTCGACGCGGTCGACAAAGCCGGCCAAGCCGTGACGGACATCATTGCGGCGGGCATCATTCCCGCGGGCCTGGAAATGATGGACAAGCGCGCCGTCCACATGGTGGAGCCCTTCGTTCGCGCCGGCTACGACCTCGACGCGCAAGCCATCCTGCTGTGCGAGTCCGACGGCACGCGCGAAGAGGTCGACGATGAGATTCAGCGCATGGAGGCGGTGTTTCGCCGGGCGGGCGCCACGCGCTTGCAGGTATCGGCCAGCGAGCGCGAGCGCATGCTGTTCTGGGCGGGACGCAAGAACGCATTCCCCGCCGCGGGCCGGGTCTCGCCCGATTACTATTGCATGGACGGCACCATTCCGCGCCGCAGTCTGAGCCGGGTCCTGACCTCGATCGAGGCGATGGAAGAGCGGTTCGGCCTGCGCTGCGCCAACGTTTTTCACGCGGGCGACGGCAATCTGCATCCCTTGATCATGTTCGATTCCAACAAGCCGGACGAAGTCGAGCGCGCGGATCGATTCGGCGTGGCCATACTGGAGCTGTGCGTGCAAGTCGGCGGCACGATAACCGGTGAGCACGGCGTGGGCCTGGAAAAAATCAATCAGATGTGCAGCCAGTTTTCGCGGGACGAGCTCGATGCCTTCGGCGCCGTGAAGCGGGCCTTCGATCCCCATGGACTCTTGAATCCGGAAAAGGTGATACCCACCCTGGCGCGCTGCGCCGAGTACGGAAAGATGCACGTGCATGGAGGCGAAATCCGCTTTCCGGAGTTGGAACGTTTTTGAGGGACATGACGTTGGATTCGGCATTGAAAGACATCATCGAGACCATCCGGCAGGCCAGGGCGGAGCGCGCGCCATTGACGATACGCGGCGGCGGCACCAAGGATTTTTACGGGGAGCCGGCGGGGCGCCCCGATCGGGCCGGCCATTCGATACTGGATATGTCGGCCTTGAGCGGCGTCCTCACCTACCACCCGTCCGAGCTGGTCATCACCGTTCGGGCGGGAACACGGTTGGCCGAGAGCGAGCGGATACTGGAAGAGCAAGGCCAGATGCGGGCGTTCGAGCCGCCGCGCCTGGGGCGGGGCGGCACCATCGGCGGCTGCGTGGCCGCCGGCCTGTCCGGTCCGCGCCGCATGGCGGCGGGCAAGGTCGGCGATTTCGTGCTGGGATCCGTGGTCTTGAATTCGTCGGGCGTGCCGTTGCGCTTCGGCGGCGAAGTCATGAAGAACGTCGCCGGCTACGACGTATCGCGCCTGCTGGCGGGATCCATGGGCATCCTGGGTCCGATCGCCGAGATTTCGCTGAAGGTGTTGCCCAAGCCCTTGACCGAGGCGACGACGCAGTTGGACGTCGGCCAGGACGAGGCGTTGGCGTTGATGAGCCGCTGGCGCGGCCTGCCGCTGCCGATATCCGCCACGTGCTGGGAATCCGCGGACGGCGGCCAGGGAAGGCTGCGCGTCAGACTGTCGGGCAACGAATCCGCCGTGCGCTCGGCCCGCAAAACGGTGGGAGGCGTCGAGATCGATGCGGGGCCGGCCGGCGATTATTGGACCAGTTTGCGCGACCAGACGCATCCTTATTTTCAGGCCGCGTCGTTGTGGCGGGTCGCGCTTCCGGCGCGAGCGGCTGACCTGGAAGCGGGGCCCACGCTGATCGAGTGGCAGGGCGGCCAACGCTGGCTGTCCGATGTGCCGAGCGCGAACGCGCTCAGAATGCGCGTAGCCGAGCTGGGCGGTCATGCCACCTTTTATCGGTCGTCTGGCGATGCGCGCCATGGCGCGCCCGTTTTCCACCCCTTGCCCAAAGTCTTGATGGCATTGAACAGACGACTCAAGCAAAGCATGGATCCCGAAGGCATTTTCAACCCCGAGCGGCTTTTTACCGGACTGTGAGGCGACTATCGTGCAAACGCAATTAGCTACTTGGGTCCGCGATACGGAAATCGGTGACGATGCCGATCGGATCCTGCGCCGCTGCGTGCATTGCGGCTTCTGCCTGGCGACCTGTCCCACGTACCAGGAGCTGGGCGACGAACGCGACAGCCCGCGCGGCCGCATATACTTGATCAAGCAGGTTCTCGAGGGCGTCGAGCCCACGCGCGCCACCCAGCGGCATCTGGATCGCTGCCTGACGTGCAGGAACTGCGAAACGACCTGTCCCTCGGGCGTGGAGTACGGCGCCTTGGTCGATATGGGCCGCGAGATCGTCAATCGGAAAGTCGAACGACCGCTGCGCCAGCGTTTGCTGCGCGGATTGCTCAGGCGGGCATTGACCTCGCCCTTGTTCGGACCCGCCTACAAGCTGGGCCGGATGGTGCGTCCGATGTTGCCCGCCGTGCTCAAAGCCAAGATGCCGGACGTGCCGGCGGCCGGCCGCATGCCTGAAAATACGGCTCGCCATGCCACGCAGGTATTGATGCCGTTGGGATGCGTGCAGCCGTCCATGATGCCGGCCATCGACGCGGCGACCGTGCGCGTTCTGGACGCCCTGGAGATAGGCGCGCGGCTGGTCGCCGGCTCGGGCTGCTGCGGCGCCATCAACCTGCACCTGGATGCGCAGGAGAAGGCGCTGGGCCAGATGCGCGCCAATATCGACGCCATGCTGCCTTTGCTGGAAAAGGGCGCCGTGTCGGCCGTCGTGGTCAACGCATCGGGTTGCGGAGCCATGTACAAGGATTATGCCCATCATCTGCGCCATGACGCCGAGTATGCGGACAAGGCGGCGCGCTTCGTCGCCTTTGTCAAGGACGTGGCCGAGATCGTCGCGCCGCACGCGGCGCGGCTCAAGTCCCGCCTGGGCGAGCTGCCCGCCCGTCCCGCGTTTCATCCGCCCTGTACCTTGCAGCATTGGCAGGGGTTGCGACCGCTCAGCGAACCCTTGTTGCGCGACCTGGGTCTCGACCTGCAGCCCTTTGCCGAATCGCATCTTTGCTGCGGATCGGCGGGCACCTACTCCGTTACCGAGCCCGTTTTGTCGGCGTCGCTGCGGGACCGCAAACTGGGCCATATCCGGGCGGCCGAGCCCGATTGCATCATGTCTTCCAACGTGGGCTGCATCGGCCATCTGCAAAGCGGCACGACGATACCCGTGCGCCATTGGATCGAAGTGGTGGATCGGGCGCTGAACGCGTGATCCGGGTTTGCCGGCGGCGCGTCGGCCTTGCGGCGGCAGGGTCCGCAAACGACTAAAATATCCAGATGTCTACTAGCAACGCATCAAAGGGGCGCGTCGTCATCGGTATGTCCGGCGGCGTGGATTCCTCCGTTTCCGCCTGGCTGCTGAAGCAGCAGGGCTACGACGTCGTCGGACTGTTCATGAAAAACTGGGAAGACGATGACGATTCCGAATACTGTTCGACCCGCCAGGATTTGCTGGACGCCGCCAGCGTGGCCGACCTGATCGGCATCGAACTGGAGGCCGTCAATTTCGCGGCGGAGTACAAGGACCGGGTCTTTGCCGATTTTCTGCGCGAGTACTCGGCGGGGCGCACGCCCAATCCCGACGTGCTATGCAATGCGGAGATCAAGTTCAAGGCCTTTCTGGACCATGCCATGGCCCTGGGAGCGGATCATATCGCGACGGGCCATTACGCCCGCGTCAGGTCGGTGGACACGCCGCGGGGCACGCGCCATGAGCTGCTCAAAGGGCTGGACCCGGCCAAGGATCAAAGCTATTTCCTGCACAGGCTGAACCAGCATCAATTATCCAAGACCTTGTTTCCCTTGGGCGAGCTGCCCAAAACGCGGGTAAGGGAAATCGCCCGCTCCCTGGATCTGCCCAATGCGGCCAAAAAGGATTCGACCGGCATCTGCTTCATCGGCGAGCGTCCGTTTCGCGAGTTCCTGAACCGCTACCTGCCCACGCATCCGGGTCCGATGCTGACCCCCGAGGGCGTGGAGCTTGGCACGCACCAAGGCCTGGCGTTCTATACGCTGGGGCAGCGCAAAGGTTTGGGAATTGGGGGCGTGCGCGGCAAGCAGCGCGATGACGGCACGGCGGACGCATGGTATGTGGCGCGCAAGGATCTGGAGAACAACGCCCTGTACGTGGTGCAAGGGCATGATCACCCCTGGCTGCAGGCCCGCAGCCTGCGCGCACAGGACGTCAGCTGGATCGCCGGTCGCGCGCCCGACGAGGGCGCCTATGCGGGGAAGACGCGCTATCGCCAGGCCGATGCGCCGTGTGTGCTGCGTGACGTAACGGACAACGCGTTCCGCCTGGATTTTGAAAGTCCGCAATGGGCGGTGACGCCCGGGCAATCGGCCGTTCTGTACCAGGGCGACGTTTGCCTGGGCGGCGGTATTATCGTTTAGCGGTCAAGCGGCCGGCGCGGGCGGCATCGTACTGACGAAGGAAGGGCGGGCGTTCAGTTTTTCGCTCAGCCTTTGCAGATTGCCATGTCCGTTGCGCCAATTCAATTCCGGGAAGCGTAGATCCAGCCAGCCCAGCGCACAGCCTACCGCGACGTCGGCCAGGCTGAAATTCACGCCCATGCAGAACGGCTGGTCGCTCAGGCTTTGATCCATGAACGCCAGCGCGGCTTCGATCTTGCCATGCTGCCTGTCCACCCAGGCTTGGCTGCGCAGTTCGGCCGGCCTGCGGTTGGTTTCGACGAAGGAAGCGATGGCCGCATCCAGCATGCCGTCCGCCACGGCTTCCCAACATTTCACCGCGGCGCGTTCACGTCCGGACTGGGGAATCAGGCGTCCCACGGGTGACAGCGTATCCAGATACTCGACGATCACGCGTGAATCGAACAGGCTGCCGTGGTCATCCATCAGAAGGCAGGGAACTTTCCCCAGGGGATTGTGCTCTTGGATCCTGGTGTCGTCGGCCCACACATTTTCCTGTATGAACTCGTAGTCGAGCTTTTTTTCCGCCATGAATACCCGTACTTTACGGACATACGGACTTGTTAACGAGCCGATAAGTTTCATTACTAAAGTAAAGTAAGGAGTTGGAAGCGAGAAAAGTATAGCAGGATACCCATGGGCTTTTCTGTAACGTAGGGCAAAACCAACATGGAATGTCGGTTTTTGAAGAGATGTCGTGAAAATTCTCGCGATTCTCTCAATGATAGAATTCAGGCTTACTTTTCAATCACCCGTCATCATTTATGCAGATCGATCCGCAACCCAGCCATTTGAATGCCTTGTCGCCCCTGGACGGCCGTTACGCCTCGCGTTGCGATAGCCTGCGCGCGACGCTGTCCGAAGCGGGATTCATGGCGCATCGCGTCGAAGTCGAAATCGCCTGGCTGATTGGCCTGTCGCAAGCCGGCCTTCCCGAGCTGGCGCCTTTTTCCGCGGATGCGCAAAACACGCTGAAGGCTTTGGTCGCGAATTTCACGGAAGCCGACGCCGAGCGCATCAAGGACATCGAAAAAACCACCAATCACGACGTCAAGGCGGTCGAGTATTGGTTGAAGGAGAAAGTGGCCGGCCATGCCGAGCTGGCCGCGGCCGCGGAGTTCATCCATTTCGCATGCACGTCCGAAGACATCAACAATACCTCGCATGCCCTGATGCTGGGCCGCGCGCGCGAACAGGCCGTGGCGCCGCGCCTGAACGAGCTGCTGGCCAAGCTCAAGGAACTGGCGGCCCAGTTCGCCGATCAGCCGATGCTGTCGCGCACTCACGGCCAGCCCGCCAGCCCGACCACGCTGGGCAAGGAATTCGCCAACGTCGCGGCGCGCCTGGAGCGCGCCGTCGCGGCGATCGCCGCGGTGCGGCCCCTGGCCAAGCTCAACGGCGCCACCGGCAACTACAACGCCCACCTGTCGGCGTATCCCGAGATCGATTGGCCCGCCTTCAGCGCGCGGGTCCTGAATGGATTGGGCCTGACGCAGAACGAACACACCATCCAGATCGAGCCGCACGACTGGATGGCTGCGCTGTTCGACGCCGTTGCGCGCGCCAATACCATCATCCTGGACCTGAACCGCGATATCTGGGGCTATATCTCCCTGGGCTATTTCAAGCAGCGGCTGAAAGAAGGCGAGGTCGGCTCGTCCACCATGCCGCACAAAGTCAATCCCATCGATTTCGAAAATTCCGAAGGCAATCTGGGCTTGGCCAATGCCGTCTTGCGTCATTTGTCCGAAAAGCTGCCGGTATCCCGTTGGCAGCGCGACCTGACCGACTCCACCGTTCTGCGCAATCTGGGCGTTGCGCTGGGCTATTGCCTGGTGTCCTACGACGCATGCCTGCGCGGCCTGAACAAGCTCGAACTGAATGCGGCGGTCATCGATGCCGATATCGACGAATGCTGGGAAGTGCTGGCCGAGCCGGTGCAGACGGTCATGCGCCGCTACGGCCTGCCTCAGCCCTACGAGCAGTTGAAAGCCCTGACGCGGGGCAAGGGCATCAACCGGGAGGGCCTGGGCGAGTTCATCCAGGGCCTGGATCTTCCGCAAGACGTCAAGGCTCGCCTGCTGGCCATGACGCCGCGCTCGTACGTGGGCTTGGCGGCCGACCTGGCGCGCAAAATCTGATGCTGGGCTCAGGCTTTCCCGTGTCGGCGGGAAAGCCGGTTTTTTCCATTTCTCGATACCAGGAGGTCATATGATCAAGACACTTAAGATCGGCGCCGCGGCGTTCATCGTTTCGCTGGCCTGTACGCCGGCGATGGCGCAGTTTTCCAAAGCCGAAGACGCCATCGAGTATCGCGAATCCGCCATGACCCTGATCGCTTCGCACTTCGGCCGCATGGGCCCGGTGGCCAAGCAGGCGGCGCCTTTCGATGCCGAGCAGATAAAGGCCAACGTCGCGATATTGAATACGCTGGCAGCTTTGCCTTGGGCCGGCTTCGTCGAAGGTACGCAGGGCGACAGCGATGCGCGCGACGAGGTTTGGAGCGATCCCGAAGGCTTCAAGCAAGCGCAAGACAAATTCCGTGCCGAACTCGAGAAACTGACCGCCGCGGCCGACAGCGGCGATTTCAACGCGTTTCGCGTGGCTTTCGGCGCCGTGGGCCAAAGTTGCAAGGCCTGCCACGATTCATATCGCAAGCGGCGCTGAGACCGGAAACGGGTTCACCTAACGGGCTCATCTGTCGCCGATGGGCCCAGTACCTCAACGGGACAGCTGGCCTAGGATCGTTTTCGTTTTCTCAGCTATCAATGCTTCGATCGCGGTTTCGAAATTCGCGAGCAGCGCTTTGCAACCTTCCACATAGTCTTTCAAGGGCAGCTGAAGTACTTTCTCTTCGAACTTCTCCAATAGCTCCCCATGGTATTCGTGGATTTGTTCTATTTCGGCTTTGTATACGTCTTTGATGTAGGTGGCCCAAACCGGGACCGCGATCAATGCCTGGATGTTTCTATCGATGTCTATCATGATGTCTTGTACATGTTTTACAGCGAAGGCTTTGTCGCTGTCATTCAGGTTGGCTATGGCTACTGAGTGGAGTGGCTGTATCTTTACAGGCAGATCCAGCACGTCTGCTAGAACACGATGCAATTCAAGCTGCACCTCCAGAGCTTCCCGCATATTGGGGCCGTTGTTTTCCATGTTGCTGGAGCGGCGTCCCTCCGTCCACTGTTTTTGCATGACATGAATGGCCGCCTGATCCAGTAGCCTTATTTTCACTATGCCTTGCGCAAGATTGACGAGTGTGGCGACGGGGGCGTTTTCTCTTTGCAGTTTGCTGAATAGGGCGAATGATTGCGCGGTGCTGAAAATCGAGAGGGGTCGGTCATGGCAATCTTGATTGGCCGCCTGAGCCAGCTCGAAAACCTGTTGCCGGGTCGAGGGGGACTCGATCACCTCTTTGATCAGCTCCACGACGTCCGGCGCGTGCATGCTCTTTTTCAGTGCCTTTTGGCTCAGTCGCAGCAAGAGATGCTTAAACGATTCGAAGTGAGCTTCATCCTCGACGGTATGCCAGGTGTCTCTGAGCCGAGCCATGTCGGCATCCGACGTCGCCGCTTTCCTGTACCAAAGCTCGTGGGGACGCGCTGAATAATCCGGCGGATTTTCCAGCAAGGTGCATCCGCGGAAACTGATCGAGACACCGGGATTGGACAGATTGGGCAGTTCGATAAGCGAGGTGCAGCCATTCAGGTTCAAGGTTGTCAACGAGCAGGGTAGATGGCCAGGCAGGGCCCAGAGGTTGGTGCAGTTTTCCAGGTCGAGTTCTTGTAGCAATGGGGGGAGCTTCTGCGGTAACGATCTTAGCGAGCTGCAGCCGTCAAGCCAGATTACTTTCAACGACGGCGGAAGATTCTCCGGCAGTGCCGCGAGCAAGCGTGTTCCCGAACACATCAAGAACGTCAACGAGCTCGGAAGCTCCTTCGGCATAGCCGTGAGAGAGTTGCACATCCTGAGTGCGAGTGTATGCAATGATTGTGGAAGGAGTGCCCGTATCGCTTGCAGCGCATTGCAATTGTCAATCGAGAGCTCTTGCAATGAGTCGGGCAGACTTTCCGGAAGATCGGTAAGCGCGGCGCAGTGGGCAAGTGAAAACTCCCGCAATGAGCTAGGCAGCCTAGACGGTAGATTCGCGATCGAGTTGCAATGCTGGATCGAGATCGTATGCATGGAATCAGGTAAGCTGGCCGGCAATGCTTCGAGCGAGTCGCACTCAAGGAGCATCAGAAACCTCAGCAAATGAGGCAGATTGTCTGGCAGCTCGATAAAAGAGGGACATCTGGAGAGCGAAAGGGATATCAGCTGCTGCGGTAATGTCGGCGGTAGTTCCGACAGTAGCACGCAATCGCTGATACTCAGCGTCTTCAACGAGTCGGGCAGATTGTCCGGCAGGGAAGTGATCAAAGGACAGCCTTTGAGACTCAGGGAGGTCAGGTTGTTGTCGCTCACTTCGCGAATCAGCGCTGCTGCAACGCTTCTGCTGTCGCTAAAGCCTTGCCCAAGCTGTGCGTAGTCCGTGCCGATATTTGGATAGAGCCAGTTCAAGGAGTGATAGGCAGGCCGTGGAAGGACAAGAGACGGACTGTCTTCAGCCTCCGTTTCAATCATGTAGATGCGATGACCATCCTGGTTTTCAGTATCCGAGAATCGAGCTTTGTAGTCCTCGCCGGCGAGCTCATTCAGCATGCAGAAACGTTCGAGCTTATCCAGGGCTTTGGTTGAGTCCGCGTACAGGTCGGATACATATTCCTTGGCTTGCGTTTGATGCGCGTCCGAGAACCAGCTGCTCATGGCCCTCCATGCGGCGTCGAACTCATCCTCTCGGCCGCTGGATGGTCTATCGTTCGCGCCGATTGCCACTGATCCGACATACTCGTTTGTAACGGAAAAAGCCATTAAATATCGCCTTGTTGAAAGTCTGCTGCCGTATCGCCGGTCTTGCTCGGCGTTCAAATTTGCTATTGATGAGTGGTGGCCCCGGGGAAAGGGTTCCATGGGAAAAGCATAAAAATTCGCCGCGCTAGTCGTTGGCGTTCGGCAGTTCCGACGGTGAATCGAGCCAACTGCTGCCCAGCCTGCGGGCGCGTGTCGATACGTCCAATCC
The DNA here is from genome assembly GCA_964551305.1 of uncultured Burkholderiaceae bacterium. Classification (GTDB taxonomy): domain Bacteria; phylum Pseudomonadota; class Gammaproteobacteria; order Burkholderiales; family Burkholderiaceae_B; genus JBAZDC01. Next base: position 21,558 of record CAZKBT010000033.1, read on the forward strand.
CAAGCTATCGATGAAAGAGAGGTCGAGTTCCGTATTGCGTGTCTGGTCGGACTCGGACTCTTCTTGCATTTCCCGGGCAATTTCCGTTCTGCTGAATTGCATCAGGGGAGCCATATCGGCATCCTGGTCCCAGTCCAGATGGTCGTTGAAATTCTTGAGGCTGCAGTGTCGGTTGCCAAGAAGCGGGCAGAAAATGTCGACGCGATCGATAACGGTATTGACCCTGTGGACAACGACGAAGTGACCCCGCAATTTGCATAGCAAGGGTCCTTTTCTCAAACCTCGCTGTATCTGGTGAGTTGTGTACGCATTTTGAAGATCTTTTTGCAAAGCCCGGGAACGCAGGCCGTGCTTTCTCAGGTCTTTGATGATGTCATACACAGATACGATTTCGATCAAGTAGCGCGGGTTGCGAGTCGAAGCGTAATTCAAGCCATGGTAGGCAAGAATGATATTTGTGCTTGTTTGGCCGCAGGCATTGGCGCATTCGCGCTCCATGCCTGCCAGGTCGACATTGAAAGAAGGGTCCTCATATATACTTCTTTCCATATCCTCGGAAAAGTCGGGATGGTTCATCAAATCGGAAAGAATCATGTTCCGGATGGAACTGATGTCAAGCGTGTCGAATTCATTAGCCTGTCCCGTCTCTCGATTCAACAGTCTCAGCCCCCCTCCGTGCATTTCCGAGATCTCGTAGCTTGTTCCTCTGATGCTCACGGAAAGCGGCAGGTCGGGCTGAGCGGGATCCCACATAAGGAACGCTTTTCCCAGCGTCAGCACGTCATCACGCATGGTTTTATTCCGGGCGTCCTGATAGGCTCCATGGATACCCGACGTAATCATGCTATGAAACGTATCTCGTACGTTCTGATGCTGTGATACGAGATCTTCGCCGGGCGATTGCCCGGTTTTGATCGCTTCGCTGTGTGTCAACACCTGATTAAAGGTAGGGGTAGTCATAACGGTGTCTCCTGTGATCGAAACGATATCTTTATCCCATGCTCATGATTTAAGTAACATAATCCGCCGCTCTGTTCCTTGGCCCGCTTGATCGCCACAAACTTGTCACAATCCTTTACTATTCTGGCATTATGCTGATTATTCAATATGCCGATTTTGCGTCTCTGATCAATACCCTGGTCAGCCTGACCGTCGCGTTCGTGCTGGGCGGCGCCATCGGACTGGAGCGCCAGATCCGTCAGCGAACGGCCGGTCTTCGCACGAACGTGCTGGTCTGCACGGGAGCGGCTTTGTTCGTGGATATTGCGGTTCGCTATCATGAGCTGCACGGCGGCTCTCCCAGCCCCTTGCACGTGATCGCCTACGTGGTCTCGGGAGTCGGTTTCCTGGGCGCGGGCGTCATTATGCGCGAGGAAGGCAATGTGCGCGGCATCAATACCGCCGCGACGCTATGGGGTTCCGCCGCCGTAGGGTGCGCGGCGGGCGCGGATTTGTTGTTCGAAGCGATATTGGGTGCTTTGGCTGTCCTGGCGGCCAATACCCTGCTTCGCCCCGTGGTCAATCGCATCAATCGCCAGCCGATAGACATCACCATGGTCGAGGCGACGTATTCAATCGTCCTGGTCGTCGATATCGACGATCGCGATGCGGCGCGCGTCAGCCTGGAGCAAATCTGCGAGGCCGGCCAGCTGCCGTTGTGCGACATCGAAATTGAGACGTTAAGCGCCGGCGAGGCGCAAATCGAGGCCAGTCTGCTGCCTACGTCGGTGGACGGCGACGAGCTGGACGTGCTGTTGGAACAGTTGCGCGCGTTGCCTTATGTGCGGCAGGCCTATTGGAGCGCGAGCACGACGGAATAGGGCCTATCCCGTCTGGAGCGCGCTGTCCACGGCTTCTAGGCATACCGCAGTTCCGAATACGTCTCTATTTCTTTCAACAATAGCGTTCTGCGCCGGCCGGCTTCGTCAATGGATTTTGTTTTTTCAATCATTACGTGATCGATATCGGCTTGGCGTTCGCGGGCTAGTTGAGAGTAGCGTTCGATATACTGTTGCTCCGTCAACCCGCCTTGCTCATTGTCAGTTTCAAGCCGATCTTGCATGTCTTCATACTTTTTGTCGATCTTCTCTATGTCCGTTCTGCACGCGTCCTGCATATGGGTGCGCCACATGGGCGTGGCGATCAATCCTTGATACTTTTGATCGGGGTTGCCCATCGTGTCATTCACATACTGTTTGGCGAAGAGCTTGTCGCTGGGATCAAGACGCGCTATTCCTTGGGAGTACAGCGAGTTCAGCACCCTGAATGGCAGTTTCAGCTCTTCGCCCAGCACACGCCGCAATTCAAGCTGAACTTCCAGTGTTTCCGACATATTTGGTCCATCGTTACGCTGATTACTGGAGCGGCGTTGTTCCGTCCATTGTTTCTTCATGACGAGCGCGGTGGCTTCGTCCAGCAGCGCTGTTTTCAGCATGCCTTCCGCGAGAGCCAATATTTTCGTTTCGGGGGCTCCTGCTCTTTGTAATTTACTGAAACGCGCGAGCGACTGTATCGTATTGAAAATCGTGAGAGGACGATCTTCGCAGTTTTGATCCGCCGATTGCGTTTGATCGAAAATCAGTTTTCTGATTTCCGGCGAGCCGACGACCTCTTCTATTACCTCGGCCACATCGTATGCGCGCACCTGTAAGGCATCAGCGCTCAATCGTTGCAAGAGGCTCTCAAACGGCTTATAAAAATCCTCCTGTTCAATGGCCTCCCAGGCATCATTGAGACGTTGAATGTCGGCTTCCGATCTTTCCGCGTGCTTGTACCAGAACTCCTGGATCGAGGAGAACGCAAGGGCCGGGCGAGGCGCGGCCTCTTGAAGCAAGGTGCAGCCGGTTAGATCCAGGTCGAGCAAGGACTCCGGCAGATGGCCGGGCAGGGCGATAAGCGATCTGCAGCCGGACAAATTAAGCTCGGTCAATGATCCAGGCAGGGTGTCCGGCAGCGTCGTAAGCGAGATGCAGCGGGACAGATTAAGGCTTTCCAGCAATTCCGGCAGGTTGTTCGGCAAAGCCGTAATCGAGAGGCAGCCGGATAAATTGAGGGACGGCAACGCGGCGGGCAGATTGTCGGGCAAAGCCGCCAGCGAGATACAGTCAATTAGAGTAAGTCTCGTCAATGACGCCGGCAGAGTGTCCGGTAGGGACGCAAGCGAGGCGCAGTCGGTTAGATCGAGTTCTTTCAAAGACGCCGGCAGGGTGTCCGGCAGGGATGCAAGCGAGGCACAGCCGGTCAAATCGAGTTCTTCCAATGATTCGGGCAGATTGTCCGGCAGGGCTACGAGCGCGCCGCACCGTGCTAACTCGAGTTCGGTCAACGATTCAGGCAGGTTGTCCGGCAGGGCCGTCAGCATGCCGCAGTTGAATAACAGGAGGATCTCCAGTGCTGCGGGCAAGCTGGCCGGCATGGCAAGGAGCGAGCCGCAATTGCTGAGATCGAGTTCCTTTAGGGATGCGGGCAGGCTATCTGGCAGAATCGCCAGCGAGGTGCAGTCGGATAGAGTGAGGCATTCCAACGATGTGGGCAGCGTGTCGGGCAAGCTCGTAAGCGAGCGGCAGTTGGATAGATCCAGGTCGCTCAATGATTCCGGCAGATTGTCCGGCAGCGCCGTGAGCAATTTGCAATCTGCCAGAATAAGCCACTCCAACGTTTCGGGCAGATCGTCGGGTAAGGACGTAATGAGCGGGCATACGCTGAGATCCAGCATGTTGGCGTTGCTTTCACGGGCCTCGCGAACGAGTTGCTCGGCCATTTTCCTGTCGGCAAAGTGCCGCTTGAGTTTTGCGTAATCCGTACCTGCGTCGTGGCAAAACGGTTTCAGGGCGTTGGCGGTCTCTCGTGACAACTCGACATCCAGGCGCCCGGTCTCCGGGTCAGCCTCGATGCCATAAACGCGAATGCCGTCGGCGTTGATACCGTCGGAAAAGCGACTCGCGTAGCTTTCGTCGGCCAATTCCCTAAGCTTGCAGAAGCTTTCCAGTTTGTCCAGGTCGGTCATCAAGTCCGAAGCCAGGTCGGAGATATATTTTTCGGCATCCGCGTGATGCGCCTCCGCAAACCAGTTGCGTATTGCATTCCATTGAGCTGACTTCGCGCCGAGGGCGCCCTCATTGCACGCGTCTCGTCCATGCGGCGGAGCGCTCTGGGACCAGGCCCCAAGGGATTGTTGGAGCTGATTGCTATTGGTGGGGAGCATGCGCTTTTTCTCCTTGTTGAGGTCGGCCAGGCTCTTTCGCCAACACCGTCATGAGCATGAGTGGCGGTCCAAGGTGAAAGGTTCCGGAAAGAAAGATATACCGGCCGACGCGACGCCACGGCCTGTTCACGCGCAGCCGGCGCGCGCGACATCGGAGCAGGGAACGTTCGGCTGAGATGGGCGAATTCTGCATGGTTTCTATTTTTGAGGTAGAATTCCATCTCTGTTTTTCATCGGGCTGTTAGCTCAGTTGGTAGAGCAGCGGACTCTTAATCCGTAGGTCGAGTGTTCGAGCCACTCACAGCCCACCAGAATTATTTAGTAAAATCAGTATGTTAAGGCCGCTCCCTCAAGCGGCCCTTTCCTTTTCTGAGTGCTGTTGTGACCAAAACGTGACCGTTTTCGCGTGGCTGGCTATGTGGCTAGGGGCAAGATGGGCGTACTTTTGTACCATTTCGATAGTCTCCCATCCGCCCAGCTCCTTCAGCACAAGCAGGGGCGTCCCTTGCTGCACATGCCATGACGCCCAGGTATGCCGGAAGTCATGAAACCGGAAATCCACAACTCCCACCTCTTTGCAAGCCCTTGTAAGCACGCGACGGTCGATCTGCTGAATTTGTGTTTCGCCGACTTCGTTGCGATGCCGGTCGCGTGTAAACACCAGATTTTTGGCCGTGACTAACCGTCGTTCTAGTACGCCCATAGCATCGTCGTTCAGCGGCACGGAGCGTGCGTATCCTGACTTTGCGCCATCAGCTGTTACCCAAGCATTTGATCGCTTCATGTCAATCCTATCTCTTGTCAGAGTCAGGATCTCCGTTTCTCGCATGCCAGTTGCTACGGCAAAAAGCGACACGTCACGCATCCAGTCCAATGTCATAGCGCTAATCAGCTTGGCTATAGTCTCTTGCGGCTCCCATCGAATCCGTACTGCGGGCTCTTCGAGTTTAGCCAGCTTGGGGGCCTTAATCAGCCAGTCAGCATTAGCGGCTAAGTTCAAGATGCGCCGCATAGTAGAAAGATATCGATTTCGCGTGGCAGCTTTGAGCCTTTTAGGCTTGCGTTTATCCTCATAGACCCGATGAGTGGGCAGCCCGGCGGTGATCTCGGTATTTGTTAAAGAGCAGATGGCGCGTCCGGCAAAGATGCTGCGCCAGTATTTAACGTGCCGTACTTTTGTTGCATAGTCGCTCTGTCCTTCGCTGGCATTCAGAAGGGCGATGCAGGCTTCCTCAAAGCTGTGCTTGGGCTTGTCACCTAAATTATGAACGCGCCACAGTTCGTTCTTCAGTTTGTCGTGATATTCCTGCGCGGCTTGCTTGCTGGTTGTGCCAGTAGAGCGTCTAATTCTTTGGCCGCCTGGCGGTCGGATATCGACCCACCAGATACCGGATTGTGGATTTTTGCGGATTGGCATTGTTTCTCCTGAACCCGCAGCGTTAATCGAGTCAGATTGTTGCGCGGTTTCGACAATTCAGCAAGGGTGGAGGGCCAGACACGCCAGACGCGGGAGTCTGGTAGCTGGAAAGCGATCTTGTGGCGCCTCAGGAATACGGTGTGATAGGACAGGCCCAATGCTTGTGCGGCCTGTTTGAGCGTCAGGGCTTGTTCCATGATTACCTCCAAAACGCCCGCCTCAGCGGACCCGATGAAAATAAGATAGTCCCGCCATCACACACGGGAACAGGAGAAACCCTACGAGTATGCCGAAGAGGAAGCCGATCATGGTTGCGTCTCCGGTGCGTGCGTGATTACCGCCAGAGGAATGCGAATGACCTCCTCGACCTGTACTGGGCCATCCTGTGCGTATACAGCGGCGTAATGCCGGATCTCGGCCAGCGCTTGACCCCTCGGCCCACTGGCAGAAGCAACAACCATGTCGTCTTGCCATAGGTCGAAATGGGCGTCTGCACTGTTCTGCTGGCGCTGATACGCCTTGATGGCTGCGCGTTCGATGGCGCGGGCAATGGCATGCACGCTCGTCATCGGGTGGCAGCCGAAGGAAAGCAGGCATTCAATTTCGGCATCGGTAAGTACCGGGGTGTAGGTGTCAGTCATTGACTCTTCTCCATTTCGCTCCAAGCCTCGTCCTCTTCCCGCGTGACCGGTAACTCGTCCCAACGTGACACGTTCGGCGCCTCAGCTCGCGGCCGCAGCTTATCCAATACGATCCGAGGCAGGGCGAGCAGCACCAGCGGCAGAGCCCATAGTTTTGATTTACCGTCCATCACTCCCTCCCTGCCCCACGGGCGGAGCAAGATTTATCCCACATGTGCGGCTGGGCTTGAACCGACAGGGATCCAAGCAAGGGCAGATTTATACCCGCGTGGAAATTTATCCCTGGTTGATGGCGATACACTCGCATGAAATAGACGCCGGCCCTTCCGGCCTTGCGCCGCGAATACTGAATGGTCCAGCGCCAAGTTATCGAGCGCGGGTGGTGATACGCAGCAAGGGTCCAGCTATTGATTGGCTTCCCGTTGCTGTTGTTTCGCTTGAAGATCGTGAGGCCCTTCATGATTTCTCCTTTGCCGCAGCGCGTCGCCGTCGTCGGTCGACGGATTCCAAGGCTTTTCGCCGTCCGTTCCGGCGATAAACGGCCCGCTCCATGACGTGACCTCGAATTTTGTCAGGCTTGATCCTTTGTTTCGAGCGGCAGCAGGAACGAATTCAATACTTAATCTCGCCGCCTTCGCAGCCAGCTCCAGCAATTCACGATCTGTCATTTCCCTTCTCCCGATAGGGCGGCGCGGGCGGCATCCGCAGCCAATCCTCGCCTTTCTTCGTCTTGAATCCCGGCGATACCTGCCGACAGCAGGCTTTGTGCGTCCGGGATGTACCGTTGCCACACTTCGCCCCACGGCTCCGGCGGGCTTCCTTCCCATATCAGGCGGTGCTTGTCGTCACCCTCATGCCCGTCACGCTCGGCCAGTTCCATGGCGATGTATTCCGCCGCCGTCTCAAACTGAGCCGCAGACATGGGCCATGTGCTGGGCTTGTCCGTGGGCATATAAAGATGCACAAGTCGCTGTCTGGCAAGATCAGTAGCGACCGCCAGTTCTCGCTCAAGGTGTTCTATCTCCGCTGCCTGGGCGTCGATTTCTCCGCAGCAAGTCGCTACAGCATCCGCCAACCCGTTGATGTGCGCCTTGGCCGTGTGGGGATGCGTCACCACACCAACGGAGGCGAATTCTTTCGCTCCGGTTGCAGCATCTAGCAGATTCTGTGTATCAATGGTCATGACGTATTCAACCCCGCCCCTTTATTCGAGGGACGGGCCTCTTGGTGGTGGGAATTGGGTTAGAACGGCGGCAGGTCATCGTCCATGTCCGCCAGATTCGCCGCTGGCGCTTGCGGAGCCGCTGGTCGCTGCTGGCGGGTTTGTGGAGCGTGATTGGTGTTTTGCGCTCCGCTATCTCGGCTGCCCTGTAGCGTGATTTCGTCGATGCGAATGTCAGGCGACAACTGCTTGATGCCTTCCTTATTCGTCCACTCTCGCAGTACTAAGGTGCCAAATACCGTGACTGGTGTACCTTTGGTCAGATGGGGCGCTAGTCCCTCTCCGCGTTTGCCCCATATCTGGCAGGTAAACCAGTTGGTCGATTTGCGCTCGCCATAACCAACGTCTGAGGCGAGCCGAAAGCTGCATATCGGGTCTCCGTTGGCGGTGAAGCGAGTTTCTGCGTCAGCTACGACGCGCCCTGTTGCGCTGATCTTATTCATGCTGCTTCCTTTAGTGCGAGGCGTAACGCCTGTTGATATTTTGTGACTGTGCGCTCAAACTCCATCAGATCGGCTTCAAGCGCGTCGATTTCGTCATCGTCCCGTTCGATGCGGATGATTTTCATGCGGCCCAGGTCATGGACCCAAAGCACCAAATCAACCCACTTCCGGGCCAGTAGCCACATAGCGCCGTTGCATTGATCTGCGTAGCTGGAAATGTCGCCATCCACGAAGGCCGTAAAAAGCGTATCGCTGCTGACCATGGTCTTTATCTCGATGATGCCTTCCTCACCGACCAGGCCGTCCACGCTGACCCCGAATAGGCGGTCTGGCGTGGTGATAAACCCGGCTTCGTCAACCAAGTTCTTGGTGCGCATTTCGTACATGGCGCGGGCTTCTGGCTCTTGCTCGGTGCCCAGGCGCATGGCACTGTTGACAAATATGGGCATCGGCTCGCCGCCTTCTCGCTCTCTTGCGACATCGCGGGCATAGTCCATGCATTTCTTGGATGGGGCGCCGCTCTTAAGCTTGTCGCGGCAGTCTTTGAAGCGGCTGGCCGTGATGACGCCTTTGCGGGCCTGAAGCCAAGCATCGGACCCTTGCGGGTCGGTGTGGATGATGAGGCCGTCCATTATTTGTCCTCCTTGAGCATCTTCTTCTTGTCGGCGTAGGCTTGCCGGAAAGCCTTGAACGCGTTCAGGTCGTTCTTGCCGTCGATGTCCTTGCAGCCAGCCGCCCATGTGGCTTCGGCGGCTTCCAGGGTGTCAGCTTGTGCCATCTGACTGACCCATGAGTCGCCAAGCTCAGTGTTGATTTCATGCTGGCCGTCGTTGTCATCGCCTTTTTCCGACACGCCTGTAATGGCCTTTAGGGTGTGTCGCTGAAGGTACGTCACAGTCGAGGCAATGGCCTGGATGCTGTTTTTGTTGCCGCTTTGATCCGCCGAAGCCTCCAGCATCACTGAGTCGCTATGTCCCTGCCTGTGCTTCAGGATGCAGATCACGCGGATGCTGGCGCCGTTTTGTTCGGTCTTCCAGCTCCAGGCGAAGCCGTGCTTAGACAGGGCAGGGCCAACAGCCTCGACCACATCAGAAAGCTCGGCGTGCTTGTAGTTGGTGCGGCCCTTCTGGCTGGTGAAATCCACGACGCGGCGCTTGATTATTTCAACGGCCTCAGCCTTGAATGCCGCCATGGCGTCGTTAAACGCCTTCTCAGCCTCCCTATGCTCCCATCGTTCTTGTAAATCCATCATTTTTTCGACTTGCTCAAGGCTGGCGCCTTGCTTCATTGCCGCCATCATCATGCCCATGGGGGAGTTGGCCGGAACCTGGTCTTGTTGTGTGGCGACAGCGGTGTCGCGCTGCTCCATCTCGATAATTTCGCTCATATCGTCCTCAGTAGGTAATTCGAATCGCCGGAATCTCGCCCCTAGCAATCAGCGTCACGGCCTGCTTGGCGCATTCCTCCGGCATGCCGCCAGCCACAAACGCAGCTAGGGCAGCGCGGTTGATCTTGGCCTTGTGGGCCTTGTCGGCTTCCCGCTTGCGCTGCTCGGCTTCAGACGCTGCCTTATCGTCAGCCTGCCGCTTGATTTCAGCCAGCCTTGCGGCCTCAGCGGCGTCCTTGGCGCGTTGCTCAGCCGCTAGTTTCTCGGCTTCGGCGCGGGCCTCGGCTTGCTTCTGTCGCTCGACGGCTTCCAGGCGGTCGCGCTCGGCCTTTTCTGCTGTGGCTTTGGCGTCGGCTTCGCGTTTCGCTGCTGCATCACGTTCGGCCTGGGCCTTGGCTTCGGCGTCGGCGCGGGCCTTTTCGGCGGCTTGACGGGCAATCTCGGCTTCGCGGTCTTTCTGCTCCTGCTCGGCCTGCTTGCGGCGCAGTTCGGCAAGTTCCGCCTGCTCAGCCTCGTATTTCTCGCGAACCACAAGGGCAGCCTGCAGTGATTCGAGGGCCTTGGCTTTGGCGCGATGCGCTTCGGCTTCAAACTCTTCCCACGATTCATCGACGGGCGTTGCTTCGACTTCGGAAATCATGCTGCGCAGGGTTTCCGATTCGATCTGTGCGCTGGCGTTTGCGCCAAATTGATTCAGGCGCATCACGTTGCTGTTGTGCTTCGCCTGACGCGCCTCTTCGGCTTGCTCCCATTCAGTGAGCGGTTGGCGCACTTCATCAGCAAGGGCATCCAGCTCGTCGCGCATTCGCTTGCGCTCGGCGTCGATCTTTTTGGGGATGTCTTTCAGATCGTCCACCAGTTGCTTGCCCAGGCTATCCAAGGCGGTCTTGGATTTGCGTACCTTGAATGCGAGACTGGCGATTGCCTTGCGCCCCTTATCGGTCGTCAGGTCGGGCACGTGGCCGGTTACCTCAGCGCGGATGCGCTCAATATAGGGATCCAATCCAGACGGTTGTTGGTAGACCTGCAGGGCGGTTTCAGCAGGCGGAAGGACAACCAATTCGGTTGGCTCTTTTTCGATGACTTCGCTCATTGTTTTTCCTTACAATCCTGCGCCGAATCCGACGTAGAGCAGCGCAATTAAAAGGGCGACTACCGCCGCTCCTCCGATGTATCCAGAAACTGGGACTCGATGCGTCCCTGGCTCCCAAGCCCCGCCCCAGTCATCAGTACGTTTGTGCCTTAGCGTCCAGTTGCTATGACCGTAATCGACGCCTCCGGGCCAGTTCGAAGCTTTCATCGTTCCTCCAATACCGTTTCGATCGATTCGATCAAATGGTTTCTGCTGTGCTTGAATGCCACGCAACGATGCGACGCGATAAACTGGATGACCTCTCGTGCCACCAGCCAGGGCAGGGCGCCGTAGTCGCTGTGGCGCATGAGTTTTGCCATCCAATAGGCCTGATCGTCGCCGTTTACATCTGCATCTTCGCTTCCGGCCAGGACGTTCAGGACCTGCTCAATCCGGACAGGTTTGAGCGGCTCACCCCAAACCAAACCGCCCACGCGTTGCATCGCTACGTCTTCGTCAAGTGCGTTCATGGTGACTCCTGGTAGTTAGTTGATGGTGACCTGTTGCATACAAGTGCCCGGCGCCCACCGTGGCCTTTGGTGTCGGTTCGGGTGCGTCGTAGGCTCATTCACCATCAAGGGTGGCGGCTCCCCGAGCAGTCCCGAGCCCTGCAGGTAGGCCCAAGTATCGGCGGGCCACTCGGCTTGCTTGATCGGCGCTAAACCGCCACGCTTGATGGTCCCCGTCTTTCCGGGGTGTCAGCGCCTCTAATCTTCTGCGCCCGTCACCACTATTTCGTCAGTGGCTCCGCGAAGCTGCACCGTTTGCGCTGGGTAGTTCCTGCTGTCTAGAACAAACCGAGCGAATGTGTGACAATGACTAGCTTTATCAAACTAGAGAGATTTCCATGGGCAACAAAATCGTTACTGAAGCCGACCGCAAGCGCACCCCCCGTCCCGCCGCCCCAAAAGGCGTAACCTTTACCCACCAAGACGGCCAACGCGTGAGTCGAGAGCGTGGATCGCATACCAACCACAAGAAAAATCCCGGCAAACGCCACCGTTAGGGTTAATTTCTGGCAGCAGTTCTTGCCAGCTACTTTCAATCGTGATTTTCATGCCTCACCACGCTTGCCCGTGAATGATCCGACCAATACTGGCCGGGACGCGCTGGATCTGTGGTGGCGGGGCGTCTGCGTTCAGGATTTCCAGCTTTCCGTTGAATTTGATCGGCTTGCCGGTTCGTGATTCGTACATGCTGATTCCGGCCTCGCCGTACAGCTCAAGCTGTTCGAGCTTCGATTCAACTACCAGGCCCGAGTAATTTGCACCCCAAATAGGGCCGTCTCGACCCTCGAAACGGCTGTGTAGATACCATTCGCGCAAGAATTCTCTGACGCTATCCGCGCTTGGTTGGGACGTCATTCCAGCATTCCAGCAAGCTTTGCCCGGTGGTTGATGTAGTAATCCAGTCGCTGCCGGATTTCAGCGGGCCGCAGATCGTCGGACCGTGTACTTTCTTTCTTGATATATCGATCGCAATCAGAAATGGCGGAAAGGATTTTCTTCCGTGTCGATTCATTCATATCTATCTCCTTTGTCATCAGGCTCCGCACTCGCTTGAATGCGGACTCGGATAACTCCGGACACCCAGCTTCAGACGGTTCCTGCTTGCTGGTTGTCACGCGGCTCTGTCGGCTCTGGGGCTTTCCGCTTACTGACCCCTTCTTCGCGTCCACCCGATTGCAGCTCGGGCTAGGGCATTCCTCTTTCGGCTTCAGCGCTGCAGATCCACTTCGGGGTACTGGCGCTCTCGCATGGGCTTGCGGTTACTGCAATCCGCCTGGGCGGGTACTGCTACATCCCTTTCGCCCTACTTGGTGACCTTGGGTCTAGCCGTTCTTTGCGAGTGGTGATGCGATGACTGAAGTATAGAAAGTCTAGACTATATTGTCAAGAAAATATTGACTATAGATAGAAAAACTAGATTTCAGGAGGTGAGGTGGCTGTTGAGAGCTTTAACTATTTGGGGTAAAGCTTGGAGAGTTCTTTCTTCGCTTTCTGAGCCAAGTCAGCCGCCACGATAAACATAAGCTGACGATCTGCACCATTGATGCAGTCAAATTGAGATGGGCATGCCGCCCAGGCGTTTAGCAATGAGGCCGCCTTATTGAGGTGATCCATTCCTTGGTCCCAAGTGCAAAATAGTGATGCGCCAGGAGCGTCGAGATCATCTTCGGTAGATGCTGCTCTTTGTTGTTCTGCGTTATCATCCATTTCGCTATCCTCACATATAGCAAATTTGCGGTACCACGCCCCGGAGGGTCCAAGCTCCGGGGCGTTTCTCTTTGGCGTCCGTAAATAATACCTGTATGTTTGTACAGTAAAAAGGGTAACGAAAGGCTCAGATTGTGGATAACACTCCAAAAGCCAACGGGGAAAGGGCGTGTAGATTTTCTAGGTATTTACCCGATTGGAAAGGGCGGGGAATGGGCGTATGTGGGGACGGGAGAGGGCGATAAACGATTAGAGTAAAAACCCTCAGAAACAACTGTTCGAGCTTGCCTTATAGTCTAGCGGGTACTGGGCTCCCGAAGGAGCTTATTCTTCTCGTCTTCAGTGGGGAAAATGTGAGTATTTCAGATTGGCTAATGATTGCGGCGGTTCTAACCGGTCCGCTAATTGCGGTTCGGCTGTCACGTCACCTAGACAATAGGCGCGAAATTCGCGATAGGAAGTTGGTGATATTTAAGACATTAATGGCTACGAGGACCACGCTACTATCGCCGCATCATGTCGAGGCACTGAACCGCATTGACTTAGAGTTTGGTGCTACACATCGTAAAGAAAAAGAGGTGATCGAGGCGTGGAAAGCGTATCTCGATCTTCTGAATGACACCTCGATTCCTTTAGATCAGTGGGTTACTCGCCGCATTGATTTGCTTGTTGAGCTGCTACACAAAATGGCTCGTGTGTTGAGCTACGAGTTCGATAAAACGCACATTAAGAACTCCTCATACTATCCACGAGGCTATGGCGAGCTCGAAGAAGACCAAGCAGCTATTCGACTAGGCGTTAAGGCGTTGCTGGAGGGGCGGCTAGAAATACCGATGAGAATTACCAACTTGCCTAGATCTAATTCATCTAGCGGCTCGTAAGCCGCAGGCAAAAGAAAACCCGCCGAAGCGGGTAACATATGGTGAATGGCTACCGCCTATAGATTTGGTGCATGTAGTCCTCAAGTTCTTGGGCCGCGCTGCGAATGGGCGGGTGATAGCCTCTGGTGCTAAGGAAGCTGGGATGTGAAATCTTTTCCTGGTCGCGCTGTTTAGCGTCTTCTTCGAAGTTTTTTAGTAGTTGGGCGCGCCGTTGATCGGGAGGTACATTATCGAGCAAGTTATACCTCGTGGCGGGCACGTCCTTCATTAGCTTTCCCATTATCTCTCCTTGTGGGTTTTGATTAGGAAGGGGTAGCATATTTATCGGCGATCTTGACGCCAGTCAGTAGATTCTCTCGTAGACGTGATCCTACTGCTGAGTATATTGTTACTACCCGTTTCGCGAAATCGTCTCTCCGTTGGGAAAGTGAGTATTCAATTGCGTATTCGTTTCATTTCTGTTTACGTCATTTGTCCGCCCGTAGTGCTACCCACACAGCGTACTGGGCAATAGCAACCTTGCTTTTGATCAGATTCAGGCGCGTCCTTAAGATAAAACGGCCGGGCGAGAGTGAGCGTATGAGTGCTGCACACACCATTATTCTTGTAACTACAAAAATAGCTTTACCAGTCCATTTAATGTAGCTACAATAATTCAATGAATATCACCTTTGACCCTGTGAAAGACAGATCCAACCAGACGAAACACGGATTGTCTTTGGCGGTTGCGGCCGGCCTGGATTGGCCCGAGGTTTTGGTCAAGCCTGACACCCGCCGCGACTACGGCGAGCTGCGCGAAATAGGGTACGGGGTGATCGGTGATCGCTTGTACTGCGTGGTGTTCACGCAGCGACGCGACACCATACATGTGATCAGCCTGCGTAAGGCAAACTCACGGGAGGTACGAAGCTATGTCGCACAAACGTAAATTGATCATGCCCACCGAGGCAGAGGACGCGGCGATCAATGCCGGTATCGCCGCGGATCCGGATACCTACGAGCTAAGCGAAAGCGAATTCAAACAATTGAAGCGAGCAGGGCGCCCACGTAGCGCGCAACCGAAAGTGTCCCTGACAGTGCGCTATGACGCGGACATCATCGAGGCGTTCAAGGCTGGTGGCGATGGCTGGCAGACCAGAATGAATCATGCGCTGCGCGACTGGCTCAAGACGCATCGCGTATAGGCAAAAGAAAACCCGGCGCGGGGCCGGGTTAGAGAGCCCTCCAATGATGAGGGGCTGGGGCGTGTTAGTTGCCTATTTCTTGTCTTGATGCTGCTGTCCGGATTGCCCCTGCCCCGGCTTTTGCTCGTCTTTTTGCTGTCCGGATTTCTTTTGGTCCTGTTGGTCAGGCGCTTGCTGCTTTTCGGGCTGGTTTGATTGGTTCTGTGTCATAGTTGTACTCCAGAGAGTGTTTGGTCCGCGCCTATCAGAATGATTTAGCTACGGCTTTGGTTCGGTTAAGGTAGGGCAGTAGACCTGCCGGGCCGTACTGCGTCTTAATAAGGCAGGCCGGGGAATTTCTCTTTCATTAAGCGAAGGATTTTGCGGCGAACTTGTATCCGACTTTTACTATGGCCGATTTCGTCTAATGGCGATGGCGGGGGCGGCGGCCAGTCCATATCCATCGCCTTTTGCTCGGATTGAAGAGTTCTTAAGAAGGGGAGAATATATGTCATGATGGCTCCAAGAGCTTCCTAGCGGATTCGCGTCAAATCTGATCTAGGATTATTTCCCTTGGCGAATCATTGCGGCTTCGATGAAACCGGTGTGCAAAGGGCG